>CANLII010000008.1 GCA_947491315.1 Ignavibacteria bacterium
CGCCTACTTTCTCATTATGGAATGCCGATTCTCATATCATTGATAGTATGTGGAATCGGATTAGGAATTTTCTCTTTGTCATTGGTAACAAAAACTTCCATTGACAAAGGTGAAATACATCACTCTCGATCCATCATGGATTCAGTTCATATTTACCGCAATAAGTTCAGTATTCCACATATCGTTTCTCACAATGAACAAGATGCATTCATAGCGATGGGATATGTTCATGCGCAAGACAGATTATGGCAAATGGATATAGCACGAAGAGCGGGTAGAGGAAGATTGGCAGAAATCTTCGGGGAGCAAGCTTTACAATCAGATAGATTCATGAGGGTAATGAATCTTGTGGACATAGCAGGGAATTTATTGAAGAATTCTAGTAAAACAACAAAACAAATACTTGAATCCTATAGCAAAGGTGTCAATCTTTTTTTGGAGATGAACCCTGATAAAGTACCTTTTGAATTTGGTGCATTGAGTTATACACCGGAATCTTGGACCCCTGAAGATTGTCTCATCATCATGAGATTAATGGCGATTGAAATGAATATGAGTATGTGGACAGATTTAGCATTCGGTGAGATCGCCGATAAATTCGGTATTCAGTCTGCATTTGCAATGATTCCGAAGAATACTCCGGGAACAGTGTATCAATATGGAGGTACAAGTCAAGAGTTTACATCTGAAGAATCTACAATTGCACAAGGAAGTTTGGAAGGTTTATCTACCATACATACATCCATGATTCTTTCTGCAAGAGAATATCTGGGATTTTCAGGAGATGGAATAGGTAGTAATGCCTGGGTTATGCGAACATCTCCAAAAGAAAAGAAAACATCTGTGATTTTGGCTAATGACCCACACTTGAAATTGTCACTGCCGGCCCGTTGGTATCAAGCACATATAACAAGTCCCGGATTTAATGCCATTGGCGCGACCATTCCTGGTTTACCACTCATCGTTTCAGGTAGGAATGATCTAAGTTCTTGGGGTATATCCAATATGATGAATGATGATTTTGACTATTTCATAGAAAAAGTTGATAAGAAGAATTCAAATTACTACTTCAATGAATCCGGCGAACGAGTGAAATTCAAGTATAAAAGAGATACCATCATCATTAAAAATGGTGAACCGCTCATCTATGATATCCGTTATACTGGACGCTCAGCCGTTATTTCAGATGCGCCACCAACAGGACTCCTAAAAGATATCAATAATAAGAATTCCGTATTTGATCGGTATTGTTTGACATATTCTTGGACGGGTATGCAAATGTCTGATGAGATTCTTGGTATGTATAAGGTCATGAAATCATCTTCTTGGTCAGACTGCAAAAAAGGATTTGATGTTTGGTGCGCACCTGCATTGAATTTTGTCTATGGAAATGCAAATGGTACTATTGCTTCTGCAAGCATTGGAATGATCGCTAAAAGAGGAGAAAAGAACAATCCGAATCTACCATCACCGGGTTGGAAAAAAGGCTATTCTTGGAATGGTGTATATACTTCCTCAATTTTACCGTCTCAATCTTTCCTAGGAAATGAATATTCCAAACGATTCATCATTACCGCAAATAATCCGCTCATATCTAATCCAAATGTATATCATTCAGTTCTGTGGGAACCTTCATCCAGAGCAGATAGATTACAACAAACCTTAAAAGAATTTGACGAATATGATGTACGTGATGCCCAATATTTACAGATGGATGTGTATTCGGCATATGCTCGACAAGTGATGGATTCAATATTGCCAGTATTGATCAAAAAAAAGAAGTATATGCCTGTGAATGCAAAAAAAGCAATAGAAAAAATGAAGAATTGGAAATGTTATATTACAAATCAGGATATAGAACCAACCATTTTTTCATTGTTTCTTGATGAGTATTATCGATCAGTTTTTGAAGATCAACTCACTGCGCCGATATTAAGACTGTATAATATTGTTTCCAATGTTCCTACTCGTATCATTCTGCATACATTATATGATTCAGAAGAAAAATGGGATTCTTGGTTTGACGATGTTAGAACCAAACAGATCAAAGAAGACAGATCAGAAATAGTATTTAGATCGTTCTTGAGAGCAATCAAAAAAGGGGATAGATACTTTGCAAATCCAGATATACGAACTTGGAAATATGGAAAACTACATTCCATTTTATTGGAACATCTCTTTTCCTCAAGCACATTATTATCACCAATTGTGACGCATGGTCCATTTCCGCATGGCGGTAATAATACTACCCTAAACAATGGATCTTGGTCATTCAATGATCCATTCAAACAAACCTTAGGAGCATCAGTCAGAGTCATTTCCGACATGCGAGACTCCATGCTCTATTGCGTATTACCGGGTGGTGTGTCCGGAGAGCCACTGAGTTCACATTATAGTGATCAAGTTCAATTATGGCTCAATGGTGGATATATAGCTCTTTCAGCCACAAGAAATATTTCTACAGATTTCACGCTTTCTTCAATCTTGGCACCGGAACCAAAGAATGACTGAATTCATCATAGATACAAAAAAATATCCCAAACCACGAAGCAGGCATCACAATGCTTCAAATGTGTATTTCCCTTTGGATAAATTGAGTACAATCCCGAGATATTATCCTCCTTTGATCCAACAGATCAATTGGAATGAGTTCTTTTCCAATGGAATGCCACCTTCAGTATTGGATATCGGATGTGGTTGGGGATCTTTCATGATGACTTATGCTTTGAATAATCCTGAATCTAATATTCTGGGAATAGAAATCAGACAATTATTGATTGAATGGATGAATACTATCATTCATGGTGAATCTATTTCAAATGCACATGCTTTATGGTATTCTTTACCAAATGGATTACATTTCCTCACCAATGATTCCATTCAAGAATTCTTTTCATTTTTTCCGGATCCATGGGTTAAGAAGAAACATCATAAACGAAGAGCATTCACCGAAGAATTGATTCAAGAATGCATCAGATTATCCAAGCATGGTGCACAATTTAGAATCATGACCGATGTTCCTGAAGTTGCAGATTATCAATTCGCTTTACTTAGTGAGTATCCTTCATTTGTCATGGAATATGCAGAGTATTGTGGCGAACACAATCATACTTGGAATGACACTTTATCAGGAATCTTTCTTCAAGAATATAATGCTGATATGTGGAATCTTCCCATGACCGACCAAGAAGTATTTTCACGAAAGAAGCATATTCCATATCTCAGAGTTTCATATCGGATTCAGAAGATTTGATGACATCTTTTGACATATTGGATTTTCTTGAAAATCAACCATTAACGCCTTCTCTTTTGCTCTTTGCCTATCAAACCGGCTGGTTTCCGATGGCAGACGATGAAACAAATGAGATTTATTGGCATTCACCAATGAGGAGAGCAATATTCCCATTATGTGAGGATGGTCCGAAGCCTACACTCAAGAAAGCTTATATCAATTCAGATTGGTCATTTACAATCAATACTGCATTCTCAGATGTGATACAACAGTGTGCAAAACGAAAGGATACATGGATAAATGAAGACATCATGATGGCTTACACTACATTATATGATCAAGGATTTGCGCATTCGGTTGAAACATATCATGAAGGGAATCTCATTGGCGGACTCTATGGAGTATCCATTGGATCTGCCTTTTTTGGTGAATCTATGTTTAGTCTTCAATCAAATGCTTCAAAACTAGCTTTCGTCCACTTATACAATCATTTGATACATCAAGGATTCACACTTTTGGATTCTCAGTATATTAATGATCATACTCAGTTATTGGGAGCAAAAACTATCTTAAGATCCGAATATCTACAAATGCTTTCCGAAGCCTTGCAAAAGAAAGATATTACATTTACTCATTCTAACTTGTAAAAGTCATGAGAACCATCTCAATTGAAAGTAATGGAAGAATTGAAAAGACAGCCGTATATTTGAATGGTGAACAAATAGCAGGCATTAAAGAATTACTTCTGTCAATAGATGAGGAAGGTATATTCAATGCGATAATTTCCTTCACTACCTCTTCAGGTACTGTACTAACAAAACAATTATTTACCGACGATCTGTCACAATTGCAAAGAAGAGAAGCCGCTTTTTCGGAAGATGAAGCGATGGACTTACGATCATTGGCAGTTGAAAGTGATGGAACTCTCGACAATACATCCGTATTCATGAATAATGAGTTCATTGATGGCATAGTATCAATCATGGTGCATATCATGATTGATTCGGTTCAAAAGAGAGGAAATGTGTTCTCAAAGATCTTTTCTAAAAATCAATCATATTCAGAAACACGATTTCTTTCTGAAATCGTCTTAAGGAACCTTGATGGTTCTGAAAGTATCGAATCTATATTCTGAGGAATTCCATGAATACATTCATGAAACATGCATATGTCCTTTTTATTATTACCATGCTATCATTCGTGGTATTACCATTCACTTCTGAAGCTCGAGGTAGCTTTGGTGGTGGACGAGGCCGATCTTTTGGTACACGATCTTTTGGTGGGTCCAGATCTTTTGGTTCATCAAGAGGGAATTCTGGTGGAACGCGTTCATTCTCCAATGGAAGATCATTTAGATCTATGTCCACAGGTCGTTTTGCCAATGGACAACAATATAGAACTCGTTATGGAACCCCAAGAAAAACAACATCAATGAATATTGCTCAAAATGGAAGAGATAGAAACTATGCCGTTCATTCGTATGGAGGAATGGGAGATCGTTTCATGACAGGATATCTACTTGGTTCTATTCCTTGGTATTGGCATATGCCATTTCATCCAGCATTTTACTATTCAAGACCTGTGGTCGTGGATGGTACTAATGGTAAAAAAGAAGCATATCCTGGAACATTTTCATTCGGATCCGTGATCTTGGTTATCTTGATGTTAGGCGGAATAGGATTTATAATCTATGCCTTATTTTTTAGAAGAAAGCAGCAATTCAATTATGGGGAGTATTCATCTTTTAGTTGATCATTGTTGAATAGTCAAATAAACGGTTACTGCTCTTGATTTTGCTCTTTTGTCTTGAATGGAAGCCTCCCCATTCATCTCACGAATTCCTTCGCCGGAAACATCATGAGATTGCAAGCCACAAGTTTTAAGATAATCGGTAATAGTTTGAGCTCTCTTTATGGAGAGCTTTTTATTATACAGTACACTTCCTCTGTCATCTGTGAATCCTTTAATGATGACAAACTTATTTCTATCTTTTACTTGATTGCACATATCTTGTAATTGAGACCTATGAGCAGAAGTCAATTTCCATTGATTACTTTCAAAGTATAATTCTAGAGTCGTATTTGAAAATGGTTTTTGAACTTGGGGAAGAGCTACTGCTATTTTCTCTTGTGGTCTGATATCGGGTTGAAGACATACAAAGTACATTCCTTCTCGATCATTTATTGTGTCGGTTGAAATGATACAGGCAGTATCACCTCGTGCAGTCAATGTGATCGAACGCTCATTCCCGGATGTATTGATATAAGGTCCCAAATTAACCGGTTTGCTCCATGAGGTCCAGCTATCATCTAATCTTCTCGATATAAAAAGATCACTTCCTCCATAACCACCTAATCCATTTGAATAATAATAGAGCGTTTTATTATCCTGTGCTATAAAAGGGGAACCCTCACGAGAAGAAGTATTGATTGTCTTACCCATCCACATTGGACTTGACCATACATTTTCATTTTCTTTAAAAGAAACATATAAGTCCAAATCTCCCATCGATTCTGTATGATTCATGGCTAGAATCAATACATTCTGATCTGCATTCATTGTGGCAAAATATTGAGGAGATCTCATGACAAAATCTTTAATGGTGAAAGCCGGTTTGATATTCCATGTATCTTTCTGTACATCTGCCATGTGAAACGATAAATTACCAAGAGTATTGACAGTTGCAATGAAAGCTGCATTCCCATCTGAAGTGATTGAGAAAAGAGCATTAGAACGAATCGTATTTATTGTTGGACCCGCATTAATGGGCGAAGTCCAATAATTATTGTTTACTCTATCGGTATACCATATATCATCCGGATCGGAAATACCACCAATATTATCCGGATGCTCTTTTCGGACAAAATACAATCTCGTTCCTGAAGGATGGAGAACGGGAAGCAATGTACGAGAATAACTATTCACTATATCTGGCAATCGTTCTTTGCAATAGAATGCTTGTTGTGCTTCAACTACTTGAAACATACACAACAACAAAACGATGATACATACATAGCCTAGTTGTTGAATTGTGCTTTTATCGCGCTCCATGTTATTCCTGTTGTATCGTGTTTTCCCAAAAAGTCAGACCATCGTTGAATGCTCCAAAGTCCATCCGTTTGCCTTTTTATGACAAATCTCAGTGAACCATTTGCTTCACCTGAAATGGAAATCATTCCATGCGGTATCAAGAGTCGATAATCAGACTGAATAATGACTGAATCCGGGGTTATTCCATCAATACTTGTATTTGTTAATTGTAACTCCGTTTGTATTTCTTTCGGAATTTTTGACATAACATTTTGAAAATAGACTCGTTCTTGATTGATATTCCATTGAGAAAACAAACCACCATATCTGGTGAGTACTTCGATGCTTGGTTCAAAGACAAAAAATTGGTTTGAGCCATTCAAAGAATCTGAGAAACATCGAACATATCCAGTGGGATCTTTGAATTGAACCGACTTTTTCAAATTCATAAGTACTGTCTGATAATCAAAAGGAGGATCATATTGAACGGCATTCTCAGGATTTTCAGGAGTTCTGGTCTCCAGTAAAGAGCATCCTGAACCTATCAGACAAAATACCACTATGTAAAAATGATGAATCATACTCACATCACTATCCTCGATTCCATAGCTTTTGATAGAGTTGCTTCATCTGTGTACTCTAATTCACTACCAATCGGAATGCCACGCGCAGGACGACTGACGATGATCTCCAATGGTTTAATCATCCTAGCCAGATATTGCATGGTGACTTCACCTTCGACCGTAGGATTAAGAGCCAAAATGATTTCCTTGACATTGGAATTCAATCGTGCTATCAATTCCCGAATTTTAAGATCATCCGGATTTATGCCTTCAAGGGGATTTATATTCCCATGTAATACATGATATAAACCCTTGAATTCACTCATCCTTTCAATAATCAAAACATCAGTTGGTTGTTCTACCACACAAATGACCGAGCGATCTCTTCTTTCTGAAGAACAAATCGGACAAGGATCATGTTCGGTATATGTAAAACATACCGAACATGAATGAACTGTTTCTTTCATTTGTATCAATGACGATGCAAATGAATGAATGAATTCATCTGATTGTCTTAAAAGATAAAATGCAAGTCTTTGTGCTGTTTTTCTTCCAATCGACGGAAGGGAAGCAAAATGCTCCACAACGGCTTCTATGGCTTCTGATTGAACATTCATAGTATGTAATTATGTTAGTTGACACGCAAATTTACTAAGTTATTTGTGTTCGACTCTCTGATATGGTCAATTCATGGAATTATCTGCTATTTTTGCATGTATGATGATGATAATCACACTTTTTAAACGGAGTTAGTTATGGGAATATTCTCTCGAATAGCCGATGTGTTCAAAGCAAATGTGAATGATGCACTTGATAATGCAGAAGATCCAGAAAAGATGCTCAAGCAAATGGTCATTGAAATGGAAGAATCTGTAAACAAAGCGACATTGGCTATTGCAAATTCCATGGCTCATGAAAAATCGCTGTTACGAAAGATTGAAAAAGCTAAGATTGATTCTGCTGATTGGTTATATAAAGCTCAACAGGCAGTAACTGCAGGCAGAGAAGATTTGGCAAGAGCGGCTTTAGAAAAGAAAGCAATTCAGGACAAAAATATAAGTGATCTTGAACCTATTTATCTGATTGCAAAATCAACATCTGATAAATTACGCACTCAACTTGATGCACTGAAACATAAGCTGGATGAAGCAAGAGCAAGACAAGGCACTTTGATAGCCAGGTCCCAAGCCGCCAAAGCACAAAAGCAAATTGCGCAAACATTTAGTGGAGTTGGTTCTGACGCTTTCTCAAAATTTGACAAATTCGAAACAAAGATAGAAACATTGGAATCTCAAGCAGAAGCATTTGAACAATTGGCAGGACAATCAACTTCACTCGATGATGAGTTCAAAAAACTTACCTCATCTTCTCAGGTTGAACAACAATTACTAGAGTTAAAGGCATCCATGGGTAAATTACCTTCTGCATCAAAAGATGCACTTCCACCACATCAAGAATAAGGAATGGAATCATGCATACTCCCGAAGAACTTATACAAAAGACAAGAGATAAAGTAGAATCAGTACTCAATACTCAGTATCCCGATCATGTGTGTTTTGATAATGAATCATTTTCAATTGATGCTGGTTCTTCCAGAGTGATGATCATCATCAGACCCTTTACTGATAATGATACATGCATTGAATGCATGGCAACTTTGGTATCAGGAGCACTTATCAATGAGGATTTACTCAGATTTCTTCTAAGAAAGAATGCTGAATTACATTTTGGTGCATTCTCTTTGATGTTTGATGATACAATTTGCTTTGCTCATTCAATAGCGGGTATTAATGCAGATGAAAATGAAATCATCACTAGCATTCAGTCTGTAGCACTGATTGCCGATCATTATGTTGATGAAATAATCACTATGGCCGGCGGTGAAAGATGTAGCGAAGTTTCCGGAATATAATGCAACTTTTTATGGAGTATTCGGACTAGGAGCAAATATTCGCATAGAATATCTTAGTCCGATTTGTCCTCTAAAACCGGATATATTCAATGTTGCATCATTTAAAGTGGAAGTAAACGGAAGATCATAGAATGCTGAGGCAGTTATATGCATGGATGGGGAAACTCTTACCATTGGTTCAATTCCAATCACTCCACCAATCTGCAAAGGATTATATGTGGTAATTTCACCTGAACCCAATGTTCTTTCTTGTAATGTTTGATTTCCAACCACAAAGCCAATCGATTCAGGACTCACTATTCTTGTTTTCTGATGAAACTCACCTGATAGCGGAATGCCAAACCGCAAGCCTCCAATCCCACGAAGAACAAATCCATAGACTTCGAAGATATTATATCGAAGATCAGTTTGAAATTCGATGAATTGCATGCTGGCATCGATAGTATTCTCCATGTTTGCTTGTGAGAAACCACTTGTGGAATTATCATCTCTTATGGGAAATGTAGAAGAAGTTGAGAGTAATCCACTTCTATCACGGAAACCCAAACCACCACTAAGCGCGAGAACATTTGACAATGGATATTCACCCTGAATACCAAAAGAAAAACCATTGCCTGACCCAGAGTTAAATTCATCACAAGAAACCGTTCCACCGAATTGTTTGAATTCTGATGAAAATGTATTTTGTAATAATCCCCCAGATACTTGAACAGCATAGATCTCTGTTTGTAAGAATCTATATGTCTGAGCCATCAATCCTGATGTGGAAATAGTAAGTACTATAAAGAATAGGGAGACTTTGGACATTTTCATGTTTTAATAAGGTTTAGTGAGTTCGGAATTCAAATTACACACTTTGCGTACAATCGTTTATCCTAATTTATACACATTTCCGAGTTATCATATTCTAAGGTATTATGCAATAGGAGACCTCAGAGTTATGACGGTTATTTCAGGAGGAATACCCACTCTAATAGGAGGACCAACAGTGCCAAGTCCACGATTTACATATAAATATTTGTCCTGCTTGGTATACAATCCTGACCATTGTTCATAGACAAATTGTGCAGGACTATATGCTTCGCCCAATAACTCAATTCCAATCTGGCCTCCATGGGTATGTCCCGACAGTGTGAGATCTGCCAAACCCGAATCCAAGATTTCCATATTCCAATATGTTGGATCATGCGCCATCAGAATTGATATTGCTTCCCTAGAAACACCTTCAAATGTTTGGGCTAAATTTCCAAATTTTTGATTAAAACCTGTATTATCAGTACCAGCAATAACCACATCAGCATTATTGATGGTGAGAGTTCTAGCATCATTGATCAATAAATCAATTCCTGTTGAGCGAATCATCGTACATAATTGCTGATGCTTGATACCTGTCATATAATGATCATGATTACCCAAAGAACCATAGATACCTATTTGAGCTTGTAGTTGGCGAAGAATTGGAAGGAATAATTGTAATTCATCAGGATCGAAATTCACATAGTCACCGGTTATGGCTATTATGTCTGCTTTTTGCTTATTGATGATATCCACTGCATCTTGTAAATAGCCGGTTCCAAAGTAAGAACCCGTATGAATATCTGAAATCTGTAGAAGGCGAATCCCATCTAGATTTCTACTTAGTCCTGGAAGAACAAGTTCAATCTCTTTGGTTTCAATATCATAAATGGTATGTAATACGCCTTGAGCTGTTGCAATGAATGGTAGTATGGAAGCAGATATACCTATTGTGTGCAATACTTTTCTTCTTTCAAGAGAAGGTGAATCACCAATAGCAACTATTGTTTTACTCTTGATTTTTTTTATAAGTGTAATTACTAGACCGATTGCATCTTTGAACAGAAAAAAGATTGTCAATGGATATTTTGGTAAATACCAAATGGCTATCATGATTTGAAATATATGTCCGGTAACTAGATTACTCCCGGTAGACAATCTCTCAATTGTGGTTCCGATGAGTACTAAGAACATGAATACTGCTATATAGATATATGCCTTTTTCCAGATCGGCTGAACATTTTCCAGCACATCAAGAAAGTTCTTATATTTTCTATAAATATAGTAATCTATTCCACCTTGTATAATTGCAAGGATTCCCAGAAACATGATAAGTCTAGTGATATCAGGTGTCATTCTTGAAACTTGTGGTGAATCATCTTGTCAAATCTATTGATTTTCACCATAATGCGGATAGAGGATTGTATCTTTCCACAATGTTCCTTGAATGGTAATGGCATATGTACCAAATGGCAAATCATTGGGTAATGGGATATACTTATGATCTCCGGAATTCAATTGGAAATGTTCATTGAGTAGAATTCTTCCATCTATCGTTGAAACAATACAATGTAGTTGTTCATTCAATCCGGACTGAATGTTTATGGTATTATTCTTCACCATGAATTGATATTGACTCTTGCTTGTGATGGGTCTGATTGTCCAAGCACAAGTTTGTTCATACGGAACATCACATCCTCGTAGTTCGCGAGTTGTACAATCAATTTCACCATCTAGCCATTGTATGACATAGGTATTGAAAGTTCTATCATCAGGTGGAAGATAGGGCATGATTGAAAGTGATATCTCACCAGTATTTTTTCCGGAATTATCAAGCATTAGTTGATATGTGCCTGGTACTGTTTGTACATGAGACGCACCTGTAATTCCGGATGTACTATGCTGCTCAATCATACTTCCTGATGGATCATAAGTAATAGCCAATTTGGCATTTGCATATGCAGATGGTACAGATAATTTCATCAAGAATCTTTCACCAGGTTTCACTGAACCATTTGATTGTAAAGCAAATGCAGCAATATTGGGATCGATGACTGAAATTCTCATTTCATCGGTAGATTCACAGAATCCATTATTCCCTATAACTTTTATAATTATGTCCGATGAAATGGAATCAATTCGAATCCGATTATCATTCAATTGAGTAAAGACACAATTGCTCGACCAAGAATATGTATTTGCTCCAGTAGATAGTATTTCAATGGCACTACCTCTACAAATAACTGTATCCTTGGGTAAAGAAACAATAGGGACATCTTTGACATCAACATAAAAAGAATCAAGTGATGCACAACCAGCTCTTTGTCCATTGATGATGATATAACCGGAAGAATTTGGCATTATAATCAGTGAATCATTCTTACTAGAAAGTAAAGAGCAATCTCCTTTCAATGTAATTCCTGTAGATGGAAAAACAGTGACAGTGATTGGTTTATTCCTACAAGTAATCGTATCAGCGGTTTTCAGAATTGGCAGGGAAGCATTGACATTAACAAGAATGCTGTCAATACGGGAAAAACAACCGTCCTTGCTTCCACGATAGGTATAATATGTGTTCTGCAATGGTTTTGCTAATAGGATATTTCCATTTTTTGAAATGATGCTCGGATGATCTAACCATTCATATGTGTCTCCACCATTGGCTGACAATGTAATCTCATTACCCAAACAAGTGATGGTATCACCCGATACTGTTATGGTAGGTATATCTTTTACAATGACCAATATGCTGTCCATAACAGAACATCCGCCATTTGTTCCTTCTACGAAATACATTGTTGTTGTGCCGGGACTAACTTGTATGTCAGATTGTTTCGATGTAAATCCTGAAATCTTTTCAGTCCAAAGATATGTCATTGCACCTGATGGTTTCAGGATTGCGGTATCTCCCGGACAAATAGAAATATTACTTCCTGCATCAACAATTGGTAGTGGTAACACACGGATGATGACGGAATCATATCCTATGCAATTACCATTTTTTGCTTCCACATAATATGTGGTTGTTATAGTTGGTGAGAATGTGGGTTCAGATGAGTTAATGTCATCAATTCCATTACCGGGTGACCAACGATATATCGTTGCACCTGTCGGTTTAAGAGTGATTGGAGTTCCCGGACAAGTTGCAGTATCATCAACCAAAGATATGTTTAACTCATCAGCTACCATAACTTTCACGGTGTCATATGAAACACAACCCGCAATGGAAGTCACAGTCAATACATACTCTATGGATGCAGTAGGAGTGCAGACAGGCATCGCTGTTTGACTATTATCCAGATATGTATTTGGTGACCAAGAATATCGTGCTCCATTTTCAGGTGCGGAGCCAAGTTGTAATGGCTCTTTGGGACAAGTTGATTTATCCATACCTGCATTGGCAACAAAACCTTGGATCACATTCACTCGGATAAATGCGGTATCAATACATTGTCCACTCGATACGATAACACCATATGTCGTATTATTATCAGGTTGGACAATTGGTGTAGATGCATTTGTATCAGAGATATTCGGACCCATGAACCATCTAAAAACACTTCCACCTGATGCGCGAAGTTGGACTCTATCTCCCCGACAAATAGTTGTATCGGGTGATGTCAATGCTGTTAAATTGTTTACAGTATTAACTATGACGGTATCATAAGCAATGCAACCAAATTCATTTGTCACCTTCAAAATGTACCTAAAATTTGGACTAGGTGGGCTTGCAATTGTCTTGGAAAGGAATTTGTTAGAAACATATTGCTCCGGTGACCACATATAGCTATATCCACTCTTGGGATTCAAACCAATTTCTACTGATCCACCCGGACAAGTTGTCTTGTCATTACCCGCTTCTGCAATAGGAAAGGGAACAACATCAACTCTTATTGGTACTGTATCAGTACAAACACCATTTGATGCAACGAGATAATATTGTGTCGTTGAGTCTGGACTTGCAATTGGGTTTGCAATAGTTGTTGAAGATAATCCATAGGATGGAAACCACTTATAGGTAGTAGCACCTGATGATTTCAATTGAACTTTTCCACCTTTGCAAATACTGCTCGGAACTTCATATTGAAGATTTATAGCAGGGAGTAATGAAACATGTATCGTTTGCTTAGTCTGACAGCCGAAAGGATTGGTAATGAACAATGTATAACTTGTGGGAGCATTTGGTCTTGCGATTGGATTTGCAATGGCAGCATTACTCAATCCTGTTGTTGGCGACCAAGCATATGAATATCCTGTCATAGGTGGCGCACCAATTCGAATGCCTGAACTAGGACATGCCAATACTGAGTCAATGCTCAATCCAAGTCCATATTCAATCTGAGTTGGCAATCCCAAAACAGTTCTACCACTTTGATTGAGAACATTGAGAGTATACCCAATTTCACTACCTAACTTATTTGGTTTATTGATTACATCCAATTGGCTCGGCCTATCTGCTACAACATAAATTTTACCATCAGGTCCCAATTGCATACCGAATAACTTTCTTGTTCCTAATGGTTGAGTCCACATGGATCCTGCAATTGATGCTTCATCATTGAATGAAACATCGAATTGGAATAATGCAGATTCTGAACTTTGTGGTTTATCCAATGTTCCTGTCGTAAAGAGTTTCTTGCTATCAGGTGAAAATGCAGCCCCATAGTTTCCATAACATTTGTTTTTGGCAATGAATTTGGCATTCGTGGCTTGACCAGACTGAAGATTGAAATCAAATAGTACTACAGCTTGCAAATAATTTGTGCCATCAGCTTCGGAGAGTACTACCAATTTTGAACCATCTGGTGAAACCTTCAAGGCGCCAACTGTATAGTAGTTAAACAAATTATTATAATTGGAAAGAACAGGTGAAGAAACTCCAGATGCAGTCACTTTATAAGCTAGAATTCTAGATTGTGTTTTATGATGATAAATTGCCCAATATGAATTATCTGCACAATGTTGTGTACCTGCCAATTTCTCTGACATATTATCTTGCAATTCAACATTGGAAAGTAAAATTGAGGGAGTGTTTTCAAGACTAATATGAGAATAGTATGATTTGCTTTGTGTTGTGCCCTGACCGGTTAAATCCGGTGCAGTAAAGAGGTACACTCTTTTTGAGTTTGCAGGGTCAGGAATAAAAATGCAACATTGGGTCGATGAAATGCCACTTTTGAGAGAATCGCCACCGGGTACTATTGATCCGTCCGGAAGAAAGAGCTTTTTTCCGTCTGAATATAATAACACATTTCCTGTATTTGGATCGCAATAGACTGCACAACCTTCCCATGTATCGAGTTTTCCGGTAATAGGTAAGGGAATTGCATTCGTAAATTTAATGCCTCCAAATTTGCCATAATACCAAGTCTGGTTTGAACTTTGTTGTGCAAATAATGAAGCAGAAATGGATAAAGCTAATGCGTAAAGTAAGAATCTTAACATTACAACTCCTTGTTAACCCCTAAAATTACAAAAAGTTTTATGTGTATGTATGAATTAATATTGAAGTGATTTATCCACATATATCATTGGGAATCTCAAGACCTGCAATGTGCGCAATTTGAATAAAATCTTGGGGAGGTCCTTGGATAAACAGTAGTTCTTTGCCGGTGATCGGATGAACAAAACCAAGCATTCTTGCATGTAAGGCCTGATGTTTCATTATATCTAAACATTGCATTGCTGAATGTTTAGATTCATTGCCAAATTTTACCTGATGTGGCAAAGTATCTCCGCCATAAGACATATCACCAATTAGTGGATGATGTATTGAAGAAAAGTGAACCCTGATTTGATGTGTTCTACCCGTATGGAGTTTGATTTGTAACAATGAGGCATATCTGCCCCTGCTACGTGTCCAGTATTCAGTTTTTGCATATTTACCGCCTTGTTTGGTAATTGCATAAACTTTCCTATTTCTGGGTGAAGGAGCTAGATTGTTTTCGATGATGGCATGATCTTCTTTGACAATTCCCCAAGCCAAAGCCATATATTCTCTTTGAACAGTTCTATCAGCAAACTGTTTTGAAAGTTCAGGTGTGATTTCTGCTTTTTTGGAAATGACCATCAAGCCCGAAGTATCTTTGTCGAGTCTATGCACTATTCCGGGTCTTAAAGCATCATCCTTGGCCATGATGGCTTGTATAAACGCATCTTCAGGCAAATCTTCTTCTTCGGTGTCTTCTTCAATATCGGATAAAGGAATTGCTTCTCTATAACCTATATGCCATAATACTGCATTGACAAGTGTACCATACCTATTTCCAAAGCCGGGATGTACAACAAGTCCTGAAGGTTTATTAATTACCAATAAATAATCATCCTCGAATACTATTTCCAAAGGAATGTTTTCGGGTAATAACTCGAGTGGGGGAGGTCGCATAAATATGCAACGAATCGTGTCCCCTGGTTTAATCTTATAAGAACCCTTTCTCATTGTTCCATTCACAGTCACTTGCTCAGTATCGATTGCCTGCTGAACTTTGTTTCTCGTTGCATTGGCTATGGCATTAGTGATATAGACATCCAATCTCAAAGGTTCTTGTCCTTTTGAGACCAACAAGTCAATCACTTTTTCTATATAATCGGGATATTGTTCCTTTTCAATTTCCATTATCTGTTGTTTCTGTGAATTCATTCACTTGTGTAAATGGATATGGAAGATATCTATTATAGAAGAGTAAGAGAATCATGCCAATTGATACACAGGAGTCTGCAACATTGAATACAGGCCAATGAGTATAGACCAACTGCCCTAACTGTATATCTGGAATGTCGATTTGTATGAAATCAACAACCAGTCCATAAAAGAGAGGACCTTCTCCGTAGAAAACACCATAAAACATTCGATCAATAAAATTACCGAATGCACCGGCCAATATGAGCATAATGGCGATTCTGATTTGGATTTTTGCTGATTTAATCATCAACAAATAATACACTAAACCAATGGAAGCAATAAGTGAAAACAATGTCAGGAATATTTTGCCTGAACCAAACTCAACACCAAATGCCATTCCAGGATTTTCAACGAACGTACAACGCAAAAACTCACCAATCACTGATATGCTTTCACCGAGAAACATGCCATGATGGGTAAATCCCATTAGAGAAAAACCTTTCACTGCTATTTTGGTTGCTTGATCAAGAACAATCAACAAAAAAGCATAGAATAACAATCGATGTGAATGGACTTTTGAATCCATTATAATTTACTCATTTCTACCAGCAATAATATCGATACCATTATCCGGGCAACGACTATGAATTTTGAATGATGCAGACTGCGTAGTAATTGGAACGGCCAATAATCTTGCTTTAGCTATAAGAATATTACATTCTTTACAAATACCATAGGTTTTATCATCTATTCTCTTAGCAGCATCATCCAATTTTTTGATATATTCAAAAATGCGATTAATCTGAGCATATGTTTTTTCTTTTTCTAATGCCTCAGATCCTTGCTCAGCCATGTGTACTGAGTATATCATAGACTCGGAAGCCATTTCTGCATTAGTCAGATCATCAAGTCTTTCCTTGAGCATTCTCATTTCATCCAATGCATCATCTTTGATCTTCTGAATATGTTGTCTGAACATTTTTAAATCAGCATCAGAATATCGTACCTTCTTAGTAGAAGGTTTAATAATGGGTTTCTCTTCTTTTGGATGCATGGCGAATGCAGCAGCACCTTTTCCTTCAGGCATTTTCATTGCTTCTAAACCTGCAGCTGATGGTTTTTCAGATGCTTTATTACTTGACTTAGACCTACTTGCAGGCTTCTTCTCTTGTAAAGTTAATTGCAATGGAGCCGCTTTTGGAATATCTAATTCAATAAATTCTTTTTCAGGGGGAGCAGATATGACATCGTTTGAGGTAGTGACTTGTTTTTTTTCTTTTATTACATTTTTTGGTGCTGATTTTTTACTTGTTTTTTCAGTTTTTGTGGCAACTGTTTCAATTATCTCGACCTTCTTTGTCAAAGGCTTGATTGAATCTTTCTTATCTGTCTTTGGAGTTGCGATGGTATTTTTTCCTTTGATTGAAACAGAAAGCGAAGCCGATTGCTTCGAAGTTGTTTTTTCAACACTTTTGGCAACTGGCTTCGCTTGTTTTTTTTCAGTTTTGGCAAAATTCGCCACTGAAGACTTCACTGCTTTTTGTTTAGAAACATCTACAGATCTAGATATAACAATATCCTTTGTAGACACTTGTTTCTTGACAGTGACTTGGGCATTTTTCGACCCTTTAGAGGGACTTACTTTTTTTTTACGGCAACTTTCTTAGCTGCCGGTTTTGCCGCTACTTTCTTTGCTGCCGGTTTTGCTGCTACCGGTTTTGCTGCTTTTTTTGCTGCAGGCTTAGCCGCTGCTTTTGCTACGGGTTTTGCTGCAACTTTCTTTGCTGCAGGTTTAGCCGCTGCTTTTGCTACGGGTTTTGCTGCAACTTTCTTTGCTGCAGGCTTTGCCGCTGCTTTTGCTACGGGTTTTGCTGCAACTTTCTTTGCTGCAGGCTTTGCCGCTGCTTTTGCTACGGGTTTTGCTGCAACTTTCTTTGCTGCAGGCTTTGCCGCTGCTTTTGCTACGGGTTTTGCTGCAACTTTCTTTGCTGCAGGTTTTGCCGCTGCTTTTGCTACGGATTTTACTGCTGCTTTTTTCACTGCGGGTTTCGCCGCAGCTTTACTTGCTACAGCTTTCACTGCAACTTTCTTAACAATGGGTTTTACCGCTGCTTTCTTTGCTGCGGATTTCTTAGTTGAGGCCATACAGCATTCACCTTAAGTAATAAAACAAAACAAAACTAAACGCGGGATGCATTTATTTTTTCTGTTATCAATCAACTGTTGTGATAAACACAGAAATAATCTCTTGATTAATTTCAATTGTATGAGCGTCGGAAATAATATTTTCAACACTACTACATGTAACACACAAAATTTCATTACAAACATAATCAGATAATTTGATTATTGCATCAGAAATTTCTTTGTTTGCTGAAAATTTTACATGGATTCGATCTGTGACTTGTAAACCAATATTCTTTCTGAGGTTTTGAATACGATTTACGAATTCTCTTGCCAAGCCTTCTTGCTTTAATTCTTGATTGATCTCTGTGTCAAGTGCAACTGTGAGAGAGCCTTCATTTGCAACAAGCCAACCTTCCATATCATGAGTCATTACATCAACATCTTCCAAAGTAATCAAATAGGGATCTTCATCGATAGTAAATTGGAATGATTGTTCTAGTAGGAATGATCGTATCTGATGTTCATTCATTCCTAAGATTACATTTGCAATTTTTTGAGTTTGCTTTCCATATCTTTTACCCAATGCCTTAAAGTTGGCTTTGACACTGCGTTTCACAATACCTGCCTCTTCATTGACATATTCAACTGCTTTGATATTGAGTTCTTCTTTTATGATATTTTCTATTGCCTGAATATCACGTCTTTGTTGAGGTGAGATGACAGGAATAAGTATTCGTTTTAGTGGTTGTCTGGTTTTGATTTTTGATTTTTCACGTAATGATCTTGCAAGGAAGACAATAGTTTGTGCAAGAGACATTCTTCTTTCTAAATCTCCATCAATACAAGCGGGATCTCCCATTGCAATCAATTTCATATGAATGGATAGTTCTTGCTTTTCAGTACGGAGTCTTCTGTATAGCACCTCAGGTAAAAATGGTGCTGCCGGAGCCATCATTGACAACACATCCAGAAGGACATTTCTTAAAGTCTGATATGCTGAAATCTTATCATTGTCTTTTTCGCCCTTCCAGAATCTTCTGCGATTTCTCCTGACATACCAATTTGAAACATCATTGATCATAAATTCTTGAACCAAACGACATGCTTTGAACACATCATAGGATTCCATGTATTGATGATATTGTTTCAAGGTTGAATGTGTTTTTGATATAATCCAACGATCGATTTCGGGACATTCAGCCAATTCAATGACATCTTCATTTCCGTCTATACCATCGATATTTGCGTAAAGACTATAAAAAGAATATGTATTAGTAAGTGTTCTGAAAAAATCTGCTATGACTGTCTTTGCTATATCAGATTCATTGAATAAAGTCGGTCTCCAGGGTGGATTGTTAACCATAAAATACCACCGAACTGCATCTGCTCCATATGCATCCATGACGAGATATGGATCTACAGTATTTCCTCTGCTTTTGGACATTTTAAGTCCATTTTTATCCAATACGAGTTCATTTACAATAATATTCTTAAATGCTGGTTTTTCAAACAATGCAGAAGCGATATTATGAAGCGTATAGAACCAGCCTCTTGTTTGATCGATACCTTCAGAAATGAAATCAGCAGGGAATTGACTTTCAAACAATGCTTTATTTTCAAAAGGATAATGGAATTGCGCAAATGGTACACATCCTGAATCAAACCAGACATCAATCACCTCAGTGGTTCGACGATAGATTTTTCCGTTTTTACGGAAAATCACATTATCAACAAAAGGTCTGTGTAAATCCAAAGGTAGAGGAGCATCCGAGACGGGAACATACGCATCATCGGAAATCTGATATTCACCTTTCAAAAGTTCCTCTATTGAACCGATGGCAAACATGTCTTCTTTGTCTTCACTTACCCAGATAGGTAATGGTGTTCCCCAATATCTATCACGGCTTAAAGACCATTCCTTTACTTCCTCAAGCCAATTACCAAATCTTCCTGTACCAATTTCAGAGGGTTGCCAGCGAATGGTCTTATTCAGATTAATCATTGTCTGCTTATAAGAAGGAGACTTGATGAACCATGAATTTCTGGCATAATACATCACAGGATTATCTGTTCTCCAGCAATGTGGATAGCTATGAACATAATCAAATGAGGATTTAAAAATCTTACCTGCTTGCTTTAATGCTATGATGATGTCTTTATCCGCACCTTCTTCGACTCTATCAGTATATTTGAATGTTTTGATTGCTCTGCCGGCAAAATCCGAGATGATCTCCGTAAAGTGTCCATTTGGAGTTACCGGTTGAAGGACGGGAAGATTGAATGTCTTTGACAATTCAAAATCATCCACTCCAAATGCAGGTGAAATATGCACAACGCCAGTACCATCTTCTGTGGAAACAAAAGTACCGGGAAGAATGGTCAAAGCATTGGGGAATGCACTAGAATCGATAGAACAATAAGAAAATATTTGTTCATACGCTGATCCAAGCAATTCCTCACCCTTGACATTTGCAAGTATTTTTGGATCCTCACCGAGTAGTGATTTGAGGGAATTAGCTAAGATGAATCGTTCAGGAATCCCTTCATTCGATTCTTTTTCAACTATGACATAATCTATATCAACACCCACAGCCAATGCAACATTCGAGAATAATGTCCATGGCGTTGTTGTCCATACCAAGATGTGAGCACCGATTGCATCAGATATTTTTGAATCAAGTATCTTGATTTTTAGATATACACTTGGATCTTTGACTTCTCTATAACCAAGTGACAATTCATGTGAACTGAGAGGTGTTTCGATAGTGGGGGATTGAGGGACAACTTTATATCCTTTATAGATGAGGCCTTTGTCGAAAAATGTTTTCAATGCCCACCAGACTGATTCCACATAATCATTTGTACAAGTGATATAGGCAGAATTCATATCCACCCAAAATCCCATGCGTTTGGTGAAATCTCCCCAGCCCATGTCTCTTTCGATATTACTGAACACAAACTCACGACAAGCAGCATTGAATTTGTCAATACCCATGACTTCGATTTCAGACTTATTCACCAAACCCAATTGTTTCTCTACGGCTATTTCCACCGGTAAGCCATGGGTGTCCCAACCGGCTTGTCTGCGCACATAATAACCAGTCATGGTTTTATATCTGCACACTAAATCTTTGTCCGTTCTGGCCATCAAATGATGGATTCCTGGATTTCCATTGACTGTCGGTGGTCCTTCAAAGAAGCTGAATACGGGAGATTCTGCACGAGCAGATAAGGATTTCTCAAAGATATTCGAGTCTTCCCAAAATGCAAGAATCTCTTTTTCTAAATCAGGATAATGAATTTTTTCTGGTAAAGGTTGATACATGGAGTATCCAATCTATTCGAAATGATATGAATTATGGAATCAGGAAACGCATATGATCAAGATGCTGCTCACTGATCATAGATTTTTACTAACATGGCAATTATAGTGATTTTTCATTGTAATTACCAACAAAAACAAGAGGTTCTACTTTAGAAAGAATGAATAAGAGTCATAATTTTCGATGCGTAATGCGTATTTTTGCAATGCAGTATACTTTCCATTTCTTAACTATTGAATCAACCATGAAAGACATCCATGTTTGTGGCATAGGCCATGCGCTTGTAGATATTGAATTTGCAATAGATGAACATACTTTCAATGATTTGGGATTGACAAAAGGGTCAATGTCATTAGTTTCAGAAGAAGATCAGTCCAAGGTCATCTCCACATTATCAGATCATTCACATCATCGTTCTAGTGGTGGATCTGCTGCAAATACAATCATCGCAATTGGCCAGTTCGGTGGGAAAGCCGCATATAAAACCATTTTGGGAGATGATCCATTTGGTAAATTTTATGCTCAAGAGTTTCGTGACTTAGGAATAATACTTGATGCAGAAATCAAAGAACACTCAAAAACAGGTACTTGTTTAGTATTGATAACGCCTGATGCTGAAAGAACAATGATGACTTCACTCGGAGTTAACAGTACATATAACAGAGATCATTTGGTCGAAGAGACTATCTCAAGATCCGAATGGCTTTATGTTGAAGGGTATCGATTAACCGAACCAGGTGGAGCAGATGCCATAAAAGAAGCTGTTATTCTAGCAAAGAAACACGATACTAAAATTGCTTTTACATATTCAGATTCTTTCGTGGTCAATGCCTTCCGTGAGATTGTGGATGAAATATCTTCATTCACAGACCTCGTGTTTTGCAATGAATCTGAAGCAATGGCATATACCCATACTGATAATCATGAAGAAGCTTTTCGATTATTGAATGAAAAATTCACTCATACGGTGATGACTCGTGGTAAGCATGGTTCTGAATTATTGGTAAAAGGCCAGAGACATACAATTCCTGCTTATTCAATCACGGCTGTGGACACAACAGGAGCCGGTGATATGTATGCAGGTGGATTTCTTTATGGTCTTACCCAAGGGTATTCTGTTTTGCGCTCAGGACATCTTGCTTCTTATTCATCATCTCGAGTTGTATCACAATTTGGTGCCCGATTAAAGGAATCTCCAGCTGAACTTCATGATTCCATCATTGTAAAGTTTGCATGAAATTAGTCTATCTACATATAGTGTTCGTATTCATATGTTCTTTGAATACACAAGCGCAATCCGGTTCAAGTTTGAAAGATTTCCAAAAGAAATTATCAGACTATTATGATCAGGAATTGATTGCTGATGTCATTTCTGAAATCGGCGATGAGCAAGCAAAAGTTTGGAGCTGGGATATTGGTGATTATTCACTGGATGATCACAATGATGTAGCATTCGTGGTGAGATTTCCGAAAGAGAAGAGTAAGGCATGTTCTGTGTATTTCTTTATTGACATCAATGGGACGCTAACTCTGGTTCACAAGCAAGCAAGAGCATTCATTGAGTCACCACTCGAAGTTGGTGTTGCCATCAAAAACGGTGGTTGCCATGTAACATCTAAGAATGAACAATTTAATTGGAACATAACGGGATATCAATTTAGACAAGGCGTTTTCTTTGAAAGTGATCAATTTTCCACTTCTAGAAGTGCAGGGCAAACCCTTGAAATACATCGTGATCACATGCAAAGAAGGAATAAAACACATGTTTTTTCCACTCGAACAGAAGAAACTTCATATTATCATCATTATCACGATATTCCTGTGTATTCATCCGATATCACAATCCCATATGGATTTCATAAACCTATAATTATTGATGCTCCGGAAGATGTGATCAAAGGGGCATTTTATTGGAAGGGCCCTCAAGATGCATCCCTTATTATTGAGAAAAGTGTGTATAACAATACAAATTGGGAATTGGAATTGCTGATTATAGATGACACATTGATACAATCACGATGTGATACATGTTTGCAAGATAAAGTCATTCTATATGTATCTGAAACCATCCCAAGTTTTGGAAAGTCCATCGGCAAAGACACAAATACACTTGGTTCTATCAAATCAATCGAGTTGATTCCCAATGCTATGACTCCACATCTAAGTTATATGAACATATCAGGCATGAATACCTCAATACCTATTGAATTCCATCGAGAATCAAATGGATACCATATCAAAGCGATAATTCCTTTTTCGGCATTACCAATATTTGATTTTAATTCCTCATCTACAGAAAAAGTGAGCATAGGTTGCACAATTGAACTAATAGATGTGGATAATCCATTCAGACCGGAAGAACAAACAAGAATTGTGGATTCTGATTTTGAATATGGTAATTCCGCTTCACTTGGTGTATTGACATTCTATCCCGTTAATACCTATGATGGTATAATTCACCGTCAATTTTCTCGGCAATTTGTTCAAACATTACAACAATTGGGATTCTGAAGATGAGTATTCTTCCAATTTACGTGTATGATCATTCTATTCTTAAGCATAAAGCTGATACAATCGAACATTTGAATGATGATATTCATTCTCTTATTGATGATATGAAAGAAACCATGCTGAATGCAGAGGGAATAGGTCTTGCAGCAAATCAGGTTGGTTCGCCATTGTCAATTACAATCATTGACATTTCACCCATAGAAGGCTGTGAATCAATCAAACCTTTGACAATGATCAATCCAAAGATTACGCATTATTCTGATGAAGAAACTGATTATGAAGAGGGTTGTCTGAGTTTGCCCAATCTTAGAGAACTCGTTATTCGTCCAGAAGCCATACAAGTTTCATTCATGGATGAACATGAAAAGTTGCATACAATGGAAGCCGATGGACTTCTTGCAAGAGTAATGCAACATGAGATTGATCATTTGAATGGAATCTATTTCACAGATCGATTGACTCAACTCAAAAGAACGCTTTTGCAAAGTAAATTGCGCAGAATACATAAAGGTGAATCTACAGCCGATTATGATATAGTCTTACCCGATGGCTCAAAGATAACAATGGAGAAATCATAATGAAAGTATTGGTTACAGGCGCAACCGGCTTCATAGGAAGTCATGTCGTTGACACATTGCAAAACGCCAATGCTGATATCATCTGCATAGCTCGCCCAACCAGCGATTTGCGATGGCTACATAATAAGGATATTACAATCATCAATGCCTCTTTAGAAAATCCTGAATCATTGAAACCTGCTGTTGAGGGTGTTGACATGATCATTCATGTCGCAGGATTGACAGCTGCAAGAAATGATGAAGAATTTTTACGAGGAAATAGAGATTCAACAAGGAATCTCCTGGAACTTGCTTCAACGTATGCGCCAAATCTGCAGAGATTTCTTCATGTGAGTTCACAAACTGTGACCGGACCATCACCATCACTAATAGAACCTGTTCATGAAGATTCACCACTCTTCCCATTAACAGCATATGGTCGATCAAAGAAGGCAGCCGAGGAAGTTGTAAGAGAGTATTCGCAGCGATTTCCGATAACTATTGTTAGACCACCCGCAGTATATGGCGAGAGAGATACCGCAATTCTGACCTTCTTTCAATCTGTTGCAAAGGGTGTGGTTCCTCTCATTGGTTTCGATGAAAAAAAAGTAAGTCTCATCCATGGTGTTGATTTGGCCAGAGGTATTGTAGAATCGGCATTTAGTACAAATACCATTGGCGAAACATATTTCATTTCAAGCGAAGAATTCTACACTTGGAAGCAGATTGCAGAAATAACCAAGAATGCATTTGGAAAATCTTTTGTGTTACCAATTCGTGTTCCTCATGCAACTGTCATGATGCTTGCAGGTTTATCTCAGTTTTTTGGCAAGTTTTCATCAAAACCTCCCGTATTGAACTATGAGAAAGGAAAAGATCTCATCCAACCATATTGGATTTGTTCAGTCGATAAAGCAAAAAGAGATTTTGGATGGAAACAAGAAATTTCAATTGAAGAAGGTATCAAAAGAACAGTTGAATGGTATAAACAACATAAGTGGTTATGATATTGGAAAAAGCGATTGGCATACTTGGAATAATTCTTATTCTCTTTCTCTGTTGGTTACTTTCAGAGAATAAAAGAGCATTTCCTTGGAGAATGGTCATCATTGGATTATCACTTCAAGTAGTCATAGCTATTTTCATCATGAAAGTTCCTTTTGGGATTTCACTCATGTCAACCATTGGTAATGGGATATCAGGATTTCTTGCTCTTGCTTCCAATGGCGCGCAAATGCTTTTTGGAAATATTGCCGATCCTGCTTATGCAAATACATTTGGTTTTCAGTTTGCATTTTCTGTATTGCCGGTTATTATATTTTTCTCATCAGTGATGTCTATACTCTATCATCTCGGGATCATGCAATATATCGTTAGAGGTATGTCATGGTTTATGAGTCGTACATTAAAAACAACAGGCATAGAATCATTGTCAGCTTCAGCCAATATATTTCTTGGTCAAACAGAAGCTCCATTATTGATAAGACCATATTTGGCATCTGCATCCAGATCCGAACTCAATACCATTATGGTTGGAGGATTTATAACCATAGCTGGCGGTGTGATGGCAGGATATATTCAAATGGGTGTTCCTGCTGCCTCTTTGCTTACTGCAAGCTTAATGTCAGCTCCTGCAGGATTGATGCTATCCAAAATCGTCATTCCTTCGTCACGTTCAGAAACGGAGTTATCAGATACATCTCCTGTTTTACCGGAAAGTTCAACCATTGTTGAGGCGGCGGCCAATGGAGCAATGGATGGATTGAAATTAGCTGCCGGAATTGCGGCCATGCTCATTGCATTTGTGGCAATCATTGCCGGAATAAATGCCGGAATGTTGAATATGCATTCTATGCTTTCTCAGTATTCCATTTGGTTTCCGCATGACCTCAAAGAACTTTTTGGAGTGATCTTCACTCCGATCGGTTATATGATTGGCGTTCCAATGCAAGATATTGACAAGTTTGGAGCATTATTTGGAACAAAGATTAGTCTGAATGAATTTATCGCTTATGCAGACTTGTCAGAATACATAAAACAAGGAAATCTGATGCCAAAGACAGTCACAATGGCTACTTTTGCATTATGCGGATTTGCAAATTTTAGTTCAATAGCCATTCAAATCGGTGGAATAGGCGCATTGATACCCGAAAGAAAAAAAGACATAGCCGCTCTGGGACTCAAAGCAATGATTACCGGAGCATTAGGAAATTTGCTCACAGCCACTTTGGCAGGTTTACTGTATTAATATGAATAATTGGACATGCATCCTGACTTCAACTCCGAAACCGGGAGTCGGTGTCATACAACTCAATAGACCACAAGTGCTCAATGCATTGAGTCTTCAAACAATGATTGAAATCGTTGAAGCTATGGAAGAATTCGATCGTTCACCCGATATTCGATGTATTGTGATACATGGCAATGAAAAAGCATTTGCCGCCGGTGCAGATATCAAGGAAATGTCGGATGCCGGATCGATAGACATGCTTGAAAGAGATCAATTCGCAAGATGGGAACGAATAAGAGCAATCAAAAAACCTATTATTGGAGCTATTTCGGGATTCGCACTTGGTGGCGGATGTGAATTGGCCATGAATTGCGATATGTTGATTGCTAGTGAAACAGCACAATTTGGTCAACCCGAGATAAATATCGGGGTCATGCCCGGAGCCGGTGGAACTCAAAGGCTCACACGAGCAATCGGCAAGGTGAGAGCAATGGAGATCGCATTAACAGGACGCATGATATCTGCTCGTGAAGCTTGGAGAGCAGGTCTGATTAATAGAGTAGTTCCTGTTGAATCATATCTACATGAGGCAATAGCTCTTGCATCCGAAATTGCGGGCAAAGCACCAATTGCAGTAAAATTGATTAAAGAGTCTGTACTAAAATCATTTAGCACAACACTTGAAGGTGGATTGGAATTTGAAAGGAAGAATTTTTATCTACTTTTTGCATCGGAAGATCAAAAGGAAGGTATGAATGCATTTATAGAAAAAAGAAAACCAACATGGAATAACAAATAAGTATATAATTATGGTTTATCTCATTTTGCTAAGACATGGCGAATCTCAATGGAATGTTGAAAATCGCTTTACCGGTTGGGTGGATGTTGACATAACTTCCAAAGGCGAAGAAGAGGCACGCAATGCGGGTCTTGCTTTAAAGGAATATCCAATTGATATGTTATTCACTTCTGCTTTACTCAGAGCAATTCGAACAGCTGATATTGCTTTGCAATCTGCAGGAAAAGGCATTATTCCTACGAAAAGAAGCGAAAAATTGAATGAAAGACATTATGGCGATCTTCAAGGATTGAATAAAGATGAGGTTGGAGAGGAATTCGGTTCCGATCAACTTAAAATTTGGAGAAGAAGTTTTGATATTGCTCCACCAAACGGAGAATCACTCAAAATGACACAAGAGAGAGTACTCCCATATTTTCATGAAGATATCATTCCTGTGTTAAAAGAAGGAAAGAATGTTCTTATTACTGCACATGGCAATTCACTCCGTGCACTCATAGCAGAATTAGATAAACTTTCGAAAGAAGAAATACTTGAACTTAATATCGCGACGGGTAAACCAATTGTCTATACATTGGATGAAGACACCCTTGAGATACTCGATAAGAAACAATTGCTACATCAATAATAATGGAGAATGCATTGGCTGCATCCAAACAAAAAAACACTCTTGCACAAAGCAAAGCATATGCACTGTATTGCGCAAGAGTAATGGCTGATAAAAAAGCAGAGAATATTCTGGTGATGGATTTGACAAAAGCTGACGGTGCACCCGCAGAATATTTTGTATTATGTTCTGGCTTGTCAGAAGTACAAGTAGATGCTATATCAGCAGGAGTTGAAAGAGCCGGAAAGGAGTCCGGACAAGGATTTCCCAAATCAGAGGGATGGAAAGCAAGACAGTGGGTTATACTCGATTACTTCGATGTTGTCCTACATGTTTTTCATGCTGATGCCCGTGATTTCTATCGAATAGAAAAACTTTGGAGTGATTCAGATTTCTATGTACTCGAAGAAGATAAACTTGTTAAAATGAATAAAACCACAAAA
The DNA here is from genome assembly GCA_947491315.1 of Ignavibacteria bacterium. Taxonomy (GTDB): domain Bacteria; phylum Bacteroidota; class Ignavibacteria; order Kapaibacteriales; family UBA961; genus UBA961. The sequence continues at coordinate 28,752 of CANLII010000008.1, forward strand.
CAGAAATATCTAACTGAATTAAGCAAAGAGAGAAGATCTCCTGAAAGATATCAACAAATTGGTTCTTTTGAAGAGGATGGATTATGATGCATCGGTTTATTGAATTGTCATTCATACAAGCCGCAAAAGAAATTGGCATAGATATACCAAATATCAATTTTGAAAGACCTAAGATTGCAGATCATGGTCATCTCTCAACTAATATTGCTATGACCTTGGCAAAGCTCTTGAAGAGAAAACCTCAAGATATTGCCCAGGATATCATTGCACATCTCAAAGTGGATTCAACCATCATTGACAATGTTGAAATCGCAGGTGCTGGTTTCATTAATATATATCTCAATCCACATGCATTTCATCTTGCAATGATGCAAATGATTACAATGGGAAGTCACTATGGAAGGTCCAATATTGGTTCTGGTAAAACAGCAAATGTAGAATATGTGAGTGCAAATCCAACAGGGAAGTTACATCTCGGACATGGAAGAAATGCAGCAATCGGAGATACTGTTTCTAATCTTTTGGAATGGACCGGATATACAGTAACCAGAGAGTACTATTTCAATAATGCTGGCAATCAAATGAATATGCTGGCTACATCTATTTTTGCCAGATATCAGCATCTTACAGGAAATACAGAATATCTATTTCCCGAAGATGGATATCATGGTGATTATATCATTGAAATAGCTGAAAAAGCATTCACACAATTCGGAAATACACTTTCAGATGAGAATGCCGAAACGCTTTCAACTTTGAGAAAAATGGGTGAAGAGTGGTGTTTTGCTTCCATCATGAATACACTCAAAAAGATGCATATACATCAAGATACCTTTTTCAATGAGGATTCGCTCTATACCGATGGATCTATTGATTCTCTTCTCGATGAATTAAAGAAAAAAAACCTCAGTTATGAAAAAGAAGGTGCAACTTGGATGAAGTTCTCCGAGATTGATGATTCACTCACTGACAGAGTGATTGTAAAAAGTACAGGAGAGCCAACATATCGTTTACCTGATATCGCATATCATCGAACCAAATTTGAAAGGAATTATGATCTCATTGTTGATATTTTTGGTGCAGATCATATAGCAACTATTCCAGATGTGAAAGCCGGCATTCGAGCATTGGGTTATGATATTTCTAAACTCAAAGTTCTCATTTATCAATTTGTAACTCTGTGGGATAATGGAGAGCAAGTTAAAATGAGTAAAAGATCCGGCAAAAGCTATACGCTGGATGAATTGATTGATGAAGTTGGTGCTGATGTTGTGAGATTCTTTTTTCTCATGAGAGGAGCACAAACACAATTGGAATTTGATTTGCTCATAGCTCGTGAACAAAATGACAAAAATCCAGTGTATTATCTGCAATATGTTCATGCCCGAATATGCTCATTGCTCAAACAGATTGAAGAGCAACAATTGCAAATACAAGATACATTTGATGCATCATTGCTCATTCATTCTTCCGAATTGAATCTGATTTCAATCTTAACAAGATTTGAGGAAGTGACAATCCGAGCCGCGCATAATCTCGAACCACAAATGATATCCGAATATTTGCGAGAAGTAGCTTCTGCATTTCATTCATTTTATCATGATTGCAGAATTTTAGGTATGGAATCATCACTCATGAATGCAAGAATTCATCTTGCAATACTTACCAAAACAGTGATGAGTAATGGATTGACAATTTTAGGTATTTCTTCACCAACTTCAATGTAAGGACTGAACTATGGAAACTCCAGAAATAGGTGGTTATAACCCCATCAGAATGGAAATGGAACCGGGCACATATTATTGGTGCTCATGTGGCAAATCATCAAATCAACCATTTTGTGATGGCTCACATAAAGGTTCTTCATTTTCACCAATGGCAGTAGAAATCACAGAAACCAAAACAGTTTCATGGTGTACATGCAAGCAAACATCAAATCAATCATTTTGTAATGGAGCGCATAAACAATTGACTCCACCACAAGAATAATAGAAGTACAATGGCGAAAATAATCGCAATAGCAAATCAAAAAGGCGGAGTTGGGAAGACCACCTCCGCTGTCAATATTGCTGCATCTTTGGCTGCTGCTGAGAAAAAGACTTTATTGATTGATATAGATCCACAAGCAAATGCATCGAATGGACTTGGTATCGATACCAAGAGTTTGGATCATACTGTCTATGAAGTATTGATAGGAAATGCAGATATACATGAAGCAATCGTTCCCACGATGATGCCGTATTTAACAGTATTACCTTCACATATTAATCTTGTGGGTGCAGAGATTGAAATGATCAATCTACAAGATCGGGAATATGTTTTAAAACAATCTTTGACTACAATTCAAAACAACTATGAATATATGATCATTGACTGTCCGCCATCATTGGGAATCTTGACTTTGAATGGTTTGACAGCTGCAAATTCCGTTCTAATTCCCGTGCAATGTGAATATTATGCACTTGAAGGTTTGGGACAATTGTTACATACTATATCTATAGTTCGAAAGCATCTTAATCCAAAACTTGACATTGAAGGCGTATTACTTACGATGTTTGATGGCCGACTAAGATTATCTCAGCAAGTAGAACATGAAGTACGCAAGCACTTTGAAGACAAAGTCATGAGGACAGTTATTCAAAGAAATGTACGTTTATCTGAGTCTCCAAGTCATGGAAAACCAATCGTACTCTATGATGCCTTGAGTACAGGAGCTAGAAATTATCTTGATTTAGCCATGGAAATCATTGAGAATAATGCTCATAAACAAAGTGATAACAAATCATGAAATCTCAAACCGGACTTGGCAAAGGCCTTGGTGCACTCATTCAGAACAACCCGTCTAAGGAAACTTCGATCCAGGGAAGTGAGAATAATCAATATTCTATTGAAATTGAGATTACCAAAATCAAAACTAATCCCTTTCAACCAAGGGTAATTTTTGATACTGAAACTTTGAAGGATTTGGTTAATTCCATTAAAGTTCATGGAGTTATTCAGCCTATTGCAGTCAGAAGATCCGGCAATGCTTATGAACTCATTGCAGGTGAAAGAAGAATCAGAGCATCCATTGAAGCGGGTCTTGAGAAGATTCCTGCCATGATCTTGGATATTGATTCAGACCAAACAATGATTGAACTTGCAATCATAGAGAATGTACAAAGAGACAATCTCAATGATATAGAAGTTGCGATGGGCTATGCTCTCTTGATTGAGAAATGTAATCTAACTCAGGAAGAAGTCGCGCAAAAAGTAGGGAAAGACCGAGCAACCATTTCCAATTTCTTGAGACTTCTCAAGTTGCCTATTGAGATTCAACAGAAACTCGCAATGCGTGAGATTTCAAATGGTCATGCCAGAGCTCTACTTTCTCTTACATCTACTGATAATCAGAATATGCTTGTAGAGAGAATCATGAATGAAGATTTATCTGTTCGAGAAACAGAGCAGATCATTCGTGAATTAATGGGCGGGTCAAAACGCAGTTCCAAGAAGTCTTCAAAGAAAAGTAAGCCCAATCCTAAACAGGCACAATCATTGAATAGTGACTTACTTGCTCTTGAAGATACCTTACGAGAACATTTTACAACACAAGTTGCAATTCAACTCAAAGAGCATGAGACAGGAAAAATTGAGATCGCATTTTTCTCATTGGATGATTTACAAAGAGTCATTGAACTCATAGTACAAAAGTGATTATAGATCATGATTGAACATTCTCATAGCACAACGATTCGCGTTCGATATGCAGATACCGACAAAATGGGTATTGTGTACAATGGAAATTATCTTACCTATTTTGAGATAGGCCGTACAGAATTACTTCGTTCTCTAGGCATGCCATATGCAGTATTAGAGCAGCAAGGATTTCAATTACCTGTAATTGAAGCACATATTGTATATAAAGTTCCGGCTGAATATGATGATATCCTCTCCATTAAAGCCACATGCAAGATGGAAAGAGGAATATTGCTGAATATCTCTTATGAAATAACGAAAGACAATATACTTTTGACAATAGGTCACACTATTCATCCATTCATGAATATTAAAAGCGGTAAACCAATAAGACCTCCACAGATTTTTTTGGAAAAATGGAATGGTAATCACGATTATAGTACGAAAGAGGAGATAAGAGCATGAAATTATTTTCAGCATATACTTTGTGTTTTCTACTTACTTCCTTCTTTTCAAGAATGTATGCCCAATCTCCCTTTGATTTTATTCAATTGGGCATCAGTGCAAGATCGGCAGGTTTAGGTGGAGCATTTACGAGCATGACAAAGGATCAAACTGCAGTATTTTTTAATCCGGGTACTCTTGCAACTATTGATTCATCAACTGTTTCCGCCACATTCATGAAACATGTGCTGGATATTAGTTCTGGTATGGCAATATATACATTGCCAATTGAGAAAAATACAACTGAACGCATGTCAATAAGTGCAGTCTATACAACATATGGTTCATTCGATAGAACAGATGAATTCGGTACAGTCACCGGTTCATTTTCATCGAATAATGTTGGACTGATGGGAACATATTCAAATGAATTGGACTCAACATTGAGTTATGGAGTATCTGCAAAATTCATGTATGTTACTTTGGATGATTTGGCATCTTCCGCTCTAGCAATTGATGCAGGTGTAGTATATAGATTACCAGCTTCTCGAACTAATATTGGTTTTTCTTTATTGAATATTGGAACTCAGCTTTCAAAATTTGAAGGCATAACAGATCAAATGCCAATAGATGTTCGATTGGGTATCAATCACAGATTGCGAGGATTACCTCTATTGCTTAATTTTTCATTGCATCACTTAGCAGATGATGCTGATGCATTCTTTGACAGAGTTGGCAATTTTAGTATTGGTGGAGAATTCATTCTTAGCAAAGTATTAGATTTGCGTATAGGATATGACAATTATGTTAGGAATGCCACAAGCATTCAAGGCCAAAGAAGATTGTCCGGATTTGCCGCCGGAGTCGGTATTAGAACTGCTTATGTACAGATAGACTATGGAGTTTCGGCAATTGGAACAGCCGGCTCCATTCATAGATTGACATTACATACATCACTATAATCATAGGATTCATTTATGAAATACCTGGTTTCGTTCTTTGTGACATTATTACTGATCACAGGAACAACAATTGCTCAACAACAGCAACAATATCCAATCATCAAACCTACATTTACTTATGCTCAACTTGATTTAGCACTCAAATTGATGGAAAAGATTGAACTGAATGGCTCGGAAGTTGACGCGTTTCTTGAAATCAAAAGTTTATTCTATCCGGAATTGGTCAAAGGTGCCAATGACAAAAAGCAGTTAAATGACAAGATAACCTTGGACATGAATACAAAACAAGCTGACAATGTTCTTGCATTTTTGAATAGATCCCGTTTGACAGGTAGTGAAGTACAGATCTTTAAAGAGTTTAAGGACGCTATATTTTCTGCTGCGGCGGTTTTGAAAAAATAAGTATAAGGGTCGTTTTTACGACCCTTATTTATTTTTCTCCTCCAATGTCAGAAATCCTTTTTTCAAGGATTCCACACATTCTTTATCACTAATCTTACCATAGACAAATCTCATTATTTGCTCTTCAAATAGTTCTTCTGCATCTTGAAAATAAGCCGGTGAGGGGAGAATGACTGATATCTTGCATTGCTGCATAAATGCTTTTCTATCTTTATCAATTGTAAATACCTGATCACTGAAAGCAGTGGTATGAGCTGGTATACCTGCATCTGGAATACTAGTGCAGAGTAATCTACTTTGTTCATACTTTGTTATGTATAGCACAAAGCGCATTGCTTCATCAAGATGTTTTGTATCAGAAGAAATACCGAGACAATCTCCACTTAAAATCGAAGCGCCAGAAATTCCTGGTATTCGAGCAAGAACTTTATGAGGGATAGATTCCAATGGAGGAATCATCCATTGTCCTGTCAATGTTGCACGAATCTTACCTTGAATCAAAAATTGATCTAGTATTCTGGATTGTTCCAGAATACCATTTTTTTGTAGTTCAGACAAAATATGCAAGCCCTCAAGTACCTTTTCATCACAAGTTTCGCTTAAAGGAAGCTTCGTAAATATAATACTTCCACTACTCCATAAAATTGGCAATATCCTCTTCATTACATTGTGTTTCTCTGAAGCATTTACTCCGAAAACAGCACCATTTACCCTCGCTGTTAGTAAGTCTTGCCACGAAAGTGAATCACTCAAATCTGATAGCTCATGTGTTAGCACCAATGCTCTCGTATTCATTGTCCATGGAATGCAATAGATTGTTCCATCATTTCCCCTTATTTGATCATGAAATTGCTTTGGTATACCGGAATCATTCACAATCAAAGGCATAAATACTTTTGCATTGATAAATTCTTGCGCCCATTCAATGCCTATATGTGTTATATCAGGTTTCTGTGAAGAAGAATGTGCAAGTAAAAGCTTTGTTCTTCCTTCACTCCATTGCAATGGAATTTGTTCAATATGAATTTCAGGATTGTTTTTCTCGAACATGACTATCAAAGAATCGATGATCTTCTGTTGATTCGGTTCAGTCCAAAAATGAGCGAAGCGAATAATACATTTATTATTATCATCTGAGGAACATGAAGAAAGCATGAAGAGGAGTGCAATAGAAAATAATAGTCGAGTCATGGTCAAAGTCACTGATTGGAAGTGATGACTTTACTATTTGGGGAGGGATTCTGTTCTTTCTTTTTTGTAGAATCAAGCATTAATGAATCAGCAGATTGTTTGGCAGAAGGATAGAAATACTTCATGAGTAATTGCTGTGCAATAGGCCCAGCAATAGTACCACCAAAACCGGAATTTTCAACCAATACACAAATAGCAATCCGAGGATTAACTTTTGGAGCAAATGCAATGAACCAAGCATGATCTTCACCGTGAGGGTTTTGTGCAGTTCCTGTCTTACCACAGACAGAAATACCGGGTACTTTAGCTCCCAAAGCAGTACCCCCGGGTGTATTGACAACATCGTACATTCCTTTATGGATCACATTCCAGAATTCATCGGGCATGTCAATTGTTTTTCTACTTGCATATGCAACATCTTGCAATTGTTTTGTTTTACGATTATACACAGATCGCACTATATGTGGCTGATAGATGATACCCTTATTTGCCAGTGCGGCGCAATAGACAGCCATTTGAAGAGGCGAGACACCGATTTCACCTTGACCGATACCCAAATTCACCAATCGACCGCGAATCTCTCCAGGTGATAGTTTTTGTTTTTTGTAAAACTTTTCACCAGGCAATTTGCCCTTTGAATCTTCAGGAATATCAATGAATGTTTTTTGTCCGAATCCAAATGCTTTACCATATTTCTCAAAATTGACGATGCCTATTTGAGGTCCCAATTTATTGAAGAACATATTGCAAGATACATGAAGTGCTTTTTGGAGATTCGTTGCGCCGTGGGCACCATGACATTTCCAAGAACGACCTCCAAATTCATAATATCCCGGACAATTAAATGTTTTCTCGGGAGTGATTAAACCTTCATTCAATCCGGCAATTCCCATAAGCATTTTCCAAGTGGAGCCGGGAGGATAATTTGTCTGAGTAGCTCTATTGAAGAGTGGTTTTCCTTCATCCTTCAATAATTTTGAAAATAGATTGCTTTTGGTTCTTCCGCTAAACTCTCTTATGTCATAATCAGGCATACTAACAAGTGCAAGTACTTCTCCAGAACTTGGATCTACAGCAACAATACCACCTCTTTTTCCTTTCAGTAATTTCTCACCAAGTTCTTGGAGAGATTTATCAATACCCAGTCGAAGATCAAATCCTTCTTCGGCATTGATATCATTTTTACCATCAAGAAAACTTGAAACTTTCTGTCCTGTTGAATTAACTGCAACGAATTGAACACCTTTTGTTCCACGAAGGAAATTCTCATAGGTTTTCTCAAGACCTGCATAACCTACAATATCACCAGGTGCATAGTAATCTCCCATGGTTTCAATCTGTCTTCTATTGATCTCCCTGGAATAACCCAAAATATGAGACATATTTCCTTCCATGCTGTATAAGCGTTTGGACTCCACGGATATATCAACGCCTGGTAAAAACTCATGATTTTCTTCAATGAGTGATATGATGGACATATCTGCATCTCTGTAAATCTTATTAGGTTTTACTCTTGAGATTTTCTTTGATTCTTCAACAAAAGCCTTGATTTCATCTTGTGGTATCTGTAGGATGGCTGACAAATAAGGTAAAGCCGAATCATCGAATTCATTCGGAGTGATTGAGATGGAATATGAGGGAGAATTATGGACCATTCTTTCACCATTTCGATCAAATACATTTCCTCTGAAAGGATCGACAGTGACTTGTTTGATAGCTTGTATTTCAGCCTTCAATCTGTATACATTTCCCTGTATGATTTGTAAATAGGCCAATCTGCCTACATAGATGGACAAAACGCCCAAGACTATGATGCGCAAAATGATGGTTCTATCTCTACTGCCAATATTTACGGAATCATTATTCAATTGTCATACCTCGTTAAAGCCATGTAAAATTAATCAATTCACGAATTGAAACCATCATTACAAGGAAACAGTGAGTTTTTCCTTTGATCGAAAATATATAGTAAGCATCAGTAAGATTATGGATGATGCTAGGATACTAGCTAAAAGTCCATATACACCATATATAGGGATCAATAGACCAAATAGAGACAAAGTGGCTATACAAGTCAAACCATATATTTTGGCAAATACACCATAATTGCCAGAAATCGGGAAATAATGTATGAGGAATATATTTGCTGTCAGAATGAGTGTTTCAAAACACAGAATTCTAAACATAAATGTTGCTTCTTCATGAAATTGACCGGAGAAAATGTAAATAATCCATGGAGCAGCTATCAAAGCAATTGGTGTCATGATGATAGCATACACAAATGTCCATTTTTGGTACATGGAAAGTGTACGCAAACATTTATCCTGTTCATGCTCAAACATGTATGATAATCTGGGTAAAGCAGATATGATAAAAAGCCATGCAGGAAACAATTGAAAAACCCCAGCTGCTTTATCTGCGATCGCAAATGAACCTGTCATCATCGGTGTTGCAATGAGTGACACATAAAACAATCTTGGTTGTGTATACAGAACTTGTGCAATGGAAGAAAAGAATGGTTTTAGAGCAAGTACAAATTCTTGCTTCAATATATCCACGGTTGGAAGAGAAATTGTTACACCAAGTAATTTTTTAGCAAAAGCCAATGTTGAAATAGACATGAGAATTTGTGATCCATAATATATCATGGGATAATACAAATAATCATCAGGACTTTTGATAAGAAAGATTGTTAAAATGAAGAGTATGATTCTCGCAATTATCTGAAATCTTGAGAGATAGAACATCTTCTCATAGCCCTGATAAAGCCATACAGGAAATAAGACATCTCCCACAATAAATCCGAAAGTGAGGATGATCAGTCCAAGCTCTGCATTCAAAGAAGGAATTACGAGGGCAATACCAAGCATGATGAAAAATGAGATAAACATCAAAATTGATTTTAAAACAAGAATTGCCCCAGCGATTTTAGACGACATATCGGGATTATCCCTATACACAGAAATTTGTCGTGCTGCCGAATAGTTGAACCCAAAATTTGTAATGATATAGAAAATATACATGAAAGAGACAGCACTTTGTACAATGCCATATCTCTCGAGGCCGAGTGTTCGTACAAGGTAGGGTACAAGGATGAGAGGGACAAGATATTCCAATCCTTTCAGAAATGTCAGCGAAAAAAAGTTTTTCATGACACTCGCATGATCATTTCGAAGCATTGTGATCACGGAATTGAATATCGTTTTCATTAGAATGTAGAAATATGATGATTCGCTTGCAGAATTTTCTGAGGTAATGTATGAAGCAAATCAGGATGTCTGTCATATTGATGAATTGTATGGCAAATAGTCCCATCCTCATTTAACAATAAGCCATGATCGGGATGTTGGCGAAGCGAATCCTTATTCATCAGACCCATTGTCATAACGGGTCCACGCATATTCTCATAAAGATGCAATCTGTCACCAAAGAGATTCATCCGAATGGAATAATTATGAATACCTTGATCGAGTCCTGTAATCCCGGCAATTGCTCGAACTTTCGGTGTCAGAAGTATTCTGCACATCTCGGAAGTATATTCCAAAATAGCAGATGCGCTTCCCATGGTGATACCGGCACATGAAATGGTATTATTACCGATGTGATTGAGTATATCCTCACCAAATGCTCTACGAATCCAACCCGCATTATGTTTTTCACCGGCAATGGTTGTTTTGGGGTCTTCAAGAAAACAACAGAGATCGTCATTGATGACAAAGTCAAAGGGATCTCTTTGAAACACAACATCTCTTGTATCGCTTAGCATAACTTTTGAGAATGTAGATTCCTTTTCAAGAAATGCTGTATACAGAAAATGTCTTGACTGATGAATATGAAAAGCTTTAGAGGCAAATGTGTTTTGTGCTTCTTTTGACAATACATAAAAGTTGATTTTTTGTATTGGACTCAATAATCGATATGCATTGACTTTTTTTCCGAGAAATGGTATCGTAACTCTCACTTCCTTGAAATCTCTTAGATATATTCCCATTGATGAAAATATTGTTCTCGTATTGGAAGATATATCATCACAAAAAAAAGTCACACCACCTGCATAGCCTGTGGAATGAAGTGTTGCCAAAAATGGTTTAAGATCATCATATTCAAGAGAGCGAACAATCCCCATGATAATTGAACCATTCTCATTCTGGAATGTTGGAACATCATTAGGAAGATTACTCATTCTACAGAAACTCCTGCTTGATTTTGTTTACGCTCTGCATTGATTGCAACTGCTTTCTTCATTTGATTGGTGATGATGAGAAAGAGGCATGATAAAACAAAAACACCAAGTGCAGTACCTGCAGCAATTGTCAATCTTTTGGGTCTGGACTTCTTGAATGCAGGTTTTGCATAGTCAAGTACATACATGGTTGGTGCTTCTCTAATTTCATCCAATTTTGCTTGTTCAAGCATGGGCATGAGAAATGCCTTGACTTTCGACATTGCCTCATATTCAGTGAAAAGCTTCATGTACTTGGCCCCGACTTTAAGACCATCTCTCAGTGCGAAATTTCCAGCAAAACCAGGTTTATTTTCAGCTTTATATACTTGTTCTTTCATTTCACTTAAGAGTTTTTCCCCTGCAATCGTGGAGGGATCTTTTTCACCATAGGTATTTTTTAGAAGCTCAAGCTGGATTTCTTGTTTCATTGCTGAAGCTTTCAAAGTTGCCAATGCTTCAGAAACCGCCTGGGCTTGGTCAAGAGGGGAGAATACAAGACTCTGAGAAGAAAACTTTCCCAATTCCTGTGCAATCGAATTCAAAATTGAATCTGTTCTTTTAAATCTCATGTCCATATATGCACGATTGGTTTCAGCTTCTGCCTTTTGCATGCGAAGAGAGATATTATTAGCGATTCTCACCACATCATTAGCCATCTTGGCCGCTTTTTCTTTGTCTTTGGAAAGAATTGTGACATTATAGTTACCTTCGGGAGATAGCTCCACTTCATAGTTCGAAAGGAACTCTTTATATAACTCCTCTTTATCATCTTTGGGTAACTCATATTCGGCTGAAAGTTCATATGTATTGATGAGAGTATCCATTAAACTTCTTGAATTCAGAATGACCATATAAGAATATGATTCCCCTTTATTCATCTTTCCAAGTCCCAAGTCTTTCAATGCACTAGATACATTACCCATCATTCCGCTAATCATTGAATTTGCATTGTTTGGAGGTACGAAAGTCACTGTTGAAGCATACCAATTGGGAAGAGTCCATGAAATTCCGAATGCAGTTAAGCCTGAAAGTATGGTCAATATGAAGAGAATCCATTTTTTGGCTGACAAAATTCCTAAGAATTCGGCGCCATCCAATGACAATGAAGTTCGTTTGTTCAAGATGGGTTCTTGCATTGAAATGCTCTGTGTGTAAACAAGAATTTGGCAAATTTACAAAAAATGAGAGCATTTTACCTTGATTCTCATCATTAATCATGTATATAAAATGTAACATCTCTGATGGTACTTCCGTCTTCGATTGGCATTTTACATCATATTTCACCTTCGAGTACCATTAAATTCTATGGGAAATCTCTCAATTGCAATTCGTTCAATACCGTATACATTGCTTTTTAGTGTATCTGGTTATGTATTTGCAGGAACCTTTTTCGCATCTCTGATCATCTTTTTGATCTTCTTCGATGTGGGTTCCAATGAATTCCCATGGTATTTGGGATTTGCCTTTCATGTATCTCTTGAACTGTTACTATTAGGATATGTACAAAAGGACAAACTATGGTTTAAGAACATTGCCTTCATGCGTGATAGTGAGACCATTATAGAGGATATGAAGTCATTGGCCATCATCATTGGCATGGCTGGTTTATTAAATGTTTTAGGTTTATTTGATACTATAATCAGTTTTAAAAACAATGTGTTTTCACTTGCTGTAAGTATTTTATATGCAGGATATATGGGGATTGTCTTTGGAATGAGTTCATCTTTATTATTCAGATTGATGACACAAAGACCTCATGCATTGTCTAACAAACTTACCTTATGGATTATAGGATTATCTGGGATTACTCTTTTCCTACAATTGTTTTTTTATACGACATTGCAAGTTGTCATCCATATCACTGCAGGCATCATCGGTTTATTTGGTTTCTATAATACCAAGGGTTTGCAATGGTTTTCGGAAATCACGAAAAAACAGAAAACAGATCTTGCTTGGTCTTCAATCGTCATTGTTCTTTCAATTTCAATCATAGCAGGAAATTATCAGCATATAACATTTGTCGCATTGAATCAAATCATGTCAGTGGCAGAACCGTTCATATTTGCTATTGGAATTTGGCTCTTGTTGATTGCAGGTAGATTATCAATCATTGCCATAAATTCACTTCCAACGGCAGGATTAATCGACAGAAAAACTTTGGAGTTCACTGCACTCTCAGAATTGACTGCAATTGCATCTACAACACAGAATTATCAGCAAATCCTTCAAAGTGCAGTTCATTTAATAGAAAAAGCGATAGAAGTGCGTGGACTATATGGAAAGATATGCATTCAAGATGGACAATTCGAAACATATCATGGGGAATTGGGTACAGAATTATCGATTATACATTCAAATACAGAATTCATTTCTTGGAAGAGCGAACAATCTACAATTGGAAATCTTTTTGAAATACCAGAAAGTATGGATCCTCATAAGTTATTGAGAATACAGTCAATTGTATCATTAATTATTCAGATTGACCGCAATAAATATGCTGAGATTCTTTTAGCCCATGAAGAGCCTTATCATTTTACTCCTGAAGATGAAATCATACTTTCGACATTTGTCGATAGTTTGAGAATTGCAATCATTAATGCTTCACTATTGACAATTGAAATTGAACATCAAAAGTTTGAACAAGAAATGGAAATTGCAAGAGGAGTTCAGAACTCATTATTACCTCAACATATTCCTTCGCCTGCTCATTATTCCATTGCAGCATATTCAATGCCTTCTAGAATCGTAGGAGGTGATTTTTATGATGTATTTGAAATGGACAATGGAAATACCTGCATCATAATTGCAGATGTCTCAGGCAAGGGAATACCGGCTGCATTTTGGATGGCAACAATTCGTGGGATTTTACTGTCAGTACAACATGGTGAAAGTAGTTCCAAAGATATATTGATCCATTTACAGCGGTCATTGATAGATATTTTGGATCCTCAAGTGTTCATAACGGCTTCTTGTTTGATTCTGGAAAAGAGTTCAAACTCAATACAATATGCTAGAGCAGGTCATATGCCGCTCTTGCGCGTTCATGAGGAGACATTGACAGAATACATACCTCGTGGATTAGGAATCGGTTTGACTAAAAGTATCGAGCTCTTTGAAGAGAATTTGGAAGAGATATCACTGCAACTTGAAGACAATGACATGCTCATTTTGTTTACGGATGGTTTGACCGATATACCAATGCATGATAATGAGTCTGAGCAATATTCGTCAATGAAACGGTTTTTGCATGAATCGAATATGAATCCGAAATCTCTGATTGAAGTTATAGATAGAGAGATTCAACTATTTCAAAAAAGCAACTTGGTTGACGATATCACGGTTATATCTGTCAAGAGAAATGCAATCAACCATTAAATATGGCTATTTCAGTGAAATTTCGTTGAGAAAAGCCTTTATTCGATACAAAAATAACCGATGATTTTCTGTATTTTTGAATGCAATATATACTCAAATGAATGTTCACATTTTTACCTGATAGATTTATGAAAATTTTCCTTATCCTCCTTTGTTCCATATTCTTCATGGAATTCAGCATCGATGCCACAGCGCAATCATTCGATGCAAAAACCTTCATAAGTAATGGTAATGACTCGAAAATGCCCGAAATGCTCAAGCAATCAGTACATACATTCTCATTGGATAAAACTGTAGCGGGAAAGATATTCGGTTCATTTTCGAAAGATCTTCAATTACAAAATTTTCCAATCGGCATGAATGCGAATGGTACTGTTGACCTATCTCTTTCACAATCTGTGATAGATGCCAATACCATCATCATGATAGGTAATAAGAGGGTACCTGTTCCATCAATTACGACATATAATGGTCATATCAAAGGTGAGAATGGATCAACCGTATTGATTACCTATGCAGATGGGGAAATGTATGGTTGGATTTCAAGAGCAAATGGTACAACTGTTTCATTTGCACCTGAAGACATAAAAGCAGATATCAAGAAAGAACATGTGATGTATAATGAAAACTCATTACACTCCGCTTTAAACATGCCTGCAAAGTCTTGTGGTACAGAAGAGTTTTCACATACAGGAATCAAAACTTGGGAAGTTGAAGCACAGCTCAAGAAAGGCGAAAAAGTTCTTGATAATCGCATGCTTGAACTGCAAATAATTTTAGAATCTACCACAACATTTTTCACCAAGATTGCAACAAGAAATGAAACCAGAGCAACAAACCTCATGGTTTCAATGGCAAATGCGGTGAATACATTGTATAGAAGAGAGTTAAATCTCAATATAGTTGTTCCATTGATCCAAATCTGGACTGACGATAATCCTGATCCATATCAAAATGATGGTGCGAATACTATCGCCTTGCTCAATGAAATACAAAATAGATGGAGTAAAATTACCAATAGAACTCGTGACATTGTACATTGTTTCGATGCTATGGGTAATTCACAAGCAGGCGCAGGAGTTGTTGCAGGTATTGCAAATGGAATCGGTGCTTTATGCAATGGTTCACTTTCAAATGCATATTCAGTGACAGGTGTATCTGCATTTGCAAATCTTCCTTTGATCACATATATGAAAGATGTGTCAACAATGGCTCATGAGCTAGGACATAATATGGGTTCATATCATACTCATAATTGTGGTGAATGGAAACCAGCACTCGATTCATGTCTTTCCAGTGGTCCAAGCTATGTCGGTAAGATTTCTTATTCTTCTGAAACATGTAATACCGGAGCACCAAAACCAATACCCGGTTCAATCATGAGTTATTGTGATTTAACCAATTCCACAGGATCTGTACCATTCACATTTCTTCCAAGAGTGTATGAATTCCTCAGAGCAAGACTTGAAAACAGTAAATGTATCACAGAAGCACAGAATGCTCAGATCAAAATGATTGGACCTTGGGGCAATCAGACTTTAATTTCTGGAAGAACAACATTGGTTGAATGGACTTCAGTAAAAGTCAATAGTGTGAAAGTACAATTTTCAACCGATGGTGGAGGAAATTGGAGTGAAATCGCAACAGGAATTCCAGCTGCATCTTCAAGCATGATCAATGGTCAAGGCGCATATCAATGGACCATTCCAAATATTGCCACAACTGCAGGAAGACTGCGTGTGGTTGACATGGCAAATCCTGATATCAATGATACTTCTTGGGTAAATTTCAGAATCGTTGCACCAAGTTTGAATCTTTCCACGAATCTTGATGGCAAAGCATTTGGACAAACTGAAAACACTCCGGTGCAATGGGCAAAAACAAATGTTGACACTGTACTCGTGATGTTTTCCAAAGACAATGCTTCAACATGGGAGACTTTAGCCAAACAGACCGGATCTACCTACACATTCGCAATTCCGAATATTGATGCTGAAAAATGCTGGATTCGCATAGCTGATGCAAGTAATATGTCTCTTGTATCGCAGACAGGACCATTCTCCATTGGCAAAGAAGAATTAACATTGATCAATCCCAAAGGTGGAGAGACACTTTGCGCCAATAAGCGTTTTGTAATCGCATGGACATATAAAAACCTGGCTAATTCCAAGTTACTTGTCCAATATTCAAATGCAGGCGGAGCATGGCTGAATATTTCGGCGGCAAATGGCGTTGATCCATGGTCAAGCGTATTTGGCTTTACACCACCTTCAATCAAAAGCGATTCTATTGTCATTAGAGTCATCAGCAGAACAGATAGTACCGTAATTGCAAGCTCAGGATATATTTCAGTATCAAATGAAGCAGGATGTGTAGCAACTTCGCTCGAAGAAGACCCAACCATGCCAAGCTTGCTTGTAGCGCCGAATCCAATTACAGGAAATACATTCACCGTCACAATCAATGCACCTATTGCATGTGGCAATGGAACTCTTTCACTTACCTCATTGAGTGGATCAACCGTTCATATTTTCGGAAATACATATTCATTTGTTCAAGGAATGCATGCAATGGAACTCAGTTTACCGAGCATAAGTTCAGGTAGATACTTCTTGACATTGCAATGTAATGGAAGAAGATTAAGCATTCCTGTATCAATTGAGAACTAATATGGATTATCGATCTATTCTCCACATGTTCATCTGTTTATTGTTAGTCATCCCCATGCTTGGTAAGACTAATGATGCAACCAAAGGGATGAAGATACTACCACCATTGTCTTTATTGTCTGCTGAGCATCAAACTCATGCCAAGACATATTCCATTAATAAAACATGGTCGGTGGAAGCATTCACGCAATCGGGCAATTCATTTCGAATTGATCAATTTCCAATTTCATTGACTGAAAATGGAAGTATTCAATTTGAACTTTCTCCATCTGTAATCGATGGTTCGACAGAAATCATGGTTGGTTTCAAACGCATTCCCGCTCCGGATGTGAGAACATATACAGGAACCATTATTGGGGAACCGGGGTCTAATGTCGTGATGTCTTTTGCAAATGGAATTCTTCGTGGATGGATAGAAAGAGTCGATGGAAGTAGAGTCAGTATAGCGCCTTCTGAAGGTTCTACGGAAATACATCTACTCTATGATGCGGAAATTGTAGCTGATCTCAGAAAAGATGCAGGTTCATGCATGACCGATGAATCGTCAATCACCATTCCCACTCCTGAAGATTTGTATAAAACTCTTGGTAAGGTTGAGTCCGTTAAAGGCACTAATCTTCTCGAATTGCAGGTGATTGTTGAAGCTACTTCATCCTTTTTCAATGGTCCCGGAAGAAAAGATTCCATTCGCACTGCTGAATTCATGATTGGATTAATGAATGGCGTGAATACGATTTACAGAAAAGAATTGAATGTCAATATCATCATACCAAGACTTCAAATATGGACAGCCACAACTCAAGATCCATATGTAAGCAATGGGAATGCACCGGCACTTTTGGATGAAGTTCAAAATCGTTGGGGAAAGCTAACAACAATCAAACGCGATATTGTTCATTGTCTTGATGCCGTTCCAACCACTGGTGGTTTATTCGTTCTTGGGATTGCTAATGGAATTGGGAATATATGCTCCGGAAGTATTTCGGATGCATATTCTGTTTCAGGTATTTTCAAAAATGGCTTGGCAAAAATCGAAGATTATATGGGTGATATCGTGACGATTGCCCATGAACTCGGACATAATATAGGTTCATATCACACGCATAATTGTCAATTCTGGCCACCAAGAGGACTTGACTCTTGTATGACAAGCGGAAGCGCATATCGTTCACGCTCAAACTATTCTCAGGAAGCTTGCTTTAAAAATTTACCAATGGTAAATCCAGGCTCCATCATGAGTTATTGTCATTTGACAAATCCCTCACGATCAGTTGCTTTTACATTTCTTCCAAGAGTTGCAACCTATCTCCGAAACTATATGGAGAGTCGTTCTTGCATTGAACCTGCAACCCAGCCAATTGTGAGAATGGTCTATCCATGGGGACAACAGTCCTTTGTTGTTGGCACTCAAACATCCATTGACTGGACCTCACATAGAGTCACTAATGTCAATATCGAATTCAGCACAGACGGTGGAACAAATTGGCGCACAATATTTGCTTCAAGACCTGCTGTTACCGAAGCAAATGGTACAGGTTCTTTTCTATGGACCATTCCTGACAATCCAACCACAAAAGGAAGAATCCGCATAGTAGATGTATCCAACGCTCAAATTCGTGATACTTCTTGGGCTGATTTCACCATTGCAAAAGCAACACTCACACTTACCAGTGACTTTCGATCAAAGAAATTTGGGATGAAAGAGAGAATTTCGCTCAATTGGACAAAAGCTCTTGTGGACCGCGTCCGCATTGAATTCTCATCCAATAATGGTTCAATATGGTCACTCATTCGCGATTCAGTGTCAAATACGACCTTCACCGTTGATATCCCTGATGTCGAATCTGAGAATTGTTTGTTCAGAATAGTGGATGTGGCAAATGGGAAACTCATCAGTCAATCAGCATTATTTGAGATTGGAAAAGAGCAATTGGCATTATTGCAACCGGCAAATAATGATACGCTTTGTTTGGGTAAGCCATATACTATTACTTGGTCGCAAACATTTATGTCCAATAGCAAGATATTCATAGAATATAGAAATGTTGGGCAAACAACTTGGAAAAGAGTTTCCCTCTTGGGTCATGATGCAGATTCTGCCAAATTCGCTTGGACACTCAATAATGTTACAGCAGGTACATATCAATTCAGAACTGTTTATAGACAAGATACATCGCTATCAACGATACCTATCAATCTTTTCATTAGCAGTGAAGGTTCTTGTGCCACGGCTGCAAGCATCAGTGATCTAGATTATTCTGCATTCACTTTGTTCCCAAATCCATCCAGTGAATTCGTAAAGATTATACCAACTAAGGAAATGTGTGTCAATCCAAAAATGATCATCTCTGACATTGCAGGAAGCTCCATGGTTGAAATGATGGATCTAACACTGCATAGCGCGAGTGGTACCGATATTTCTGTAAAACACTTGACTTCAGGCACATATTATATCACGCTCATTTGTAATGATCGCAGATATACGCAAAGTTTCACCATTCTACGATAATTCGGATAGATAATTCACCATGTTACAATCACTGATTGCCGCATCATTACCATATATCCCCAAAGCAATAGTTAAGTCAGTTGCATCTCGTTACATTGCCGGCTCAACATTACGGGAAGCTGTTCAAACAGTCCAAGCACTTGAAAAGAAAGGTGCTTCATCCACAATTGATGTGCTCGGTGAATTCGTTACCACCAAAGAGCGATCACTTCACGAATATGAAAGTTCAAAAGCTGTTTTATCTGCTATCAATCAATATAAATTGCCTACATATTTATCGGTGAAGCCAACATCACTTGGATTGGGTATAGACCCTGAATTTGCCTATGAGAATATCAGTTCTTTAGTGAATATGGCTAAAGAATTTGGCGCATTTGTTCGTATGGACATGGAGAATACACCCTATACCACACAAACTATTGACATGTACCGAAGATTGCGTCATGAAGGATTTGATAATTGTGGAATAGTGATTCAAGCCTATTTACAGAGAAGCGAATCAGATATTCTATCTCTTCTCGATCTAGATCCCAATATCAGATTATGCAAGGGGATTTATAGAGAGAATCCGGAAATAGCATTTACAAATCCTGATGATATTCGGAATAATTATAAAAAGCTTCTTCGGCTCCTGTTAAAGCATGCTTCAAAGACAGGGATAGCAACGCATGATGATATACTTATCAATGATGCAATGAATGTGATTGAAACAGAAAATGTCAACAAAGAAACATATGAATTTCAAATGTTGCTCGGAGTTCGCGAGGAGAGAAGAGATGCAATTTTACGCCTTGGACATCACATGAGAATTTATGTACCATTTGGGGAAGATTGGTATGGCTATTCGACAAGAAGACTCAAAGAAAACCCACAAGTGGCGGGTTATGTATTCAAAGCAATGTTTAAGAAAGGATGATATGCGAAAACTATTCATCCCATTCATCATTACTATCATCATACTCCTCCAACCATTATTTGGTTGTACAAAACCTCCGGAAGATCTTCGTCCACTCTCCATTGCCACTTTCAATATAGCTTGGCTTGGTGATGGTGAAGGGAAGGATATGATACCAAGAACGAAAGAACAGTATACATTGATTGCCGATATCATTAATGAAACATCTGCAGATATCATTGCCTTGCAAGAAATTGAAAACATGCAAGCACTGAATCAATTGCTTGTGCATTTACCCGATTATACTGCCGTACTCGGTTCCAGTGGCAAGTCACAAAATGTTGGATTCATGTATAAAAAATCACTCAATGTAGAGTCCATTGGTGAATATATCCCGATAGCCATTGATCCAAATCGTAATAGACCCGGATATGTGGTTAAAGTCAAAAAAGGGAATTTTGATTGTTTTTTGATGTCTGTTCATTTTAAATCTACATCAAGATTTGACTCAACCGATGAGATGCGTATAGAGTCACGCCGGGTGAGAAGAGAACAGTCCCAAAAAGCCATGGCATGGATAGATTCAATGAAATCCAATAATGTAGATCAAGACATTTACATAGTTGGAGATTTGAATGATTTCCCCAAAAGAGAAAAAGAACCAACTCTTCAAGCATTGACAGCTTCATCAGAAGTCGTTTTTCTCACTGCAGAGATGAAAAGTTGCAAATTTCAGAACTTCTATGTCATAGATCATATCATAGCCTCCAAGTCTGCACAAAAGCGCTTCATAACCAGTAGCGAACGCATTATTGATATTTTTTCCATGCATTCCAAAGAAGTGGCCGAGAAAATATCCGATCATTGCCCAATTGTCATGCAATTTGATGTCACACAACCAGATAATGATTAATCCATGAAACAATTTATCATTACAGTGATTGTTTTTCTTGCAGGACAATCCATCCTAGAAGCACAACCCTATCAGCAATTTCTTGATTGGCAAATAGCACAATCAAAAAGATGCATGAATGCAGTACTCAAAAAAGATTTTCAGAAAGCATATGACCTCTTTACTCCGGAAATGAAGAAAGAATTTTCAAGAGATACATTTGCTATTTTTTGGAATCTTTTTGAAAAAAAAGCGGGAAAGCCATATAAAGTGTTTAATGTTAGAACAGATATCGATAATGAAGATTCTACTCTTATAACTATCATACATTCCATCCGATGTTCAAATGGAAATTGGGATATTCGAATGTCATTCAAAGGTTCCCATTTGATTGATGGATTCTATGTTGATACATTTAAACCTCATTATGATAGAAGAGCATATACTGTACCCGACTATGCATATACCGATAGTATAAAAGTCAGAACTCTTACGATTGGCAAAGGAACAGATTGGGAAACCGAAGGTATTCTCACATTACCACTAAAAAGTGGAAAATATCCCATAATTATCATTATCCATGGTAGCGGTCCATTGGACGAAGATGGAACATATGTTGCTAATAAACCATATGCTGACCTTGCTTGGGGATTGGCTTCCAAAGGAATAGGTGTGCTTCGCTTCACGAAAAGAACCAGGAAGTACTATTCAGCAATCAAAGATAAAGGACTAGAAATAACTCCTGATTTAGAAAGTACAGAAGATGCAATTGCCGCCTTCAATGCCGTGAAGACTTTCCGAGAGGCAGATTCAGAGAATATTTTTCTATTGGGTCATGGAACCGGTGGAATGATCATGCCGAGAGCATTGCAAGCAATCAAAAATCTAAAAGGAATGATTTTGTTGGGTGCTCCTGCAAGACCACTTCCTGATGTACTGATAGAGCAATTGGAATATGTGTTAACCTTGGACACGCTCATTGAAAAGAAAGATTCTGGAGCAAAACTAGAGAAGTTAAGAAAACAGTATAAGACTGTGATTTCACCTAAGTTAAACAAGGATACACCATCTGAGTATCTTTTACTCGAGACTCCTGCTTCATATTGGCTTTCTCTCAGAAACTATGATCAAGTTCAAACATTGAAAAAATATAAGATACCAACTCTGATTTTACATGGTGAAAGAGACTTTCAAACCACAATGAAAGACTTTTCTTTGTGGCAAAAGGGACTTGTTGGAAAAAATGGTATTCAGGGTAGCAAAGCAATCAGCTATCCTCTATTGAATTATTTGTTTTTGGAAGGAGTTGGAAAAGCAAGTCCTTCTGAATATACAATCTTTGATCATATCCCTGAAGAAGTCATGAATGATATTTCCTCATGGATCATGTCAATAATGAAACAATAGATTTCAGAAGCAAAATTCAAGTATTGTATTAGAACTTGCCACTCTATAAGGTCTGCTTCATTAATTGATGAAACACCACCACAGTATTCACCAGTATTCATACAGTATTCTCTCATGAAATTCCCAATAAGTGATTGCATCATCATAGGAGCGGGAGCTGCAGGTTTATACTGTGCTGGAAAAATTAGTCAACATGGCAAAAGCGTGACAATTGTAGAACATAATGACCATCCGGGGAAAAAGATTCGTATCTCAGGAGGTGGCAGATGCAATTTTACAAATCGAGTGGTAAAAGGTCAACATTTCATTTCTGAAAACCCTCATTTTGCTGTTTCAGCATTAAGTCGGTATACTCCTGATCATTTCATTTCTCTTGTTGAATCTCATCACATTGCATATCATGAAAAAACGCTTGGACAATTATTTTGTGATCATTCATCCAAAGAAATCATTGATATGCTTTTGAAAGAATGTAATCAAGATTATACAGATATTCAATATGGAGTCAAGATCCATTCCATTAAAAAAAGTGACTATTATACCGTAGAAACCTCAAAAGGTATACTCCAATCATATTCTCTCGTGATTGCATCCGGTGGTTTATCCGTTCCTTCGCTTGGAGCCTCCACTTTTGGATATGAAATAGCCAAGGAATTTGGTCATACAATCATACACACCAGACCGGCTCTTGTGCCATTGATTGTTAATCAACAGACATTCCCCTGCAATGAACTCGCAGGTGTTTCTTTTCCTGTTGAAGTGTTTACAAAAAAAAGTCCCGTATTCAAGGAATCAATGCTCTTTACCCATAAGGGAATCAGCGGTCCGGCCATTTTACAGATTTCTTCCTATCTGGATAATGAGAATACATTTACCATAAACACATTGCCGGGATTCGATTATTCTCAAATATCCGATACCTCAAAAAAGAGCGAATGGAGAACGGTACTTGGACATATTCTCCCGAAAAGATTTTCTGATTATTGGACACATTTTCACCATCAAAATGAAGTGTTTGGTCATTATAGTGATCGTACCATACATCAGTTTCTCAGTGAATTGCAAGAATGGAATTTCACTCCATCAGGTACAGATGGATATGCAAAAGCAGAAGTCACCGCGGGAGGAGTTCATACAAATGAATTATCGTCAAAAACAATGATGTCAAAGATCAATCCCAACCTATATTTTATAGGAGAAGTTGTTGATGTTACGGGTCATTTGGGTGGATACAATTTTCAATGGGCATGGTCATCAGCACATGCTGCTTCAGAATCTATAATAGGAAATCATGGCTAAGATTCTTTTTTCGGCAAATGCACTCTCAAAATCTTATCACGAGAAAATACTTTTCACTTCCATTGCACTTGGAATTATGGAAGGTGAGAGAATAGGTATCATAGGTAAGAATGGCGTCGGAAAAAGTTCATTGCTTAAAATCATAGCAGGACTAGAAGAGCCCGATGCCGGAATCGTCACTAGAGCAAAAGATGTGCATATCGTGTATTTACCACAACTTCCTGTTTTTGAAACTCATGAATCATGCATTGATGCTGCCATGTCAGGTAAACCGGAAATTATGGCATTATTAGAGGAGCATCGGAATCTCTGCGAAAAGCAAGCAAACGCAATAGATCAATCATTTGGTGATGAAATATATGAACTCACTGTTCGAATTGATTTGCTGAATGGTTGGACATTGGATAATCAAGCAAAAACCCTTCTCACGAAATTGGGTATTTCCGATATTCATAAGTTAGTACATGATCTTTCTGGTGGCCAGAAAAAGCGGGTTGCATTGGCAAAAGCATTATTATCGGAACCTGACTTATTGATTCTTGATGAACCTACAAATCACTTGGATGCGGATTCGGTTCAATGGCTTCAGGATCATTTGAGTGATTATTCAAAAGCTATTTTGCTTGTGACACATGATCGTTATTTTCTTGATGCTATATCAACTAAAATCATTGAGCTCGACAATCAATCACTTTTTTCCTATGATGGAAATTTTGAATATTTTCTCATGCGTAAAGAACAGAGAATGGCAATCGACGAATCAACTGCTGAGCATGAAAGAAATACTCTTCGTAGAGAACTTGCATGGCTTCAAAAAGGTGCAAAGGCTCGAAGAACCAAACAGAAAAGTCGCATCGACTGGATATCTAAGATACAAGAGAAACCCGAACAAGTCGAGATTCGAAATATCAAGATTGAAATAGGAAATAAATTTCTTGGTGGAAAATTGATTGATGCAGTTGATATTTCAAAGTCAATCAATGGAAACTCATTATTTAGAGAATTTACATATCGTGCGGCACCGGGAGATCGAATCGGAGTCATAGGTCCGAATGGGGCAGGGAAATCAACATTGCTGAATATACTGAGTGGGCGAACTCAAACAGATTCCGGTTATGTAAGCATCGGCGATACTGTCAGCATTGGTTATTTTGATCAAGAAGTGAAAACACTTAAAGAACAAATGACTGTCATTGGAAATCTTCGCGAAATTGCCGAGTATATCGATACCGGAATCGGACGAGATAGATTTATTACCGCCAAAGAATTACTAGATAGATTCCAATTTTCCGGAAAACAGCATCATTCATTCGTACATACGCTTTCAGGTGGAGAAAAACGAAGACTAGCCATGCTCATGACGCTTATGGGCAATCCAAATGTGCTTATGTTCGATGAACCTACCAATGATTTTGATATGTCAACCCTAGCCGCATTGGAAGAATATTTGGAATATTTTAAGGGCGTTTTATTGGTTGTCTCTCATGATAGATCATTTCTTGATCGTACCGTGAACCGTATATTCTCATTCGAACATGATATCATCAAAGAATATCCCGGAAACTATTCGGCATATCTTGAGAAGATTGAACAAAAGAAGTCTGGACATTCACAGGAAGTGTTATCAAAAAATAAAGAACAGGTTAAACAAGATAAATTATCCAAAAAGAAAGGCCTTACTTTTAATGAGAAAAAGGAATTCGAGACTTTGGAATCGACAATAGCGCAGAAGGATGAACTCATAGTATCCATTAATGCACAATTGGCTCAAACTCCTCCCGAACAATTCAAAAAAATTGAAGAAATATCTCTTTTACATGCCAAAACAGAGCAAGAGTTGCAATATGCCATGCTTCGTTGGATGGAACTTTCTGAGAAATTATCCTCCAACTAATTGAGAACTCCGTATTTTTCAAGGTCTTTAGTACGAGAAACGCCATGTTGAAAGAATTACTCAAACCAGACATACAAGATCTCATAGCCACAAGAAATTGGCAGGCTTTGCGAGAAGTTTTATCTTCTTGGTCAGCACCCGAAATAGCAGATCTCTTATTGGATCTTGAAACGGGTGATAGGGTATTGCTCTTTAAATCTCTCGATCGTGAATTATCCTCAGAACTCTTTTCCTATATGGAAACAGATGATCAAGATGCTCTTTTGGAAGTCTTGACCAATCATGAAACCAGAGAATTGCTCTCTGCCTTGCCTCCTGATGACAGAACTACTCTTCTCGAGGAATTGCCGGCCGAAATGACACAAAGACTTCTTTCTCTTCTCAGTCCTGAAGATTTGAAAGAAGCTCGGTTTCTTCTTGGGTATCCCGAACAGAGCATTGGTCGTTTGATGACCGTTGACTTCCTAGCATTAAGAGCCGAGTGGTCTGTTTCTGAAGGGATGTCCTATATCAGAACTCATGGCAAAAAAAGTGAATCTATCAATCGAATTTATATCACGGATACAAGAGGCTGTTTAAGGGATGACATTCCACTGCGCTCTTTTATTTTTGCCGAACCTGATGCAAAAATTTCAAGTCTGATGGATGGTTCTGTTGTCTCTCTTTCTGCATTCGAAGATCAGGAAGAAGCAGTTCTTATGATGGAGAAATATGATATTTCTGAATTGCCTGTTATTGATTCAGCAGGTGTATTGATCGGCATCGTGACCTTCGACGATGTGATGGATATTCAAGAAGAAGAAGCCACTGAAGACTTTCAAAAATTTGGGGGTATGGAAGCTCTCGAAAAACCCTATGATGCAACAGCTCTCATAGCAATGGTGAAAAAGAGAGCCGGTTGGTTGATATTATTGTTTCTCGGTGAAATGCTCACTGCAACTGCTTTAGGGTATTTTGAACAGGAATTGGACAAAGCAGTCATCTTGTCATTATTTCTTCCTCTCATCATTTCTAGTGGAGGGAATTCCGGTTCACAGGCGGCAACACTCATCGTTCGTGCTTTGTCAATCAATGAAATCAGTTTGAAAGATTGGTGGTTTGTGCTTCAAAGAGAATTCTTATCCGGATTGCTCCTAGGCTGCATTTTAGGTTGCATTGGTTTTCTTCGCATCGTATTATGGTCAAGTGCAACGGGAATTTATGGAGAACATTCCATAGAAATAGGACTTACGATTGGCACTTCTTTGATTGGTGTGGTAATGTGGGGCACATTGAGTGGTTCAATGTTACCGCTTCTCATGAAGAAACTTGGATTTGATCCGGCAACATCGTCAGCGCCATTTGTTGCGACACTTGTTGATGTAACCGGAATCATCATTTATTTTTCAATGGCACTTTGGTTTCTACGGGGCACTCTTTTATAGGCCTTATGCTTTTGCACATAGGGTTCTTTGTATTCATGTCTTGGGGATTCCTGACATGATGTGGAACATGAACACATGGTTGTTTCAATACAATCGGGACACTGGAAATGTTGTCTATGACAATCAAAATTTGCGCAATTCACATACCAATCAGTCGGTATTCCACATCTCGTGCAATTTGAAACCAAATATGCAGATTCAGTATGATTCACTGGAACAGATACGCGTTCATCAAATACATAACATGTACCTTCGAATTTTTCTCCTTTTACCTCCGAATCTTTGCCATAATTCACGATTCCACCGTGTAATTGATAGACATCCTTGAATCCTTCCTGAAGTAAGAAAGCAGAGAACTTTTCACAGCGAATTCCACCGGTGCAATAGGTCATGACTTTTTTGTCTTTTACATCCGCAAGATTTTCTCTTACCCAAGTGGGGAAATCTTTGAATGAATCAACAGGAGGACGAATTGCTCCTTCAAAATGACCCAAGTCCCACTCATAATCTGTACGAGCATCAATGATCACCGCATCAGGATCATCCATTAGTGTTCTCCATTCCTTTGGCTCAAGATAGGTTCCTGTTCTTTCAAGAGGATTCACATCTTGTTCAAGTCTGAATGTCACCAACTCTTTCTTGGGTCGAACAAACATCTTTCTGAATACATGATCCTCTTCTTCATCTATCTTAAACCATAGATCAGCAAATCGTGGATCTTGATGCATGATGCGCATATATTCATTTGTAGCTTCGATAGTCCCGGAAACCGTACCATTGATTCCTTCATGAGCAAACAGTATGCGTCCTTTGAGTCCTAATGAATGACACAATTCGCGATGAGATGCGCTTTCCATAACAGGATCTTCAATGTTCACATATTTGTAATAGAGCAGAACGCGATAGGGTAAAGGTGCTGAATTTGACATGATGCAAGAGATTGATAGTTATGGGTAATTATGTTAAAAGGGTTCGCAAAGTACCGATATTTCCATTACTCATCAAGAGTATGATATCGCCTTTATTTGCTTTCTGTGTGAGAAATTCAATGGCATGAACTCCCCAATCATGAGATTCTTCTCGAATTGCCTTAACGGTGATATCATGCAGTTCATAATCAGAAATGAATTGATCGACATTCAATCGTTCATCTTCACCGAAGCGCTCCGGACGATTGATTGGACCAAGCACTATGCTCTTCACACCAAGGAAACATTCACCCAATTCTTTTTGAAATATATTTCTGGTTGTCGTATTAGATCTTGGTTCAAAAATAGCATGTATGTTCTTTTCTGGATATGCTTTCACTAATGCTCCAACGGTTTCCCTAATCGCTGTTGGATGATGCGCAAAGTCATCTATGATCATGCAATCATTCCACATACCAATCTTTTCTAATCTTCTTTTGGGTGGAATGAATGCCTGTAATCCAGCTCGAATATCCTCAGGAACAATGCCGGAATGATATGCACAAGCAAAAGAGGCAAGCGCATTGCGTACATTATGAGAACCAATCATTGATATGGAATATTCACCAAGAGACTCGCCAAGATAGGAACATTCAAAGATCGTATGTCCATCCTTCTGGTACATTATTCGAGCATTCCAATCACCTTGTCCTTCAGTGCTGAATGTTTCAACCTTCGAATGTGCAAATTCTTGCATCTGAAGAGCTTGTGTATCATCTGCATTGAGAAGTAAGAGTCCATTACTTGGAATGAGTCTCAAGAATAATCGAAATGATTTAAGAATTTCATCAATTGAAGAAAAAATATCACTATGATCATATTCTATAGCATTGATTACAGCGATCATTGGTGGATAATGGAAAAATTTGCTTCGTTTATCCCAGAATGCGGTGTCATATTCATCACCTTCAATGATGCAAATGCCTGTGCCCATTGCATACAGTTCTCTTGGTATGGGCCTGCACCCATAAGGAAAATTTCCTGGTTTTGCACCTATCACAAAACCGGGTTGTTTTCCGGCTTGCTCAAAAATCATTGTGGTCATGGATGTTGTTGTTGTTTTACCATGTGTACCTGTAATAACGATTGCAGCATTTGATCCAATGATTTCATCATGAATGATTTCAGACATGGATGCATATGGAATGCGATTATCGAGCACATATTCTACTTCAACATTACCTCTACTCAATGCATTTCCGATGATGACAAGATCCGGCTTGACTGTAAGAAGATTCTCTACTGTGTATTCCTGAAAACACGTGATCTTATGGTCTTCAAGCATGGTGCTCATTGGAGGATAAATTCCTGCATCACTACCTGAGATACTGAATCCACTTTGCGAAAGTGCGATTGCTAGATTACCCATCGCAGTTCCGGCAATTCCTATGAAATACAATGCTTTCATGCATGAACCTTATATGTAAAGCGTGAACCGAGAACCCAGAAAATCATGACGAGGAAGAAAAGTCCTATAGTGGAACCCCAACGATAATAGAGAGTGGTCATTTCTGCAATACGAGGATTTTTGGGATTATAATCAACTTGAACTATCGTACCAATGAGATACAATGGGACGGTTGCACCATTTGCATCAACAAATTCGTAGATATTTCCCTTTGCATCCGAGAAGCGAATCTTGGGGTGGATTCTTTCAGTCCCGGGCACATCAATATAAGATAGGATTTCACCATTCGTAGATATTCTATCTGTAAGGTGAATGAACACGGTTAGAATATTGTACATCATGAATACGCAAAAAACACCCGATATCATCCATAATACTTGTGATATGGGAGTAATCAATCTTGCGCGAAAGAACCTGTCACGCATGGAAAATCCGTTCATCGTTTTTTCTTTTTCGATTTGGTATTTCCTTTTTGCTCTTCTTTACTTGTTTTTTGAGCATCAAGCCAAGCTTTTGCTTTTTCATCTCCAAGATTTGCCGCTTTTGTGAAATAATCAACTTTTACTTCTTTTGCCGTTTCATCATAGAGAGAGCCAATTGCATAATAGTACTTGGGATTGTCTTTATCCAATTGCAAACATTGATTCCAATATCCTGCCGCAATATGTTTTTCATTTTTGGATGCATGTACTAATCCGAGAGCATACCAATATTCCGGAACATTTGGTTGAATGGTCAATGCCTTTTGAATGAACTGAATGGCATTGGAATATTGAAGGAGATAATATGAAGTTAAACCGGCATTATAGAGTGACTTTACATGCAATGAGTCATAAAGTAGAGCATTCTTGAAATATCGATATGCCGTAATGGTATCACGATGTTCCAAACAAGCAAGTCCTGCATTATTGTAATAATTCGCATTGGACCTATCATTGAGGATTGCTGAGTTAAAGGAAGCAATTGCACTATCGGGAAAACCTGCTCCATAATAAAGCATGCCCAAATTATTATATGCTGGCGCAAAATCAGATTTTGCAGAGATGGATTTTTTTAAACTTTCCATCGCGCCGGATACATTGCCTTTGGCATTGAGAATGAATGACAAATTATACCATGCCTCATGATTGAGTGAATCTACTTCCAAAGCTTTCTTGAAAGCCATTTCAGCAGTATCTGCACTATTCAATTGATTATATGCGGACCCCATTGCGGAATATGCATAACTTAGCTTTGGATTGATCGAAATGGAACGAGCATAAGATTTAATTGCTGAAGATGGAATATTTCCGAATGCATAAGCATCACCTATCTGTTTCCAGAGATAGGCATCCAAAGAATCAATCTCCAAAGCTGATTTATACACCAATATTGCGGAACTGATTTCTCCAATTTGAGCCAAACATTCACCCTTGGCTTTGAGAATATCAAGTTGCTTCCCATTTTTAGTCAGAAGTGAATCATAATACGGAATAGCTTCCTTATACATTTGTATTGACTTCAATGAATCCGCAGTAACTTTCATTGCATTCACCTCATCAGGAACATAGGCAATCACAGATATGTTCGATGAGAGTAAAACCAAGGTACATAGCATGGAAAACAAACATTTCATAAAATTCACCATTGTAAGTTGTTTCTTTATAATCTGCATGAGCATTTCTGCTTCTGCGGAACAATATGATTCTCTTCTTCAATCATTTAATATGGAAAGAATCGCAATTCAAAAAACAGGAATGCAAACCCTTGGTCTATGGGCATTGTCAAATATCGCCATCGGCTCCATTGCTTCATTTTCCACGACCGGTGAAAAACAAGCTTTCTGGCAAATGAATGCCGGTTGGAATATTGTCAATGCAGGAATTGCCGGAATGGGATATTTTTCTCAAACAATTCCAACAACACTATCAGCATCGATACAAGAACAACATTCAATCGAAACTATTCTTGCAGTTAATGCTGGTCTAGATCTTGCCTATATCATCGGCGGATTCTATCTAAAAGAGAGAGCAAAATCTTCGGCTAATCCAGAGCGATTACAAGGCTTCGGTAATGCAATCATAGTGCAAGGTGCTTTTCTTTTTGCATTTGATGCAATTCTCTATGCAGTAAATGTGCATCATGGAAAAGAATTGATGTCAATAGTCCAATCCATAAGCATAACTCCTCAGGGAATCGGTCTGAATATCACTTTTTAAAAAGCAATATTGTTTTTTCTGCAAATTTCAGCAGCAGGAGCATATCCAAGCGAAGCAGATTGTTTCAAATGCTGCAATGACATTTCTTGATTACCCATCTTGTCATAACAAACTGCAAGATTATTATGTGCTACAGCATGATCCGGATGAGCTTTGATGACATCCGAAAATGCCTTCACAGCTTGTGGATATTCATTTCTCCAGAAATAATATAATCCCACATTGTTTCCTGCCTCAGCAGGATTTCCGAGCTTATTGTGAATTGCCGACAATTCCACATATACATCGGTGTATTTTGGATTCAATGCAATGGCTTTATTATAAGCATTCAAAGCATCTTGAAGTTGACCCAGCATTGCATAACTATTACCCATATTATAATGGGCCTCAACAAATTCCGGATTTAATTTGATCGCTTTTTTCAATTCATCTATTGATTTCTTGAATTCCTTCTTGGTATGATATGTAACCGCGATATTATTGAATCCAAGAGCTGAATCAGGTTTGATTTCAATTGCGGAATTATACACTTCAATTGCTTTATCATACTCTCCCTTTCTTGTCAGAACAAATCCCAAAGAATACAATACATCAAGATTCTTGGAATCAATCGATTTTGCTTTTTCTAATTGTTCTATGGCTTTATCTTGTTTATTGTCAAGGAGATACAACTTACTTTGCAATACATGTGCTTCAATACTTGACGGATTTTCTATAAGTGCTTCTCCTATAGCTTTTTGAGCATTCTCCATCTCGCCGGCACGCATATACATTTCAGCTTTCAAAGTGGCAAATTCAGCCATGTCGGGATGTTTTGTGCATGCATTCAGCAAGAACAGTCCAAAGCATAGAAAAAGTGGAGTTAATGCCTTCATTGGAATGACCCATTACTATTATTGAATATGTCTTTATCTTAAAAGACATGGCAAAAATACGAGTTTCCCATCTATCAAGCCATTATGTATGTTCTGAGGATGTATTTTTGCAAGATGTCAAAACGAATATTCATAGTTGCCGGCGAAATGTCGGGAGATATACATGGTGCTTTGCTCATGGAGCAATTGCAATTGCTTTTGCCTGATTGTATTATCGAAGGCATTGGCGGACCCTCCATGGAAGCTCGTGGACTTCGCTCAATTGTAGAGTTTTCCCAAATGAATGTTTCTGGTTTTCTGGAAGTAGTCAAGTCTTATCCAAAACTTCTTTCAATATTACGGCAAGCCAAGCAGGCATTAAGCAATGGTGAATATGATGCATTCATTGCAATCGATTATCCGGGTTTTAATATGCGTCTCGGTGCATTTGCCAAATCTCTGAATATACACTCCATTTGCTATATCGCACCTCAGTTATGGGCTTGGGGTGAGTCCAGAATTGAACAGGTGAAACAATCATATGACACAGTTTTAACGGTTCTTCCATTCGAAGAAACATTTTTCGCAAAACATTCCGTTCAAGCACCTTTTGTTGGTCATCCATTATTGGATAGACCATATATGAAAGATATTTCTCGAGAAAGAGACTCTGCATTGATATGTCTCATGCCTGGGTCTCGCATGCAAGAGATCAAACATCATCTTCCGATATTGGAACAGATTGCCAAAGAGTTGATATCCAAGTCATATGAACCTGTGTATTGCATTCCCAAGCATTTGCATGCAGTAGTGCAGAATTCGATCAATTCGAAAAGTCAGATTTCTCATGATACCCCAAATATCATGTCAATTGCCAAAGCGGGAATTGTAAAAATGGGGACCAGTACATTGGAATCGGCTTTGATGAATATGCCAATGATAAGTTATTATTCCACATCCTGGATTTCATATCAAATCTCCCGATCAAAAATCACATTACCATGGATTGCACTTCCAAATATTCTACTTGGGAAAACACTCATTCCTGAATTCATACAACAAGATGCGAATCCTGATCAGATGTTGACTGGGATATTATCACTTCTATCAGAACAAGAGCTTCACAATCAAATCAAAGGTTTTGACGAGATTCGGACGATATTGGGAGGACCGGGCGCTTCGGAAAGAGCAGCCCAGATGATTGCCGATATTCTGGCATTGAGGAAATAACCATGTTGATTCAAGCCGGCATACTACTTTTGCGATTGATAGCAAGCACATGGAGATATACTAAAAGTGGTACTATTCCCGGAATAGAACCATCAGTCATTGCATTTTGGCATGAGTATATGCTGCCGGGTTGGCATCATCATGGAAATGTACATTCCATAGCACTGGTATCACAAAGCAAAGATGGAACCATACTGTCTCGATTATTACAACAATGGGGAATCACTGCTGTTCGTGGAAGTAGTTCGAATTCAGGAAAAGAAGCTTTGGCAGAGGCAATAGAACAAGTCAAGAATGGAGCTACGCTTCTTCTCACTCCGGATGGTCCGAGAGGACCCCGCAGAATATTCAAAGCCGGAGCTATTATAGCGGCACAAAGAGCCGGTGTGCCATTATATCTCGCGAAAATCAATGAATCTCGAGTATTTGTGTTTCAAAAAAGTTGGGATAGATTTAGATTACCGCTTCCATTTGCAAAGATTCACATAGAGTATATATCTATCTCCATACCACAAAATCACACTGAAAAAGAATATATAGATTCCGTAATTTCCGAGTGCCAATCACTCTTGAATGGAGAGTCCATATGTATGGATCCGTGATCAAAATCAGAAATCATTGTTTCGACAAAGGTTTCTTGAGCATAGTCAAAGCGATAGTGCCTGTGATAAGCATTGGAAATCTTGCAGTCGGTGGCACGGGAAAAACTCCATTCACACTCATGCTTGCACGAATAATGCGCGATCTGAATATTCCGGTTTCACTCCTTTCCAGTGGATATGGAAGATCAAGCATTGGAGAAATTATTGTAGTTTCCCAAGGAACGCTAAGACCCGAAATCACTCCGGAAGAAGCAGGTGATGAAGTTTATATGCATGCTCTTAGCGGACTATATGAAACAATCATCGCAAATAAACCTAAGTATAAAAGCATTGACCATTTCTCAACTCCAATAGTGATTGATGATGGTTTTCAGCATAGAAAGATACATCGCGATATAGACATCGTATTAGTAAGCAAGAAAGATCTCACTGATTCACTACTTCCATTCGGAAGAATGCGTGAGCCTCTTGCATCTCTCAACAGGGCAGATATCATTGTTTGCACCGATGATGCACCTAAAGAAGCATTTGCTCCTTACATGAAATCAAATGCACTATTTTGTAGAACAGCATCCATCATGAAAGCACCCTATCCATTGGATGAATATGTGTCATCATTCAATGAATATTCTCATTGTGAGATCACTGATCCTGTCATGGCAATTGCGGGCATAGCAAATCCGGAGCGTTTTTTGGACTCATTGACAAAGAATGGGATAATAGTCAAACATCATCATTGGTTGAAAGATCATGCTCAGTATGATACATCAATGATTGAACAACTTTGTAATGAAGCCTTAGAACATCAATGCTCCACGATTGTCTTCACTTCAAAAGATGCAGTAAAATTACAGGCATTTTCTTCACATTTTGCATCAAAAGGCATTCATGTCCTTGGCATACCTATCTTTTTTGAATGCATCGAAGGCAAGGAAGAATTGATGTCAACAATCAACAGACTTTGTTCACCATTTATTCAATCAATATGATCATTGCATTCTCTCATATACAGCAGGCCGATGGGCCATCGAATTATGAAAAGTGGTTAAGCCATTTTGGTGGCGACATACAATTCATTGCTTTGAATGAATATCCCAAAGAGGACTATTCATCGATACTTCAAACATGCAGTGGTTTGTTGTTTACCGGTGGAGCAGATGTTCATCCTGCAAAATATGGGATGGAGCATCGCATTGCTGAATGTACAACTGAACCCGAACGCGATGAAAAAGAAACATTGATTCAAGAGATTGCACTCAATGTGAATCTTCCCATTATTTCCATTTGCCGAGGCGAACAATTTTTCGCAGTAATGCAAGGTGGTTCGCTGATCATCGACATTCCAACAGATATCGGAACGGAATATCAACATCATCAGCTGGATGGCAAGGATGGTATGCATCCAATCATCATTGAACCAAGAACATTGGTTCACAAACTGATCAAGACAGAAGAAGCTATCGTCAATAGCGCACATCATCAAGCTGTTTCAAAGCTTCCGGACATACTCATTGCTTCCTCAAAAGCTCCGGATGGCATCATAGAATCCATTGAGTGGTCTGATCCAACTGGCAAACCCTTTTTTCTTGGCGTGCAATGGCATCCGGAAAGAATGGATTATGATTCACCAAGTTCTTCAGCAATAGCTCAGCATTTTCTTATGGAAGCAGAATCTTATTCATTACTTCTACGCTCATGAAACAACTCCTACTCATTCTTTCCTTGGGATTGATCTGTGCCACTATACCGTTTTTCTATCAGGATTCCTCTTCCGAATCGGCTCTTGAGATTGGTCCGAGAGAACGCTATATGCGCATGCTCTTGGCGGACCCCTCAACAGGTGAGATTCCACGAAATGCAAGAGCGCATGAATTGGCATTTGCCAAACGATTCAAAGGAAAAACAACTTCCGATGCATTTGCAAAAGTGCAAGCAAATGATCAATGGTCTTTTGCCGGACCAAATGCCTTGGGAGGTAGAACCAGAGCCATAGCGCAAGATATCACCAATGAACAGACTCTCATTGCCGCGGGCATATCCAGTGGAATATTCAAAAGCACTGATTTGGGAAAAACATGGAGAAAGACACTCCGCAATGATCAATTGCCATCGATAACAAGCATTGTGCAGGATCAAAGACCGGGTAAAACACAAAGATGGTATGCAGGAACAGGTGAATTTTATGGTAATTCATCAGATCTCAATGGCGATGGAATCTATCTCAGCACCGATGCGGGTGAATCTTGGGAATTATTGCCATCTACGCAATCAAAAACACCCAATACATGGGATGGTGCTTTTGAATTTGTGTATTCAGTCGCAATGGATCAATCTAATCTTCAGCAAGATGAACTCTATGCCGCAACTGCGCTTGGAGGAATACATCGCTCAACAGATGGTGGCAAAACATTCCGTGCCGTACTCGGCGGACTTGGCAATCAATTTTCTCTAGGCACGGAAGTGGTAGTCACGCCAAGCGGTATAGTCTATGCAACGATGAGTCAAATCGGAGGAGGTGGCGCAACCTCCAAATCAAAAGGTATTTGGAGATCTAATGATGGCCTCAAATGGGTCAATATCACTCCCGCCGAATTTCCCGCGGAATCATATCGGATAGTTATTGAAGTCAATCCCAAAGATGAAAATCAACTATTCTTTTTTGGATTTACACCCAATTCCGGAAAACGCTCCACAAATTTCAGAGGCGATGTTGAATGGAATAGTTTATGGCAATATCGATATGTATCAGGTGATGGTTCAGGTTCGGGCGGTTCATGGGAAGACAGATCCTCAAATCTTCCAAATCTTGGCGGTGAATTCGGTAATCTCATCACACAGTCCGGTTATGATTTGGTTGTGAAAGTTCATCCACTCGATACCAATGTGCTATTCATCGGTGGAACAAATCTCTTCCGTTCATCTAGTGGATTTAAAGACACACTTCAAACAGCATGGATTGGTGGTTATAAGCCCGGCACAAAAAGACCGTATTTTGATATTTATCCCTCTCAACATCCGGATCAACATGCACTCATCTTTCTCAAATCAGATCCCCAAAAAGCGATTTCAGCAAATGATGGCGGACTCCAAATCACAGATGATTGCATCAAAGGAGCAACCACTTGGCGAGAAATCAATGAAACATATATCACTTCTCAATTTTACACCATAGCAATTGATCATGGTGATCAGCATCGCAAAACAATCATGGGTGGTTTGCAAGACAATGGGACATATTTGACGAAAGGACTCAATCCACTCGATCCATGGAAAATGACTCTTACCTATGATGGAGCATTTTGCGCAATTGCCAAAAATGCATCTCGATATTATATGTCTGCTCAGCAGGGAAGAATCGTTTCCATGAAATTGGATGATGAAGGGAATATTCTTGAAAAAGGCAGAATAGATCCTGCAGGTGGGAAAGACTATCT
The DNA here is from genome assembly GCA_947491315.1 of Ignavibacteria bacterium. Lineage (GTDB taxonomy): Bacteria > Bacteroidota > Ignavibacteria > Kapaibacteriales > UBA961 > UBA961. The sequence continues at coordinate 66,712 of CANLII010000008.1, forward strand.
CTTTATCAATCCTTTCACATTGGATCATGCAAATGAGAATATCATGTATGTGGCAGGTGGAAGCATTCTTTGGCGCAATAATGATCTTTCAACAGTACCGATGAATACTTGGGACTCAACCTCTGTCAATTGGGATAGTCTCAGTGCCACTAGACTTCCAGCAGGTGAATTAATCTCCTCGGTTTCTGCATCAGTAAAGCCCGCACATCGCGTGTATTATGGAACGAATAAAGGAAATCTCTATCGATTGGATGAATCTCAGACCGGAAATCCAATACCCAAAAATATCACGGGAAATGCATTTCCTGATGGCAATATCCAATCCATCGCAATTGATCCACGAGATGCAGACAATATGATCATCGTGTTTAGCAATTATAATGTCATCTCGCTGTTTCAATCTACAGATGGTGGTGATTCTTGGACAGCAATCGCTGGAAATCTTGAAGTTAATCCGAATGGCTCCGGGACCGGACCATCTTGTCGTTGGGCAGAAATCGTGCCTTTGACTTCAGGATTTAAAGTGTATGTCGGCACGAGCATCGGACTGTTCTCAACCGGAAATCTCAATGGTAATTTCACATGCTGGGAGCAAGAAGGGAAAGATGTCATTGGTAATGCAGTGATAACCATGATGGATATCAGACATAGTGATGGATATATGGCAATTGCATCACATGGTGCAGGTGTGTTTTCAACAAACTCACATCAACTTCCTCCTAAAATTGCATCGCCCCAATTGATATATCCCGCTCAAGACACTAATTCCAATGCTACCCTCATTCGATATTTCTGGGATATTCCTCAAGGGACCATATTCTCAAGACTGGAAGTATCAGAATTCGCTGATTTTTCGCAAATGACTTTCACACGCTCAAATATTCCGGCAGGTTTATATTCAGGACTTTCAGGTCTTAAATCTGGAAAGAGATATTTCTGGAGAGTATTTGCAGTGAATTCCTTCGGAGATTCTCATCCATCGGAAATACGCACCTTTACGATTGGAAATGTGAGTGATATAATAAATGCTAGAGATGATAAGACATATTATCTGAACAATATCATACATGTTTCTGAACAGCATCAATCAATGCGATATTCTATTCTTGATATCAAAGGAAGAACAATGTTCTCAGGAATACTGCAAAATGGAGAATCCACCATTTCCGTGGAAAACCTCTCAAATGGCACATATTTGTTGGTATTACCCAATGCAAATAATCTTAAACCCTTTATTTTCAATAAGTAAGCGTATTGTTAAGATATGGTAACATTAGAAGACAAGAGTACTCAACATCAATAATGTAATTTTGGTCATTGTTCTCAAAAGAGTGTTTCTATGCGGTTTTTTCAGACATTTGGCTTCATTTGCCTGTTTTTGTTGATGGGAGCTCGATTTCAGCAAGCTACATTGACAATCAAAGGATCTGATACAATGGTCATTCTAGTTCAGCGATGGACAGAAGTATATCCTGATAAAAAGGTCGGTTTTCAAGTGACTGGTGGAGGTTCAGGTACAGGAATTGCCGCATTAGTGAATGGCACTACAGATATTTGTGCTTCCAGCAGACCCATGAAGCCTGCTGAAGTTGCTCATATGAAAGAGAAGTTCGGAATGCTCCCTCATGAAATACGCGTGGCAAGAGACGGAATCAGTATTTATGTGAATAAAGAAAATCCCTTGAAAAAGCTCACTATGAATCAGTTAAAGGGAATATTCACCGGAAAGATTAGAAATTGGAAAGAGCTTGGCGGAGCTGATCATAGTATCATCTTGTATTCCAGAGAGAATAATTCAGGAACCTATGAATTCTTTAAAGAGCATGTACTGTTCAAAAAAGATTTTCATCCGATTGCGCAACATATGCCTGGCACATCAGCTGTTGTAGGTGCAGTGGCAATGGATCGCTGGGGAATAGGGTATGGCGGTGCGGCATATACAGTAGGTGTCAGAGAAATTCCGGTTGCAATTGACGATACAAACAAAGAATATTTACCCACCGAAGACAATATCCTTTCCGGTAAATATCCCATCTCTAGATTCTTATTTTTCTATCTCAGAGAAAAACCAAAGACACAAATCAAACAATTCATAGATTGGGTTATTGGTCCTGGTGGACAAAAAGTCGTAAATGAAGTCGGTTATTTTCCATCAATGAAATACAACTGATTCCATGGCACAATTTTTACATAAGAAAAGACCAAAAAGTCAAATCATCACTGAATTTCTCGCAGAATGGGGAATTCGTGTTACTGCAAGTTTTTCAATTGTCATTATCTTTCTGATTTTCATTTTTGTCTTCCGTGAGGCAGGAGGTTTGATTTTTGGCACAGCCAAAGAACTCAAGCCGAAAGTAGAAAAGAACATTGAAGGCGCCGATGACTTGAAACCCGAGATATACAATCCTGAGACGGGTGAGATAGTCACTATCAAAGAGCCTAAATCAACATCTACTAAGAAAAAAGAGAAGAAGAGCATATGGGAAAATCTAGCGGGTGATATTTGGCAACCAGTCGGGAAAGAACCCAAATACGGTATCATGCCATTATTGTTAGGAACACTCAAAGTAACACTTGTGGCTTTGTTTCTCGCCACTCCGCTTTCAATTTTTGCAGCTATTTATAGTGCATTTTTTGCAACTAGAAGACTTAGGGAGTGGATTAAACCCACCGTTGAAATCCTTGCCGGATTTCCCTCAGTTGTGTTGGGTTTTTTCTGTCTTGTCACCATCGTGAAGGGCGTTAATTTCATAACGACATTCATACAGCCCGGTTTGGATGCATTTGCATCAGGCCTTGGAACAATCATGCCTTTTGCTGATACTTTTTTCAGAGAAGCATTCACGATCAGTGAGTTTCATTATTCTTCATTTGTAGGTGGAATCGGTCTAGGACTTGCTGTTATTCCCATCATTTTTACAATCACCGAAGATGCATTGTCAGCCGTTCCTAAAAGCTATCGCGAGGCTTCACTTGCATTGGGAGCATCAGAATGGGAAACAGCATTCAAAGTGATGTTACCCGCAGCTTTACCAGGTGTTGTTGCAGCCGTGCTTCTTGGAATTGGGCGCGCTTTCGGTGAGACAATGATTGCATTAATGGCAACCGGAAATGCTGCTCTGATGTCTTGGAATATATTCCATCCTGTTCGCACGCTTGCAGCCACAATTGGTTCTGAGACAGGTGAAGTGCAATGGGGTTCACTTCATTATAATATTCTGTTTTTCCTTGGGATATTGTTATTTATTGTCAGCTTCACTATCAATGCAATTACGGAATTGTTTGTGAAGAAGTATCTAGCCAAAAAATTCCAAGGTGCATGATGAATCCTGAATCAGTGGCACATAAAAAAAACAATAAACGATTCATTGAATATTTTGCAAAAGGCGTGCCTGCTTTTTCAGCATATGCACTCATTATACTCATCATATTGATGTTGGCCCATTTCATATGGCATGGTTTGCCTGGTCTGTCTTGGGCATTTTTGACAGAAGCACCCAGGAATAATAATACGGAAGGCGGTATTTTTCCGGCTATTTATGGAACAGTGATACTCGTCTTCATTATGTCTCTACTTGGCGTACCGATTGGCACTGCAACAGCAGTGTATTTGAGTGAATATGCAAAACAATCATCCATTTTTGCTCGATCGGTTCGATTCGGCGTAAACACGCTCGCAGGTGTTCCTTCCATTGTGTTTGGTTTATTCGGTGTTGGATTTTTCATGCAATTCATTGGAAAGGGAATTGACACAACTCTGGGAAGTGATATATGGAGTAAGCCATCACTTTTGTGGTCAGCCGCAACATTGTCTGTGCTCACTTTACCTGTTGTGATTGTATCCGTAGAGGAGGCACTACGCACGGTTCCTCATGAATTACGCGCGGCAAGTCTTGCACTCGGCGCTACGAAATGGCAAACTATTTGGAAAGTTGTTTTGCCAAATTCATTAACAGGTATTCTTACGGGATCAATCCTTGCTATTGGCAGAGGAGCCGGTGAAGTGGCACCTGTTATTTTTGTTGGTGCAGTATATTCACTTCCTGAATTACCAAGTTCACTTACAGATCAATTCATGCACATGGGTTATCACATTTATGTGCTTGCAACGCAGTCACCGAATGCCGCAGAAGCATTGCCACTCCAATATTCATCAACATTGGTATTACTTTTGCTCGCATTTAGTTTAAATATCACGGCCGGACTCATTCGCATGAGAATAAGAAAGAATAATTCTTGAATTTGAGACTACTATCATGTCAAAAGACACCATAAAAATTCGCATCAGAAATTTCAATGTATTCTACGGAGAAAAAAATGCATTGAAAGATATTTCACTTGATGTGCAAATAAATAAAGTGACAGCTTTTATTGGTCCATCAGGTTGTGGGAAATCTACACTTCTCAGATCCATCAATAGAATGAATGATCTCATTGATTCTTTCTCTGCTGGTGGCATGCTCAGCATTGATGAAACCAATGTGTATGATCCTGATATCGATGTTGTGGAATTACGGAAAAAGGTAGGTATGGTTTTTCAAAAATCTATTCCATTTCCAAAATCCATTTATGAGAATGTTGCCTATGGATTGCGACTCAATCATAAACCACCAACTTCAGAAGTGGATTCCATCGTTGAGAGTAGTTTGAAAAAAGCCGCTTTATGGGATGAAGTCAAAGATCGTTTGCATGATTCTGCAACGGGCCTTTCAGGCGGACAACAACAGCGTCTATGCATTGCCAGAGCCGTTGCTGTGAACCCTGAGATATTACTCATGGATGAACCCTGTTCAGCACTCGATCCAATCTCAACCGCAAAAATCGAAGAACTCATTGAAGAACTGAAAGATACCTATACGATTGTAATCGTTACACACAATATGCAACAAGCCGCGAGAGTAAGTGATTCAACCGGATTTTTCTATATGGGTGATCTTATTGAATTCGATAAAACAAGAACACTCTTTACAAGCCCATCCAAGAAGGCAACCGAAGATTATATCACTGGTCGATTCGGATAATGATTTTATCGTAGTTTTGCAGAAGCACAAAGAGGAGAATATACATTATGCATCGTTCATTTGAAGATGATTTGGACAAATTGCGCACTAGATTGATCCGCATGGGTAGTTTGGTGGAAGAACAAGTTGAATTTGCATTCAAAGCACTTTTTGAATGCAATGAAGGGCTTGCAAGGCTTGTCATTGAACGCGATGATAAAGTTGACAAACTTGATATCAAAATCGATAAGCAATGTCAACGCATATTTGCTCTCCAACAACCCGTTGCAAGTGATTTACGACTGCTTCTTGCATCTATCAAAATCAATAATGAATTGGAAAGAATCGGAGATATGGCCACAAATATCTCCTATCCTGTTCTCAATGATCCTTCCATTTGTACTTTATTCAAAGATTTCGGTCTTGATAAAATCACCACAGCCGCATATACAATGGTAAAAGCTTCTCTTGATGCATTCGTGAATAATGATGCCGATTTAGCGAAGCATATACTCCCAACCGATAATACCGTTGATGGTCTTGAGCGTCAATTCAAGGCTGATATCATCGCCCTCATGAAAGAAAAACCTGAAATCATTTCACAAGGCGTTGAATTAATCTCGATTTTAAGCAATATTGAACGCATGGCAGATCATGCAACGAATATCGCCGAAAATGTGATATTTCTGTTCGAGGCCAAGATGGTCAGACATCGTCATTTGGAAGATGACTCAAATTCAGCGGATGATCAGGGATGATTCCGTGCATTCAGTTTGAATGACACATCATTGATTTTGTATCTTTGCACATCATTTTTTGGATGATTTCGTGCAAAAGACCAAAGCAATCATACTTGCAGGTGGCAGCGGGTCAAGACTCTATCCCTTGACCTCCATCATGAGCAAGCAATTACAACCCGTCTATGACAAGCCGATGATTTATTATCCATTGGCTACCTTGATGCTTGCCGGCATACAAGATATTCTCATCATAACCACTCCTCATGATGCTCCACATTTCCATCAGCTACTCGGTGATGGCACAAAATGGGGAATTACAATCAGCTATGCTGAACAATCAGCTCCAAGAGGAATCGCCGAAGCATTTGTATATGGTAAGGAATTCATCGGCACTGATCAAGTATGTCTCATTCTTGGTGATAATCTCTTCTATGGAAAACTTGATTTCCTCAGACAGGCGATAGCTCATAATCAAGGCGCCACCATTTTTGGATATCCTGTTCAAGATCCCGAACGCTATGGTGTTGTTGAATTCAATGCGGATGGTTCTGTTATCAGCATTGAAGAAAAACCATCCAAACCAAAATCGCAATATGCCATACCCGGATTATATGTCTTTGACAATGAAGTTATTTCCATAGCCGAACAACTTCAGCCGAGTCCTAGAGGTGAATTGGAAATCACCGATGTGCAAAAAGTATATCTTCAAAAAAAACGATTAAAAGTTGAAAAAATGGGTAGAGGTATCGCATGGCTCGATACCGGAACGCCCGAGAGTTTGCTCGAAGCAGGAGAATTCATTCATGCCATAGAAAAAAGACAAAATCTTAAGATTGCATGTCTTGAGGAAATTGCATTACGAATGAATTTCATTGATATCCAGGCATATCAATCATTGCTCGAAACTTTACCGAATTCGCCCTATAGAGAGTACTGCAAGAGAGTATTACAGGAACATCTTGCACCATAATAGGTGTACAGCATTATGGAGAAACAATCTCAACATATATCTCTTCAACTTTCCTCGCCATTGCAATATGTCAGGTCAGTAGGACCCAAAAGAGCGGAAGCATTCGCTTCGATAGGACTTCATACGGTTTGTGACATTCTGCAGTATATTCCATATTCCTATATCGATCGAACTTCGATTCAAACATTATCAGAAATCCTCTCGAAATTGCGCAAGGAAGAACTTGGTAACCATTCATCCTCTGAAATCAATACCGATATTTCCATCAAATCAGAATTCACCATTACAGCCAGAATCATCTCTGTAAAAGAAAAGAAGTTCGGTCCGGGTGGAAAAAGATCAATGCTCATTGTTACCATCAGAGATGAGTCCGGTATTAGTGCCGACTGCGTATTTTTTAATATGGCTCAGTATTTCAAACAACTCTTGCCTATTGATGCCTTGATTAGCGTGAGTGGAATACCCGATTATGATGTCAAATGGAGAAAACTCAGCTTTCAACATCCCGATATCATTGTTCTCGATGAGGAAGAGAAAGAGGAATATCTACGAGGAATCATATTACCCAAATATCGACTCACCCAAGGATTGAAAAATGCGCATATATCGCTTAAAAACATCCGGAATATCGTCGAAATAATCAGACAAGAATTATCGGAAGAATTCCTTGAAACCCTACCGACCGGCATACTCAAGCAGTATGGATTCATGTCAAAACATGCATCATTGATGGCACTCCATGCGCCCGAGAATCAAATGCAATTGTCCATTGCCAGAGAACGCTTGAAATATGAGGAGCTCTTTTATTTTCAGTTATTTCTCGAGTCAAAAAGATCACATGTTCACATTTCGGAGAAAGGACCGCATTTTCCACAAAAAAGCACTCTCGCTCGAAAACTTCATAAATCATTGCCATTCAGTCTTACGCAAGACCAGATTCAAGCTTTGTGGGACATATCAAAAGACATTACATCCGGCAGGCCAATGAACAGACTCCTTCAAGGAGATGTTGGAAGTGGAAAAACCATCATTGCCATATTTACGATGATTCAAGCCGTTGAAGCAGGCTATCAATCAGTAATCATGGCACCAACTGAGATTCTTGCAGAGCAACATGCTCTTTCCTTTGCCAAATTTCTTGAACCAATGAATATCAAGATTGTGCAATTACTCGGTGGTCAAACAGCATCAGAAAGAAAAGCTATTTTACAATCAATCGAACAAGGGGAAGCACAGATTATCATCGGAACCCATGCTGTATTCACTCAAAGCGAACAATCAAATACAGGTGTTCGATATAATAATCTCGGACTCATCATCATTGATGAACAACATCGATTTGGTGTTGAACAAAGAGCACGAATTAAATCCATGGCATCGGCATCTCTGAAAGATTCATCGATATCTCCACATATTTTAGTGATGAGTGCCACGCCGATACCACGCACATTATCGATGACGCTCTATGGTGATTTGGACAATACTATCATCAAACAAATGCCAAAGGGCAGAAAACCCATCAAAACAGAAATCGTATTCGAAAGCACACTAGATTTTGCTTTTGAATTCATCAAAGGTCAATTATCGATGGGACATCAGGCATATATCGTTTATCCTCTAGTAGAACCATCGGAAAAAGTTGCAGCTAAATCAGCAACGGAACATTATGATTTTCTGAAGAACGATGTATTCTCTGACTATTCCTGCGGACTTCTTCATGGGAAAATACATTGGAATGAAAAAGAAACTATCATGCAGGATTTTAAGAAAGGAACATATGATATTCTCATTGCAACTACTGTTATTGAAGTAGGAATTGATGTTCCCAATGCAACAGTCATTCTCATAGAAAATGCTGAGCGATTCGGTCTTGCACAATTACATCAATTGCGTGGTAGGGTTGGAAGAGGTGACATACAGTCATATTGTTTTTTGGCAACAAAAGATCATTTCAGATATCAAGTCAAAAAGAAAGAAGCAGAAGATGTGCAGATGGAAAGAAAATCTGCCATTGCAAGACTCATGACTATGGCGCAAACAACGGATGGATTTGCGATTGCTGAGGCAGACATGAAGCTTCGCGGTCCGGGCGATTATCTTGGAACAAGACAGTCTGGCATTCCCAATTTTCAATTCACTGATCTTGTTAATGATGTCCAATTAATTCAGATCACTAAGCAGGATGCAAGAACGCTCATTACTGATGATCCTCAATTGCGCATGAATGAACATGAGATGGTGAAAAAAGAATATCAGCGATTGAAGTCAACCGATACTCACTATATGAGTATTGCATGATGAATATTCTGAATATGACATCATGCTTATTTCTGATCATGGCATTCACAGCGCATCTTCAGGCGCAATTTCGTATTCATTCCTATGGAATTGACATTGCAAATTCGGTCAATGGTATAAGCGTTGGCTATCAGGATTTTGAGTCGATAGGAATGAAAACAAATTTCATTACCAAAGGACAACCTGAAATATCAGTATTCAATCCAATGATTGGAATCTCACTCATCGCTGAATATGAGCCGATTTTTCTCATGGGTAGAATTTCTCTTGATGATCGATCGGGGTTCATAGAAGATGAGATTGTGCCGACATCTCTTTCCATGCAACCACATCTTTCATATTTGACTTTTGAATCGGCATTGATGATCAAACCATGGAATATATTTTCCGTTTATGGTGGTCCATCATTGAGCTTTCTTCTCAATCATTCCATTGGTACAATTGGTGAGAATGTCAATACCAATCAATTGACCAATATGAATTCTCCCATACCCGGAATATTTGCAGGTATCTCGGCTGATTTCCAACTCAATCAATGGATAAATTCATTGCCATTGCATATATCACCATTCTTTGAAACATCACTTATCTTCAATCAAAGAACCGGTGAATTCCCTGAAAATCAGGATGGATTCGATAATATTTGGTCGACATTTTCACTGCGAACCGGAATCTCTATCACGCTGAATCCAATCAAGGAAATACCCAATGCACTCTCTCCATTCTCATTGAAGATTCCTTCGGAAATGGCCGGAAAACGAGCTATGAATGAGCATTTGCCATTGATCATGGAATGGACGATAAGTGATTTTTCCACAAAACTCAATGAAGTACAAAGTAATCCCGGACTATTCAATTCAACATCAAATCTACTATGCTCAAAAAGTGATGTATTGTTTCAAAGTACTGACATCACAAAGCAGAGAGATTGTATTCAAGAGAGAAGTCTGTATTTCTTATTGAATCACCTCAAACAATCGACAGACACTTGTATGTTCACTTCTTGCTCAGACATGAAGCAGAATACAGTACAGAAAACCATGTTTGGTATTTGTCAACGATTGCTGCGTATAGATACATCAAGAATGCGATTTATCCCTTGCGAACAATATCACGAACATGCAGAAAGTATCAAAGCAACATTTGTTTCTGGTCATATTCCAATCATTGCAATGGACTTTGTGAGTGTTTCACCAGCGGAAAATGTCATCATATGCTCAATGCAAACTCCAAATCTTCCAAAGGAGTGGTTTATTGACATTTCAGGTCCACAGAAATACAAAAGAACATTTGGTCCTTTCACCGCATCTTCAATGTATTTGGATGGCAGTGAATTATTGCAGGGTGAAGCCGGAACGGGGTCTTATCAATGGAGTGTGCGATTTACCGATGAACGAGGAGTTAGACAAACATTCACAGAAGATTTTAACATACGAATGTCGAATGAGAATAAAATGCAAGGTCATTCCTTTACCTATCTACCGGATTTACAATCGTATTCTTTGATTCTCGGACAAATTGATATGGATCTCAAGCAATATCTTCGTTCTCAAGATGAAATACTTATCATCATAGATATATCTGCATCAGATGATATTCGAAAGAAAGCAAAAGATATTCAGCAATATTTGCTCAATCAAATACAGAAACAGAATACTGTCATACGCAAGGATATTTCGATCATCGAGAAAGGGAAAGAGAATGCACTCTATACAAGCACATCTTCATGGGGGAAAATATATGAACAGGGAATTAGATTGGAAATCATCCACTAATCACAAATTCAAGATGATACCCAATGTCATCATGCGTGGCTCGGCAGGTATGATTCCGGGTCCGGGATATGATTCGGCTCTTCGCGTGAAATAGCGGGCATCAAATAGATTATTCACATGAGCTTCCACTGAAATCGCTGCATTCAGTTTATATGCAAATGCAAAGTCTGCAACAGTATATGTCGGGATTTCCCCAACAATAGGATTGGAAGATCGAATGGCATTGCTTGCATCAGAGAATTGTTTACTTACATGAGAAATATGGAATCCACAACTTATTTCATTGATACTCAATTCCAATCCACTGCGAAGTGTCATTGCAGGAATATACTCAACGGTATTTCCTTGAATTCCCGGCAAGGAAGAGCGAATATATACACCTTCAATGAATGAAGAATTGAGATATGCTCTTAAGCCATGCTGAGTTTTAATTCCAAGCACTTTGAATATGTCTGTTTCAATGATAGACTCAATGCCAATTGTTCTTGTAGCTCCAATATTTGTTCGAAAGCGATATGGTAAAAAGAGGGGAGCGCGGTCACTCTTCAAAACCGTACCGATGCGATTTTCATAGGAAAGATAAAAGGCGCTGACATCAAAATAGAATAATCCTCCGAATGCATGACCTTTCACACCAAGATCAGCATTGAATCCTTGTTCATCATCCAATGTTGAATCAATAATCAGATTCGGATTATTTACGCGAATATCGCTGAATGTGATAGCTCTGAAATTACGAGCATAATTGGCATACATTTCGAAGTCTTGATTTATTCTGAAAGATGTTCCTATTCCATAAAGAATGATTGAACGACCGACAGTTTTATCTTCGAAATTGTCATTTGTGCTCACGAGATTTCCTGCCAAATCCACAACTCTTTCCGTGAATCTTCCTTTGCTTCCGGTTTCGACATATTCATATCGTATTCCCGGAAGTATCGTCCAATACTCGGTTGGACGAATCGCAGTTTCTGCAAACAGTGAATAATTCTTGCCAGGATTTTCAATATTCATGTTTTCAGGATGTGCATTGTCTGCATATGAAAATGTAGGTGAGAATCGATCATTCGGTATCCCTTGCATACTTATTGCATCACCATGATATGCTCTCCAACCGATGAGAAGATTCGAGGGATTTTCATCAAGGAAAAAGGTATGCATGAATCTGGTCTCATTACCAATATTCATAAATTCTCCTTTGATGAGCGTTGGCGTGATGATTCCATCAATGACTGAAGTATTCTGAAGATTTCCCTGTGAAGATCGTATCGCATTCACATTGAACAATCGTGATTGCACTCTTGTCATCGGTGAGAATTCGCAGAGTAATTGCAAAGCATTGATATTCCAATCAACTCCGAACCAATTATGTTTTCTGTATGATAATCCCGGATCTTCTTCGAACTGTCTATCGGTCAAACCACCGGGTAGATGTTGAAGTGATGTATGATATGTGGTCTCGAATGTCAATGAAACATAATCAACAGGTCTATAGCCGAAATTCGCATAAGCCGTCAATGCCGAATAATCAGCATTGGCTCTCCAACCATCTCCACGCTTATATGATATGCCGGCATAATAAGTCAACTTATCTTCATCCGATCCTTGAATGGAAGCAAATGCATTCATGAAACCATATAATCCACCAAATAATCTGGTTTGTGCAAGAAATGGGATGGTATCATGTCCGGACTTCAACTTGAAATTGACCATACCTCCAAACTGAGGACCATATTGCATTGATGCTGCACCACGGACGATTTCAATTCTGTCCACGAATTCCATTGGCGGCGTATAATAATTCTCGGGATAACCAAGCGCATCAGCAGCCATATCATACCCATTGATGCGGGTATTGAAATGGGCGGTTCGATTTGGATTCATACCACGACCACCAATGCTCAGTTGCAATCCTGATTGATCATTTTCCCAGATATTCAATCCGGGAACTCGGGCAAAGATTTGCCTGGCTTGGGCATTGGATTTATTCGACATGATTTGATTCATATTGATAAGTTCTGTCTTCTTGCCTTCAAAAATTGCGGCAAGTTGAACATTCTCCAATGAACGGGCCAAAAGTCCATTACGCGAAGCATCCGATTGAACAAATACATCTTCAAGAATGATGTCTTTGAGTTTGAGATAGACATTCATCGAAGGAGCATTCACGGGAATAGACACAATTTCCGAGGCAAAACCTTGAGCTGATATGCGAACTGTGATGATATCTTTTACTGTGGACATCACCCGACTTGCAATGCCTGATATATTTGAGCGAATGATCTGTTGATCATCAAAGAAGAAGACTTTAGCTCCAATAATCGGTTTTTTTGTTTCCGAATTACTTATTTCTAGTGAAATGGTGACTGGTTTTGGAGCTGGAAATATATTTTCGGTAGAAAATGCTGATTGGATCAAGAATACTGACAGCAACAGATATATCAAACTCATTGCAATGCTCCCGGATATGAAGCAATCCATGTTTTATGAGAATAATCATCAGTAATTTTTGATAGATCCACTTTGGGATCAATGAGTCGAGCCGAAGGCCTACCATTCATTGTCACCCAACAATCTACTGTTACGATTGGATCATGTATACCTTGCTTTTGATATTCATCATGCAAAAAATGCGCGAAGGCAAGTATCATGTCCGGCTGAAATGACATTTGTTTTTCCTGATGCGCGCTCAGCCATTCAGCATTATTGACATAACCTGTTTTTCCGGATATTCTATCAGTGATCATGAATTGCGCAGTACCGGATTTTTCTGTCAGCATCACACGCCATCCGAATCTATATCCTTGTTCAGTCCACTGATGATTTCCGGGATAGAGAGCATAACGCAATGGAAACAACAATTGAAATATCACATATATGCCGAGAAATGCAATACCGTATTTCGGCAGAGTCACTGTGATTACTTCAGATTGTTGAGTTCTCTTAGAAAAGAATCGTTGAATGATATTCTGATGAATGGAAGGATCAAAAAACAATGTTGCCATGAATATCATGACAATCGGAAATACTCCAATTTGAAAGAGTAGTCCTGTGATTGAATGGAATATCACAACCGTGACAAATGCATAATACCGAGTTCTTGTATTGATCAAGAATGCAATGATGATCACATCATAGAGCATACCAAACCATGAGAAAACATAAGCTGTGAAGTCCAATGCGAGCAAAGGACCAATCACCGGCAATGATGAATGCGCGGGAAGCCAAATCTTGAGAGGCAAAGCGGAGAAGAGCCAATCAGCATTGACTTTTGCAATGCCGGCATAGACATAGATAATGCCGATTTGAAAGAATACAATCAAATGTGTCCAATAAGGCACTTCGCTCGCTTCTTTTACGCGACCTGATTGAACATCAAACGATGCAGTCACATGAGCGGGTAGCATGCAGAGAATCAAAGTGAATAAACTCACTGCATAATAATGATTCAAATAAAAGGAGATATCCCATACTTCGATAGAGGTGAAGCTGAGAAACATGAGCAATGACATCATTCTGAATCTATATCCCAGAATAACGCCGATCGAAGAAATGATGAGTAATGCAAATGTTGCATATATCAAGGGAGTTGAAGGAGCTGTGAAGAACTCTAAACCGAAATACGGGAAGTGGAATTTCGGTTGGATATACTGCATGTCTATCCAACCCAGAAGAATGAATCTCAGCGTACTAATGAGAATGAGCATTCCCAGTCCCATGCGAAAATATGCAAGGGTTGAGGCCGAAGCCGGGACATGAAGGAAATGCTTGATTCTAATCATGATATTGGAGAATCAATCTCCGTCTCCACTGGCATAGGTAATTGAAATTCCAAGCAGAGATGACATCTCACTTTTGATAAAGCGCGTATGCTTGGTCATTTCCAAAAAGATCTGTTCCAATTGCGAAGACTGACCAATGATCATAGTGTGCAGCGGTACTTGTGCATCGATTGTGGATATACCTGTTCCAATCACATTCCATTGCAATTCTGTGTCTTGTGCCAATCGTGGACCATTCTCTACAGAAAGGATATACTCTTTAAATCCATTTGGTGAAAGGGAAGTGGCAAGTGAAAGTCTTGCATAGCCAAACCAAAGATGTCGGAGTGCAGTATATTTGGCTTGAAGTAATGCTGTGGAATAACCGCTATAATATCCTTCAACTTTTGATGGCTCACTATTCACTTGACCTGCTCTCTTGCCCATTGGCAAACCAAGATTATAATTCTTCATCACTTCAAAATGAAAGACAAATGCATTATACAACTCAGAAATCGATGATCCTGCCTGCGCTCCATCATTATTGATAAAAGCCGTTCCATATACGCCTTGCCATTGATTCAATACAGTTTCAACTCTCGTTACTATATTTCTGCTCACGGCTTTCATATATGCAAGTTTGAATGGTTGATCTTTGATTGATTGAATGAATGAAGCTGAGTCTTTGAATATCAAATATTCCAAAGCATAGAGTCCTCGGGAATCTCTATCGAAATTCCTAAAACTTGTGTCTTTCGCATTGATAGAAGATTCAATCTTCAAAGCGGAAGCGGGAAATGTGCCGATATTTTGAAAGAGGGAACCATCACTCATTTGCGCAGGTCCAAAATCAAAGAATACCACATATTGCCAAGCTTCAGCCATCCTGCGCCAGCTATTGCGAAGCTCTAGTGCATTCTGTTCATTCTGATTTTCCGCGAATGATTGCAATGTTGATTCAAAACTCTTCACTGCTTGATACATATCACCATAGAGTGGAATGATGGTATTTTTTGCGGTGAATTCAAGCATTGCTTTTCTATCATACCCTTGTCCGACAGGACCTGCCGGATCATCACATGATGAAAAGGAGAAAAGCGGAATCAGCGTAATGAAGATGAGGGTTATTTTTTTCATGATTATTGTCTATTCTGAGTTGTGACCCAATTCACTTTGAAATCTTCTATTTCTTGATCAGTGAATCCATAGATTGATTTGATTCTTGCAATCACTTGAAGGAGTGCGGGAGCATTTGTGAAAGCATCGGTGACAAATACCGCAGGTTTATTGGATTTGAGCAATGAGAGTATGTCATCAATTTGCGCATTCGTGATTTTCTTTTCGGAAATGCCTTTCAACCCACCTAAGAAACCAATGCTTTCGCCAACTGCATGAAGTCCTGCACCATTGTCAATTGCTTGAGGATTGGTCATCGTGAATTTGGCATGTGCTGAAAAACAATAATTCACTACAGTTGCCAAGATTGCTTTTTCCCATGTGAGAAGCACTGATTTTCTATCGTATAATGTCTCATTGGTATAATCAGAACCGGCTTTCTGATGTGCTTGCATTGCAATCACATTCTTCTTGAATGCGGTGTAGAGACCATTCCCATCATTTTTATCTCTACGGGCTGCATAGGAAGCGGAAAGGATATCGGGGAAATTTGTTGTTCTATCACTATTGGAAAACCGTGGAGTTGCGCCAAAGAGGGCAATGAGTTTATGCGTGGATTCAGAAGTAATAGACATTCTTGATGCTTTATGATAGAATAAGCCGAAGAATGATGTCTTGTCCAAGATTTGCTCTATTTCCAAGCCATTTTCATCAAAGAGATATCCGCCATAGGTTCCGCCTTGAGTTTGGGTGGCAGCATATGGATCATAGGAATTACCCGAAGCTTTTGTCAATTCTTGAAGATATGCAGGAAAAATTGCTGTAAGTGAATCATTCGCTTCAGTGAGATGCGCTTGCATTGCGGTAAGTGCTGTGGCATAATCCACAGTAATACCACTCGTTCTGCCTGTTTTGAGCAAGTTTACAAAGTCTTGATGCTGTTTGATGAGAACATTCTCTGCAGCAATGGCATTTGTATAGCCAGTCGAGTCATAAATAGTTGGAATGTCAATAGGTTGCATTCCATCATCGGAGCAACCGATCATCAAAACCACAAGCAGAGCTGATGTGGAGAGGGAAAAGAAATGCTTCATCTATGGTATCAGTTATATGGTAAAACTTATTTAGACTTAGTCTAAATTAAGAACTTCATCATACATGACCAAATACATCCTATTTTATAATTTCTTATTAAAGCAAGTTTTTTACTACATTTGCCATGCAGCAAATGGGGTAATTATAAAACCCCTGTTTTACATTTATTATGGGAAGTACCATGAAACACCTCAAACACATTTTTTTCGCTATTCTCTGTATATGTGCGACAGATCTTATTGCCCAGCAGACATATTTTAATATCCCAAACTCAAGGGTTACAGGGCAAGGTGATATTTATTTACAAGTCAATACTTTTTTGACAAATAATTTGGACAGAACCCAACTGAATGGCATGTATGGTGTCAATAAAAACACTGAAGTGGGTTTAAATTTATTGAATTACAATAGTGGTGATACTTGGTATGGCTTAACGGCACAACATAGAGAAGAGTTAACTTCTGAGCATAATCTTACAGTAGGAGCAACATACTACCTCAATTCAAATGACTCATACTACCTCTATGGCTTGGTTACAGCAAACAAATTACTTGCAAAAGCGAATATCAATGCCGGTGTATACTATGGTAATGAAAGTATGTTTGGTGAATCTACAATCGGTTTCATGGCAGGCATAGATTATCCAGTATTGAATGACAAAATCCGTGTCAAGGGTGAAATCATGACCGGTAAACATTGGATGAATGGTCTTAATGTTGGTGGTCAATATGAAATATCGAAGAGTATGCTAGCCGGGGTTGGAATCAATCTTTTCAATTTCAATGACAAAGCTGCATCTCCCTTTATCTTGCAATTACATTATAATATGTAATGTGATTCATTTTGTTTTTTTGAAAAGCGAGTCGATTCATCGGCTCGCTTTTTTTATTTTGGGGAAATATGCTACTATCCATAATAATACTAATGCTTCTTCTTTCAAGCAGAGAGACTATGATGTCTCAAGTGGGAGGGGCATACCCAGTATCAATCGCATCATCACTCAATAAGATCTTCTCTCACCATGGAGTGCTTGGTGGATCAGTCGTCACATTTGATAGAAATGGCTACCATTCATTTTCTTATGGTGATGCTTTTCCGGACAGCATTCCATTTACCGATTCAACCTTCCTTCGCATTGCAAGCATTTCCAAAATGTTCACCGGCATGGCATTATTACAATTGGTGGAAGAGGGGAAGGTAGAACTCGATCATGATGTAAATTCATACTTGGATTTCAAGCTTGTGAATCCCGCTTATCCAAAAGTTCCGATCACGATTCGGATGCTACTCAATCATACATCCACATTGCAGGATTCAAGAGTAATACTCAGCATGGCCAAAAAAGCGATCTATAGAGATACGCTGAATCCGGAGAAGTTGATACCTGATATCAGAGAACTTTTCACATCGAGAAACAATCATTTTTTACCACGAACACTCAAACTTGCAAAAGGAGAGATATCAAGAGTTATTCCCGGTTCATATTTTCATTATACGAATCTCAATTTCGTGATTATTGCGCATATCATTGAAAGAATTGAACAACAGCCATTTCATGCTGTGATCAAAAATAAATTGCTTGATCGCTATGCCATTCCGGGTGGTTTTATCGTGCAGGAAATTCCTGAGCAGGGCACATTGAGTCCGCAATATCTCCCGAAAGGCAATACCTGGATTCCTGAAGCAGATGCATATGCTGCGCCATATGATTCCATCTTTACTTCAATCACAGACTATATACCCGGAAGAAATGTTTTGCGATTTTCGCCTCAAGCAGGAATGAGAGTAAGTAGTAATGGTCTAGCAACATTTTTTCGTTCTTTTCTATCTGATTCCAAAATATCAACTATCAAAACAATGATGTTCAAATCAGGTTGGAAGGCTCGGGGTGACAATAATTCTCATCAATTTGATAACTTATTCAAGGAATGGGGTTTGGCTTGTCATATCATCAATGAAAGACAAGAACCCTTCGCGGAAGACTTTCCATGGATTGGTCATATAGGTCGTGCAAATGGTGCATATACATTGATGTATATGAGTCCTCAAGCACAGAAAGGAATAGTGATATTCATCAATGGAAAAAGGAAGCAATCAAAGGGAAGTATTGGCTTTGAATCAATCGAAAAAGAAATCATGAATATTATTTTGAATCAACATTGGAGGAAGGAATGAAGTATTTCATCATTTGCGCCATCGCACTTTTCATAATGAACGAATCTCTTGAAGCACAAACCATGCGCATGGGTCAATCTCCATCCGGACAAATCATTCTCACGATGGACAAAAACAGAATCCGAAGAGGAAATTCTCCTTCCGGTGAAATTGTCCTTACCATAGATGGCGAGCGAATAAGAAAAGGTAATTCTCCATCGGGAACAATCATCGCAACTGTTGTCGGAAATTTCGTGAGAGAAGGGAATTCATCTGCAGGAAAAATACTTGCCTTTATTGACGGCAATAAAGTACGAAAAGGAAATTCACCTTCAGGTACCATCATTGCGACAACCAATGGCGGAAGAATGAGCGGTGCCGCGGCGGCTGTCTATTTACTCTTGTTATGATGATTGCACCCCGAGCGAAGCCGAGGGGTGGGGTTTTATTGTGATTCCGCCCCGATGGGGCTATTGTGATAACGCCCCGCTGGGGCTATTGTGTATTCCCCTCAGATGAGGGGGTGCCCGGAGGGCGGGGTGGGATTCTTCTTCTGATGTCGCCCCGCTGGGGCTATTGTGATTCCGCCCCGATGGGGCTACCGCTTTATTCCCCTCAGATGAGGGGTGCCCGGAGGGCGGGGTGGGATTCTTCTTCTATGTCGCCCCGATGGGGCTATTGTGATAACGCCCCGCTGGGGCTATTGTGTATTCACCTCAGATGAGGGGTGCCCGGAGGGCGGGGTGGGATTCTTCTTCTTCTGATGTCGCCCCGATGGGGCTATTGTTCGTCGAGTGAAGCCGAGGGGTGGGGCTATGATGATTGCACCCCGAGCGAAGCCGAGGGGTGGGGCTATGATGATTGCACCCCGAGCGAAGCCGAGGGGTGGGGCTATGATGATTGCACCCCGAGCGAAGCCGAGGGGTGTAATCGACTCTGCTCTAAACACCATACATTCCATGTGAATCCTGATG
>CANLII010000009.1 GCA_947491315.1 Ignavibacteria bacterium
TCATCCGTTGCTTCAAATGGTATCGTAAATATTGAAGCAAATAATATCAGAACAATGGGTGTTGGTGTTTATTATACTTTCAATGCTGGTTTTGGATTTACAAACAATATCAGTACCAAGCAAAACTTCATTGTAAATGGTGCGAATGGTGTATTTGTTTCAGGAACCATGGCAGGTAATACTGTCAATAAATTCTTTGTTAATAATAATGACTTGAGTAATAACCTCAGCACAGGTATTAATATCGAAGCAACAACACCTGATAATGTTTCTTCAACCAATTTCCTCGATCTTCGCTTTAATTGGTGGGGTTCACCAATTGGCCCGGTCAGACCTATTGGTGTTGGTATTGCAAATACTCCAACACTTGCATCAACAGATTCATTGTATTTGAGAGGATATATTCCATTCACACATACCACTGGTTCAATGATTGGAGATTTGAATTCTGGATTGGGTAGATGGGTTATTTATCCTGCTGCAAATTCAGGGATTAATTCAAATACCAATGGTTGTGGCTGGACATATTCTTCAATGATGGCAGCTGTTCTTCGTGTCAATGGTGCATCCAATGCCATCCTTGGTACATATAATACAATCACTGATGCTCGTGATGATGTGAACTTCTCAACAGGAACACGCGCTACTTCGGATCAAATCTTTGTTATTGCAAAATCTGTCTATGAAACAGCGATATTTGGTTATGATGGTGATAGTCCTGTTGAATCAGCATATCCAATCGTGTTCAGTGCGTCTCCTCAACCATCCAAGATTCGTGGTATCAATCGTCCAAGAATCTTAACAAATGGCGTTGGTACAGGTTCTGTAAGTGTTACTTCAGCATATCCAACTGACTTCGAAGTAAAAGATTATATCGAGCATGTTGGTACAAATAATACCTATACAGCATTGAGTTTTGCGAATAATGGAAGTAATAATATTGAAAACAACTTTATTACATCAACTGTAGCTAATCCTACTACATTTATCGGTATTACAATTTCCAATGCAACGGCAGGTAATATCAATTCAATTGATTCAAATAGAATCAAACTTGCAAGCAATCCTCGCTGGCCCGCTGGACCTTCAGTAGCACCTAGTGCACCTGCTACATTTACCGGTATTCAAATTACAGGCAGTGGTGCAAATGGTGTTGCAGAGATTGTTGCAAATGACATTTCTGTTGCTCCAATTGCTGGTTCAAAATCAGTAGGTATTTATGCGAATGGACTTACTATTAATCTGAATGTTTCTACAAACAGTATTTATGGTATGGCTGCCCCTGCTGCAGATGCAACACGCACTGATTATTGGGGTACAGGTATATACCTTTCTGAGCCATTAATTTTCACTGTTAATAGTAATTCTATTCAAGGTGGAAATGGTATTGGAACAAAAGGTCATGATGGTATTACCATAGATAGACCTCAAACAGGTGCATTTATTAATCAAATTCATACAAATGCAATTTCGAATATCTCTGCTCTGTCCGGGATCAATATGAATTCCACTAGAGAAAGAGGCTATGGTGTAAAGGTTTATAGCTCTACAGGAGTCGGAAACTTTGGAACAACTGAGATTTTAGGTAATTCATTTGGTTCATTGAGTGCAACAGCACCAGGCGTTGCATCAATTTATATTGGTGGAACAAGTGGAACGATTGCTCAAACGACAATTACGCAGAATGATATCAGAAATGGTGTTCAAAGCAATAATGCATCTGTACAAATCGCAACAAGTCAATATTCCGGTACAGCATCAGATCCTGCCCTTATCGATATCAATAATAATAATATTGGAACGATTGTTTCAGGCGAGTCAAATGCAATGTTCTTGGCAATTGGTACTGATGGTGTTGGCGCTGTAAATAATGTATTTGCAAATAATTACACAGTAAATGTAAGAGTTAATACTATCCGTACATCAGATCAATCAATTGGCGGATCAACTATTGAAGTTGCTGATGGAAGAACTAATAGAGCTTCTAATATTCGTAATATCTTTGGTTTTGGCACAGGTGCAACTCTCAATGGAGCAGCATCAGCAGGTAATGGTAATAGTGGTAATAACACATTTACCCATGCAGCAATCTTGACAGGTGAAACTTCACTTGCAGATTATTCAACAACGATGCTTAGAACAGAAAATGCAATTGCATATCCAAATTCTACAGATCCTATTGTGATTTCTCGTTTGATTGCATCACCATTGGCAAATGCCACAAGTGACATTACAAGAAATGCAGTTGAAGTTCGCGAAAGCAGTGGCTGGTCAATCGGTTCAGAAGGTACATATTTCAAAGAAACACTTACATTCCCTGACCATAGAGTATTATTGAATGGTCCTCGTTTGAATGGAAATGGTTTTGCTGAACTTCTACCTGGAGCAGGTGGAACCGGTGTTATGGTAACTTCAACAGGTCGTGAAAACAAAGACATCCGTGGATCAATTCGTTTCAATACAGTTGGTGCAGGTCTTTTTGGTCGCGTAGCAGTAGGTGCACAACACAAAGGTGATGTATATGTACAAACAGCAAATGTTGGTGTAGATAATGGTCTAGCTTTCCGTCATAGCTCAACAACATTGCCTTCATTGGCTTCCGTAACAGGAATGAGCAACAGTTTGGACCGTGCATTGGATATCAAAGCAGGTATGGATGATGCAGATGATGATAATTATACTGCAAATACTTCAACATTGCGTCGTACAGGTGTATTCCGTGCAGGTACAAATAGCAATCAATTCTTGAAAGAAACACCAAATGCAGTTGCCGGTACAGAGCTCATGAATGTCTTCCCAAATCCCGCAAGCGGAGATGTGACAGTTGCATTCAAGGTTCCTGTAGAAGGTATGATTCGCGTTGCATTGTATGATGCAATGGGTAGAAAAGTAACAGATCTTCGTGAAGAATATCTGAACATCGATACCTATTCAACAACATTCAATGCTGCTGACTTACCAAGCGGTACCTATCATGTACGCCTTATGCATGACTTGTTCACTGTAACAACATCCGTAAGCGTAATCAAGTAATCGGTTCAAAACGAAAGTTTTGATGCAAATAGAAAGCCCGCTCTTCGTAAAAGAGCGGGCTTTTTTTATATAGAATAACCCCTCGGGGTGCAGGAAAGCTCCGTAGGAGTGGCATCACAATAGCCCCATCGGGTCGTGATGGTAATAGCCCCATCGGGGCGTGATGTTCAACGATTGGTTTTATAATGAATGTCAGAATCAATTTCGCCCCTACGGGGCTATTATGATGTCGCCCCTACGGGGCTCTATTGCACCCCGAGCGAAGCCGAGGGGTGGGGTATCATTTCAGCGACTATCTTTCCGCTACTCATAACGCCTGGCAAACCTGCGCCGGGATGAGTGCCTGCACCAACGATATAAAGGTTTGAAATATCTTCAGAGAGATTATGAGGACGGAACCATGCAGATTGCGTGAGAATTGGTTCAACGCCAAATGCATTACCAAGATGAGAATTGAGCGTGTCACGGAAATAGGTTGGAGTGACAAAATGCTCACTGACAATATGCTTGGATAAATCAGGCATATAACGCTCTTCAAGATATTTCACGATGCGGTCGCGATATTCAGGACCCTTCACTGACCAATCAGTACCAGATGCCAGATGTGGAACGGGCGAAAGAACATACCAACAATCATGTCCTTCAGGAGCAAGCGATGGATCCGTTGCCGATGGACGATGCAAATACAGTGAAAAATCATCAGCCAAATGCTTCTTTTTAAAGATGTCTGTGACGAGTTCTTTATATCTTGGACCCATAATGATCTCATGATGCGCAAGATCTTCATACTTTTTGTCTGTACCGAAATACATCACAAATAAACTCATCGAATAATGCAGATTCTTCATCCGATTATCGGTGTTCTTCTTGCGATATTTCGCGGGAATCATCTTCATATACATATTCCCAATATCCGCATTACTCACCACAATATCAGCTTTCATAATTTCACCTGATATGGTCTTGACCCCTGTGGCAAGCTTGGTTGAATCATCAATCATGATTTCTTGGATTTCTGTGCCAAGTTGAATCTTTCCGCCAATATCTTTGAAGACATTCACGAGTCCTTGAACCAATGCACCCATGCCGCCCATCGCAAACCACACGCCCCATCTTTGCTCCAGAATGTGAATCAAAGCATAAATGGAAGTAGTTTGAAATGGATTACCGCCTACAAGCAATGGATGAAAACTGAATACCTGACGAAGTCTGTGATCTTTAATATGCTGATTCACCATGCCCGCAACAGAACGCTCGGCACGCAATGAGATGAGATCAGGCAGAACTTTAAGCATTGAACCAATTGTGGTAAATGGCTTATCAATCAAATCAAATCCCGCTTTGAAGATTTTCTCGGCATCTTTGATGAAACGATGATATCCTTTCACATCATCCGGATTCAATGCCTCTATCTGCTTGAGAATCGAGTCTTTGTCGCCATTATAACGGAATATGGTTCCATCTTCGAAGCGTACATTATAGAATGGATCGATAGGAACGATGTTCACATAATCATCGGTTTTCTTGCCGGCGATTTCAAATAATTCATGAATAAGCCATGGAGCGGTGATGATCGTCGGACCCGCATCAAATTTGTACCCATCGCGCTCAAAAACATATGCTCTTCCACCCGGTTTATCGAGCTTATCGACTATGGTGACTTGATGTCCTTGAGCTTGTAAACGAATCGCGGCACTGAGTCCGCCAAAACCACTTCCGATGACAATGATATTCATATTCTATGAGGAGATTGTATGGGATAATCGTGAGATATGCGCAAAACATGAAAAAAAGGAGCTTTGGTTCCATCATTTCGATATGCTTATGGCTCAAATCCTTGAAAGTACGGCATATACTATTGGTCGCGGAGCAGTCATTCCGTATTTTTGAGCCATTATTCAAACCACAATGGCTTCAATGTCAAATCCCGGACTCAGAACCATCCTCGTCTCAGGAGGAGCAGGATTCATCGGAAGCGCATTTGTCATGCAAATGCTCGCTTCTCAATCCAATTTCCGCATCATCAATGTGGATGCTCTTACCTATGCAGGAAATCTAGAAAATTTGCAATCGATCGAGAATAATCCGCGACATGTTTTCGTGCATGCTGAAATCCAAAATACAGAATTGATGCATAGTCTATGCGAGCAATATGCTGTGGAAGGCATCATCAATATCGCAGCCGAATCTCATGTTGATAGATCAATTCAAGATGCAAGTCCATTCATTGATACAAATATTCAGGGTACGGTATCTTTGTTAACCGTGGCTCGTGATAGAAAGCTCAAAAAGTTTGTGCAAGTCTCCACAGATGAGGTATATGGTACTTTAAAACTAGATTCGAAAGATTTATTTACCGAATCAACACCTTTGGCACCAAATTCGCCTTATTCTGCATCAAAAGCATCGGCTGACATGTTCGTGAGAGCATTTCATCATACCCATGATGTTCCGACTGTCATTACGCGATGTTCGAATAATTATGGTCCGAGACAATTTCCGGAAAAACTGATTCCACTCATGATTTTGAATGCGATGGAATCAAAGTCCTTGCCCGTCTATGGCGATGGACTCAATGTGCGCGACTGGATTCATGTGAATGATCATTGCGATGCGATTCATCGTGCTTATGAATATGGAATTCCCGGTGAAGTCTATAATATCGGATCGGAAAATGAATGCAACAATTTGCATATCGTGAAGTCCATTGTGTCCATACTCGGCAAATCCGAAGATCTTATTCAATTTGTGAAAGATCGACCCGGACATGATCAACGATATGCGATTGATGCGAGCAAAGCAAAAAAAGAATTGGGATGGATGCCACGCATTACTTTTGAACATGGTCTCCGCGAAACGATAGAATGGTATCAAGATCATCCCGAATGGTGCGAGCATGTATTGAGCGGAAAATATCGAGACTATTATTCACAGCAATATCACAGAGAACGATAAATCATGGCTATCAAGAAACAATCCGTTGCCAAGCTTACAGCAGATGCATTGATGTCATCCATTCAAGATCATGCAATCACCGTTGGAGTGATCGGTCTTGGCTATGTGGGTCTTCCCATCGCAGTTGAATATGCACATCTCGGTGTTCATACAATTGGTTTTGACATCGATGAACACAAAATCCGCACTTTGCAAAAAGGCGGAAATTATATCATGGACATTGATTCATCGCTCGTTGCTTCAGTCGTGAAAGGCAAAACATTGGAAGCTACCACGAGTTTTGAACGCTTGTCCGAGTGCGATGTGATTTATATCTGCGTTCCAACTCCATTCACGCCAAATAAAGATCCCGATATTTCTTATATCATTCATTCCGCGGAATCCGTTGCCAAAACTTTGCGCAAAGGACAACTCGTCATTTTGAAGAGTACAACATTTCCCGGTACAACAACGAAATATGTACAACCGATTTTGGAAAAAGTCGGTTTGAAAATAGGCAAGGATTATTTCCTCGCCTTTTCTCCGGAAAGAATTGATCCGGGTAATCAAACATGGCATACAGGCAATACGCCGATTGTGGCTGGTGGCGTGACTGAATCATGTACAAGTCTTGCTTGTGCCGCGCATGCAATCATCGTAAGCAAAGTGATTCCTGTTTCTTCTCCGGCTGTTGCCGAAATGGAGAAATTACTCGAGAATATTTTCCGTAGTGTAAATATCGCACTCGTAAATGAACTCGCTCAATTATGTGATCGCATCGGAGTGAATATCTGGGAAGTAGTGGAAGCAGCGGCGACAAAACCATTTGGTTTCATGCCGTTTTTCCCCGGACCCGGTATCGGTGGTCATTGCATTTTGATTGATCCATATTATTTGTCATGGATGGCACGCGAATATGATTTTGAAACAAATTTTATCACGCTCGCCGCTGAAGTGAATGAATCCATGCCATTTTATGTGCGTAGTATGATCGAACGCGAAGTGGCAAAACAACCCATCACTTTGGCAAAAGCAAAAGTGCTCATGCTCGGAATGGCATTCAAAAAAGATGTCGATGATTTGCGACATTCGCCAGCACTCAAAGTGATGGAACTGCTCATGCAGGATGGATTCAAAAATGTGCATTATCATGATCCATTTATTCCTTCGGTGGATGTGCATGGAACAATGATGAAATCACAAAAAAATCTCACTCCTGCAACACTGAAAAAATATGATATCGTTGTGATCACCACAGATCACACATGCTTTGATTATTCCATGATCGTAAAGAATGCAAAAGTGGTGATTGACACGCGCAATGCAACAAAAAAGATTCGTGGTTCAAAGAAAAATGTCGTGCTATTGGGTAGCGGATCGTGAGCAAAATCTATCGCATAATGTCTGTTGTCGGTGCAAGACCCAATTTCATGAAAGTCGCTCCGATTCATCGCGCATTCGAGAAATATGCTCCCGAATATGAACATCATATCGTGCATACGGGTCAACACTATGATGCCGCCATGAGCGATGCATTTTTTCAAGATCTTGAAATGCCGAACCCATCAAAGTTTCTTGGTATCGGCAGTGGATCACATGCTGAGCAAACAGCGAAAGTGATGATTGCATTCGAGCAAACATGTCTTGAACTCAAACCCGATCTCGTGATCGTCGTTGGTGATGTGAATTCCACGATTGCCTGCGCATTGGTTGCAGTGAAATTGGGAATAAAAACAGTACATGTTGAAGCCGGTTTGAGAAGTTATGATCGCTCGATGCCGGAAGAAATCAATCGCATCGCAACAGATTCCATTTGTGATTATTGGTTTACTACAGAAGAATCCGGCAATAGAATTCTGAAAGAATCCGGATATCCCGAAGACCATATATTCTTCGTTGGAAATACCATGATTGATTCACTGCATTTCGCAATGCCGAGAGCAGAACAATCACAAGTGAGAGAAGAGCTTGGCTTGAAGGATAAGAAATATGGTTTGGTCACCATGCATCGACCATCCAATGTTGATGATCCTGAACAATTGAAATCTTTGCTGGAAATTCTTGCTGAAATATCAAATGATAGAGCAATCGTTTTTCCAATGCATCCGCGTACGAGTTCGAAGATTCACGAATATGGATTTTCTGATATTATAGAATCTGGAAAACAACTCATTATCACGGAACCAAAAGGATATATTGATTTTCTCGCATTGATGAAAGATGCAGATTTTGTTCTCACCGATTCAGGTGGAATACAAGAAGAAACAACTGTGCTTGGAATTCCTTGCATCACGGCGCGAACCACGACGGAAAGACCCGTAACGATAGAACTTGGAACGAATATATTGATAGAGCCAAATCCTGAGTCCATCGCAAAAGCATTGCATGATATCGTGCATATGCCACGCAAAAGTGGATCCATTCCACCACTTTGGGATGGTAAGGCGGCAGAGCGAATAGCAGAAATACTTGTGACACAATGCATCAAGACACAATGAATCAATTTTTCAAGAACATCCGCATAATTAGTTGCGGAATACTCATCATGATTTCATTGATCGCTTCAATGACAATTCAAGCGCAATTGATGGGATCTTCGAGTGATTTCGATATGACAAAATTGATGCAATCTTCCGCACCCGGAAGCGCAGATCTTTTGAAAGCGGAATTATTGCCATCGGATAATATCGTTGATGCAGACCATTATCGCATTGGTCCCGGTGATGTATTGTCCATACAAACTCTATCCGGAAATGCCACAGAACAATTTGTGTCCATCTCTCCTGAAAATTCCGTACTCGTTCCAAGAATCGGCGAACTGTCACTCAAGAATGCAACATTGACACAAACAAAGTCAATGATTATAGAAATGATGAAACAACGCAATCCAAATGCAACTGTGACCGTTATGCTGAGAAAATGTAGATCATTATATATCAGTATCAGAGGCAATGTTCGCTATCCCGGAACCTATGCTGTTCCAGCCTCGATGCGTGTTTCTACTGTTATTCGACTTGCAAATCAACCACCGAAATCTCCATCGCAACCAAATGGCGGAACAACTCAAGCCGCAATGGAAAGTACAAAAGAGTTGACAGTGATCGAAGCACGCCGTTCAGCAATGCGTGGTGGTACATTGACCGGAAATGATGAATTACCATCCTATGTGGCAAGAAATATCACCGTTCTTCATGCTGATGGTACATCCACAAATGCAGATCTGGAGCGCTCATTGGCTCTATCAACAATAAAAGATGATCCAACGCTTCGTGAGGGCGATCAAATATTTATTCCATTTGATCAAGGATTGAACTCAGCCATCGCGATTGCCGGTGCGGTTATCAGACCAATCAATATCGCATTCAAGAAAGGCGATAAAGCATCAATGCTGTTGAAACTTGCTTATGGATTAACCGATGAGGCCGATCCTTCAGATATTCAGCTGAAGCAAGGTGATATGCTGAAGACTTTGACATTGAAAGAAGATGGCACATTCAGTGAAGATCCCGATTTGATTCCGGGTGCCGTGATCGTGGTTTCAAAAAAGGAATATTCCGCGAAAGGTGCTATGTCAGGCGTTGTGGAAGTAACCGGTTCCGTTCAAAAACCCGGTGCATTCACAATCGTGCAGGGTCAAACCAAATTGAAAGATATCATCGAACAATCCGGTGGATTCACAGATAAAGCATATTTGCCATTGGCCTATATCGTTCGCAAAGAACAACAACAACCTGCTTCTAATGAACCTCGATATCGTGCAATTATGGGCATGCAGTATACTGATCTCACTGCAGAAGACACCACGCGATATTTGATGCATACCATGTTCCGTCAGCCAACTGTGGCATGTGATATACAAAAAGCATATAATGGATCAGAAGAAGACAATGTGATATTGGAATCAGGTGACATCATCGTGATTCCTGAAAATCCAAAACGCGTCTATGTCTATGGACAGGTAAATAATCCCGGATATGTCACATTCGAGCCAGGCAAATCCATGCAATGGTATATTAATAGAGCTGGTGGATATGCAAGTGGTGCTGAAAAAGAGTTGACACGCATCATCAAAGGTCGCTCACATGTCTGGATCAAAGGCGATGAAAAGAATGTGATGGTTGAATCCGGTGATGAAATTTATTGTCCACCACCAACATACCGTCCTCCCGGATATGAGTATCAATACTATACATTCCTCATTACTGCAATTGGTGGTTTGGTTGGTATGCTAAATGTTATCTATTGGGCATTTCTCAGATAATGATAGTTGACATAACATATGCCACACTGTTGAATAGAAAGATCATGCTTTTACTCATGATCTTTTTTGTCATGAATAGTGTAGCAAATGCTCAAGTGGAACATCTTCCGATTGTGCATCCTGTGTATCAATTTCTAGAACATTGTGAAGCGAAAGGTGTATTACCACATTTTTCTCTTTCTGCTCTTCCATTGCAAAGAGGCGAAGTACAAAAAGCTTTGCAATTGATTCGGAAATCAGAAAATGAATTGAGTGAAGATGAACGCGATGTATTGCTGCATTATGAACATGAACTCTTAACCGAAAAGAGAGTCAATGCAACACTTTTTCATAGTTCAATGCCTGTGAATGATTCTCTTCCATTTTTCTTTGATGGAATTGCTTCGAATCATGAAAAAGCAATCTATCTCCAACAAGATTCTCTCGTCACGCTTTTTTCGTCTCCATTATTTTCCATTGAATCAGCATTTAGATCTGACTCAGCATCAGCTTCCATGCTGACAGGTCAGGTAGGACTTCGCATGCATGGAACAATGCGTGGGAATGTTGGATTCTTTTTACAAGTGACCAATGGTGCATTGCTCTCAGGTGATCGTTCGCTTGCACTTGATGATCCACGGCTTCGACAGAATATAAAGTTTGCGGTCTATGACAGTGATTTTGATTTTACGGAATCACATATTCGCTATGACAATGATTGGTTTTATGCAAGTATTGGCCGTGAGTCCAGAACGCTTGGTGCGGGTTTCAATCATCATCAATTTCTAGGGAGAAATTCTCCGCCGCTTGATGCATTGATGATTGGCGCGAGAACCAAGACATTTGAATATCGTTATACGCATGCTTCACTATTGTCGCTCCCGCAAGATGCGAATGGACAAATCATTCTGCCGGGTCAGACAAATTCAACTGGCTCCGATAAATTCATGCCGGCAAAAACATTGGTAATGCATAGAGCGGCATTTCGTCCAACTTGGGGAGAAATTGCATTATGGGAAAGCGTGATTTATCAAAATAGAACATTTGATTTGGCATATCTAAACCCACTGTCTTTTTTGAAATCTGTTGAACATTCGCTTCGTGATCGTGACAATAGTGCAATGGGTTTTGATTTCACGGTGAGACCAATGAAAAATCTCATACTCAAAGGGGCATATCTACTTGATGATTTGATTTTCTCTAAAATTGGAACGGATTATTGGTCGAATAAATCTGCTTTTTCATTCGGTGGGATGTATGCACTTCCCGCAATGAATATCGCAATCGAATATGCACGCGTGCAACCATATACCTATTCGCATTTCAATGTGCAGAATTCCATGTCAAGCGATGGAGCGAATATCACGGGTTCACTCAGACCCAATTCGGATGAGATATCACTCAGTGCTTCGCTCTTTCATGGACATCGCTATCCGATTCGTTTATTGATTGCCTATCAAAGACATGGCGCAAATGAAATTGTCAATATCAATGGTCGAGATTCCATCATCGTGAATCATGGCGCAAATACATTGCAGGCGCGCAGACCTTGGGATTCTGAATATGCACCATTCCTTGGTGGAATTCTTGAAGAGGCATTGCGAGCACAAATCACTGCGGGTTTTGAAATCATTCGTGGTTTGAATGTGCAAGCACTCTATGCATTGCGTTCACAAGCGGGGAATCTTATGCATTTCATGCAGGCCTCACTTCGTTTTGAAGATTTTTAGGCGCATCCATGAATATGTATTTCATAGTTGCATTGATTGCAGTCTTCTTCATGGTATACCCATTTGCATTCTATCCCATGATACTGAAGATATTGATGTATATGCGTAAAATATCACTGCATTCACTTGATACACCGCAGATCAAGCTTGAGGATTTACCGAGCATTGCAGTACTTATTTCAGCATATAATGAAGCGGAGTATATAGAAGACGCGATTCGAACAATCATTGATCAACGATATCCGAAATATGAAATTCATATCGGGAGCGATGGTTCAACGGATGATACGGTTAAAAGAGTGGAAATACTCCAAAGTGAAATACCTCATCTGCATATTCATGATTTGTCAAAGCGCGGAAAAAATGCAGTGAATGAATATTTGGTTGCACATTCCGCTTCCGAAATCATTGTGCATGTTGATGCAGATGTGCGACTGAAACCAGGAGCTTTACATTCCATGTGTTCTAGATTTCATGATGTGGAAGTTGGTGCCGTAATTGGAACTTCCATGGATGCGCCAATGGACAATGCACATCATGATCATGAGGAAGAGCATTCAGCATATAGAAATATGGAGTTCAAGACACGATCCATGGAATCTGCTTTGGCTTCCACGGTTACGAGTCTCGGACATTTTTACGCGGTGCGAAGAATATATCGCAAAGCACTTCCAAATGAAAAAGTATGCGATGATTATATGCCTATTCTTCATGTATTGATGGAGAAAAAACGAGTCATTGCGGATCCTTATGCATTTGCCTATGAAGTGCGTGAAATGAAACCCGGAACTGAATTCAAACAAGCCAAGCGCTTTGCGGCTTGTGGTATGGCAACAGTTTGGGAAGCAAAAAAACTACTGCTTCCACAATATGGATTGATTGCATTATTCCTGTGGTCACGCAAAATGCTCCGCTGGCTGATGCCGATCATCTACATGAAAGCAATGGCATTTGCATTTCTGGCTTGGATGGATGATTCAAATGGCGGACAGTATCTTTTCTATTTTTTGTCCGGAATTATACTGCTTTCCTTACCGGGTTTTCTCGGAATACGCATAATGCCTATTCGACAAGCATGTATGTTTGTACGATTGCAAATCAGTTTACTCGGTGCATGGTATCATGTATTGAGTAGCAATGCTTCTTCCTCATGGGAGAGAACATAATTTAATGAACACTGAGCTTCACATGTCTCCATATCGGCGCTTTCGAGATTTCGCCACCAAATCCACACCCGGAATATTTCAGGTGATTGGAGACATCATCTCCATTGCATCTGCATTGCCTGTGTTTTTGCTACTGGGATTTGTGACAGGACTCTATACCACGACACTTCCATTATCCGATGAAACAACGCTGCAAACACTCGTTTTGAGTGTAATGCCACTCTTGGTGACCTATTGGATTATCATATTTTGGCTAGCAGGATTGTATCGGAATTGGTTCGTGAGATCGCCATTTACTGAAATGTTTACGGTGATCAGAGCCATTGGTTTTGGAAGTATCGTCATCTTCCTGGCCATATTATTCACGAGCGCAAATTTCAGAGGATTTCGTTTGAAGATTGTGCTCTATGCTGTCATTCTTACCATACTCGTGGTACTTATGCGCGTATTTGGCAGAATGTTGCAACGATTCTTGCGAAGAAAAGGTATCATCAAAGTCTCCACGATTTTCTTAGGACATCCCGAAGCTATGCTTGAGATGTTCACAATAATGAAAGAGAATCCATCATGGGGTTATAATGTTCAAGGAGTTGTTTTAAAAAGTGATGCCGATTTGAAAAAATGGACATCCATTGCTCATGGAGAAGCTTTACAAATACCAGTTCTTGGATTCGTGAATGACATTCATGAAATTGTGAAAAGAGATAGACCGGCAGATCTTGTGGTGATGATGGATGCCCTTGATCATAAATGGATGATTGAATTGGTGATGGGATGCAGAGAGCTTGGAATTGGGGTGAAAATACAACCTGATTTATATGAGCTTTTTACCGGTCAGGCGAGATTGCTCGCAATACACGGTATGCCATTGATTGACATTAATCCCGAACTCATGAAAACATGGGAGCGATTCATCAAACGCGCGATTGATATCGCATTGAGCTCTTGTGTACTGATCATTGGTTTTCCATTTCTTCTCATTACGGCATATTTGGTACGATTGGATTCGAAAGGACCAGTTATTTTCAAGCAGAGAAGAGTAGGTAAAAATGGTAAAGTATTCACCATGTACAAATTTAGATCAATGGTGATTGATGCTGAAGCTGGTGGACAAAAATGGGCAGTGGTGAATGATCCGCGTGTGACAAGAATCGGTAGATTTTTGCGTAAGTCTCATCTCGATGAAATGCCGCAATTTTGGAATGTGCTCAAAGGAGAAATGAGTCTTGTGGGACCAAGACCCGAGATGCCTTTCTTTGTTGATAAATTCAAAAAAGAATTACCATACTATACACGCCGACTTGTTATTCGACCCGGTCTTACAGGTTGGAATCAAATACACTATCGGAATTATCAAGAGTCGATTGAGGAAATCACCAATCGTCTCAAACATGATTTTTATTATATTGAAAACATGTCTTTACAACTCGATATCGAGATCATCATGCGTACTGCAATTCGCGTATTCAAAGGACATGGTCAGGCATAATGGACAACTTCATGAAAGCGATCGTCGTCATACCGACTTATAATGAAATAGATAATATCGACAATATCCTCACTGCGGTTCTGGAAGCCGCCGATGTGCATGTGATGATTGTGGATGATAACTCTCCAGATGGCACGAGTAATCATGTGGAAGAGAGAATGAAAAGCGATTCTCGCATTCATCTTTTGTCGCGACCCGGCAAAATGGGTTTGGGAACGGCTTATTGCGAAGGTTTTGCAAAAGCTCTCGGAATGGGATATGATGTGATCATGGAAATGGATGCGGATTTCTCACATGACCCGAAAGAAATTCCAAGATTCTTGAAAGAAATTGAAACGAATGATTTAATTATCGGCTCGCGTTATTCCAATGGCGTAAATGTCGTGAATTGGCCGCTGCGCCGATTGATTCTCAGTTATAGCGCAAATTTATATACGAGAATCATCACTGGCATGCCCGTAAAAGATGCAACGGGAGGATTCAAGTGTTTTCGTGCTTCAATGCTGAGCAAGATTGATCTCAATGATATTCATTCGAATGGATATGCATTTCAGATTGAAATGAATTATCGCTTGTGGAAGGCAGGGGCACGCATCAAGGAAATTCCGATTGTCTTCGTGGATCGTACATCTGGTGTTTCAAAGATGAGTAAGAATATCGTCTATGAAGCAGCATTCTTGGTGTGGAAATTACAATTCATGTGGATCTTTGGAAGAATCAAAACAAAATCTTAATAATTTGATTCATCGCGCCATCGCAGAATTTTCCAATCCTCT
Source organism: Ignavibacteria bacterium (assembly GCA_947491315.1). Taxonomy (GTDB): domain Bacteria; phylum Bacteroidota; class Ignavibacteria; order Kapaibacteriales; family UBA961; genus UBA961. The sequence continues at coordinate 15,369 of CANLII010000009.1, forward strand.
GCAGTTGAATTTCTTTTCAATTGCAGATTTACCCTTCCTTGAACACGCATGATGTCTTGCGGATTAAATGTAATCGTGAGATTGAATCCCCGTGCAATGTCCAATCGTATGCTATCCCCGGTTGATATCACGATATCATTCCAAATCAAATCCAGATTTTGTGCTGCATTGAATAAACCTGATGTCGTAAACATGTCTTGATCTCTTCCCCAAGTTCCATCCACACCGGTTTCATAATTGCGATAGATGAAGATGAAGTCTTTGTCGAGTAATCGACCATAAGCCAAAGTATCTTTATACAAATAGGCGCTTCTGAAATTTTGAAAAATACCATCCACCGTTTTTTGATCGGCAAAAACATTTTCTCCGAGTGGAGTATCGGAAAGTTTTGGCGCAAATGGATTGGTACATGAAGAAAACAGCATCATTCCTAAAATGATGAAGAACGATAAAATATATGCTGTTAATTGGCGGAACATGTCTTGATATAATGCTGTTTATTGATGCGATTGCGATAAATTAGCAAGAATTCAGCTATTCATGCACATTGTCACTTCTTTATGATCAAGGCAGAACATTCCCCTTTATGGAGAAAAATACTTACATGGTATTTTTCGCGCTCATTGCGCAAGACATTTTACAGATGTCTTGTAAAGGGCGAAAAGTATATGAAGCCTTGGCATCTTGACAACATACATGATTCTCCAGCTATTCCCTTAATTGTATATTGCTCGCATGGTGGATGGTGGGATGCGGCTCTTGCAATTGTCATCACAAATGGTCGGCTCACTGTTGAGTCCTATGGCATGATGGAAGAAAAGCAATTACAGAAATATCGTTTTTTTTCCAAAGTCGGCATGTTTTCCGTTCATCGCAGCAATGCCCGATCGGCAATCAGATCTTTGAAATACGCTTCTGAATTGATCAAGGATTCACGCAAAGTACTCTGGATGTTCCCACAGGGTGAGCTGATTCATCAAGAGATTAGACCCATTCAGACATATTCGGGAATGGCGAATATGGTTAATATGTTGGAAAGCGCATGGTGTGTACCGATTGCCATTCGTTATGATTTTCTTCATGAACAACAGCCCGAAGCATGGCTTTCGATCGGTGAACCGGAACTTATGACTGTGGAAGCCTTTCCTGATACATTCTCAATGAACGAGCATTTTCGCACTCGTCTTACTGAATTAATGGATGAAGTCCGTGTTGATGTGATGGAAAATCGAAAAACCGGCTATGAGGTATTTCTACAAGGGAAAACTTCTGTCGAAAAGCGTTGGGATTCTGTACGAGGGATGGAATAAACCTGTAAATCAGTCTTTTTTTATTTGCCTTTCATGAATTCAAGGACTATGTTTGTTGTATGCAAAAATTCAGATACATATTTTTAGCTCTCATTACGACAATCACCGTATTTGCGGCTGAGATATCTTTCGATCATATGACAGCAAAATCTGATGGAAAGGTTATTACCGTTGAATGGCGTCCAAGTCTTGAAAAAGGGGTCAGATTATATGAATTGGAGCGTAATTCCGGTAATGAAGGATTTCGTTCCATCGCAGAATTAGAGCCAAAAGGAGCCCAGTTTACCTATCGATTCATAGATGAAAATGCTTTGATGAAGGGTGGGAATAATGAGAGAATTTTGGGGAAAGTATATTCGTACAGGGTGAAAGTCATTGCCTTTGACAATTCCATTTCTTATTCAAACATTGTGAATGTCAGTCATAGTGTGAGCGGAATTCGTCGCACTTGGGGTATGATAAAAGAGATGTTCCGTTGATATGATTCCAATATTTTTGATTGTCTTTATGCGTAATGCCCTTTTATGTTTGGGTTTGTGCATGTTTTGTTTTGTCCCCGAATTATTGGCGGATAAGTGCGGAACATTCGGCAATCGCCATGAAACAAGCATGGGAGCCATTCTCAAGGGAGAGCGAGTCCTCAAGCCTGATTTACCTTTCTCTTTCACATCAAGCAAAAATCATTTTCGAATTCATTATGCTTTAAGTGGTCCGGATGCCGTGGATACCACTGATGTAAATCGTAATGGCACCCCTGATTATGTGGATGCTTGTGGCGAAGCATTTGAATATGCTTATACCATACAAGTTGACAGCATGGGCTTTCCTCCTCCGCCGAATAATGGAGAAAATGGAAAAGACCCATATGATGTATATCTGATAGATCTTTCTCAAGATGGCTTTTATGGTTTGACCACTTCGGAATTGTCATTGCCTGGTTCAACAAATCAGCATACATACACACTGACATATATTGAGCTTGACAATAATTACAGTAAGAGTGACAAGACAGGCAATGGGAGTCCATCATTCAATACTTTTGAAGTGGATGCATTGAAAATTACCGCTGCACATGAGTTTCAGCATGCCATTCATCTTGCCAATTATGGGATGAATGATCAGTTATATGATGTTTCTTTATATGAAATGTTCTGTACATGGATTGAAGCATATCAATATCCTGAAATCAAAGATTATCAGTTTTATGTAAAGAACTTTTTTAGCAATCCCAAAGAGAATCGATTTGGTCAAAGATATTCTCAATTTGTCAGTTCCGGCTATGCAAATGCATTGTTTTTTGAGTACCTTCATGACAAAACAACAGAAAAGAATATAGGTTTTAAGCCTATTTTGGATATGTGGGACAATATCGGTAAGAAGAATTTACCTTATAGAGCATTGGAATTGTCTTTAACAAACAACAATCTTCCTTTGCATGAATTATGGTGTGGTTTTCTGGAGCGAACATATTTTACGGGCAAAAGAACCAGAGGTATTGATTCCGCGCTTTTGTTCAGGGATGCGCATGTATTTCCACTCATGAAATCCGATACTCTGACGGCCAATCCAACAGCACTGTTCTCGGGTGATGTATTCCCTTATGAGATAAGATCATTATCCAGCGGCTTGATTGGCAGTGGTTATTTGACGGATACGGCCAATATGTTCATTTCACCTGCTTATCCTGATTTTTTCAGGGTATTTGGTGGGCAAAGCACATCATATTCAGTAGTTATTGATAAGAACTCCGACAAAACACCTATTGGTTTTTCGGAATACTATGTTGATATAGATCTTAAATCCACCAAATACTGCTCACTTATCAAATTATCCGAGGGTGAATTATTATTACCTACGGAAAGACCATATCCGAATCCACTGTCACTCAGCAAACACTCGAAGATTAATTTCCCATTGCCTTATGCAATAGGATTGGGTCAGGAAGTTGAAATCAAGATATTCACTGTAGCCGGTTTACCTGTTCACTCAGAAAGGGTTAAAACACGAATAGATTATTCGAATAATTCGGTATCAGGAGCCAATATTTTGACTGCAACCTTGGAAAACACTGCTGTCTTAAGCCCTGGTGTGTACATTTTCACCATTTTTTCCGGAGTGGAACCCATATCCGGAAAATTAATGGTCAAGCGTTAAATCACCCAAAACTTCTCCCCAGTTTATCCACATTTTATCGTGGAAAATCCCGCAATCCTCTATTCAGTTCCTAGTTAGGATATTCTCTTCACTAATGTGGGACATATTCTAATTTTTTGAAAATAAGAGATTTAATTTTGCACATTCTTCATTTTCCCGTAAATTTGTGGTCTTCGCTTTTGCGAGGATTTTTCAATCTTGAAACTATATTATCTTCATACATATTCCATTGAGTAGGTTAAGGCAGCTATGTCAGATATCTCAAAAGTTCGAAATATTGGTATTTCTGCCCACATCGACTCGGGCAAGACCACGCTCAGTGAGCGCATTTTGTTCTACACAGGCAAGATCCACAAGATCGAGGAAGTGAGAGGAAAGTCGGGTGTTGGTGCTACGATGGATTCCATGGATCTTGAGAGAGAAAAAGGGATTACCATTCAGTCTGCAGCCACTTACTGCACATGGGGTGATTTTGAAATCAATTTGATTGATACTCCAGGTCACGTTGACTTTACAGTTGAAGTGGAAAGAGCTTTGCGCGTTTTAGATGGCGCCGTTTTAGTTTTGTGCGGTGTTGCGGGCGTTCAGAGTCAGTCGATCACAGTAGATCGTCAGATGAAAAGATATAATGTTCCAAGACTTGCTTTTGTGAACAAGATTGACCGTTCAGGTTCAAATCCAGATCGTGTTGCCGAGCAATTGCGTGAAAAATTGCATCATAGACCTGTTGTAATGACATATCCAATGGGATTGGAAGACAAATTTGCGGGTCTTATTGATTTATTGCACATGAAGGCAGTGTACTTTGATGGCGATAATGGTGAAGACATGCGTAGAGAGGATATTCCTGCGGAATATTTGGAAGAAGCGAAGAAGCGTCGTCATGCGATGATTGAAGCACTTTCAGATTTCGACGATATAATTGCAGAGAAATTCCTAATTGAAGAAGAAGTGACTGCTGAGGAATTGATTCCGGTTATTCGTCGTGAAACCATCAATTTGAAAATTACTCCATTGTATTGTGGTTCAGCGATGAAGAATAAAGGCGTTCAAATTCTTTTGGATGCTGTTGGAATGTTCTTGCCTTCGCCACAAGATGTAAAGAATGAAGGGCTTGATCAGAGCCAGAATGAAGCAAGTATTGAATTGATTCCTGAAAGAACGAAACCATTTGTTGGCTTGGCATTCAAGCTTGAAGATGGTCGTTTCGGTCAGCTCACATATATGCGTATTTACCAAGGTGGCGTGAAAAAGGGTGATACACTCATCAATATGTCCAATGGTAAGCGAGTGAAAGTTCCAAGACTTGTTCGTATGCATGCTGATGAGATGCATGATGTTGATGAAGTGGGACCTGGTCAAATTATCGCGATGTTTGGTATTGACTGTGCATCAGGCGATACATTCACAGATGGTAATCTTAGTGTTACGATGACTTCTATGTTTGTTGCTGACCCTGTTATTGAACTTGCGGTTAGTCCGAAAGAAAAAGCAGGTCAAGTGAACTTCTCAAAAGCATTGAATCGCTTTACAAAAGAGGATCCAACCTTCCGCGTATATCGTGATGAAGAAAGTGGTGAAACGATTATTAAGGGAATGGGCGAATTGCACTTGGAAATTTATATTGAGCGTATCAAGCGTGAATATAATTGCGAAGTGAATGTTGGTAGACCAAAAGTTGCATTCCGCGAGACAATCACAGCGAACTCCAATTTCAATTATACTCATAAGAAGCAAACAGGTGGATCCGGTCAATTTGCTCGTGTAGCAGGTTTGCTTGAGCCATTACCTAGTGATGCGGTTGAAACATATGAATTTGTTGACGATATCGTGGGTGGTGCTATTCCTCGTGAATATATCCCTGCTTGCGATAAAGGTTTCCGTGAAGCCGTAACTGAAGGTTCATTGATTGGCCAACCTGTTGTAGGTGTTCGTGCCACGATCAATGATGGTGCAGAGCACCCAGTTGACTCTTCAGAAATGGCATTCAAGGTTGCTTCTATTGCAGCTTTCCGCGAAGCATACCTCAAAGCAAAACCAGTTATTCTTGAGCCAATCATGAAATTGGAAGTCAGTGCTCCTGAAGAATTCCAAGGTGTTGCGATTGGTCAGATCAATCAGCGTCGCGGTGTGATTGTTGGTGCAACTATGGATGCTGCATATGTAGTTGTTGAAGCAGAAGTTCCATTGAGCGAAATGTTTGGATATTCTACAGACTTGCGTTCGGTAACACAAGGTAAAGGTGAGTTTTCTATGGAATTCTTGCGCTATTCACAAGTGCCGAAAAGTGTTCAAGACGAAATGGTCAAAGCTTATCAACAAAAGCGTTCTGAAGGTAGATAAAAAAAGTTTTGGTGGTTATCAACATTTTGTGTAGTTTTGCAAGCTCTATCAGAATGACGAAAACGATCCGACAGTGATAGAATAAGATGTTTTTTTAAGGAATAGATACTGTGCCAACGATTAGTCAACTTGTAAGAAAAGGTCGCAAAAAGCTGATAGAGAAAAGTAAATCTCCGGCTCTTGCCAGTTGCCCACAGCGCCGTGGAGTTTGTACTCGCGTGTATACAACAACGCCGAAGAAACCAAATTCTGCTTTGCGCAAGGTAGCAAAAGTTCGTTTGACAAATCAGTTTGAAGTTATTGCCTATATCCCAGGTGAAGGGCACAATCTTCAAGAGCACTCAATAGTATTGATTCGTGGTGGTCGTGTGAAGGATCTTCCTGGTGTTCGTTATCACATTGTTCGTGGTGCAGCGGATACTCAAGGTGTAAAAGATCGTATGCAGTCTCGTTCCAAGTATGGAGCGAAACGTCCAAAGCCGGCCGGAACTAAATAATTAGAATCGCATAGTCAGAGATAGTTTTATGAGAAAGAAAAGAGCAGAGAAACGATATGCAGTGCCCGATCCACGCTTCAATGATGTGATGGTATCAAGGTTCATCAATAAAGTGATGATACAAGGCAAAAAAAATACAGCGCGTATTTTGGTGTATTCTGCATTCGATATCATTGCAGATAAATTAAAGCAGGATCCGATTGAAGTGTTCCGCAAAGCATTAAGCAATGTATCTCCTGCTATCGAAGTTCGCTCTCGCCGTGTTGGTGGTGCTACTTACCAAGTGCCGGTAGAAGTTCGTGAAGAACGTCGCTTTGCCTTGGCAATTCGTTGGTTGAAAATGTATGCATCAGAGCGTCGCGATAAATCAATGGCTTCCAGACTAGCGTCTGAATTGATGGCTGCCGCGAATGGCGAAGGTTCATCAGTAAAAAAGCGTGATGATATTCACAGAATGGCAGAAGCAAATAAGGCTTTCGCACATTTCAAGTGGTAATGAAAAATAGTTCGTTCTTTGTCAATTAAACCCTGGTAGCGCTGTAAACTATGTCGCGCATAATTGAGCTAGATAAATATAGAAATATAGGCATCATCGCTCATATTGATGCAGGCAAGACAACAACTACCGAGCGTATTCTCTTTTATTCCGGTTCTCTCCATAAGATGGGAGAAGTTCATGAAGGCACGGCTTTTATGGACTATATGGATCAGGAACGAGAAAGAGGTATCACGATAACATCTGCTGCGACAACATGCTTTTGGCATGATCATCAGATTACAATCATAGATACGCCCGGACATGTTGATTTTACAGCAGAAGTGCAGAGATCATTGAGAGTGCTAGACGGAGCTGTTGCAGTATTTTGTGCTGTAGCGGGAGTCGAGCCACAATCAGAAACGGTCTGGAGACAGGCGGATCAATTCGGTGTACCGAGAATTGTATACATCAATAAGATGGATCGAATCGGAGCTGATTTTGAGAAAGCTGTGGAATCTATTCGCGAAATACTTGGAGCAAATCCTACTCCAATTTTTATACCTGTTGGAAGTGCCGAAGAATTTGTCGGCATTATTGATTTAATCGCTATGAAGTATTTATACTTTAACGGAGATAATCAAAACCTCGACAACTATGAAATTCGTGAGATTCCAGAATCGATGATTGGTGCGTCAAATGATGCAAGATCATATATGATTGAATCGATTGCCGAGACCAATGACAATCTTCTCGAAAAATATTTTGGTGGAGATGTCATAACAGAAGAGGAGTTGATTGCTTCTATTCGAGAAGCAGTGATTGCATCAAAGTTTTTACCTGTTTGCTGTGGTTCATCATTTAAGAATAAAGGTGTTCAGCAAGTATTAGATTCAATCACAAGGTATTTACCTTCACCGATTGATCGTGGTATCGTAAAAGGATTTGATCCTCAAGATTCTGAAAAGGCAATTGAAAGAAAGCCATCATCAGATGAACATTTTTCAGCTCTTGCATTTAAGGTGCTCACGGATGTATATGTAGGTCGTTTGACATTTATTCGGGTTTATTCCGGAATACTTAAAGTTGGAGACATGATATACAATGCTTCAATAGGCAAGCGTGAACGAGTGCAAAAGATACTAAGAATGCAGGCTAATAAGCGAGATGAATTGTCATCATGTGAAGCCGGTGAAATAGTTGCATTGCCTGGGTTGAAATTAACGAAGACAGGTGACACTTTGTGTCATCAAGACAGTCAAGTGCTCTTTGAAAAAATCAGTTTTCTCGATCCTGTGATCAATCAGTCGATAGAGGCAAAATCGGCGGCAGATCAAGCAAAAATGCTAGATGCATTAGCTAGACTTGCAGATGAAGATCCAACGTTTAAATTCAATAATGATCAAGATAGTGGTCAAAACATTATCAGCGGCGTTGGCGAATTGCACTTGGACATCATGGTTGACAGACTCAAGCGTGAGTTTGGTGTTGCAACGAAAGTTGGCAAACCACAGGTAGCTTACAGAGAAACGATTCTTGGATCTTCAACAAGTGAAGTTGAATTTGACAGACAAATTGGAAACAAGAATCAGTATGCGAAGGTGATCGTTTCATTACGTTCATCGGATTCAGGTCAAGGCAATCAAGTGTTGCTTGGTGAGAATCTTCCAAAGCTGGCTCCGCAATTGCTTGAAGCATTGCAAATCAGCGCAAAAGAATCGTTAGGTGTAGGTCCGATAGCAGGATATCCGATTGTTGATATAACAGTTGAAATAACGGATGTCGGAATAAGAGATGGAGAGACAACTGATATAGCTTGTAAAGTTGCAGTTGCAAATGCGGTAAGAGAGGCCATTAGATTGGCTAATCCAACATTGTTGGAGCCCGTTTTTGCAGTAGAAGCAATAGCTCCTATGGAATATATTGGCGAGGTAATTGCTGATTTGAATTCCAGAAGAGGCAAGATCGAAGAGATTACGCAAAAGGGTAGCTCGCAAGGAGTGAGAGCCTCAGTACCATTGAGTGAAATGTTTGGTTATGTAACCAAACTGCGTTCAATGACACAAGGTAGAGGATCATATTCAATGATTTTCTCACACTACGAGCCTACGACGCTAAAGCAGTATTAACAGCATAGCGATAAGCAGTTTTTCATTACATATAGTTATCACGTTAGGTGCACTATGGCAAAAGAGAAATTTGAAAGGTCTAAGCCCCACGTCAATGTTGGTACAATTGGCCACGTTGATCATGGTAAGACAACGCTCACTGCAGCGATCACAATGGCATTGGCTAAATCAGGCCTGTCTGCAAAGCGTTCGTATGATTCAATTGATAATGCTCCCGAAGAGAAGGCACGTGGAATCACCATTAACACTGCTCACGTGGAGTACGAAACAGCAAATCGTCATTATGCACACGTTGACTGTCCAGGTCACGCGGATTATGTGAAAAACATGATCACAGGTGCGGCACAAATGGATGGTGCTATTCTTGTAGTGGCAGGTACAGATGGACCTATGCCACAAACACGTGAGCACATTCTACTTGCCCGTCAGGTTGGCGTTCCTCGTATTGTAGTCTTCATGAACAAAGTTGATATAGCTGATCCCGAACTTTTGGATCTTGTAGAATTAGAAGTTCGTGAGCTACTCAGCAAATATGATTTCCCAGGTGATGATATTCCTATCATCAAAGGTTCCGCACTCCAAGGTCTTGACGCTGGTACTTCAGAAGAAGCTGCCATTGATGATCCGCGCTTGAAACCTATCTATGACCTCATGGAAGCTGTTGATACTTATATCCCAACACCTATCCGTGATACAGAAAAGCCATTCCTTATGCCCGTTGAAGACGTTTTCTCAATCACTGGTCGCGGTACAGTTGCTACTGGTCGTATTGAGCGTGGAATCGTGAATGTAAACGAGGAAGTTGAATTGGTTGGTTTTGGTCTCCAGAAGAAAACTATTGTAACTGGTGTTGAAATGTTCCGCAAGCTTCTTGATCAAGGTCGTGCGGGTGATAATGTTGGTCTTTTGCTTCGTGGTGTTGACAAAGCAGAGATTGAGCGTGGTATGGTTCTTGCTAAAACAGGTACTATCACACCTCACCACAAGTTCAATGCGCAGGTTTATGTGTTAACGAAAGATGAGGGTGGTCGTCACACTCCATTCTTTAATGGTTATCGTCCGCAGTTCTATTTCCGTACAACAGATGTGACAGGAGTTGCAACACTTCCTTCAGGTACTGAAATGGTTATGCCTGGTGATAATATTGACAATCTCGTTATTGAGCTTATTACTCCGGTAGCTATGGATGAAGGACTACGTTTCGCGATTCGCGAAGGTGGCCGCACAGTAGGTGCAGGTGTAGTAACAAAGATTATTGAATAAAATATGTACCGTTAGATGGGAATGTTAATTCCATTCCCATCTTTCTTTGTCTCTCATTTTTTTGAAGGTACGTGAGCGTGGCTACCCAAAGGATTCGTATCAAATTAAAATCGTACGACCACAACCTAATTGATAAATCGTCCGAGCGTATTGTTCGCACTATTAAGCAAACAGGAGCAGTAGTATCCGGTCCTATTCCGTTACCAACGGAAAAGACAGTATATACAGTTCTACGTTCACCACACGTTGATAAAAAATCACGTGAGCAGTTTGAGGCGCGAGTTCATAAACGTCTGATAGATATTTTCAGCTCAACTCAACGCACTATAGACGCTTTAATGCGTCTGGAGCTTCCAGCAGGTGTTGATGTCGAGGTTAAGGTCTAAGGAGTAAAGAAAAGATGCTATTAGGTCGTAAATTGGGCATGACTAGCATATTCAGCGAGAACGGTGAATATGTGCCCTGTACAGTCATAGAAGCTGGACCATGCGCAGTAGTGCAAGTCCGCACATTAGATAAAGATGGATACACTGCCGTTCAACTTGGCTATGGAGAAATAGCCGAGCGTAAGGTATCTCAACCGCTTGCCGGGCATTTTAAAAAAGCCGGTATTGCACCAAAGCGCCATATCAAAGAATTCAGAATGGACAATGTTACCGTAGCACTCGGTGAGACTGTAACAATTGAGACCATCTTGAAAATTGGAGATATAGTGAAGGTATCCGGCACATCAAAAGGTCGTGGTTTCCAAGGTGTAATGAAACGACATCACTTCGGTGGTGTTGGTATGTCAAGCCATGGTCAATCTGATAGAGCACGTGCTCCAGGATCAATCGGTTCATCATCATATCCTTCGAGAGTTTTCAAAGGTATGCGTATGGCTGGTCGAATGGGTGGTACGAGAATCAGTATCAGAAATCTCATTGTGCTTGATATCATGCCGGATCAGAATTTGCTAGTTGTAAAAGGTAGCATACCCGGTGCAATTAATTCCATAGTAGAAATTGTTAAGCTGTAAGGTATAGAACAATGCTCATAAATGTATTCGGAATAAATGGATCTGTAACCAGTCAGGTAGAATTGCCTGAAGAGGTTTTTAATGTGGAGCCAAACGAGCATGCGATGTACCTTGCGGTAAAAGCATACTTGGCAAACCAAAGACAAGGAACTGCAAAAACTAAAGTCAGGTCTGAAGTTCGTGGTGGTGGCAGAAAACCTTGGAAACAAAAAGGTCGTGGTACAGCAAGAGCTGGTTCTAATCGCTCACCTGTATGGGTAGGCGGTGGTACCATTCACGGTCCAAGACCACATCTTTACAAGCAATATCTTCCTGCACAAATGAAAAAATTGGCTAGAAAGTCAGCTTTGTCATTGCGTGTTAAAGAGGAAAATCTTTTAGTACTAGAAGGTTTAGCTTTTGATGGTATAAAGACTAAGAACATGATTAGTGTAATGAAGGCATTGAACATTGATGGTCAAAAGTCTTTATTTATGCTCAAAGATTCCGATAAGAATGTAGTGTTGTCTGCAAAAAACATACCTGGCGTAATGACATTGCCAGCGACTATTGCTTCTACATACGACATTCTTAATCATAGGAAAATCATCCTTAGCAAGGAAGCCTTGCAGGATTTGGTACAAACTTTTTAATGCTGAAGTAATTAGGCAAAAAAATCGATGATTACAGTTATTAAACGCCCGATGCTCACAGAGAAAGCGGCAATGCTTGCAGAGAAGAAGCAATATGCTTTTGAAGTGACGACAGATGCAAACAAGATCCAGATCAAAGCCGCTATAGAGCGTCTTTATGAAGTAAAAGTTTCTTCTGTTAGAACAATAAATGTGAAAGGCAAAAACAAAACACGTGTTACTAAGCGTGGTTTGATGCGCGGTGCAACTCCTCTTCGCAAGAAAGCATATGTGACATTAGCACCCGGATACTCCATCGACCTTGTCGGCGGTGAAGGCAATACTGAAGATTAATTTCGAGATAGACAATGGCTTTAAGAATTCTCAAACCTATTACACCTGGTACTCGTTTTTACTCTGTGAGTTCATTTAATGAAATCACACCTGGAGCGCAGCCAGAGAAATCTCTTCTTGTTCCTAAAAAGAAGAGTGGTGGGCGGAACAATACAGGTCGCATCACATCAAGGCATCGTGGTGGCGGACACAAGCAACAGTATCGTATTATTGATTTTAAGCGTAGAAAGCATGGCATTGCTGCAGAGGTAATGAGCATACAATACGATCCGAATCGTACTTGCCGAATTGCGCTACTGCGTTATGATGATGGTGAACTGACATATATCTTGGCACCTGGTAAGCTAAAAGTTGGCCAGAAGGTAATGTCGGGTCCAAATGCAGAACTTCAAGATGGTAATGCGCTACCGATGGAAAAAATTCCTGTAGGTATGTTCATTCACAATATTGAAATGAAGCCTGGTAAAGGTGGTCAGATGGTTCGTAGTGCAGGTACAGGTGCTCAACTTCTTGGTTTTGACGGTGGGTTGGCTCAGATTAAATTGCCATCCGGTGAAATCAGAAAAGTACCACAAACATGCATGGCAACTCTAGGAGTTGTAGGTAATTCCGATCATGAGAACATTCTTTATGGAAAAGCTGGTCGTATGCGTTGGTTGGGAGTTCGTCCACAAACACGCGGTATGGCGATGAATCCGATCGATCACCCGATGGGTGGTGGTGAAGGTCGTTCCAAATCCGGTGGTGGTCGTCAACATCCACGCTCACCTTGGGGTCAATTGGCCAAGGGCTTGAAGACTCGCAAGAAAAAAAAGAAGTCAACTGATCTTATTGTTCGTAAAAGAAAGTAATTAGGACATTATGGCTCGCTCACTGAAAAAAGGCGTATTCATCTACTATAAACTTATGAAGAAAGTAGATGCATTGAATGAATCAGGCAAGAAGACTGTTGTAAAGACATGGTCACGTGCTTCAACGATTGCACCAGACTTTGTTGGCCACACTTTTGCGGTTCATAATGGCAATAAATTCATTCCTGTGTATGTGACAGAGAACATGGTTGGTCACAAGCTTGGTGAATTTTCTCCAACGAGAACATTCAAAGGTCATGCAGGTAGTAGAAAGGACCAAAAGTCCGGAAAACGATAATTCGTAGCTGAATAAGGTTAAAATATTATGCTTAATGCTCGTGCAACAAAGCGTTATCTACGCTCTTCACCTCGTAAAATGCGATTGGTGATTGATTTGATACGAGGAAAATCAGCCGCTCAAGCTTTGGCGACGCTGAGATTCTCTACAAAGACTGCATCCAAGGATGCTGAGATGGTTCTTCGTTCTGCGATAGCGAATGTCATGGAGAAGGCCACAGCAGCCAGTGAGCGCGTTGATGAAGGAAAATTATTTGTGAGTGCGGCCTTTGTAAATCAAGGTCCTACAGCGAAACGCATTTCTCCTGCCCCTATGGGTAGAGCTTATAGAATACGCAAGCGTTCGCATCACTTAACTATTGAAGTCTCAGTTACTCAGTAACTTTCAGGAGTAAAACCTTGGGTCAGAAGACAAATCCGATTGGTATCCGTCTAGGCATTACTCGCCACTGGGATGCAAACTGGTTCGATGAAAAGAATGTGGCTGAAAAGCTGTCTGAAGACTTAATGGTCCGTTCTTACATCAAAAGTAGCAAGCGTAAAGCTGGAGTTGCACGCATCGTGATTGAGCGTACGGCAAAACAGTTGCGCATAACATTGCACACATCTCGTCCAGGCGTGATTATCGGTAAATCCGGTAAAGACATTACGCAGTTGGAAGAAGAATTAAAGAAGATTTCTAAGAAAGATGTTAAGATTCTCATTCATGAAATCAAGCGTCCTGAAATCGAAGCTCAATTGGTTGCCGAGAATATAGCTCAGCAATTGGAAGGTAGAGTTTCATTCCGTAAGGCTATGAAGCAATCTGTTGGTGCAGCGATGAGAATGGGAGCTGAAGGAATTCGTGTTATGTGTTCCGGTCGATTGGGCGGAGCAGATATGTCCCGCACAGAACAGTATAAAGAAGGTCGCGTACCATTGCACACATTGCGTGCAGATATTGATTATGGTACTGCAACAGCTTCAACGGTCTACGGATTGATTGGAGTTAAAACTTGGATTTGTCGTGGCGAAGTAATTGGTAAGCTTGTAACTAAAGATTAAATAAGGATATGGCACAATGCTGATTCCTAAAAGAGTAAAGCATAGAAAAACACAACGTGGTAGAATGAAAGGCAAAGCCTATCGCGGTTCTCAGGTTGCATTTGGAACCTTTGGAATCAAAGCGATGGAGCCGGCGTGGATTACCAATCGTCAGATTGAATCAGCTAGAATTGCCATCAATCGTTTTCTCCGTCGTGACGGTAAAGTATGGATTCGTATTTTCCCTGATAAACCAGTAACCAAAAAACCTGCAGAGGTTCGAATGGGTTCCGGTAAAGGTAATCCCGAATTTTGGGTAGCGGTTGTGAAGCCTGGTAGAATTCTTTTTGAGATCGATGGCGTATCAAGAGAAAAGGCAGTAGAAGCAGCTCGTTTGGCCTCTCATAAATTACCAATAAAAGTAAAGTTTGTAACACGCTTGGATGCGGTAGAGTAATGAAAAAGCAAAAAGCGTCCGAAATTCGCAAAATCTCCACTGAAGAGTTGATGGAGATGTTAACTTCCACTGAGGAAGCAATGGTTTTGAGAAACTTTGAGAAGGCGATGAGCCAACTTGAAAATACTTCGCAAATCAGAACCTTACGCAAAGATATTGCGCGTATCAAAATGGTATTGCGCGAGCGAAATGTTGCAGTTTGATACACTACGCACTATTAAGAATTGAACAATATGGCTACTAAAGCTACAGAACAAGCGCCTTCTACAACGGGAAAGAAAATCCGTCAAGGCAAAGTAATCAGTGCCGCCATGAACAAAAGTATTGTTGTGGCAATTGAGCGCCAGGTTGCTCATCCATTGTACAAGAAATATTATAAGCAGACGAAAAAAATCATGTCACATGATGAAGCAAATGAGTGTCGCATAGGTGATACAGTCCGTGTCATTGAAAGTCGTCCATTGAGTGCCCGCAAGCGCTGGATGCTCGTTGAAATTGTCGATCGTGCGAAGTAATTAAGGAAGAACATTATGATACAAGAAGAGTCAAATCTTATTGCAGCGGATAATTCGGGTGCAAAGCGTGTAAGATGCATTCGTGTTCTAGGTGGACATGCTCGTCGTTATGCTGGAGTAGGCGATCTTATCGTCGTTTCCGTAAAAAGCGCGCTTCCGAATGCAGGTGTAAAAAAAGGCGAAGTTTGTAAAGCTGTCGTTGTTCGCACCAAGAAAGAGATTAGACGTAAGGATGGATCATTCATCCGTTTTGACGAGAATGCCGCTGTGATTCTAAACACTCAAGGTGAACCAAGAGGTACGCGTATTTTCGGACCTGTGGCACGCGAATTGCGTGACAGTGGTTTCATGAAAATCGTTTCTTTGGCACCAGAAGTATTATAAGGATAGCAAACATGAAGATGTCAATTAAAAAAAATGATATAGTGAAGGTTATCTCCGGCGATGACAAAGGCAAAGAAGGCCGTGTTATCGAAGTTGATGCGAAGAAAGGTCGTCTCCTCATAGAGGGTGTGAATGTGCACAAGCGCCACATGCGCAAAAGCCAAGCATATCCTGATGGTGGAATTCATGAGCGTGAATTAGCGATAGCATATTCTAATGCCATGTTGATCGACCCTGACACAAATCAAGTAACACGCATCCGTTTGGATCGTACAATTGATGAAAATGGAAGAGCACAAGTAAAGCGCCTTGCCGTAAAATCCGGCAAAGAAATAAAAATGCCTTAAGACTTGAATAGAGAATAATCATGGCTAAAGCCCAAACAACATCGAAAAAATATGATCTGAAGCCCGAGGGAAAACGCCTCGAGGAATACTCTGGAGCGGTGCCCGCGCCGAGACTCTATGCCTTTTACAAAGAGCAGGTAATACCTGTACTAAAGGCTAAGTTTGAATATAAATCAGTGATGCAGGTTCCAAAAATCACAAAGATTTGTATCAATATGGGAGTCGGAGCCGCAGTACAAGATCCTAAAATTCTTCAAGCTGCTGTAAATGAGCTAGAGCTTATAACAGGTCAACGCCCTGCAATCAGCAAAGCAAAGAAGGCGATTGCAAATTTCCGTCTTCGTCAAGGCATGCCTATTGGCTGTCATCTTACATTGCGTGGTGCAAGAATGTATGAATTTTTGGATAGATTCATCAATATTGCTTCCCCTCGCATTCGAGATTTCCGTGGATATTCAAGTAATGGATTTGATGGTCGCGGTAATTTGACGCTTGGTATCAAGGAGCAGATAATTTTCCCTGAAATCGATGTAGACAAGGTAACAAAAATTGCCGGTATGGACATCACTTTCGTCACAACATCCAAAACCGATGAAGAAGCATCAGCTCTTCTCATGGAATTTGGTTTTCCTTTTCGCAAAGGTTAATACATGGCAAAGACAAGTATCGTAGCACGGAATGAAAAAAGAAAACGCCTTGTGGCAAAATTTGCAGCAAAGCGTGAAGAATTAAAAGCGGCTGGAGATTTCGAAGGCTTGCAGATGTTACCTCGTAACAGTTCACCGACGCGTGTTCGCAGTCGTTGTTCCGTGACAGGTCGCGGTAAGGCAGTCTATAAAAAATTCGGCGTTTGCCGAAATGTTTTCCGCCAATTGGCCCTGGAAGGAAAAATTCCGGGTATTCGCAAATCGAGTTGGTAAATACACTTTACGATATACTATTATGCCGGTAACAGATACCATAGCAGATTTCATCACTCGCATCCGTAATGCGGGTCAGGCACGCCACAAATTTGTCACTGCACCTGCTTCAAAAATGAAGCACGCAATTGCGGAGATTCTCCGTGATCAAGGGTTCGTTGGCGATGTAGATCTAGTAGAAGAGGAAGGCCATAAAGTTATTAAGGTCGGTCTCAAATACTATGAAGGCAAGCCAGTTATCCAGGACATTCAGCGAGTCAGCAAGTCCGGAAGAAGAATTTATTCACCTGTTGAAAAATTGCCCCGCGTCAGCAATGGTTTGGGCATTGCCATCATCTCCACTTCAAAGGGTTTGATGACAGAAAAACAGGCACGCGCTTACAATGTAGGCGGTGAAATTATTTGCACAGTACGCTAAATCCTGAACTGAAGGAGTAATGCCGTGTCACGAGTTGGCAAAAAACTAATTACCGTTCCCAATAATGTTCAGTTGAGTTTCACTGATGGTGTTCTTACCGTCAATGGCCCAAAAGGCACTCAAGTTGTTCCAATCGCGGAAGGTATTTCATTCAATAATGAAAATGGCGCTCTCACATTTCAGAGAGCTAATGATGATAAGAAAGTTCGTGCATTGCATGGTCTTTCGCGCGCTTTAACATTTAATGCAATTGAAGGTGTATCGAATGGATTTCAGAGAAATCTCGCCATAGAAGGTGTTGGTTTCAAAGCTGAAATGCGTGGCAAGAAATTGCTGTTGAATTTGGGCTATTCACATCCAATTCTGGTGATTCCACCTCCTGATATTGAGTTAGTTACTCCAACACCAACTACAATACAGGTCAAAGGAATCAGTAAACATGATGTTGGTGAAGTTGCGTCTAAGATTCGAAGCATTCGTCCGCCTGAGCCCTATAAAGGCAAAGGTGTTCGATACGAAGGTGAGTATATCCGTCGCAAGGCCGGTAAGTCTGCAGGTAAATAATAGTTGAACGAAAGATTCTCAAGAGACAACAGAGATGAATTTAGAAAAATCAAAAAAAATACGTCAAAAGCGCAGAAAGCAACATATTCGTAAGCGCATATTCGGTAATCCCGAACGCTTACGTCTGAGTGTTAACAAAAGCCTCAAGCATATTACTGCACAGATTATTGATGATACAAAGGGTGTAACACTCGTATCGGTTTCTTCTGTGGAAAAAGATGTTCGAGAGGCTTTGACATCAGTTGCAACAAAAGTTGCTCAAAGTCAGTATATTGGTGGCTTGCTTGCAAAGCGCGCTAAAGAAGCAAATATTTCAATCGTGGCATTTGATCGTAATGGTCATTTGTACCATGGAAGATTAAAAGCACTTGCCGATGCCGCCCGCGAAGGCGGTCTGCAATTCTAATTTATAGAGGATGCCGTGAGCAAAGTAAGAGTGTCTGAACTGGATCTAAAAGATAAGTTGGTTTATGTTGGCCGTACTGCGAAAGTAGTAAAAGGTGGTCGACGTTTCAATTTCACTGCATTGGTTGTTGTCGGTGATGGCAATGGTTATGTGGGTTATGGACTAGGCAAAGCTGGTGAAGTCGTTGACGCTGTAAGCAAAGCGACTAATGCTGCAAAGAACAATATCGTAAAAGTGCAATTGCAAAAAACTACAATTCCACATGAAGTTCTTGCGAAATACGGTGCTGCATCAGTTCTTATCAAGCCCGCAACAGCTGGTACTGGCGTTATTGCAGGTGGTGGTGTTCGTGCAGTGCTCGAACTTGCCGGAGTGCAGGATGTTCTGACGAAGAGCATAGGATCTTCTAATCCACACAATACGGTTAAAGCAACTATTCGTGCATTGACAATGCTTGAGGATGCACAATCTGCTTCGAAACGCAGAGGCATCTCATTACAGAAATTGTTGCAAGGTTAAGGAGTGTTTGATATGAAAGAAGGTTCAAAAATTAAAGTAACACAGGTTCGCAGCATCATCAAATGCAAGCAGAATCAAAAAGATACAATACATGCGTTAGGCTTGGGTCGTCCCAACTATTCAGTTGTTCACACGCTCAATCCTCAAATCGCAGGCATGATCAATGTGGTCAGCCATCTTGTGAAAGTTGAGACAATTTGAAAGTCGGAGAATACCTCATTATGAAGCATATTGGAAATATCAGCCCCAGCAAAGGTTCAGTAAAAGGCATGAAGCGCATCGGTAGAGGTGCAGGTTCTGGACATGGTGGGACATCAACTCGCGGACACAAGGGTCATTCTTCTCGTTCAGGTTTTAAGCAGAAGAGAAACTTCGAGGGCGGTCAAATGCCTTTGAGTCGTCGTCTGCCAAAATTTGGATTCAAGAATCCATTCCGTATAGAATATCAAGAAGTTAATGTTGCTCGTTTGCAAGAATTGGTAGACACTCAAAAAATTCATGCCGGCGATACAATCAATCTTGAAACACTTCGGAACTTGGGCGTAGTTCGTTCTTCAAGAATACCTGTAAAGGTTCTCGGCAACGGTGAACTTTCAGCAAAGTTGAATGTATCTGCTGCAAAATTCACTGAGTCAGCCAAAGGAAAGATTGAACTAGCCGGAGGCACCGCTGCAATCGATGAATAAGTTTTTTCAGACATTGGTCAATGTATTTCGCATTGAGGAATTGAGAGATAGAATAATCTTCACAGCACTTGTTTTATTAGCTGTGAGAATTGGTTCTTATATTCCCCTACCCGGTGTGGATGTCATTGCATTGCAGTCAACAAAAGGTGGAGATTCGAATACATTATTCGGATTATATGATCTATTTGTGGGTGGAGCATTGTCCAATGCAGCCATCTTTGCGCTCGGTATCATGCCATATATTTCGGCTTCCATTATCCTGCAATTGGCAGGTATTGTGTTGCCAGAATTTCAGCGCCTTCAAAGAGAAGGTGAAGATGGACGAAGAAAGATTAATCAATTTACACGCTATCTTACAGTGCTTATTGCAGCTTTGCAAGGTTGGGGTGTGACTATAAAGATACTTAATCCAGGTACAAGTTCAGCTGCAGTTGTAGCACCTGACATGGTTGGAATATTTACTATTTCATCTATTGTTTTGCTTACTGCGGGTACTGTATTCCTAATGTGGCTTGGAGAACAAATAACAGAGCGTGGTTTGGGAAATGGTATTTCGCTTATCATTTTCATTGGAATTATAGCTCGTCTTCCTGATGCATTATTTGCAGAAATTGCGTATATCACTTCAACACCGCAATTATTTGTACACCTCATCATATTCGCTGTATTGATATTTATCATTGCCGGTGTAATATTGGTTACCCAAGGTGCGCGAAGGATACCAATTCAATATGCAAAGAGAGTAGTTGGCAGGAAAGTATATGGTGGAACAACCCAATACATCCCATTGAGAGTGAATACTTCAGGTGTTATGCCGATTATTTTCGCTCAGTCAATATTGTTTGTACCAAGTACAATCTTAAGTTTCTTTCCTGAAAACACATCTTTACAATGGCTTTCACAGCAATTGTTTAGTGAGCAGTCTTGGGTATATGCAATGACATTCTCATTGTTAATTGTATTCTTTACCTATTTCTACACTGCAGTAGCTTTTAATCCAAAAGATGTTGCAGACAATATGAAGAAGCAAGGTGGGTTCATTCCAGGTGTAAGACCAGGTGCTCCAACTGCAGATTATATTGAGAATATATTGACAAGAATTACATTGCCCGGTGCTATATTTCTTGCATTGATTGCAATCATGCCAACATTCGTTTCAAATGTATTGCGCGTTCAGCCATCATTTGCCTCCTTTTTTGGTGGAACAAGTTTGTTGATTATGGTTGGTGTTGCACTTGACACTTTGCAACAAGTTGAATCTTACTTACTCATGCGTCATTATGATGGATTTATGAAGAGTGGAAAGATTCGTGGTCGTGCAAATGCAGGTCAAGGTGGATTTTAATTGACATGGAATTAACCGCGGTACATATACCCGGACCAAACCATGATATTGAAAAAGCATGTAGAATAGTTGCAGAAACTATTTCATTGGTTGGAAAATCTGTAAAGCCAGGTATAACAACTATAGAGCTTGATAAAATAGCAGAAGATAATATTCTTTCCAGAAATGGAAGACCTGCTTTCAAGGGTTATAAGGTTGGATCATTAGAATTCAAACATTCATTATGCATATCTGTAAATGAAGAAGTGGTTCACGGTGTTCCTGGGACAAGAGTTCTGAAAGAAGGTGAAATAGTATCGATCGATTGCGGTGTGGAATACAATGGTTGGTTTGGAGATAGCGCCTATACCTTTCCTGTTGGTACCATCGATAAGTCGGTACAAGATTTGCTAATAGCTACACAAGATTCATTGGATCTTGGAGTTCAGCAAGCAAAAAGTAAGAATAAGGTCTATGACATAGCTCGAGCAGTACAAACGCACGTTGAAAAACATGGTTATTCGGTAGTTCGACAATTGGTTGGACATGGTATAGGAAAGCATCTTCACGAAGATCCTGCCATACCGAATTTTGTTCCTGCACTATTGCAGCGCAGTTACTATCCAAATGATAAATTGCGGAAAGGTCAAGCAATTGCAATTGAGCCGATGGTCAATTTAGGAACCTATAGCGTAAAGACATTGAGTGATGGATGGACGGTTGTGACGGCAGACAAAAAACCATCGGCACATTTTGAGCATACAGTGCTCATTGAAGATGATGGACCGGTGATATTAACCTTAATGGATTAAGACAATATGTCGAAACAAGATCTTATTCGGATAGATGGTGTGATTGATGAGACGCTACCAAATACACAATTTATTGTGAAGTTGGAAAATGGACACAAGGTTCTCTGTCATATCTCCGGTAAGATGAGAATGAATTTCATCAAGATTTTACAAGGCGACAAAGTAACTGTTGAATTGTCACCCTATGATCTTGCAAAAGGCAGAATAGTATATCGTTATAAATAAGTGATTTCATGAAAGTACAAGCATCTGTAAAAAAACGCAGCCCTGAAGACAAAATCGTCGTACGCAGAGGCAAAGTGTATATCATCAACAAGAAAAATCCACGCTTTAAGCAAAGACAAGGATAATTTAGGAGTATACAATGGCTCGTATAGCCGGTGTCGATCTGCCAAAAAATAAGAGAGGCGTTATTGGCCTCACATATATCTTCGGTGTGGGCAAGAAAAAGTCCGCTGAGATTCTCACAAAGGCAGGAATTGCTTTTGAGAAACGTGTATTGACTTGGACAGATGAAGAAATTGCAAGCATTCGTGCGGCAATTGCTGACCATAAAGTTGAAGGTCAATTGCGTTCCGAAATCCAGTTAAACATTAAGCGTTTGATGGATGTCGGATGCTATCGCGGATTGCGTCATCGCCGTGGATTGCCTGCTCGCGGTCAACGTACACGCACCAATTCCAGAACGAGAAAAGGTCGTCGTAAGACAGTTGCAGGTAAGAAAAAGGCAGTCAAGAAGTAATAGCATTATTAACCTCACATTCCGAATATTATGGCGGCAACTAAAAAGCGCGTAAAGAAAAAAACCGTCAGTGACATACACGGTAAAGCACTCATTCGTGCAACATTTAACAATGTAATCGTGACAATCACCGACACATATGGTAATGTTCTCACTTGGTCATCCGCAGGTCGTAATGGCTTCCGTGGTTCCAAGAAGAATACTCCATATGCATCACAAGTTTCTGCAGAGCGTGCAGCGAAGGAAGCTCATGAAATGGGCTTGCGTAAAGTAGAGGTAATTGTACGCGGACCCGGCTCAGGTCGTGAAGCTGCAATTCGTGCACTAGCTCAAGCAGGACTTGAAATATTGAATATACTTGATAAAACTCCTTTGCCTCACAATGGTTGTAGACCACCAAAGCGTAGAAGAGTTTAATCGAAACCGACAGCATAATCGGAAGAACATGATGCCTGCTTGATGCGGGCATTGTGCACTCTGGAAATACAGAGATAATTAACGATTGCTCTTACCCGGCTCCCCGTTTTGGGTAGCCTCCATGAATGAGATAGAGAATGAATACTTCAATGCAAATGCCCGAACGGGTACAAATCGAAGAAACAGAGATAGCGAATCAGGGTCGTTATGTACTTCAGCCTCTCGAAGAAGGCTATGGCGTAACGATTGGTAATGCTCTCCGTAGAGTACTCTTGTCATCCATTCCCGGACATGCCATTATTGGTGTGAAAATCGGCAATGCATTGCATGAGTTCGAAACAATTCCTGGTGTAGTAGAAGATATGTGTGAAATTGTCCTCAATCTCAAAGAGGTTCGTTTCCGCTTGCTTGACAAGAAAAACACCAAAATTTCCTTCAAGATGAAAGGTCCAAAAATTTGGACAGCCGCTGATATTCAAGCAGCAGCTCCTCATATTGAGGTGATGGATCCTGACAAATATATTGCAACCCTCGAAACAGATGCTGAATTCGATGTTGATTTCCGCATTGGTAAAGGTAAAGGATATGTTCCTTCAGAAGAGCAAAACAGTTCTGAATATCCTATGGGCATGATTCCGATTGATGCGATTTTCACACCAATCAAGAATGTGATTTACACAGTTGAGCCATTCCGTGTTGGTCAAAAAACTGACTATGAAAGACTTACATTAGATGTATACACAGATGGTACTTTAACTGCTCAAGAATCAATCCAAGAAGCTGCGGCAATTCTTCAAGATCACTTAATGCTTTTTGTGAACTTTGAGCAAATGCGTCGTGAAATGGAAGCACAAGAAGTTGTTGAAGAAGAAGCGAAGGAAGCAGAAAAATCTCGTATGAGACGCATTCTTTTCACTCCTGTAGATGAACTCGAATTGTCTGTTCGAGCTCACAATTGCCTGAAAGCGGCAAATATTAAAACACTTGCGGAACTTGTCTCTTTGAATGAACAAGATTTGCTCAAGTTCAGAAATTTTGGTCGCAAATCACTTTCTGAATTAGCAGATATTGTTCGTGTTCATGGCCTTGCATTTGGCATGAACATCGAAAAATACGTTCTAGAGCAAAAAGCCGCAGAATCAGAAGCATAATACAACGATAGAATAGAGAGAATTACCATGATCCATCGCAGAGTAGGAAGAAAGCTTAATCGTACCTGGAGCCATAAGAAAGCTCTTATGTGCAACCTTGCTACAGATCTCTTTCTTCATAAAAAACTGGTAACAACAGAAGCCAAGGCAAAAGAACTCCGTCCATTCGCTGAGTCTTTGATTACTCGCGCACGCATTGCTCTTCGCAATGAACAAAACGGAAAATTGCCAACCGCTCGCCCAAATAAGGCAGGCGAAGTTATACCTGTTACAAAAGATTTTGTGCAACGCCGACAAGTAGGACGCTTCATTCGCAATAAAGCAGTTCTTCAAGAATTATTTGATACAATTGCTCCTGCAGCAGCAACTCGTGATGGTGGATATACACGCATCATCAAAATTGGTCGCCGTCGTGGTGATGCAGCCCGCGAAGCAATCATTGAATTGGTTGATTTTTCAGCCCCTCAAGATGGTATTGTTCGTCGCAAAAAGAAAGCAATTCCAGCTCCAAAAGTATCTACTTCAGCACCCGTAGAGGTTATTGCACCTGTAGCTGCTCCAATTATTGAAGAAATAGCTCCTGAAGTGGATGAAACAATTGTAGATACAGTCCAAACATCGGCTGATGCTATTGAATTGCAAGCTGATACTACCGAAGTAACACCTATTGAAGATGCACCTGCAAGTGAAGATGCACCCGCAGATGCCCCAAAAGATAGTGGCGATGCTTCAGCTGAATAATGTTAATACATTGAATATTTAAAGGCAACTGTTTTAGTTGCCTTTTTTTTTAGGTAATGGTCAATGCATGTAATGATTTCATGCGGTGATATCAATGGCATCGCAACAGATATTTTCTTTCGTACATTCACGAAGCAAGTTTTCCCCGATATGCAATTCAGCATTGCAATCAATGAAGATACTGCAAAAGAAGTATGCGCAAAGTGGAATGTTATGTATGTCAATCAATGCATGCACTTTGAATCCTTGAAGATTAATATTCTTCCATGCAGGCAATATGCTGAGTATCATCCTGGATCTTCACTTTCAGATGCTTCAAAACTAGCAATCGAATCATTGGATGTCTCTCTAAATGCAGTGAAGAATGGATATGCAGATGCATTGTTGACTTTACCTATCGCAAAAGATGCAATGAATGCCGAGGGTTGGAAATACAGTGGTCAAACAGATTGGCTCAAACATGAATTTGAGGGTTCAAATCCAATCATGATACTGTTTCATGGATCAATGAGAGTTGCACTTGCAACTGTGCATATGCCTTTGAAAAAAGTATCACAGTCACTTACGATTAGTTCACTTACTGATATCATTGATGGCGTTGATCAATGCATGAAGATCGATTTCAATATTGAATATCCGCGTATTGCTGTATTGGGACTTAATCCTCATGCAGGTGAACATGGTTTGCTTGGAGATGAAGAAAAAGGTTTTATCATTCCTGCGATTGAATCTGCAAAGTCAAATGGGATACAATGTTTCGGACCTTTCCCTGCAGATGGTTTTTTCTCTCGTCCAAGTTGGAAAAATTATGATGCAATCATTGCTCAATATCATGATCAAGGATTGATTCCATTGAAGTTATATGCGCAAGGGCATGGTGTGAATTTCACTGCAAATCTTCCCATAATTCGCGTATCTCCAGATCATGGAACTGCTTATGATATTGCAGGTACTGATGTGGTTGAAGAACATAGCATGATTTCAGCAATAGATGCAATTCGAACAATTCTAAATAATAGAAAAAGTAGATGAGAGAAGAGATGCAAGATTATCATATACATATGGATCAACAGGATCCACTATCATCACAAAAAAATGCATTTTATATTCCTGAACATGAAGGGAAAGATGCTTTATATTTTTGTGGAAATTCGCTTGGTCTTCAACCAAAAGGCGTCATGGCATTATTAGAACAAGAAGTCATGGACTGGCGTAAATACGGCGTAGAGGGACATTTCCATGCGAAAAATCCATGGTTTTCCTATCACTCAATTGTCACCGAATCGCTCTCTAGAATAGTTGGAGCAAATCCAAGTGAAGTTGTTGCAATGCAGACACTCACCGCGAATCTGCATTTGGCGATGGTATCATTTTACAAGCCAACAAAAGATCGATATAAAATTGTGATGGAAGCTGGTGCATTTCCGTCGGATCAATATGCAATTGAATCACAAGTAAGATTTCATGGATTTGAACCTGATGATGCGATCATTGAGATAAGACCTCGTGCTGGGGAGCATATCATTCATCATGAAGATATTATTGATGCGATTGAACGAAATGCTGACTCAATTGCACTTGTCATGTTTAGTGGTGTGCAGTATTTGTCAGGTCAGCGTTTTCGAATGAAAGATATCACGGAATCGGCTCATAGAGCAGGTGCAATGTGTGGCTTTGATCTAGCGCATGCCATAGGGAATGTAGAATTGCAATTGCATGATTGGAATACAGATTTTGCAGTGTGGTGTTCATATAAATATCTGAACTCGGGTCCGGGAGGTATTGGTGGACTCTTTATTCATGATAAACATGCGAATTCTCCCGATCTTCCTCGCTTTGCCGGATGGTGGGGCCATGATGAGCAATCACGATTTTTAATGAAGAAGGGATTCATTCCATCACATGGAGCAAGTGGATGGCAACTCAGCAATGCACAGGTATTTCACATTGCAAGTTTACGTGCTTCCTTGGATATTTTTGATGAAGTGAAACTTGAAGAATTATTCTCAAAGCGAGATGCATTGACAGCATATGCAGAGCAATTATTATTGCAATTGAAAGAAGATATTCCTCAAATTCCTTTGGAGATTATCACACCGAAGAATAAGGATGAAAGGGGGGCACAATTGTCATTGTTATTTCATGAACATGGAAAAACACTGATTGACAAATTACTTATAGATGGAATCATCGTGGATTGGAGGGAGCCAAACATCATTCGCTTGGCACCAGCTCCACTCTATAATACTTTCAGGGATGTTCATGAGTTTGCGAATCGCTTTGGTAAGCATTGCATTGATTTATTCTGTGAGCAATAATCGATCAGATAATTTTGTGATATCCCCTGCTCCAAGCGTGATGACAAGATCGCCATTTTGCATGATGCTCCTGACTTTTGCATCCACATCTGAGAGATTCGGAACATAATGCACATGTCGATGCCCTGAGTTCTTTGCTGCTTGTGCAATTAATTCCCCGGAAATTCCCTCGATTTTCTCTTCTCTTGCAGGATAGACATCCGTAATGAATACTATGTCTGCATCATCGAAAGAAAGACCAAAATCTTTGTAAAAATCGCGAGTGCGGGTATAAGTGTGCGGTTGAAAGACTGCAACAATTCTTCTTTCTTTCCAACCTGATCTAGCACCTAACAATGCACTTTTCAATTCCGTAGGGTGATGCGCATAATCATCGACGATCAGAATATCGTCCAACATTCCTTTGATTTCAAAACGACGATAGACGCCTGCGAATTCCTTCAATGCTTCGGCAATTGTTTCGAATGGAATACCAAGATGAAGTCCCACCGTAATTGCCCCAAGAGCATTCTTCACATTATATTCCCCCGGGATATTTAGGTTGACTTTACCGAGTTTTTCTCCATGAGAAATAACGGTGAATTCAGTGCTTCTTTCATGTGGAATGATATCAATTGCTCGAATATCACATTGACGAGACAGTCCGAATGTTACCACTTTCTTATTGATATGAGGCAATATTGAACGAATGCCTGCATCATCGAGTCCGACTGCAACAAAACCATAGAAAGGGACTTTTCCAGAGAATTCAATGAATGCCTTTTCCACTTCTTCAGCCGTGCCATAAATATCAAGATGTTCCGCTTCGATATTATTAATAATAGCTATTGTCGGGAATAATTGAAGAAATGATCGATCATATTCATCAGCTTCCACTACGGTCCATTCACCATGTCCCAATCGAGCATTCGTTCCACCCAAACCATTCAAGCGCCCTCCCACAATTACGGTTGGGTCAATCCCACCTTTCATTAGTACAAGACCACACAATGAAGTGGTTGTGGTTTTTCCATGTGTACCTGCAATCGCAAGCGTATAATTCAATCGTGAAATTTCAGCAAGCATTTCAGCTCTGCGAATGATTGGAATTCCATGTTCCATTGCCGCGATTGTTTCAGGATTTTCATTTGGTTTTACTGCGCTTGAATAGACCACCACTTCAGCATTTGCAATATGTGCTTCGTGATGTCCGATATGTATCGTGGCACCAATCGATTGCAAATATTCAGTATTCTGTGATGCGGAAAGATCGGATCCACTCACTGAGAATCCCTGATTAATCAGAATTTCAGCGATACCGCTCATGCCGATACCACCGATTCCAACGAAGTGTATGTTTTTAACAGAAGAGAACATGAAGCATTACCTAAATCTAAATAGTTTCGGGCGGGTATAATAGACAACACATGTAATAGCCAATCACCTATTTCAAAGATAGGGATTTTATGGACAGGTTATAGTTACCATGCACTCAATACACTCCCGGAAAAATACAATTGGACTTTTTATGTTTTTTGTTTGTCAATATTGTCTGTATGTTGTTTTTGGGTTATAATGATGTCGCTCTATTATGATGTCGCTCGTGCGGAGCTGTTGGGATGTCGCTCGTGCGGAGCTATTATGATGTCGCACCTACGGAGCTATTATGATGGCGCACCTACGGAGCTATTGGGATGGCGCACCTACGGAGCTATTATGATGTCGCTCCTACGGAGCTATTGGGATGGCGCACCTACGGAGCTATTGGGATGGCGCACCTACGGAGCTATTATAGGGGTACAGCACCAGAGGTGCGATATCACAATAAACATTGATGGAAAAGGAATTTAAGCCCCATCGGGGCGATATATGCAGGGGGGTAGTGATATGGCAAACACATATACACAAGTTTATGTGCAGATTGTATTTGCAGTTAAACATAGACAGCATCTTATTCATAAGTCATGGAAAGATGAATTGTACAAGTATATTTGCGGAATAATCAATGGTAAAGCACAGAGGGTATATGCAATAGGAGGTGTTGAAGATCATATACATATACTGGTTAGTTTGAAACCGGATATGTCGATTTCTGAATTAGTAAGAGAGATTAAAGCATGCTCTTCAAAATGGGTAAATGAAAAGGGTTTTGCACTAGGGAAATTTCAATGGCAGGGAGGGTTTGGGGCTTTTTCATATCAAGGTGATGCATTAGAAAATCTGATTCGATATATCAATAATCAAGAACAGCATCATCAAAAAAATAAATTTAAAGATGAATACATTGCATTGATGCAACAGTATAACATTGATTATAATGAAAAATATTTGTTTGTTTTTATGGATGAATGATGTTGATATTGGGATGTCGTTATTATGATGTCGCTCCTACGGAGCTATTATGATGTCGCTCGTACGGAGCTATTATGATGTCGCTCCTACGGAGCTATTGGGATGGCGCTCGGAAGGAGCTTATCCAATCATTCTTGTTTTATATCCATGGTCTATGAGTGTTTGTTCTAATCTTTTTCGATGATCACCTTGAATTTCAATGAGATTATCGCGGACGGTACCGCCTGTTCCGCAAAGTTTTTTGAATGTTTTGCAGAGTGTATCTAGTTCAGTGGGATTTGACTGAAAGCCCGAGAGTACGGTCACCATTTTACCACCTCTTCCTTTTTTATCGAGGCGGATATCGATGCGTTGTTGCGAACCATCATATCCTTTTTTTTTTACGATGACCTGATCATTCTTTTTGGCATCATCCGGCAAGAGAGATGCGAGATCTTGTAATGATGTAAAGGACTTACTCATTCTTCAGTGGAATGTTTGTGTGCTGTAAGATCGATTTGCACGGGATACTCTCCCGTAAAGCATGCATTGCAATATCCGATGCCTTCTTCATCGGGAACGGATTGCATAAGTTTTTCGACTGATAAATAATGCAATGAATCCGCATTGAGTGAAGAAGCAATGCCGGGTATATCTTGATAACGATTTGCAATCAATTCTTCTCTACTTGGGAAGTCCATTCCATATTGACATGGATGGGTGATTGGTGGTGAGGTAATGCGCATATGCACTTCTTTGGGATGTGCCTCTCGAATCAAATTAATGAGTGCGCGAGAAGTTGTTCCACGAACTACTGAATCATCAACCACCACTACTTTATTATTTTCCAATACGCCCTTGACGGTATTGAATTTAGTCTTGACTTTGAATTCGCGATTATTCTGCCCGGGTGCGATGAATGTTCTTCCCACATAATGAGAGCGAATAAGACCGATTTCATAACGAGATGGATTGCCTAATTCATTGTTGACATTTGCATAACCCAGTGTTGAGGTGTTTCCGCTGTCGGGCACTGCAATTACAACTACTTTATCATCGGGAGAATCAG
This sequence comes from Ignavibacteria bacterium, assembly GCA_947491315.1. GTDB lineage: Bacteria > Bacteroidota > Ignavibacteria > Kapaibacteriales > UBA961 > UBA961. Next base: position 45,794 of record CANLII010000009.1, read on the forward strand.
CAGGAACAGGACTTTCTTCTGCAAGATTTTTGCCAAGTTTTCTGCGAACTTTATCGACATTATGACCAAAGATTCTGGAATCAGGTCTTGAGAAATAGATATACTCAAAAATGCAATGTTTTGAACATGGTGTTTCATCATCTATGAGATAACTCTTGATCTCACCGGTTTTGACTGTCTCATCATCAATCACAATGATCTCATTATGCTTCACATCCCGCACATATTCTGCGCTGATGATATCAAGAGCGCATGTTTCTGAAACAATAACATAAGACCAGCCATCTTCCACTTTTTTTCTTCCGATGCAAAGTGGTCTGAAACCATAGGGATCACGAGCGGCCACAAGTGCATTATTTGTCATGATGACAAGTGAATATGCACCACGAGCAATTCGTAATGCTTCACGAATTTGATCGAGTTGAGATTCCTTTTTGCTACGAGCAATTAAATGCAAAAACAATTCACTATCTGTCGTAGTCTGAAATATCGCACCTTCATTCTGCAATTCATTGCGAAGTATCTTTGTATTGGTAAGATTGCCATTATGCGCCACGGCTATAGTGCCGGAACGATATTTTGTGAGAAATGGCTGAACATTTGCAATGCCACCGCTGCCTGTAGTGGAATAGCGATTATGTGCAATCGCCATATTTCCTTTAAGTTTTTCTGTAAGGATATTAGGAGCAGAAAATACATCAAGCACCAGACCTTCGCCTTTGTGTGATGCGAATTTCATGGTATCACCCACTTTCCCAGCGGCAACTATACCGGCGGCTTCTTGTCCACGATGTTGCAGTGCATGCAATGCATAATATGCCATGATTGATGCCTGTGGATCATTAAAGATACCTACAATGCCGCAATTGCAATTGGGTTTGTCGAGATCTCGAAGATTATTCATGTGGATTGGATGCGTACAAAATGAGGAGGAAAAACGAAGTGCGAAGATACGAAATCTGCATCAATGGACATGAGTTTGAACAATGCTCATTGGGATTACACTATGAGTGGTTCTCAATCGTGAACAAACTCACTTTTGTTTCTCATGCGCTTGATTGAATCTATGGCTACTTTTGCTCAAATTATTAAAGAAAAAGAACTCCTACTTGTCGACTTCTCAGCCGAATGGTGCGGTCCGTGCAAAATGATGCCACCGATCCTAGAAGAAGTAAAAAAGAATATCGGGAATGAAATCACCATCATCAAAATGGATGTCGATAAAAATCCCCAAACTGCAAGACAATATGGCATTCAATCCGTGCCCACCTTGATTCTCTTTCAAAAAGGAAAAGTGCTCTGGAGACAATCAGGTGTTATTCAGGCAAGTCAATTGGAACTACTCTTACGCCGTTTTCTGTAGTAGGTTTTGCAGTGCATGCAATCATGCATTGAATGATTAGTTTTGTTTATAACATTAATTTTTTCGAGGAAAATCATGCCGGTCAAACTGAATGCCGCGGCTCCCGCATTCAAGGGAGTGGATCAAAACAATGAAGTGATTGCTTCAAATGATCTTAAAGGACAATGGTATATTTTGTATTTCTATCCCAAAGACAATACCAGTGGCTGCACCAAACAAGCGTGTGATTTCCGTGATATCATGTCATCACTCACACCATTGGGCGTGAAAGTCATCGGAGTAAGCCCCGATAGCATCAAATCCCATCAGAAATTCAATAATGATCATGATCTGAATTTTAGCTTGATTTCCGATGAAGATAAGTCGATTTGTGAGAAATATGGCGTTTGGGTGCAAAAATCCATGTATGGTCGTTCCTATATGGGTGTGGAACGCTCCACCTTCATCATCGATCCAGATGGAAAAATCAAACAATTCTATGCAAAGGTCAAAGTGCCGGGTCATGTAGAAGCAGTTACAAATTGGCTGAAAGACAATCTCAAAGCATAAACTCTTTGAATGTTCCACGAAAAAGCACTAATTTTGTTGCCCTTTCGGATTGTACTAACCATGATTATCACATGTGATATCTTCATGGCACATTTCATCAATATTGCGCGGGAGTCGATATCCCGCAGCGTGGTACAAGGAGTACTATGAATTATACCGGACCTAAGGTAAGGAACTCCCGCAAAATCGGTGTTCCAATGACGGCAAAAGCCGGCAGAATTATGTCTAGCGACAAAGCTGGCAGAAAGAGCCCTCCGGGCCAACACGGTTCCACAAAACGTCGTGGAAAATTATCTGTTTACGGTACACAGCTTTTCGAAAAACAAAAGCTTCGTTTGCAGTATAATATTCATGAACGTCAAATGACAAATTATTATAAGAAGGCTTCACATCTTACTGGTAATACTGGTGACATCCTTCTTCACATGCTTGAGACACGCCTTGATGCGATGATATTCCGTTCAGGACTTGCTCGCTCAATGGCATCTGCCCGTCAATATGTTAATCACGGACATTTTCTTGTTAATGGCAAGCCAGTCAATATTCCTTCATATCAAGTGAAGGTGAATGATGTGGTTACTGTGCGTCTAAAAAGCCGCAAGATGGAAGCATTTCAAGAGTCAATCAGAACTGCTGCACCTCCGGTGTATTTGACATTATCCAAAGCGGACTTCTCAGTCAAATTCCTTCATCTTCCTGCTCGTGAGGAAGTTCCCGTAATTTGTGAAATTCCTCTCGTCATTGAGTTTTATTCTCGTTGATGAGCCAAATAGCAGAAATAAAGCTCTCCGATCGGAGGGCTTTTTTTCTTTGCAGTCTTTATCTACCCACTCAATCATCGTGAAAGAACATGCAAACACATGAAGATTTCATGCAACACACAATTCGATTGGCTTTGCGTGGTACCGGCAAAGTGAGTCCAAATCCACGCGTAGGATGCACGATAGTCAAAGATGGCCATATCATTGGCGAAGGATGGCATCGTGAATTTGGAGGTCCTCATGCCGAGGTAGATGCATTGAACAGATGCACAGAAGATCCCAAAGATGCCATTGCTTATGTGAATCTTGAGCCTTGCGCCCATATTGGCAAGACGCCACCCTGTGCGCCGCTTCTCATTCAAAAAGGAATTACAACAGTTGTGATTGCCATACAAGATCCGAATCCACTAGTGGCCGGAAAGGGTATTGCTTTGTTACGTGAGGCTGGAATTACTGTCATAGAAGATATTTGTAGAGAAGAAGCATTCTGGATGAATCGTTTCTTTGTGAAGCATATTCTCACTGGCATGCCATATATCATTGGGAAGATTGCACAATCATTGGATGGATTCATAGGAACTTCTACCGGTGAATCACAGTGGATCACATGTGAAGAAAGCAGACATGAAGTCCATCGCATGCGTGGTGAAATTGATGCAGTAATGATTGGTCGTGGTACTGCCGAAGCAGACAATCCATCATTGACCGTACATTCCATGCCCGGTAGAAATCCAATGCGCATCATTTTAGATACGAAATGTGGATTATCGACTTCGCTTCAAGTATTCACCGATGAATTTCGTGGACTGACGCTCTATTGTCATGGCGAAGATCAAGAGCATTCAAATCATGTGAAACAACTGCATGATCAAGGAATCAACACAATATCCTGCATGCTCGGAAAATCAGGAAAAATAGATTTGCCCATGTTGTTTTCCAATCTCTCTCAACAATTTGGCATAGCTTCCATTTTGATTGAAGGTGGCGGAATCTTGATGCAAGAAGTAATAGAACAACAATTACTGGATGAAATGCATTTTTTCATTGCACCAATCCTGATTGGTCAAGGAATACAGTCATTTGGCGGATATTCAGCCGAAAACTTGGAGACTGCATATAGATTGACCTCAAAAGGCGTATTAAAAAGCGGTACCGACTTACATGTCATCACCGTAAAATCCGCATGAGCCATGCAAAGCACGTCTATTTTGTATCTTTGTTTTTACTCGGAATAAAACATGAAAAGTATGACCGGCTTTGCGAAGGCAGAGATTAATCAACAAGGCAACAATGCCATCATTGAAATCAAAAGCGTTAATGGACGATATCTTGAACCGACAATCAAATTGCCGAGGAGTTTGTCGAGCAAAGAAATCGAAGTCAGAGAGATGTTGCGTAAAGCATTGAATCGCGGAAATATTTTTGTGAGCATTCAAGTTGAATCCACTGAAGTCGAAGCAAAAATCCCTGGAATCAATATTGAAAAAGCCAAAGCGATACATGGCATGCTTTCTGAATTGAATAGAGAACTTCATGGAAATGAACAAGTAACCATGACGAATATTCTTTCCTTTTCACAACATTTCATAGAATCCGAAAAAGAGGATATCGCTGAGTTGCAATGGACAATCGCTCGTGAAGCATTAAAAAAAGCATTACAATCATTGGATATAGCTCGTTCAAATGAAGGCAAAGAATTAGCTGATGACATGATGATGCGCATCAAGAATATTGAGCATTCCCTTTCTTATGTTGAAGAAAGATCCAAAACACGCATTCCAGAAGAGCGTGAACGATTAAGACAAAAACTTGCATTATTATTGGACAATGAAGAAATTGAAGAATATCGCTTGAATCAGGAAATTATCATTCTTGCAGATAAACTGGATGTATCAGAAGAAAGTGTTCGCTTGAGAAGTCATATCAAGTTTTTCTATGAATTGATGCAAGACAAAGAACCCGTTGGTAGAAAATTAAATTTCTTGACACAGGAATTAAATAGAGAAATAAATACAATCGGATCAAAAGCAAATGATGCAGAAATAGCGCATTATGTTGTTGGAATGAAAGAAGAACTCGAACGCATCAGAGAACAAGCACAGAATATCGAATAATTATATTCATGAAGAATCTCATCGTATTATCCGCGCCAAGCGGAGCCGGCAAAACAACAGTTGCGAGATATTTACTCAAGCAATTTCTGCAATGCACCTTTTCAGTTTCTGCAACGACGCGTCCAATGCGTGCGGGAGAAGAACATGGAAAGGACTATTTCTTTTTGTCGAGAGAGGAATTTCTCACCAATATCAACAATGGAAATCTGGTTGAATATGAGGAGATCTTTGGTAATTATTATGGTACGCTTCGCTCACAAACAGATAAGAGAATTCAGGAGCAAGGATTGATTCTATTCGATGTGGATGTGAAAGGAGCTATATCCCTTCGTAATGCATATCCAGAAGAGTCATTGCTTATTTATATCGCTCCTCCCGATTTGTCCATCTTGGCAAATCGCTTGCGAAGTAGAATGACAGAAAGCGAAGAACAAATTGCGCAAAGACTCAGTCGTGCCGCAATGGAAATGGAATATATGCGACATTTCGATCATATCATCATCAATGACAAACTCGATGTCACGCTTGAAAAAGCAATTAGTATTGTTGAAGAAGCACTTTCGGAATTATAATTATTATGCAATTCACATCACTTGTCGGACATGGCGCCCAGTTATATCAGATTCTGCGTAAAGCTCACAGAACAGGAGAAGACATAGCTTCTGATTATTTCCGGGGAAGAAAATATATCGGAAGTAAAGACAGAAAATTCATTTCTGAATTATTGTTTTCTTCACTTCGCGTTGCAACATTGATTGAACATTGCGCAAAAAAGGCGAATGAAGTTGCTCCAATTGAAATTGAGCAAGTGCATCCGTGGGATGCAATGATTGCTCATTGCATTATTGGCACCGATTTGAAATCATTTCCGATTGAACAGTATTTACATCCTTTTTTTGGCGTCAGGGATGCGGAAGAAGGAATAGACTTTTCTATATCTGAAAAACTTGGTTTGCGCGAGGAAGCCGCTGAAGCATGGAAAGCGGGAGTCATTGATGCATATGAACAAGTGATTGCAGAGTCCCAAACAATCATCGCAGAAAATGATATTTCCGATCCTAATAAAGCACAGATATTATCGCTCTACTGTGCCATGCCATTATGGATTGTGAATCTATGGAAAGAGCAAGGCATGTCATGCAAAGAGATAGCTGATCTTTGCACTTCACTGCATTCGGTGGCACCTGTAGGACTTCGCATCAATGCTGAAATCATTGATCGCGATCTTGCGATTGATATACTTCGTAGAGATGGTATCCCATGCAAAACCGGGAAATACTCGCCACAAGCAATCATCATGCCTGAACGCATTCCACTGACGCATCTTGACATTTTCATGTCAGGAGCTATTGAAGTGCAAGATGAAGGAAGTCAATTGATTTCTTTTGCCGTATCTCCAGATGAGCATTGGCGTATTTTGGATTATTGTGCCGGGGCAGGTGGAAAGTCTTTGCATCTTGCAATGTTGCAACATGATCAAGGTGAAATTCTCTCGACAGACATTGATTATAGCAGAATGAGAGAAATCCGTAATCGTGCAAATAGAGCTGGTTATCAATCCATCAGTATTATTCCTATGCATTTGAAAGGTCATTCAAAAAATGCTCTGCAAATGTATGCGCAAACATGTGATGCAGTATTGGTTGATGCACCGTGTACGGGTATGGGAACTGTACGTAGAGCTCCAAATATTAAATGGAATTTGAAGAAAAAGCATGTTGAAAGCATACAGCGTACGCAATTGGATATACTCACAAAAGCATCCGCTTATGTGAAGACCGGCGGCGTGCTTGTCTATGCAACATGTTCATTGATGCGTGAAGAAAATCAAGATCTTATTACTTTGTTTTTAGAGAAGAATCAAGATTTTGCAGTGGATCCTCTACGCAATGCATTTCCCAAAGAAGTACAAGAATCCTTGCTCAATGAACATCCTGATGCATGCATGCTGTCTATGAATCCTGCAAAGCATGGAAGTGATGGGTTCTTCATGTGCAGAATGATTCGCAAAACGACTGATTAATAAGACGGAGAATATCATCTCATGAGCTCAATTGCATTGATCACAGGAATTACCGGACAAGATGGTTCCTATCTTGCTGAATATCTCTTGAAAAAAGGATATGAAGTGCATGGAATTATCCGCCGTGCAAGTACATTCAATACGCATCGGATTGATCATATGTATGTTGATCCGCATGAACTTGGAGCGCGATTACATTTGCATTATGGTGATCTCTCCGACCCCGGAATTCTCACTGAAATTATGCATTCCATTGCACCAAATGAGATATATCATCTAGGCGCTCAGAGTCATGTACGCGTTTCTTTCGATATGCCCGAATATACGGGTGATATCACGGCGCTTGGTACAACAAGAATATTGGAAGCGATTCGCAGAAGCGGCATCAATACCAAATTTTATCAGGCATCTTCATCAGAGTTATATGGATCGGCTCCAGCGCCGCAACATGAATTGACACCATTCATGCCGCAAAGTCCTTATGCAGCAGCAAAATTATATGCGTATTGGATGACAGTGAATTATCGCAATGCCTATGACATGTTTGCATGTAATGGCATTTTATTTAATCATGAAAGTCCGAGACGCGGTGAGATATTTGTTACAAGAAAAATTACAAGAGCGATTGCAAGTATTTTGGCGGGGAAGCAACAGACATTATTTATCGGCAATTTGGATGCACTTCGCGATTGGGGCTTTGCTCCTGAATATGTTGCAATGATGTGGCTAATGTTACAACAAGATACACCCGATGATTATGTGGTTGGTACCGGAGTTTCTCACTCTGTTCGTGATTTCATAACAACAGCTTGTACCTATGTCGGAATTGAAATAGAATGGAAATGTACTGGCATTGAAGAGAAAGCATATGCCAAACAAGCAGTGGGCAATATCGTAGCCGGACAATGCATCATTGAAGTTGATCCAAGATATTTTCGTCCAACCGAAGTGGACAAATTGCAAGCGGATATCTCAAAAGCAAAAAAACAACTCGGATGGGAACCGGTCATCACATTTGAAGAACTCGTGCATATCATGATGGATCACGATCTTTCAGCAAATGGAATCAAAGCCCCTGGTTTAGGAAATCAAGCAGTCATACAAAAAGGGTTTGATTGGACATCGCATGCATTTTCTAAATCTGTAGAACAATCCGCAAGAGATATTGGATAAAAAAAAGTCGCTCAAGTGAGCGACTTTATATTTACCAGCTGAATCCGTCAGCCATAACTTCTTCGAGTTTTTGTCCGGGGCTATCGTCAATCTTACCATTTCCACTGACATATAACTGTCCATCAATCACTTCCATTTTGCATTTGATCACATCATTTACTGTGATGAAAATGGATGGAAGATCACGCAATTGGAATTTGTCTTTCAATGGATAATCATCTGTATGTGATTTCATTGAATAGATCACAATGCGATCATCAGGAATACCAGCATCTTTGAGAATGCGAATTGCTCTTGGAAATGTCTTTTTTGTTCCATCACATGAGCATGAAGGGTTCACGAAAAGATAAATTTTCTGATTCTTATTTTTAAATGCTTGATTGATATCGCGCACTTTTGAATCATCCGGAGTATAAATGTTTTTTTCCGCATCAAACCAAGCATAACCGGCATTATTGCTGATTTGACTCAAACTGAGAAGTGTAGCTGAGCTTGTTGGCTCTGTATTCGTTGTGCATGATGAAAGTAATGTCATGCCGAATATGAGAGCAAGAGCTGTAGATAGTAGTCTATTCATATTTGTGTCCTTAGGTATGTCATTCAAATTAAGAGAAATCTGTCAATTCATCATCGTATGATTTGTTCCCATTGTTTTTTCTGCCATGGTTTCCATTCGGATCTGCCATTTCGGGCATTGATGATGAGTATTTTGTGCTGTGCTTGCTGATAAAAGTATTGCAGTGTTTCAATGGAATTAGAAGCAAGTCTGCTATTTGGATTCCATGCACCATCCAGAATGTTCCATAAGGCTTTCTCATTGAATGTATTGATGCGCTTGAGTGCATTCATGGCATTTCGGCGTGTCCAGAACTCAAAAGAAGGACCGGTATAATCTATCAAAGAATCGAGTGCAATTGCATCACCTTTGCTTGAGCGGATTTCTAATGCCTTGATGCGAATCTGTGCATGAAGACCAATTTGTGATTCCACGGTTTTCAAATATGATGGAATGTCTGCAGGAAAAGCATCTGCTAATTTTTCGAGAGCAATCGAGATGATTCCATAGGATTCATCTTTCAATAATTTTTCTATGGCACCTTTCAAATCACGGGGTATGATTTTGAATCCGTTCAAAGAGGTTTTTCTTACATCTTCAGATGGATCTTCCAATCCTTTTTGAATGAGAGCATATGCTTTTGATGTTGTAAGTTCCATCATTTGATTGAGCACTTCACTTTTCATCGCATGGAATTGTTCTTTCGCAAATACCTTCTCGAGCAATTCTTGTTTTGATGGATCTTCAATTTCTTTTAATGCTACAAGTGCATCATAGCGATCAATCATGTTTGGTGCTTTGAGTACTTGCTCACGCAATTCAGCAAATGATTTTTTGAATGTGATACGCTTTAGTACATTACTTGATGGATCGAATAATGTGAAAGCAATTTCTTTATTTCCCGGATTTGGCACGAGCACATTATTGAATGTTTTGTCAATCCAGGCTGTTTTGCTGTCTTTTGTTCCATCCTTATAATGAACTTCAAATACGATAGGCATTGCGAATGGTTTTGTGAGTTCATCTTGTGGATGAATTTGCTCAATATGGAATACGGTATTTCTGATATTCTCTTTGACGACTTCTACATGATTGACGGAATAATGTGGTTCACCGCCTTTGTATAACCATTGTTCGAAGAACCAATCCGGACTTAAGCCAAGTGTGTCTTGAAAAGCGAGATACAAATCATTGGTTTCAACATTTCCATAGGGATGCTTTTCCAAATACTGTTTGATCACTCTTCGTACTTCATCTTCGCCATATACATACATCATCATGTCGATGACTGTTGATCCTTTTGGATAGATCCTCGCTGAACCCGATGATGGATGGACAATTGGGAGTCTGTCTTTTTCTCCGGCTGACAAAGCTGAGTTTTGTTCACCGCGACGATTCCATTGATAGGCATCTTCACCGAAATATTTTTTTGCATCAGGCATCACGGTGCCAGTATATCTTCTAAAGAAATATTTAGGATAAAATGTAGCAAAACTTTCTTGCAGCCACACATGCTGTTGAGAGCGTGCTGTTATGAAATCTCCAAACCACTGATGCGTGAGTTCATGCACATTCGTTGCGATATAACTTCTGTCTTTGAATCCTCGATTATCAACAAAAGAAAAATCACCAAACGTTGTGGCGGTTGTATTTTCCATCGCGCCGAATGTAAAATCCTGAACCATGGCTTGTGCATAGGTTTTCCAGGGATATGGCACGCCGATATATGACTCGAGCCAATCCATCATTTCTGTGGAGAAGCGATATGTTGGTTCAACTCTTTCAGGGAATTCAGGATAGTAATACAATTTGTGTTTGATACCGGAAGTAGACGCTCTTTCTTCGATGGCAAATCGACCCACAATCAAAGTGAGTAGATATGGAGCATGTGGTTTATCAATGCGATAATGCCATGTTTTGGTATTATCACTATTATCTTTTGCTGAGATGAGATTTCCATTGGAGAGTACCTCATATTCTTTGTCGAATGTCGTATATGTTTCAGTGATATACTTATCATTCATCTCATCATACATTGGAATCCATGCACGATTGTCAATGCCTTGCCCCTGGGACCAAATCTGCTTTCTTGAACGATTTGTCGTATCATTCCAGCCGATGAAGTAGAGTCCTTTTCTCGGGCTTGCCTCATACACAAATGAAATTGAATCAGTGGAATTCCACTTCATATTCAGTGGATAGACAATGATTTCATTGCCGGTATTTTTATGTCGAACAGGTTTTCCATTCAACATTGCTTCCTTGATTGTGATGTCAATAGCATCAAAAATGATGGAATCAACATTTTTTCGAAGCGGTGTGAATACATGTGTGACCATTCCTTTCACCACATTTTGTTTTGGTTCAAAGGATAATCGCACAGACATTGTAAGCATGTCAATGGAATGTTCTCTGGGCTCACTTCCCACCTCTTTGACGCGTGTATTAAGTGGGATGGCAACTTGTGCAATGAGCATGGATGCATTGAGCATCATGAATAAGGCAAGAAGTACATTGAAGTACATTTCAACTCCAAAATGAATGGCATAAAGCACACAAATTTACAATAAATCACTATTCTGAAGCTATCCCAAAAAGCAAAGAGCCATGGATTAGTGTCCATGGCTCTTTTTATTTGAGTGATAAGCAGTCTTTTATCGTACAATGGTGAATGTCTGTGTAGATACCTTACCATTCATGTTCATTGTGCAGAGATATGTTCCCGGTGTAAGATGTTCAATATTGATAGGAATATCTGTATATCCTCTGTCAACTGTAATCTTGAAAGCAGGAATCATGCTTGTACCGAGAATTGAATGTATTTCAATCATTGCATCACCGGGCATAATGCTCATGACACGAGCATTGACTTGATCGCTTGCGGGATTCGGCATGATTTGTTGCAAACCGAATGTTGCCACACCTGTAATTGTACCTTCATCTTCCACAGATACAGGAACCAATCGTACTTTTATGGTATCTGAGTTGATATCGCCGCATTGATCATTGATGACGCACCAATATGAACCGCTATCTATTGAAGTTGCATTGCTTTTGAAATATCTTGCTTCGGTTGCACCATCAATTTTTTCGCCATTCTTATACCATTGATAACGCAGAGGAGTCACACCGGCGGCATATACATCCAATGAGAGATTTTTGGTGAGATTGATAACCACATTTTTCGGTGATTGACTCAATACAACCAATTCTTGAAAGGCTGTTATTGTTGCAATGTTTGATGCCTTTGTACCACAGATGGCAGTTACGATTACACGGTACTGACCAATCAAATCGCGTGACATGAGGGGAACAGTATATGTTGCATCACTTGCACCAACAATATTGGTGTCATTTCTTTGCCATTGATATGTTGTCTGTTCACCTTGTGCATCTACGGAGAAAGTATAAGGTTTATTCATACATACTTGCTCTGAAGCGGGTTGTTTGGTGATTTCAGTTGCTTTATACAATTGTATTTTCACCGGATTGGAAAAGAATCGAGCATTATTTGCCAACACTATCACTTCCAGAATATAATTGCTTGAAGTGTCTCTCATTGATAAGCTATCAATGGTCAAAGTTGAAGTGGTTGCTCCTTTTATAGTGCTGTTTTCATCAACAGGAATGAATGTTGCACGCTTCCATTGATATGCCAATTCCAAGCCTGAGATTGTTGGATAGACCTCGGCAGAAACAAATACATTTCCATTCAAGCAAGATGCTGTATCGCGGGGTTGACGGACGAATAATACACCGGGCATATAGATTCCTGCAATCGCACTTGTGTCTGAACCACATCCACCTTCGACGATGACGCTATATCGAGCACCTGTGTCAGCAACTTGTATATTTCTCAAAACAAGTCTTGGAGTATTAATACCGGTAACTGTATTTGTATTGACGGTATACTCAACGGTATCTCTAAACCAGCGATATTTCACGGCATGTGTCGGCGGAAGATTTGCAACTTCAGCGCCAATGTCAAAAATTGCTGTTCCACCTTGAATGGTATATTGATTTTGTAAATCATTCAAAATCGTTGTGCGTGTTGAAACCAACAATTGTGCTTGATTCGTGATTACGCTATCAGCACCTGAATTTGCTCTGATGATACAGCGATAAAATCCTTCATTCTGAAATGTTGCACGATTGATCACAAGCGTGTCATTTGTTGCACCATTGATAATCGTTCCATTTTTGGTCCATTGATATGTCAATTGACCCTTGAATGTTGCATTTGCAGTGACAAACAACAAAGTTGTTATTGTATCACAAGTGATGGTGCGAACTGGTTGTTGAAGAACAGTTATTACCGGAATTATTTCATCAGCTCCCATATAACTATTTCTTCTTTGATCTCCATCGATGTCTTTGTTCACGATTTGCTTTACAGTTTGATCGCCGAACAATTGTATATCAACTTCATTCAAATGAAGTCCATCATTTGCGAATATGACTTTTTTGGACAATGAATTGATATCCTTGGAAGTGGCTGAGCGCCATTGAGGTAAGGATACGAATTGTGTTGTATTGATGCCATCATTGATTTGTCCCACTCTACCTGAGTCAGTTTGAATGAGATTAAAATCCGAAATCACAAGCGGGAATGATTGAGCAAGAGTATAAGAAACAGAAATCCCAATTGCTCTATTTGGATTGGTCAACAAATTATTCAGTGCTGTTATTGTGCTTCCACCATTTATACTGAGCAATGAGGCATCAAGTGAGCGATTTGCACCATGCACTGTATTGTGAAGAATGCTTGCATAACCTGAATTCTTCAAAGTGATGCCATTGGCATTGGAAGTTGAATCACCAACTCTGGCCATATTATTGCTGATCATCGTTGTTGTTTGTTGATTACCTGGTGCTTCAATCACTGAGATTGCAGATCCACTTCTCAAATGTGAAATCACATTATTTGTAATTGTTGTATTTCCACTTCCTTTCACAAGTGTGATACCTGCAATTGCACTTGAACCCGGTTCAAAATTATTACCTGTGATAGAAACAGCTTGCGTATTGCGGATATGAATTCCACCTTGCTTGAATTGTTTGAATTGATTTCCTGTCAATGTGCTATTAATCGGGGTCAATGTTGTGTCATAAGCACTATGAATGCCATAATCTCCGCCGATGAACATTGAATTTGTGATCTTCAATCCTTCGGTTTGATTCAAGGCATCGATGCTGATTCCATTTCCTGAAGCCATCGCAGGAATTTCAATATTCACATTATTGAAGGTGATATTTGTATTGGTATTTGTCATGCTGATAGCATTGCCCAAAGTACCGGACTTTGAAGCAAAATTCAATCCATCAAAATGCATATTGTCTGTGCCATTCAATTGCATGACATAATGACGCTCTGCATATTGCGAGGTAAATGTGATATCAGGAGCTTGATTTTGTGCGGGATCGCGTTTGAATATGACGGGTTTCATCACATTGGAACCTGGAATCTCATTCATCACGATTTGTCCATCATAGATTCCGGGACGAACATGAAATACCACTGAATCCATGATTCCCCAATTGGAAATATATTGAGTTGCTAGTGCAACAGTCGTGAAAGTCGGTGAAGGTGAAACACCGCCAATTGTATATGTTCCTTTAAGAAGTGCAGGTCCGATGGATCTCGTAAATGCATTGTTTCCTTGATTGCCATCTTGCTGACCATTCGGAGTCATTGCAACTGCTGTCAATTCAACAAGTCTTGCAGGAGTCAAATTCAGTGAATCTAGTGAAACATTCATTGTGGCACCGGGAGCCAATGGACCTGGTAAACTCTTTGATGAAAGTTTTGAGTTTCCTGAATACAATTCAATTGTAGCGGATGTAACCGTATTTGAACCGGTATTTGCAATCGTTGCGGAAATTTGTCTGAAGCCTGGAGCAAAAGGCGCGGCAGGAACATTGACTGCAATCACCGCAAGATCATTTTGCGCGATGTCCAAGATTCTCGCCATGTAAAAATCATCTCCGCCTCTACCAGTCAAAGTGAATGGTGTGAGCGTTGTTTCAAAACCATGTGCACCGGTGATATATGCGCTTCCTGAACCATTATTCGAGATGGACTCAACATTGTCATTTGAACTTGAACCTGCTTGTTGCGCCCATTGAATAGAACCGGAAGTATGTAATTTCAATACATATACATCAGTACCACCTCTTGATGTAAGCGTGGTTGCGTCAAATGTTGCATTGCCTGAGAATGTTCCGGTTGTCATGACATTACCCGTGATGTCAACACTCACACCGGCACAATTGTCATCACCTTGACCACCAATCAATCTGGCCCATTCAACAACTCCAGCAGGTGTTACTTTGGCAAGAAAGCCATCTGTACCGCCTTGTGATGTTAGTGCAATTTGCCCTACATTGAAATTCCCCGTCGTCATTCCGGCGAGATACAGATTTCCTGTATTGTCAATTGATAAATCATCGCCAGCATCAATACCTGTACTACCCATATGTGAGATCCATATAGGTTCAAAGGTATTCAATGAATAGTTTGCAAGAAGGATGTCCGATGCACCATTTGAGGTGAGTGTATCATTGTGGAATCCAGCTTTTCCTGAGAATGTACCTGTAAATGCAAGTCCGGCGGGATGAAACAGAATGTCTGCTGATATATCATCTCCGGAACCACCTCCACGAGCATGAGAAATGATCTTGCCTTGCTGATCAAATTTGAAGAGTATAATGTCCTTGCCACCCGCACTTGCATAAGTGAGTGTATCCAAAGTTTTCGTAACAAAGGTCAAAGAATCAGAATATGTTGCGGAGAGATACACATTTCCCAAGGCATCACATGTCACGCCGGTTCCCATATCATCACCGACACTTCCGAGATTTCTCACCCAGCTAAGAACCCCGCCTTGTGAATACTTGGCGATAAACAAGTCTTTATTGCCATTACTTTCGAAAAATATACCACTTATACCGGCGGTGGATTCAAAATATCCGGTGGCATAAAAATTACCTGATGCATCGCTTGTAACTGCAAGAACGCGTTCATTTCCTGGACCTGCAATGCGATTGACCCATGCAGCTTCGCCAATGGCATTGAAGCGAATCATGAGACCATCCTCACCTCCACTTCCGGGAATATTCAATTGTCCAAATGTGATTGAACCTGAAAAATGCCCGCCTGCATAAATAATGCTTGGTGAATGTCGATGTATCGACATCCCTTTGTCTGATTGCGTATTTCCACCGTTTCTGGCCAAATCCCAGCCCGGGACTTGTGCATTCAAGCCTGAAAACATAAGGAATAACAGCGCAATAAACACCGAGTTCAGGCTGTGATTCATACTATATCCTTGAAATTATATATAAAAAGTCTATGTCATGAAATTCGGTCCAATATCTGACCGACATACGATATATGTTTTCTGTAACAGACTTCAGAATATGAAGCGGAGAATCTCAGGCCATTTCGTGAAGAGAATCACGCGATAACCAAGATATGTCCCCACCCCAATCATGGTGAGACCGGCAAATCGCTGAATACGCATCGTGTATTCAGCTGAAAACCTGGTCTTGAAATGCAGCAGTACACGAAGGAGTATATACATCCATGCAAAGTTGCCAATTCCAAATCCAATGGAATACAAGACGCTGTCCAACGATGAAACCGCAATCATATTGCTGTGCTGCACAAACATGCAGGTATAAGCTAATGAAGGCAGAAATGTGGGATTTGCAATATTTGCTAGAGCAATTGCTATACCAAGGAAAAAAGGGCCCCCATTCTTTGACCGCTCCATTAACCTTTTTAATGGCGAAACAGCAGATTGATTAGCCATTTCTGGGGTTTGAGAAGAAAATTTTGGAGTTCTGAATTGCAATAGACCAAACATGAACATTGCAGCTACACAACAACCCTGAAATAACAACATCGCGAAAGGATATTCATCGAAGAAATACTGCACTGAACCGAAGACTGCCGTTGTGAACAGCATGGCCAACAAACAGTAGAACATATCCATCAAAGACGCACCAATACTGATGAGTATGCCACCTCTCTTGTCATTATTCAAAGCAATGCGTATGACAGATACTGCTACGGGACCAGGTGGAATGGCAAGTACGAATCCAACAGCAATGCCAATGAGGAGAGAAATAATCATAGGCAGAAACATATGACTCATCAGTAAAACATGGGGCTAAACCCTGAAGGTAGCTTTGTTAGTGCATAAACTTACAAAATTGGACATGCCCTGCCAAAAGTGTCAGGACAAGTGAGAAAAAACTTGCACACTTTTGCAAGTGTGATGTGATAAAGAGTATTGATTGTGCAATTCATAAAAGCTACTTATCACTTGAAATACTGTTTTGAGGAGTTTGGCACAAATTTTTCTTTTGTAGGTGAAAACAATGCATGGTAATTTACATACGATTCTTTATTACATCATTTGCGGCTGCCTATTCCTCTTACGATACATGTCTTTTAACACTTGGTTGGTTTTGAAGCACAAAGGCCGAGGAACTTTATCCTTTATTAATCGGTCTTAGAAACCGAATAGTATTCATCCCACACCATGTATAATTTGTAAGGAGAGTTAATGCCACAGTCAGCAATACATACAATGACCATGATCAAGGGGATTATTGTTTGCATGTTGTGCATTTTCATCTCTAATGGAATGCAGGCCAATCAGGGACTTCCAAAAAGCTCCATCATTCAATCAGATGTGAAAAAGTTCACTGTTCGTTTGAACGTCGAAATCATGGGATATGACACAATTCAAACAGTTGATGGTCAAATAACGATTTTTCCGCAAATCAAACATGCAATCAGAAAGGGAAATCCAGGATCTCCCTCTGAAATCGTTTACTCAATTCCTCTCACAGTACCGGGTGAACAGCAATTTTCATTGCACTCATGTAAAACCGGAATGATTCAAAAAGTTCAAGGTTTGATATCACCGGTACCCACACTTGTAAAAGACTCAGAGAATATTTCAGGTTTCATTCATCGAATTGATGAAGCTCTTTATGCAATCGAACACAAAACTAATTGGGCCGAAATCACCTATTCAGGAATTGCTCGTAATCGACATATCGCACATCTAAACATCAAAGCTCTGAGAGTACATGCCATTACAGGAATATTGGAAATCCCCAAGACAATTGAATGTACGGTGATCTTCAATCCAAAGAATGTGAATTCCCCGATAATCGCTGATGATTTTGATGAGATTGATATATCCGCAAACCATAATGAAACAAGATCTTGGTTAGTTGAAAAACAGTCTGCATTTGCTAAAATTATTCCAAAGACATTGAAACTGACAGGACCATGGGCAAAGGTAAATGTCAATCAGCAAGGCATTTATACATTAGATAAATCAGCACTCGCATCAGCAGGAATCAATGTTGGCAAGGATCTAATCTCTACAATTAAAGTATTTGGTCTCGGTGGCACAATGCTGCCCGAACATGTTGACTCAGCTTTGGCGAATACAATGTCAGAACAGCCGATCATTGTCAAGACAAACAATGATGGTGAACTCGATGCCATTTATTTCTATGGCGAACCTGCAAAAGGTTTTCGATTGGATACAGATGAAGCAGGAAAAAATCTTGATTTCAGACATTTCACTCATCCTTATGACAATGAGTCTTCATACTTGATCACCATTGGTGGTGCTTCCGGATTACGAGCAAAATTGGTTCCCGCGATTTCAAATGATTCAGTGAAATTCAGACCTTCAACATTCATGTCTCGCACATTCAATGAAGAAGAATTGATGAATGCATTCTCAGCACCTTCAGGAAGAGTGTGGTTTGGAAAGTCGATTGAATCAATCTCTCCTAGAACATTTACAACTGTACTTACGGATTTTGCGAGAATTGATTCTGTTGTATATCGATATAAAGTTGTCAGCAAAACAAAGTCTGATGGACAACTCACTGTGAGTGAACAAAATAATCAAATCGATGCTGTCACCATCCCGGGCACGAATCCATTCAATAATTACTATAATTATACCGAAGCAATCGGAACGCCATTGCGTGAAGTGAGTATTTCTTCAAGTGCAATAGCTCAAGACAATCGCTCTGTATTACGATTCTCCTATCAAAGTCCACAAGGTGGCATTGCTTCAACAGCAATTGTTGATTGGTTTGAAATACTCTATCCTCGAACCCTTACCGCATCGAATAATCAACTCGAAGTTTTTTCGGATGTGAAGAGAAATGGTGGAATAGAATATAATGTGTCAAGATTTGCATCTCAGGAAATTCTAGGTTTTGACATCACGGATCCACGCCATCCGCAATTATTGGAAAATGTGTCAACAACCGGTGGTATTTATGTGTTTAGAGTGAATGAAACATCACTACAACCACGCAGATATTTTGTTTCCGGGTCATTTGTCAATCCATCAATCAAATCGATCACACCTGCCGGCTTGCGCACGGACAATGAAGGTGCGGAGATGTTATTGATCACGCATCATGATCTCATTCAATCAGCCACGAAATACAAAGAGTATAGAGAATCCACAGGAGTTTCAGTGAAGATTGTCACCACAAGTGATATTTACACTGAATTTGCATGTGGCATGCAGGATATTACTGCAATTAGAGATTATGCAGTACATGCAGTGAATTCTTGGAAGATAAAACCAAAGTATATGATGTTCTGGGGTGATGGACATTATGACTATAAAAACATACAGGTCACGATTCCAAATTATATCCCGACTTATCAAACAGATGATATCCCGCTATATTACAGAGAAACAGTTTCTGCTTGCGTGGATGATTATTTTGCCCGTCTGCGTGGTAAGGATAGATTGATAGATATTATCATGGGCCGTATGCCGGTTCTCTCCAATGAAAATGGAAAGTATCTTGTTGATAAAATCAAACATTATGAACAAGAGTTGGTGAAAGGCACATGGCAACAAACAGTATGTCTCGTTGCAGATGATGGTCCGGTCGGATCTGGTTCCGAAGGAACCCAACATACGAGTCAATCGGAAGGATTAGCCCGCGATGCAATTCCTGAAGACATGATTTTGAAGAAAATATATCTTGCACAATATCCAGCTGAAATTGTATCGAATGGTCGCAGAAAACCAACAGTCACACAAGACCTACTGTCTGAGATAAACAATAATGGTATTGTTCTTTTGAATTGGATCGGACATGGAAGCCCAAGACTCTGGGCGCATGAGCGCATCTTTGAAAAAGAGACAACCATACCGCAGATGCTGAATAAAGACAAACTCTTTTTTCTCACTGCCGCCACTTGTGATTTTGCCCGCTTCGATGATGCAGAGCGTGAATCAGGAGCCGAAGATTTATTGAGAAGTGAAAGAGGCGGAGCAATCGGTGTTTTTGCCGCGACAAGACTTGTGTATTCCGGTGAGAATGCAGTGATATGTGACAGATTCTATCGCTATCTGTTCTCGCGTGATACAATGGGTCGATATATGTCGATCGGTGAAGCCATGTATAAAACCAAACAAGAACTCTATGGCGACAATGATGAAAAATATCTGATTCTTGGTGATCCCGCATTGCATTTGCAAATGCCGAATGATATTATAACATTCGATAGCATCAATATGAAATTCGTGGATGAAGATCCCACGATTCCGGATACCGCCATGATCAATATCAAAGCATTACAAAAAGTGACGGTGACAGGTTCAGTCAGACTTGCTTCCAATTATTCCGTGGATAATTCCTTTGATGGTACGGTTCTTGTAACTGTGAAGGATAGCGATATTGAACTCAAAGTGAAAGACCCAATCGATAATGTGACCCATACCATCAATGAGCAAGGCAATATTTTGGCGAGAAGTACATTTGCTGTCAAGAATGGTCAATTTACAGGTTCATTCATCGTTCCGAAAGACATCGGCTTCACCAATAAGCGTGGAAGAATGCTCGGTTTTGCCTATACACAAGATGATGTGACAGCAAAAGGAAGTACGAAAGGATTTAAAGTTGGTGGTATTGAATCGGTATCAGAGCCCGATACTGATGGACCAACAATTGCAATATATTTGGACAATAGAACATTTCAACCAGGTAATCTTGTGAGAAGAAATCCACTGTTGATCGTGGATCTATCAGATAATACGGCAATCAATGCAACAGGTGCGGGTATCGGACATAATATAGAAGCTTGGTTTAATTCTGACAGAATTCCGGTGGATCTCACCACGGAATATCAGGCAGATCTTTCCGATGCACGGATGGGCACGGCACAAAAGCGCATTTTCAATCTCAAGACAGGAACACATTCCGTGCGCGTGAGAGCATGGGACATCTGGAATAATTATTCCGAAACCGAAACATATTTCAGATTGGCAGATAATGATACGAACTTGATAACAGAAGGATTATTTGTCTATCCAAATCCCACAAATCAATTTGCAAATATTGGTTTTATTCATAATCAATCACTTCCCACCGAAGCCGAAATTCGTATTTTTGATATGAATGGTCGATTGATGAAAAAAGAAACACTTGAAAAGCAAGAATTACATACCTGGACATATCGCTGGGATTGCACGGATATGCAAAGAATACCGGTTCCCATGGGAGTCTATCTTTGCGTCATGCATGTAAAAGAACAAAATGGACCGGGCACCACATTGCACGGAAAAGTCATTGTCACGCAATAATTCAACTAGAAACAAAGTATCACTGATAGAATGGAATATCTTATGAAGAACTCAATTGTGGCCAAAAGCATCGTGATTGCATTGGCATTGATGGGCGGAACAGTATCAATTTTTGGGCAAGCGGCTGTGCCTTTCATCACAATTTCGCCTGATTCAAGGGCGAATGGTATGGGGGAAACCGGAACAGGTTTGGGGGACAATATTTATGCAACACATTGGAATGTCGGTGGACTTGGTTTTCAAGTTCCGGCAACTACAAAATCAAATGACAAAAAGGTTGCTTTGGCTTATGCCAAATGGTTACCACAATTCAATGCTGACTTATTCTATGCGCATGCTGCTTATAGTCAATATGTGCCTTCACTCGAAGGAACGATCAATACCAATTTCATGCTCATGAATTTAGGTGAATTCAAAAGAACGGACTTCAGCGGTAAAGTGCTCAATACTTTCCGTTCCTTTGAATATGCCCTTGGTGTAGGCTATGGAACATTGATTGCAGATGATATCGGTGCCGGATTTCAGATTAAATATATTGAATCAAATCTTGGTGCTCCCGTAAATGCACAAGGAACTGGAACTGGTGATGGTATTGGTCGAAGTCTTGCATTCGATTTGGGCATGCTTTGGAGACCTACCAATCTTGATCTTTTTGGACTTGATCTCGGTGACAAATTTGGTCTTGGTTTCAATCTGGCGAATATTGGTCCGAAAGTTACCTATATCAATGTATCGGATCCACTTCCAACAACACTTCGCATCGGAACGGCAGTTACAGTTCTCGAAGATGAATTCAATAAGTTGACATTTGCTTTCGATATGGCAAAATTGCTTGTTCGTCGTGATAGTTTGGTGAATGATCCAATTCCAACTTCTTTCGTCACTGCTTGGGAAAGAGGTGGTATAGAAACTTCTTTTGGTGTTGAATATTGGTATGAACAAGTTGTGGCATTGCGCGGCGGTTATTTTTCTGAACCCGCATCAATCGGGAATAGAAAATTCTTCACATTTGGTACAGGTATTCGCTATGATGTATTCAATCTTGATTTCAGCTTCGTGATACCGACTGAAGAAAATCATCCTCTTGGAAATACCATGCGCTTCTCGCTGATTGGTAATATTCCATAAATAATAATCTTTGTAGATCATCAACAGGGAAATGCTTCGCGGTATTTCCCTGTTTCTCATTGATGCCCATGAAATCTCTGTTTTCTCGATATGATCACATATTCATAAGAAATCTACTGCTCATTGGCGCATTGGGATTTATCGCGCATTTCATACTTTCGATTGTGGTTTCACCAATCCCTCAATCCGATGCACTCGATTATCATGAGCATGCTTTGCGTTTGGCAGAAACTCATGCATATACCGCCAATGGATTTCCAACTGCATATCGTCCTATCGGTTTTCCTGCATTGCTTTCATTCTTTTATATGATATGGCCGAGTACCATATTCGGTTATGCCTTGCAATCATTCCTTGTATCCATTTCAGCATTACTGATTGCATTGATTCTCAAAGAGTATGATGCCGGCAATGCAATATCTTATGCAGGATCGACGCTGTATCTTCTTTTGCCGATGACATGGATGCAATCAATGACATTTATGTCTGAACCACTCGCAATCATGTGCATGCTGATGAGTGTATTCATCCACATCGCTTTTCAAGGCACTCGCTCGCGAATTGTGGAAGGATTGTTTTGGGGCATCGCAGTTCTGACAAGACCAATTATGATATTCTCCGTGATCGCGGTCTTGATTCACGATAGTCTGAAAGACAATAATATGAAAACCAGTATTGCCTTTGCAAGTGGAATCATTATTGCAATTCTCCCTTGGATGATGAGGAATACATATGTGTTGGGTTCACCGATGATTGCTTCAAATACAGGGATCAACTTATTCATCGGACATAATCCCGAAGCAAATGGATCCTATAAATTCGTGGATGAAATGCGTCGCTTTGATGGACAATCAGAAGTTCAAGCTAATGCATCAGCATTCACATCGGCGATGCATTATATTCTAAATGATCCATTGCATTCATTATTCCTCATTCCAAAGAAAATTGCATTTCTCTTTGCATCAGATGCGTATCTTCCATTGCAAAGTCTCCGCATAGAAGGAGATACTTATCGCGAGAGAATGCAGAATCTTCCATGGTGGTCATATCTACTTATGATACCGGGTGGATTCATTATGTTCTTAGGTGTATCACATGGAACAATGCTATTGCAAAACAATCAAGGATTGAGAAATAGTGCAATTATCATAGGAATGATTATTCCTTGTACACTATTTTTTGGAACTCCTCGATATCATGAGCCGATGATTCCATTTTTGTTGATTGCAATGATGCTTGGTTATGCGCAAAACAAAAAACTTCTCGGTTCCATGACCTTGTTTGCACTTGCATTTCCGATACTTTGGCTCATTGAATATGTCATGATCTTTTTTCTATAATATTTGAATTACAATGTTGACACCCACATCAATCTCCAGACCCAAGCAATATCTATTACATATAGAATGGAATGATAAAACAGCTTCCACGATTATGCTTGAAACCTTGCGTGATCAATGTCCTTGCGCGGGATGCCAAGGTGAAGAAATCATGGGACAGAAAGTGTTTGTTGGCATCAAGATGTTTAAACCCGGAATGAATGAACTTACAGCACTTACTCCTGTAGGAAATTATGGATTGCAAGCAACTTGGGGTGATGGACATGCAACAGGAATTTATACATGGCAAAGTTTGAGAGCAATATGCGAAGCGCATGGTTTATCTCCCGAGCAATTGTTGGTTCTCATATCAAAAGAATAATACAATCATGAATTCACCACGCATCATTCTCTGTCTTATCATGCTTTGCTGTACATTCTGCATGAGTTATGGACAAGGATTTTCACCTTCATTTCTGCAATCACTTGATTCGAGTTTGCATGTGCTGGATATGAAACGAATTGATTTATCCATGCCCCATGATATCGTACAACCAGATAAGCATCGTTCGCCATTGCAAATGTCACTATTCGAGAATCCATTACTAATGGGTTCAATCGGACAATTGCATATTCAAGGAATTAATAAAGCATTGCGAGATAGTACAGATCAATGGTTCATGCAATTGATGAAGGATGGCTATCTTGGTGAATATACTCCTCGTTATTTACACAATGAAATATCAGCTCGTGAGATAGATAAAATGATTGGTCATCAATTGGAATCTGTCACGAGTTTTGCCAATGCAATCATCATCAGACAATATCTCGGACCAATTCTTACAGTCATTAAAAATACTGCAAGTGCTCGTTCAAGATTATTGAAAGATACATTGCTTATTCGTCATGCAGACTCATTATTGATGCTCTCTGAAGAATCCGCCAATCTCTCACTCTATGCACTGAAGCAATCTGAGATTGAAGGTGTTGATTTGGCAAAACGCTTTTTTAGTCGTGCTGAATCACCAAAAGAAATTATTGAATATGGATTATCTCTTATAGCATCATATCCGCATCTCTTTTCATTGGCGGAACGCTTATCTGATGAATATCAAAGAGAGTTAAAGCCACTAAGATTGAATACACCATATGGAAAAATTGCCATTGGCACCTATGGCGATGATATTTATGAAGGCAATTATCTATTGATTCTGGATCCCGGAGGAAACGATATATATGCAATCACTGGTGGAAAAAAAGAAGCTTTATTGCATCCTGTACAATGCATTGTTGATTTGTCTGGCAATGACACCTACCGAGGCGGAGATTATGCTTTGGGATCTGGATATTTCGGCATCGGTATACTTCATGATTTGTCCGGTGATGATGTATACTCCGGAGGAAATTTCTCGCTTGGTGCTGGTGTATTTGGTTTAGGATATGTACATGACAGATCCGGCATGGATTCGTATTCTTCCAAAACCAATACACAAGGAATGGGTTTTTTCGGAATTGGAATAGTGCAAGATATTCAGGGAAATGACCATTATACAATTCATGCACATGGTCAAGCATTTGCAGGAACTCGTGGCGTGGGAATTCTCACTGATCATGCTGGAAATGATTCCTATATCTGTGCGAGTCCATTTCAGGATTTTCTGCGATATGATGATCACTTTGAATCATTTGCACAAGGTGCGGCATTGGGTTATCGACCCATCGCTTCCGGTGGATTGGCATTATTGATTGAACATTCAGGAAATGATGTGTATGTAGCTGATATCTATGGTCAGGGCACCGGCTATTGGTATGGCTTCGGTGGTTTGATTGATCTTGAAGGATCCGACATGTACAAAGCCCATCAATATGCTCAGGGATCGGGGGTGCATCTGGCTCAAGGATTATTATGGGATGCATCAGGAAATGATACCTATACATCGCATGGAGTTTCCCAGGGTTGTGGACATGATATTGCCTTTGGTTTATTGATTGATGAACAAGGAAATGATTCCTATACAGTGGAGAGTTTATCATTAGGAGCAGGTAATGCAAATGCAATATCTCTATTCACGGATCTCATGGGAGATGATTCCTATATAGCGAGGAATCAAAACAATACAATGGGATATTCTGATTTCAGAAGAAATTATGGAATGATTGGAATCTTTGCAGATGCTGGTGGAAATGATATGTATGGAAATCATAGTCAAAATAATTCCATGCAAAAACGCTCCACTTACGGTTTATTCTTGGATGCTGAATTTGGATTTATGGACATAAAAAAAACCAAGCTGACACCTGAAAAAGCAGATTCAGTTATTTCTGAGTTGGATTTTGGATATGTTTGGTCATCAATTGACTCCATTTTCATCCGCGCAGCAGCAGCGCCTCAGAAATATCAATCAGGAGTTGATATAGCAAGAAAGGAATTGATTGCCCTCGGACTTCCTGCTTTGTCCTATTGTGAGGAAAAATATGGTACTCAAATGCCACGCGAGCGATTGGCGCTCGAACACATAATTCCTCAATTACATAAAGCATACCCCGTAGAAGTGGAAGCATCACTATTGCGGGCATGTGAAGATGATAGTAATGAAGTCATTGGTCTGGGATTGAGCATGTTGGCTAAATTGAAGCTCAAATCTGGTATACCCATCATGATATCATTGCTAGATCATGGAAATTGGCGCATCAGGTCCATAGCCGCAAAGCAAATTGGGGAAATTGGCGCATTATCTGATTCGGTATTGGAGGTCTTGTCTCATAGATTACAAGATGAGGAGTCGATGGTGAGGGCTTCAGCGGCATATTCAATTGGGAAAGTTCTTCCATCGAATGTGATTGAATTATTACAAAGCGCATTATTTGAGGAAGCTCAGATCATTAGAAATAGTGCAATTATGGGAATGAGAGGATCGGGTAAGGTAAGTCTTGGGCTTTTAACAACCATATTTGAAGGTAAGTCGCCGGAAAAAGCAAAAGATGTACTGGTCTCCCTGCTTATGCATGCTGATACGAGCATTAAGACTAAGGACATAGCTAGTTTGATTTCCAAAAACCCCTTAAAAAGACAGAATAAGATAATTGATGGACTGATCAATGATATTGCAAGCGGTTCAAAAGAGCGGAATATTCAGATACTAAACCACCTTTTGGATGCCAGTATTGATCAAATATCAAAAGATAAGATTAGAAAAAGTGGTTATATACAGCCAAGTCAAGTGAAGAAAAAAGTAAAGAAATGACTTTTGGCATGATATGTGTGATTATATAGTTTGACAAATACTAGATAAAATATGTACATGAAGACTGTGGAAAAGTTTGCACACATTGTCATTAATCTGACAATGTGCATCATGCAATTCTTTTCCCCTCGTACAGAGATTCGCTGCCAATTGACAACATTATGGTTTATTAATAGCATTGATTCTTTTGTAGTTGTTGTGAATTTTGTATTTTCGTTTACTGCTAAAAGTGTAGAAAGGTCAAGTATATGTCTCAAATACTCACTGTGTTTGACCTAAGTATATGATTTTAAAGACTTTAGCTTGTGTGGAAAACTGGCATAAAATTGTGGAATTTGGATGAAATATCTGACAAGATGAATACATAAAAGCTTGTCTGAATTGGTCTTTGTTGCGCAAAACTGTGAATAATTGTAAAAATTCTTAAATCATCTGAGTGGAATACACTTTGGAATGATTTTTGCGGTTGATCAATAGCTAACACATGCCTGAAGCAAGTGAAAATAGTATGCAGAAATTTGTAAGTAATTGAAATATATAATTTTAAAGATTTAATTTATTAGGAGTTAACATGAAAACACTATTAGGCACTTTGTCTGTGTTTTTATTTCTCACAGGATTTGCAGTCACATCTCAAAACCTAAATGCGCAGTCTGTAAGCAACAGATGGGTTATTAGTGGTGGTGGTGTGATTTCGGCTGAAGTTGGTAATGGTATGAGAATGCATGCCACTATCGGTCAATTTGTTGCTGGTATGGTTGAAGCCAATGGCAATAAATTATATGTTGGTTTTTGGGGTCCAGTTAATCCTGGTATTACCGGCGTTGATGAGAACACTCCTTCTGTCTCCGGTACTAGTTTGATTTCGAATTATCCAAACCCCTTTTCGATGTTAACAACGATCAATTACACAGTACCTCAAAGCGCACCAATG
Organism: Ignavibacteria bacterium; assembly: GCA_947491315.1. Classification (GTDB taxonomy): domain Bacteria; phylum Bacteroidota; class Ignavibacteria; order Kapaibacteriales; family UBA961; genus UBA961. Next base: position 73,615 of record CANLII010000009.1, read on the forward strand.
ATGATGCGTATTGTTGACATGGTTGGTCGTGAAATTAAAACTCTTGTAAATAATGAGTTCATGGAATCAGGTAATCATACAATTCAGTGGGATGCTAAGGATGATGCGGGTTCTGATGTAGGTGCAGGTAATTATATTTGCGAAATGTCACTTACACTCAATGGTCAGGTACTAAAGGCACGTGTGCCAATGATGCTTGTCAAGTAATAACTATGATGATTAAAATTTTATATAATTCTTCGGAGTTTTTAGCATGAGAAAAAGTTTTCTTGTTGGCCTTGCCGCCGCGAGCGCAATAGCTCTGCCTGTAAGTAATATTGAGGCACAAGTTCCAAGGTACATCACATTTCAGGGTATGTTGCTTAAGCAAGATAATACGCCTGTAGCTGATGGGCCTCATTCAATTAGAGTAGAATTCTATCCAGGCGCATCAGGCGGAGCACCCGTTCATGTTGAGCCTATTTCTGTTAATACTGTAGGTGGTGCATTTTCAACAGTGATTGGTGAAAAGGTTGATATTCCTACAAATGCAGATTTCAAGGAAGGATATTGGTTGGAAGTTGAGTATCAGGGCGTGAAAATGCCTCGTATGAAGATGACAACTTCACCATATGCATTCTCCGCAGATTTTGCATATAATTCAGCAAATGCGGCAAATGCGGCAAATGCGACTTTCGCTACAACAGCAGGAACAGCTGCTCCTTCAGGCGCTGCAGGCGGAGATTTGGATGGTACATACCCAAATCCTGAAATTAAAGCAGGTGCGGTTGGTTCAGCAGAAATTGCTGATGGCGCAATTGAACAAAGACATTTCTCAGCTAATTTGACCTTCCCACCGACAGGCCCTGCAGGTGGAGATTTGACAGCATTTTATCCCAATCCAAAGATTGCGGTTGGTGCTGTTAAGACAGTTCATATTGGTGATCAACAAGTAATCGAACAAAAACTTGCTACAGGCGCAGTTTCTTCAAGAACAATTCTTGATGGAACAATTGCAACTGTAGATCTTGCAGACGGTGCGGTAACAACAGGTAAAATTCTTGATGGTACAATTGCTCCTATTGACCTCAATACAGGTACAACAGTAGCAGGTGCCAACAAATTGCTCATGGCAACAGGCGCGAATTCACAAGAATGGTTGAATGCACCTTCAGCTCCTCATCAGTCATTGCACTGGGATGGTACATCAGTAAGCTGGAGAAGACTCACACCATCAACATTTGCAACTGAAACAAATGCAGGCGCAAATACAACAAGTGCTGTTGGTTTAAATCGCTTGCTTATGGGTACATCAACAGACAATGGTTCCGGTGGAACACAAGGTTGGTTGAATGCTCCTACTTCAAATCGCAATGTGCTTCGCTATAATGCTGCAAGCAATTCACTTCAGTGGTCACCAAATAATGCACTTGATTTCCCAATTGATGAAACAGTGAACCTCGCAGGTACAATGTTCAGATTGACAAATCAAGGTTCCGGTAACACAGGTGAATTCATCAATTCAAATACAGGTACAGCGCTCTCCGGTGTAAATACTGGAAGTGGAACAGGAATTAATGCTCAAAGCAATACAGGTAATGCTTTGAATGCTTCAAGCTTGACCGGTACAGCAATTAATGCTTCAACAACAAATTCAGCTGTGACAGCAGTTTTCATACACAATGCCACATCAGGCACAGGTGTTATTGTTAATGCGGCCAATACAGGTGCAACTGCTAATACAACTGGCATCGCAGTTAACCAGTCAACACTTGGTTCTGCTATTGCGGTCAATAGTAATCCGTCAAATGCGACATCTACTAGTGCAGCTGCTATTGCGGTAACACAAAATGGTCGTGGCGAAGGTCTTACAATTAATAAGACCCGTGGAAATGCTGATAATACAACACCTGGTATCTCTGTAACAATGGCTACAAACTCCAATGGTAATGCGATTAGCGTTTCTTCTGGAAGTACACAGCCTGCAGTAAGCATTGCTTCTACAGGTACTGGTGCAGCAATGACAGTAGCAGGGAATATCAGTCAGTCATCCGGTACAACAACTCTTCAAAATACCACAACTGGTACATTGAATGCAGGTAATACAGTCGTTGCCGGTACATTGAATGCAGGTGCCTCAACATTGGCATCAGCAAATGTTACAGGTAACACAACAACCGGTTCTTTGAATGCAGGTACAACCATCATTAATGGTGGTGCTAGTATCAATACAGGTTCAACTGCAGTTGGTAATGCGACAAGTATCGGTAATACAGGAAATTCAGTATTGATTACTGGTAATGCATTGACTGCAAATGCACCAACAACAATCAATAATACATTGAATGCTGGTGCAACAACATTGGCCTCTGCAAATGTAACCGGAAATACAACAACCAATTCATTGACAGCAGGAAGTGCGCAAGTCAATGGTACACTTGGTGTTACAGGTCAATCAACACTTGGTGCAACAAATGTTACTGGTGCAACTAATATCAATACTTCTGGTAATGCTGTTACTACAATCGGTAATGCAACAGGTGCCGGTGCAGGAGTAACAGTTGCAGGTGTATTGACAGCCAATAATGGTGCAACAGTTAACGGTGGTGCAACCATCAATAATGGTGCAACCATCAATAATGGTGCAACCATCAATGGTGTGACAAATGTTACCGGAACAACTAATGTAAACACAACCGGTGGTGCAGTAACAACAATCGGTAACACTACTGGTGGAACCACACTTGTTGGACCAACAACTGTAAATGGTAATACTAATTTGAATGGCAACTTGGCTGTAAGCGGAATTCTTTCAGCAGGTCAAATTGCATATACATCTAATCAAGCAACTCCAACTTTGACTGTTCAAAATACAGGTATTGGTGGAGCAGGTTCATTCAATAATAATAGTGCTACAAATCCATCAGTTGCGATTACTAACCAAAATTCATCAGGTCGTGCACTTGATGTTTCAGGTCAATCTCGATTTGTTGGTATTACAACTTTCCAAGGTGATATCAATCAGGTTTCCGGTTCAACAACATTGTTGAATACCACAACAGGCACATTGTCATCAGGCAATGCAACTGTTAATGGTACTTCAATTGTAACCGGCAATTCAACAGTAGGTGGTACACTTGGTGTAACAGGTGCAACAAACTTGACAGGTCTTGCCACAATGAATGGTGGTGCAACTGTCAATGGTGCAACCAATGTAACAGGCGCAACCAATGTAAACACTAGTGGTAATGCGACCACAACAATTGGTAATGCCATAAGCACAACAATTGTAGATGGTCCATTGACAGCAAATGGTGTTTCTACCTTTACAAATAACATCAATCAAACTGCAGGTACAACCACACTTGGTAATACCACAACAGGCACTTTGAATGCAGGTGCATCAACATTAGCATCAGCAAATGTTACAGGTAATACAACAACCGGTACATTGAATGCAGGAACATCAGTTCTTGGTGCAACCACAACAGGTGCATTGAATTCAACATCAGCAAATGTTTCAGGTAATACAACAACCGGTACATTGAATGCAGGTGCTTCATCACTTGGTGCAACAACCATCAATGGTAACTTGTCACAAAGCGGTGGTACAGTATCATTGGCAAATACCACAACCGGTACATTAAATTCAGGTGCATCAACACTTGCTTCTGCCACTGTGACAAACAATGCTTCAGTTGGTGGAACACTTACCGTAACAGGTGCATCGAACTTGAATGGTGGAACAACCACAACAACATTGAATGCAACAACCGGAACAACAACCGGTACATTGAATGCAACAGGTCAATCAACACTTGCAGCAACTAATGTAACAGGCGCAACCAATGTAAACACTAGTGGTAATGCGACCACAACAATTGGTAATGCCATAAGCACAACAATTGTAGATGGTCCATTGACAGCAAATGGTGTTTCTACCTTTACAAATAACATCAATCAAACTGCAGGTACAACCACACTTGGTAATACCACAACAGGCACATTGACAGCAAATGGTGCAACAGACCTCAATTCAACATTGAATGTAGATGGTGCATCAACATTCAATGCAGGTATCACACAAACTGCAGGTACAACCTCACTTGGTAATACCACAACAGGCACACTAACAGCAAATGGTGCAACAGACCTCAATACAACATTGAATGTAGATGGTGTATCAACATTCAATGCAGGTATCACACAAACAGCAGGTACAGCAGGTTTGCGTTCAACAACCATCACTGGTACATTGAACACAACAGGCAATACAGATCTTGATGGTACATTAAATGTTGACGGTGGTGCAACTATTGCAAATGGCGCAACAGTAACAGGTGTTACCAATATCAATACAACAGGTGCAAGCAATACAACAATCGGTAGTGGCACAAGTGCTACTACAGTAGGTGGCACACTTGGTGTAACCGGTAATACTACACTTAGTGGTACACTTGGAGTAACAGGTAACACAACACTTGGTGGCACGCTTGGTGTAACAGGTAACACAACAGTAGGTGGCACACTTGGTGTAACAGGTAACACAACAGTAGGTGGTACGCTCGGTGTAACAAGTAATACTACTGTAGGTGGTACACTTGGAGTTACAGGCACATCAACCTTCTCAAATGATGTTACATTGTCAGGTGCAGGTACAGATCTTTCTGTAGGTGGCACACTTGGTGTGAATGGTACAACAACATTGACTGGTGCAACAACAATGAATGGTGGTGCTGTAGTTAATAATGGCGCAACCATCAATAATGGTGGTATAATCAATGGTGGTGGTACTATAAATGGTGGCTTTACAGCAAATGGGACAACAACCATCAATGCAGGAGCCAACAATACAGCAACCACACTTGGTAATACTAATGCAGTAACCACCATCAATGGTGGTGGTGGTGGTGGTGGAGTTGATATCAATGGTAATACAGATATCGTTGGTAATACAGCAATCACAGGTGATTTGAGTGTATCAGGAATTATGTCTGCGGGACAAATTGCATATACATCAAACAATGCAGCCCCAACGCTTACAGTGCAAAACACAAATGCAGCAGGTCAAGCCGCAGCATTCAATAATAATAGTACAGCAACAACAGTTGCAATGTCAAATACAGGTTCAGGTCGTGCACTTGATGTAAACGGTGCATCTCAATTTGTCGGTAACATCAATCAAACTGCAGGTACAACCACGCTTGGTAATACCACAACCGGAACATTGAATGCAGGTGCTACAACTATCACAAATGGCTTATCTGTAGCCGGTAGTACAAATCTTGTTGCTAGCCCATTAGTATCAACAGCAAATACCATCACAGGTAATACCAATATCAATAATACCGGAGCCGGTAATACAATCATTGGTAACTCTGCAAGTGGTGGAAATGTCTCAGTAATTTCTGCAGCTGGAAATTCGATTTCGATCCAAGGCGATTTGACTATCAATACTAGTGGTTCAGCAGTCACACTTCCAACAACTTTCATTGGTAGTGCAAATAACCCAACCTTTATTCATGATCTTAATATCGCTGAAGACTTACAGGTTGGTGGTGATATCACAACTGATCAAAGCTTAAGAGTTTGGCTTGACACAAGAACAAAAACTCTTGTTGTTGATGAAAATGCAATCATTGGTGATGATATCATCGTTAATGGTACATCTACTCTCAATACCGGATTGTTGGTTCAAAACGGAACAATATTGAATGGTAATCCTGCAACAGGAGTAGCAGCACTTTCAACAAATGGAATAACAAACCTCAATACAGGTTCAAATACCACAAATACAACAATTGGTAATGCTCTTAGTACTACAACCGTTTTAGGTACAACCAATATCAATAGAACGGGTGCACTTACAACAAATATTGGTAACCTTACTAGTGGAACTGTTGTTCATGGCGATTTGAATGTAATTCTAAATACTGATCTAGATGCAAATCTCAATGTTGATGGAAATACAACACTTGTTGGTACACTTGGTGTAACAGGTGCAACTACATTGTCTTCAGCAACAGTAACAAGTGCATTAAGTTCAGGTTCATTTAGCACAGGTGCAACTTCACTTGCAACTGCAGTTATCGGTGGTGGTGTACTTACAGCTGGGACAGATTTAACAGTAAATGGTGATTCTGACTTCAATGGCGTTGTAAATGTTGATGGTACAACTACATTGAATGGTATTGTAAATATCAATACAACAGGTAATTCTCTTACATTGATTGGTAACTCAACAGGTGCAGGTTCAGCAACAACAGTTCAAGGTACATTGACTGCAAATGGTGCAACATCACTTGGTAGCACACTCGGCGTAACAGGTACATCAACATTTTCTGCTGATGTAACATTAAATGGTGCAACTACAGACCTAAATGTAGGTGGAATTACAACACTCACCGGTGCACTTGATGCAAATGGTGGAGCTGATGTAGCAGGTGGCTTGGTGGTATCAACTGGTAATATGTCAACAACAGCCGGTACAATCACAGCAAGCAGTGGATTGGTAGCAACAACAGGTGGTTTGACAGTTTCTGCAGGTGGTGCAAGCATCACAGGTTTGACAGCAGTTACCGGAAATGCAACAGTGTCTGGAACTCTTGGTGCTGGTGCCACAACAGTTACTACTTTAGGCACAACTGGCCTTGCTACATTAAACTCTGCACAGATTACAAATAATGCAACCGTTGGTGGAACACTTGGTGTTACCGGCGCTACAACATTATCCGGTGGAATTAATTCTGGACTAATAGTTAATTCAGGTAATATTTCAACCACAAATGGTTCGATTTCTGCAGGTGGTGCAGCTGGTTCAATCAGTTCAACACAAGATATCACAGCAGGTACAACAATGACTGCCGGAACAGGTATTACTTCAACAACAGGTAATATCGTAGCAACTGCAGGTGCAGTAAATGCAGGTACAACAATGACTGCCGGAACAGGTATTACTTCAACAACAGGTAATATCGTAGCAACTGCAGGTCAAGTAAATGCAGGCACAACAATAACCGCCGGTACAGGAATAACTGCCACTACAGGTAATATTACTGCAACAATAGGAAATGTTACTGCTGGTGCTACTGTCCAAGGTTTAAATGTAAGTGCTACAAATGATATTACTGCAAGCAATAATATCACAGCAACTAATGGTAATATCACTACAACAACTGGTAATATATCATCAGCTGGAAGTGTAAGTGCAGGTACTACGGTGACTGCAGGAACAGGTTTGGTGGCCACTACAGGTGGTGTTACTTCAACTGCTGGTGGACTGACAATCAGAAATGGTGGTAATATTACAGTTTCTGATGGAGCTCCTGGTACAAATAGATTTACTGTTGCTGGTGCAACCGGTAATACAGTAATTGGTGGTACATTGAATGCTGGTGCCACAAGCGCAACATCACTTGACAATACACCAATCGGTGCAACAACAAGAAGCTCAGGTGCATTCACAACATTGGCTGCAAATGGCGCAACAACATTGACAAACACACTTGATGTAACTGGTTTGTCAACCTTTACAGGTGGATTTATCACTTCAGGTGCTGACATCAACGGTGGTGCAATTGATGGTACACCAATCGGTGCAGCATCAGCAAGCACAGGTGCATTCACAACATTGAGTGCAAGTGGTGCAACAACATTGGGCACAACACTCGGCGTTACTGGTCTTTCAACACTCGCTTCTGTTGACATCAACGGTGGTAATATTGATGGAACAGCAATTGGTGCAGCATCAGCAAGCACAGGTGCATTCACAACATTGAGTGCAAGTGGTGCAACAACATTGGGCACAACACTCGGCGTTACTGGTCTTTCAACACTCGCTTCTGTTGACATCAACGGTGGTGCAATTGATGGAACAGCAATCGGTGCAGCAACAAGAAGCTCAGGTGCATTCACAACATTGGCTGCAAATGGCGCAACAACATTGACAAACACACTTGATGTAACTGGTGCAACAAATATCACTGGTGCAACAAATATCACAGGTAACTTGGATGTTATTGGTGTAGGAAATGACCTTTCTGTAGCTGATAATATTTCATCAGCAACAGCAGTTATTGGTGGTGGTGCAGCATCAGCAAGCACAGTTCTCACTGTGAATGGTAATCTTACAGTAGCAGGTGGTGGAAATGACCTTACAATCGCAGATGATCTTTTTGTTGGTGATAATATAACAGCAGTATCCGCTGCAATCTCTGGTGCGGCAACTGTTGGTACAACACTTGGTGTAACTGGTGCAACAACATTGACCGGTGGTGTCAATTCAGGATTAACTGTTAATTCAGGCAATTTCCTTGTAACATCCGGTAATGTCACAACTACAAATGGTGCAATCAATGCAAACGGTGCATCAGGATCTATCAACGCGGCACAAGCAATTACTGCAGGTGCAGGTATAACAGCCACCGCTGGCAATATTGTGGCAACATCAGGAAATATTTCAGCAGGTGGTACAATATCATCATCCGGCTTGATTTCATCATCTACTGGTTTGTCAGCAACGGGTACAGGTACTATTTCAACCAGTAATGGTTCGATCTCAGCAGCTGGTGGAAGTGGTACAATTAGCGCTTCACAAACTATAACAGCCGGTCAAGGACTTATAGCATCAGCTGGTGGTGTTGGATTTACTGGAAAATTACAAAGCAATGTAGTGTCAGCAGCAGCAAATGCTAGTATCAATCCAGCGAACGGATCTGTATTCATCTATAATGGAGCTGCAAACACTCTCGATCCATCACTCTTTGGTGGTGGAGGTGCGGGCACTGAAGGAACTATTATTTGGGTATTTGCTCCAGTAGTAGCTCAAACAGCTAATGGATGTGGTATAAACGCTAATGAAGTAGGTTGCTTCGTATATGTGAGTGGAGCTTGGAGAGTAGTTGCTCAAGACTAATCCAAGACATTGGTATCAAACCTAGAAATCATTCAGAGTTTGATAAGTCTCTTAAAGCGATCACTTCGGTGGTCGCTTTTTTTTTGGTCTTGGAAGAATTTTAAGCACATGGTATATTGCCAAAAAGTCTATGGGGAATCCCTTTTCAGTATCATCACAGATTCTTATGCTCCATTCAATCTTTCGCAATGTAATCTTCATCGCTGCTTTGTTCATATGTGACATATACTCGCTTTCGGCTCAACTAATCAGCCAATGGCAGAATATGTCATCCATGTATTCCGTGAATGAAATCACAAGCGCTAAAGACATTGTTTATGCAGGCACAAAAGGGGGTATTTTTTCCTATGATACAAAGAAAGGTATCAATGAATATTGGCGTGTGAGTGATTCCACTTTGCTTACTTCCACCATCACGGCAATCGCCTATGACTCTTCCATGCACACAATCTGGGCAGGTGCCGAAAATGGTGCAATAGTGATCTTCGATATTCAAAACAAATCTTGGACAAGCATCACCGCAATACTCACAGCGCAACCGCAAGGCATTGCTTCAAAACGCATACGCACATTCGCTTTTCATAAAGGCATAACCTATTGCGCCGGTGATTTCGGCATCATGAAATTTCAAGGCACCATTCCCGGTGATTGGATCAAATTCATAGGCACGATTCCAAGTGGTACTTCCATCGGTAGTTTGGCTATTCTTCAAGACACAATTTGGGTTGGAACGGCAAAAGGGCTGGCAAAGGCTAGCATCAATGCAACATTGCAGGAAGTCACTTCATGGAAAGTACTCAATACTGAAACTATCTATGCCATGAATACTGATGGTGATGCAATCTTGTATGCTGAATTTGATGCACTGAAAAGAATCCGTTCAGGTGCAATTGAATCACTTGATATAGGATTCAAATCTCAATTGAATGATATTTCTGTGCATAATGGAATCATATGTTACAGCAACACAAATGGCATCTTCCAATATCCCTCAAATACAATTCTTCCCGGTTTGC
>CANLII010000010.1 GCA_947491315.1 Ignavibacteria bacterium
CCACAGCCAATCAAAATGGGCTCATCAATATATCTTTGGGGATATTCCTTATGAAATGCATGAAGCATTGTATTTTCGGTATCATAGTTCTTTTTTCCTGGCAAAATGCCAATTCTCAAGGATTTGATTGGATCGAATCTTGGAGATTACCCTCAGATTCACCTGATCTGTTCATTGGCGGCTATACCGGCTTTGGCATGAATACCGAGTATGTGAACGCTCGTAGTTTTTCTAATGTTTTGGATTGTTGCGGCTTTAAAGATGGTTCGGGAAGAGGCTATAGAGTTGGATTGACAGCAGAATATTGGCTTGAGGGAGATTTTTCACTGCAAGCACAAGTCGGTTATGGCAGCAGCTCGGCAAGTTTCAATGCTAACAGACAAGACTCCATTTTATATAAAGACCCTACGGGTGAAAAGAACAATTCATACAACCTGCTTAGAGATTATACTTTGACATCGCGAATCCAATCCTTGGAATTGGCCATGATTGCCAAAAAGAGACTCTTTGCATCTCATTTTTCTGTGGCTTTGGGCTTTTTAGGTGCTATTACCTTGCCAAATGACTCAATGCATGAATTGGAAATGAAAGTGAGTGTTCCCGGAATACAATTAGATAGAGAATACTATACACCAAATGAAATGGTAAAAGGGATCGATGTAGCCGGATTCCTATTCAAGCCGATCTTTCGTTGCGAATATGATATAGCAATTTTTAATGAAGCATATATAAAGCCCTATATTCAAACGGATATTACATTGAATTCTCGTGTGACAAGAGAGGACCCATGGCGGTCTCTGACTGTATTGGGTGGATTTTCCATATTGTTCAGTTATTGAACCATACAATGAATCACAGCTCCATTCGTTGAAAGCACGTCACAATTTGCATAGTTAACAATGAATTACCTTTTCATTCTCATTTCTTTCCTAACAACTGTCTCTTTCGCCATAGCTCAACCCAAATTGGAAGTCATTGGCGGCAGTACCATTGATTGGGGGAAAGTACAGGCTTCCAAAGACCCTTTAAAAGCAAACCTGAAACTAAAAAATGTCGGAAATCAACCATTAAAGATTTCCGAGGTAAAGCCGGGATGCGGATGTACAACTGCACCTTTGGACAAAAAATATCTAAAACCCGGTGAAATTGCCACTGTCAATGTCGGCCTATCACCAGGAACCGCAGCCGGTGAATTGATCAAAGGTCTGACAATTACCAGCAATGATCCCAAGGTTCCTGTAAAAGCCATCACTTTGAAAGCATATATCCTCAGACCAATTCAAGTATTGCCTCAGCCTTATATCGCATTTCCACAGGTGAATGTAGGCACTACTGCTGAGGCCTCAATGATATTGAAAAATACATCAAACAGACCCATTGCAATCACTCAATTTGTTTCATCCAAAGGAATTACGGTGATTTCAAAAGTGAAAAAAATTGCACCGGGAGCCCAGATTTCTGTTCTAGTTAAGGCCAAACCTGATAAAAAAGGATATTGGAATGGATCCATCCAATGTAAAACCGATCATCCCGATTTGCCTGACTTAGATGTGATTGTCTATGGCAATGCTTTATGATAATGGAATTTCAGTATTTTTGCATCACTTATTTCAACTTATATTCATTCACCGTTCAATGACAGGTGTTTTCATGAAACGATTTGTATATACATGCATGGCCTTGTTGTTTGCAGCAGGTTCATTTGCATTTGCACAACCAAAAATTACCATCATTGGTGGAGATACTCAGGATTGGGGTAAAGTTAAGCCCAAAGATGATCCTTTGAAAGCTACCATCAAGATCAAAAATGAAGGTACAGAACTATTGAAGATCTCCGATGTGCGTCCAGGTTGTGGATGTACAACAGCTCCTCTCGACAAAAAAGAGCTTAATCCCGGTGAAATTGGTTCAATGGAAGTGACTTTGAAGCTTGGAGCAACATCAGGTTTGATGACCAAAAGCATCACGATCACAAGCAATGATCCACAGAATGCAACCAAAGTATTGTATTTGAAAGCTGATGTCGTAAGACCAATTCAAATTTTGCCTACACAATATCTCTCATTCGGAGAGATGACAGTTGGTGCGAAGTCCGAAGCAAAACTTTCAATTCGTAATACCTCAACTCAAGACATTGTTTTGTCTGATTTTGAAACAGTTGCAGGAATCATACTCAATCTCACAAAACCCACAACCATTCCCGGTGGTGGCGAAGTAGAATTGATTGCGAAAGTAAGTCCAAAGGATAAAGGATATTTCAATGGTGTTGTAAAGATGAAAACAAATCATCCTGATTATGGCACTTTGGAAATCGTAGCTTATGGGAATGTCAAGCCATCTGTGGTTGACCCCAAATAAGTAATCGGACATAAGATTGAAGGCGACCATTGGTCGCCTTTTTTGTTTTTTACAGCAATCGTAGATCACCAATGATGGGAAGTCGCTTCATTTGCCCTTTTCCCGCATTGATGACTCCGATGATTGAAAAAATTATCGCAGCAACATATACCAAACCGCTGATCATTCCATCGAATGGAAGAAATGGTATATAACTGACAATACTTGAAAGTACATACAGTAAAAATACATTAACTCCTTGCCTTGCATGAAATGTCGCAAATGTGGATTGCTTTGCCAATAGTAAGGGAATCAGCACCAAAATCCCAAGATATGCGCATATCGCCTTGAATTTATTTGATGCAATATCTTGTGGATCAGCAAATTCAAATTCATCATTATTGAATGAACTCATTGTATAGCTCCATAGTGTATGTATGTGCGAAAGTTAGCCAAACTGCATGTATATTCCACATGTCACTTGTTGCATTCTTGATTTTTCGCGAACTTTGTCCCATTCTTTCATCCCATTGAGTTTCAATATGGAACGCTTACAGAGCTTCGGACCATTGATTATTCGCCTCATAGTTGGTTCTTCATTTGCATTTGCAGGTATTGTAAAAATCGGTGCTGAAAATCTGAAACCTCCAACTTTTGCAATGACTGCTGATTTACCAATAGCTCTCTTCGGCATTGCGCTTCCATGGATTGAATTGGTATGTGGCATGGCATTGCTCATCGGACTTCCCTTTTCTGATCCCAAACTTCGAACACTTGCCCGAATATTGATTGGAACAATTTTCATTGCCGCGGCAATAGATAAAATTGCAAATCCCGAAGCATTTGCAAAGAGCATCAATAATTTTCATCTTCTTCCCTATGAAGCACTGAATCTTCCTGCTTTGATTTTACCCTGGGTTGAATTATTGACAGGTGGTATGCTACTGTTCAGAATCCAAGAAAAAGCTGCTTCTTTTTTGATTTCGGGAATGCTCATCGTATTTATCATTGCCATTCTCATTGCCATAGCTCGTGGATATAATATTGATTGTGGATGCTTTGGAGAAAGCTCACCGGCCGCAGCAGCCGAAGTCACTAAAGTAGGATGGGCAAAAGTACTTGAAGATGCCAGATGGCTCGTGGCATCCTTATTTCTCTTCATGACTGCAAAAAACGAAGGGAGCATCGAGGACTAAAATGGCACATTGGCTGATTGTTGGATTGGGAAATCCCGGAGATCGATATGAATCCACCAGACATAATATAGGTTGGATGATTGCGGAAACATTTGCGAAATCAAAACAAGCCGGTTTCAAGAAAGGGCGCGGCTCTTGGCTTGAGAGCGAATGCTCGGTTCAAGGGAAAAAAGTATCTATAATCTTACCCGAAACATATATGAATAATGCCGGTCAGGCAGTCGGTGAATTCATACGCTATTATAAAATCCCCACAGAACATGTCATTATTCTCGTGGATGAGTATAATTTTCCTGTCGGCAAAATGCAATTGAAACAGGGTGGTTCCGATGGTGGACATAATGGAACTTCATCGGTGATATCACATATAGGACCCGGTTTTTGGAGATTCAGATTTGGGATAGATAAAAAATTCGGTCCGGGACAAATGGCAGATTATGTCTTATCACCATTTGCACATGATGAAATAGAAAGCAGAAATGCCATGATTGAAAGAGGAGTGAAAGCTTTAGGTATGTTCTTTTCCAATAATCCTTCGAGAGCATTGCAACAAATCAATGCTGAAAAAGAATTATAATACTTCGAGCAGGAATGAGATTTGTACCATGCCTTCCATGGTTTTGGGATAATTGATGGACTGTGCGGCCTTCAAAATACAATTATCAATTTCAGGGATATTTAATTCTGAATCAGCCATTGAGATCTCGGTGATATTTCCGTCTTCATCATAAATCACCAATATCTGAATTGTACCTTGCAAGTGAAAAAACTTTGGCAATGCCTCGGCATAGCAAGCAAGCATTGATGAGAGTTGCTGTTCAACAGTATTTTTATAGACATCCAATATGGTATTATCCATCACTTTTTCTGTCATCACTGAGCCAACGCTGATCAAACCCTCTTCATCATGAGCACCTGCATCTTGATAATTACAGGCGGCTTCCACTTCCACTTCATTTGTTCTGGCCAACTGCATCCCCGAAGAACTCGTCACAAGTGTTCCACCAATTGCAAGATTCAAAGGTTGATACATAATTGCAGGAATCACTTTCTTTTTACCCAATTCATTCCCCAAGACTCCAAATGCGGTATAAGGAGTTTGCACACCATAACGCTTGCCAAGTTTTGTGATTTCATTCACGCGTTGACTGGTTCTTTCATAGACATTATAATCAATCAGCAATGCAATCCTCTGTTTGGCCCAAAGATATGGCAGCGCTGTATTTGATACTGTTTGCTTTATCGAAGATATCTCAAGTGTTTTGGCAAATGACTTATCTCCCATCATGCCGGTTATCACTATTCGACCTTTTGCCTTACCCTTGAATTTTCCAAAAATCATGACTGGTCTTTCAGAATACAAATCAGGATAACTGGCCGGTTCAAGTTCGATTGCATTGAATCCATCAAAGCCAACTTTCAATTTAGTGAGAGCTGGATTCTGCAACATTCTCACAATATTATTTGACTGCTGTTCCATTGACTCAAGATTTCCTTTCAGAGCCATGGGTTCTGACATCGTCAAACGAGAAATCGCATCAAAAAATCGTTCATTGCTTTCATTTCCGGTTGCAATTGCGAAGATATTGGCATCTGTCAATTGCATTTTCACTTGTTCAAATATATCCGGACCTGCATCCACAAAACCATTTGACAGAATGATGATGGTTCTTGCCGACATGCTTCCCGATTGAGGTTGAGACAGAATATTGGTCAAGCGATCAATCAGCGCAATTGGCTCAAGTCCTTCGGTTTCTTGTACTCTATTGAAAAAGACATGAGCCCTTGAGACCATATCTTTTGTGCAGAATTGCGATGTGTCGGAAAGTTGAATATTCTCATTTCCAAAATGCTGAATATTCACTTTGTCTCCGGGATACAATCCCTTTGAGAAAGAATTCCAAAAGGTAGATGCAGCGCCTGTTTCCAAAGCAGATGAATCACAGAGGATCACATATTCATGTGAATGATTGGAATCTCGCAATTGTTTGTTAACCGGAGGATGTAGCGTCAAGAGGAAGAATTTATCATTATTGTCTTCATACATCATCACATTAGCGGCAGGTTCCTGATCGGCAAACTGATATTCAACGGAAAGTTCTTGTGGACTATGTGGTGATTTTGATGAGAATGTTCCAATGAAGGCCGATTCATTTTCTTGCAATGCAAATCCCTTTGCAGTACAATTGGCCATGGATCCACCCTTTGCGACTATCACAGTTGAAGTGAATGATCCAGCAGGAAATTCCTTCATTTCTGAAAAACTTGTATCGGAAAAGGTGTCACGATACAATGGAACAAAATCTAAAACTTTGAGATAATATGGTCTGAGCGGTTTGGGTAAAATAAGTTGATATGTTCCCAAATTTGGTTTCATTATTTGTGTATAGCGGATCTCATAGGAAACTCTCATTCCAGGTTGAATCCCTGACACATGCATTTGAAAAGCATTAGGTTCATTCCAACTGAGAAAAAATGGATCAAGTTTTTTCTTCGCTTGATCATATATCTCTCGAACTTTTTCTTTGTCCTTCATCTCGGCTTTATACGATTGATTACCCACTTTCACCATTCCGCCATGAATCATGATGGAAGGATGCATAGGCATGAGTAGTGATGCCTCGAGTGTTGAACTGCCCTGATACACAAAAAATTGTTTGATGATGACTTCGGTTATGATTCCTGAGACATGCGCTTCGATATGGGTTGAATCAGGCAAAAGGGAGTCAATATCAGAGGCATCGCTATTGACAATAAATCTTGGGAATGGGATATCTTGAGCCGATATTCGAGTAGGAATCGAATATAAACACATAATGACAAGAATGATGTGCAGTCGGAACATAGATATCATGATGAAAGATCAAACATTCTGCAAATATACCCAATCTCTATTTGAAGCTCTTGATTTTACCTGAACTTGATGTTCATATTTTGATTTCCCAGTGAATATCAAGGGTTTTTGCATCCACTTCCATGCGAATAAGAGTTGATTCTTCCACTCTTCCATAAGCCCTGGAATAGATTGCGGGAATAATCTCCAATGCAAATCCGGATAAGGAGTTTAGCGATATGGTCTTACCCAATGGACTCTTCAAGTGTACTGTTCCGGACTTTTCCTGATGCACTTGTATGCCTGGAACGCAGTGAAATTGTACGATTTTCCGCATTTCCATTGCGCAATGATCATGTCCTTTGATGCTTTTCTCCGAGAAAATCAATGTTCGCATATGTGGCTGACCATAGGCATGATGCACGCCTTTCCATGTTTTGTCATTGAACATTCCGTCTGCATTTGCTTGATCTGGTTTCATCCAAAAGAGTATATCTCCCGGACCTTCAATCCAAGTGTTTTGTTCTTTTCCCGGAATAATCATTGTGGAATGCATCGTGACCGATCTTCCGATATTGCGCATGAGGGGCGATGGCGTATACCAAAAAGTACCGGGATCTCCGAAAAATTCTTCACCTTCAATCGAGAGAAGAAAAGACAGTTGATCATTATGCGCATGACCTCCCTTGCCTTTTTGTCCGATTGAACCTGCTCTCATGATTGCGCCATATTTTTCATGCTTGATGCTCCACAGTCCAAATGCCGGATATGAATGCAAATGCGGATATGCATCTCCAAATGGCAATGGCATATTCGGGGATCCCGACATTTTATATTCAGGTTCAATGATGGAAGAAATCAATTGATATTCAATGGAGCCAACTTGTTCAAGCATTTCGGGAATTGTTATCTGAAGTGCTCCGGCAATAATCCCCAGTGCAGGCCTGCAATCCAAAGTATCCGAAATCCATTCAAAAGCTTCATCGGATTTATTATGAGGAAATATACTTTTCACATCAGGCAATTCGAATTCAGGATTTAGATTTTGATACTGAAACTGTGCTTCGCGAGCATCAAGCCAATTACCCGAAGGTGTCATGCGAAAAGTGAAGCCACTATCATTGTCTCCAATATTTGGAAGATGAATTCCATCCATTGCAAGCAGAATGATTGCATCATATGATTTTCTAATGATTGATTTCAATTCAGAAAGGGCTTTTGTAAACTCAGAGGGAGTGGCGGGCTGAATGGTAGCAGAAAGTGAGCGGAAATGTACGGGACTGGTACAAATCTTTTCTCTTTCTTCATCGCTGAATGAGGAACAAACCCCAAGAATGATGGAAAGCAATTCAGATGACAAACCATGATATGGCATTGATGCTTCAACATTCAGTCCATCCTGCAAGAATTGTTGTTTTGCTTCAGCCACGGTTTCAGCTAATGCGAATCGCAATATTCCCGCATATTCATCTGTCAAGGGCAAACCCTTCAAACCAATCACTATTCCGACAAGATTTGCCAGATAATGATTTCCTCTGTTGGTCGGCGACCATTCAGGATGCTCCATGATATGCATGACATGCTCATGCAAAGATCTTCTGAAAATGCTTGAGAATTCTCTGTCCCATTCAATCCCAATAGATCTGAACATATCATAAGCAATGAGCATATTGAGTATGCGCAAGCCACAATCCATCGGACTTTTCCATTGTACGCCAAATCGGGGTGGATTGAATGCAATGAAATCAAGAACCTGCGTACGAAAAACATGCGCATAAAATTCTTTGCTTCGGATTGGAGATTCCTCTTGGTCTGTCAGCATTGCGGCACAAGCAAGATTTGGGGCATGCGTGAATCTTCCCAATTCCCAAGGGACTTTGATATCTGAGCCCTGAACCAATCCATATTGAATTTCACTATAATGCATGAGTGCATCCCAATGATATCCGGATTTACAATCCAATTGCCAATCAATTGGGAAATAATGCAAAAGTTCAGCTCCCCTCTTGAGTCCATAAGGTGAGTTAAGCAATATATCAAGGATTCGTGCCGATTCAGGATAATTGGAAGATGTGACAGATTCCTTCAATCGAATATGATGATCCTGCCTTTTGATTGTCATATTCACCCAACCACTGTCAAGAATTGTAAACAGTGATTGCACATGATTGTCAGCCAATGCCTTTATGGACAATGCATGAGCATACATGGCATCACCACCGGGAATCCCAACGATTGGCGATTGTTCATCATGATATTCTGCTCGGGCATAAGTACAAACTCTTTTATCTTTCAAGGCTTCAAACCATGCACCACCCTCTTTGGCCAATCTTCGATATGCTTTCGAAGCCAGCTGGCTCATAGGGACCATTTGAATATGACTGAGTAAATCTTTCATGGATATTGTTTAGCAGAAGGATGTGAGATTAAGTACAAATTACTTATCCGTTTTCATGCCATTTTTATGGATTGGGAGAGATAATTTTTCAATAAAAAAAAGCGGTTCTTCAATATGGAAATTGAGGAACCGCAAATAAGGGTTGAATGGGATATATTATTTCAAAGTCGGGGGAAATACTGTCAATTTCATGGTTTTATTGTTTTTGGAAACCACATTGAATCCAACCAATCCGAATATATGATTACCGATATATTTGACTGATGAAATCAGCGGATCATCCACGATCGTTTCTTCCACTTGAATGACTTTGATATTCCAGAAAGCCACAGGGAAATCATTACCTGGCTCGGTTAACTCCAGAATAACATCACCTCCGATGTCATTTGGTCCAACAATATTATCACTGCAAGAAACGATGACAAATAATAACAACAATAGTATTGAAGCCACTTTCACAGTCGGTTTAAAACATAATAGATCATTCATGTGTACACCCGAATGATGAGAATGATTACTTTCAAGTTATTGAAGCTATGATTGGCAATCAATGATATTTGTCAGTTTGACAAATGACTTGAAACTTATTGAATGGCATGATCGTTTCAAACCTTCCTATTGTACAACATTCTCTTCTTTATATGAAGCACCCTGATATCGAATCTTTGAGAGAACAACTCATCAATCATGATCTCTACATATCCATGAAAACCGGTGAAGATCTTCGGAGATTCATGGAAACTCATGTCTTTGCGGTTTGGGATTTTATGTCACTTCTCAAAGCTTTGCAAAGAAACCTCACCTGCGTGGACCTTCCTTGGATGCCAAAAGGTGACCCCGAGATTCGACAATTAATTAATGAAATCGTGCTTGGAGAAGAAAGTGACATTGATGAAAATGGAGTCATCATGTCGCACTTTGAAATGTATCTCCTTGCCATGCAAGAAATTAACTGCGATCTCTCCCCAATCCGATCATTCATGTCATTGATTCAAAGTGGCATGCCGATTAATCAAGCATTGATTGAATCAAATGCTCCGAAAGGTGCTCAACATTTTGTGAATCACACCTTTTCCATCATTGAATCAGGTGCAATTCATTCAATAGCAGGTGTTTTTACCTATGGCAGAGAAGATCTCATCCCCGGCATGTTTCTTTCCATCATTGATGCCCTGCACAAAGAAGGAACATTCAGCGCCCCACGATTGAAGTATTATGTGCAAAGACATATCGATGTCGATGGCGATCATCATTCTCATTTGGCTATCCGAATGGTTGAATTACTCTGCGATGATGACAAGAAAAACGAAGAAGCACATACTGCTGTCATTGAAGCTTTGCAAGCAAGAATCGCACTTTGGAATTCCATCATTGCATAAATAGAAGAGAATTCATGATATCCTCAGGGATATGCATGAATTCTCCTTTGTATCCTGAGTTTTTTCCATATCATGATCCAGCCAATAGATCATCTGCTGATACGGTGAAAAAACAGCACTGATGTTTTTTTTCAAAACATCAACGCTCACAATTTACCGTGTGGGGATGACGTAGATTCTACTCATTATCTACTCATTTTGATGTTTTTTCAAAAAAAACGACATCTTTTTCTTCTTTTCAGGTTTCACATCAAGAGAATTTCTCTTGCTGACAAAATCCGTAATTTTGCCGAATGAATATTCACAGCAATGACCCCTATGCCGCTCTGCGGATTCCCTCCTTTCGACGCATTTTGCTAGGTAGACTTTTTCTTACGCTTGGCATTCAAATTCAAGCAGTTTCTATTGGTTGGCTTCTTTACATCAAAACAGGTGATCCGCTTGCTCTTGGATTGAGTGGTTTGGCCGAGGCAATTCCATATATCACTACCTCGATGTTTTCAGGCTACATTGCTGATACCAAGAACAGGAAGCATGTTTTGATGGGTGCATTATTTTTCCTATTTCTTGCTTCAATTGGATTATTGTTTCAAATCATGTCGGACTTGAATGCGAGCACACAAAGTTTGAATACACTACCTTATTATTTTGCTTTATTCTGTGTTGGTTTGTCACGAGGCTTCATGGGACCCTCTCTCCAAGCATTATGGGCGGATATCGTGCCCAAAGAAATTTATCACAATGCTGCCACTTGGTCTGCGAATCTTTTCAATTTTGCTGCAGTGTCCGGTCCTGCAATTGGTGGTTTGATGTATGGCTTCATGGGTCCGATTTCAGCCAATATCGCCGTTTGTGTATTGCTCGTGCTATCATTGATAGCATTCACATTCGTTCGATATGTGAGACCGCAGCATAAACCGAGCAATGAAAGTCTTGGACATAAGTTAACTGCAGGTTTGAAATTCGTGTTTTCCCATCAAGTGCTGGTCGGCGCCATGGCACTTGACATGTTTGCTGTTTTATTTGGTGGAGCGCTTGCACTTCTGCCGGCATTCACAAAAGATGTGTTATTTCTGGGTCCTGAAGCATTGGGAATTCTTCGCGCTTCTCCATTTGTCGGTTCTCTTCTCATGGGAATGTATTTAGCGCATCATCCACCGATTGGTCAAACCGGAAAATTACTTCTCATTGCTGTAGCGGGTTTTGGAGTATGCATGATTGCATTTGCGCTTTCCAACAATTATTATTTGTCTTTGATTTTGCTTGCCTCAAGCGGTGCATTCGATAATATCAGCATGGTGATAAGAGGAAGCATAGCTCAGCTTCTCACCCCCGATGAAATGCGAGGAAGAGTTTCGGCAGTGAATGGAATATTCATCGGTGCTTCCAATGAAATCGGTGCCTTTGAAAGTGGTTTGGCCGCGAGATTTCTCGGGCTGATTCCATCAGTCATTGCAGGCGGTTCAATGACATTACTTATAGTTGCGCTCACATCTTGGCGTTTACCTGCGATGCGATCATTCTCCATTAAAGAACATGGTATGAATCAAGACCGATGAAATCCTTCAATGGAAAGCCAGATAATCTTTGTAATTTGTGATGCAGTCTTCCACCAATCTCATGACATAACATTATGGAACCCGAATTAGCGGGTAAACCCGCAATCAAAATCGATACAGATATTTCTCCTTCCTTTACTTTGGGGATTGAAGAAGAATATATGGTGATCGATCCGCTCACGTTCAATCTCAAATCACATATCGATGTTGGCTTATTAGAGAAAAGTCAATTGCTCCTTCATGAACATGTCAAACCCGAAATGCATGGCAGCATGCTTGAGATTGGAACGAATGTCTGCTCGAATATCGGACAAGCCAAGACGGAATTGACAAAAATGCGATCAATTATTTGGGCATTGTGCAGGCAAAACGGATTGCTTCTCGGAGCGGCAAGCACACATCCTTTTGCAGCATGGGAAGACCAAGAGATTTATCCCGATGAACGCTATCAAATCTTGATACGAGACATGCAAATGCTCGCCAGATCACTTGTGATTTTCGGTATGCATATTCATATCGGTATTGAAGATCGGAATCTTCAAATTCAAATCATGAATGAAATGCGCTATTTCTTGCCTCATATTCTTGCCATTTCAACGAATTCTCCTTTCTGGACAGGACATGTTACAGGGCTAAAATCTTATAGATCCAAAGTATTCGAAAACTTCCCTCGCACAAATCTTCCTGATGAATTTCAAAGTTATGCCGAATATCAGGCCTATGTAGATATGCTCATGAAAACCGGATGCATAGATAATGCCAAGAAGATTTGGTGGGATATCAGGCCGCATCCAGTTTTTCCTACTCTTGAAATTCGCATTTGTGATATACCGATGCGCATAGAGGAAACTATTGCCATTGCTGCATTGTGTCAGGCGATCGTGAAAAAACTCTATACATTATATACCAAGAATCTCAGTTTCAGAAGATATTCCAGAGCATTGATTCTGGAAAATAAATGGCGTGCAGTACGCTATGGACTCGATGGAAAATTGATTGATTTTGGTAAGCAAAAAGAAGTGCCGACCAGAGATCTCATTCGTGAATTACTTGAGTTTGTCGATGATGTGGTGGATGATCTTGGCTCCAGAAAAGAATTGGAGTTCATTCATGAAATTTTGGAAATGGGCAGTGGTGCGGATCGACAGATAAAAGTATATGAGGCCACGAATTCATTTGATGAAGTGGTTGCTTATATTCACAAACAAAGTACAATGGGCTTGCATGATGATGTAGGACCCTATATCAAAGACATCTGATAATATGAAGAGCATGCACACTACTCATAATCCGGGATTTCGTGAAACAATTTTGGCCCATCTTGAAAAACAAGAATTCATGAAAGCCATTGGCGCAACATTGATTTCCATTGAACTTGGTAAAGTAATCGCAGAAATACCACTCGAGAAAATGCATCAACAACAAATCGGACTTGTGCATGGCGGAGTGACAGCCACCATTGCAGATATTGCTGCCGGATTTGCAGGATTCACTTTGGTTGGTCCCGATGAACATACAGTCACAGCCGAAATCAAAGTCAGCTATCTGAGACCGGCAAAAGGCATCAAGCTTAGAGCCATTGGTTCTGTGATCAAACAAGGTAGAACAATGCATTTTTGCGAAGCACATGTGTATTGCATCAATGAACAAGGCGATGAAGAATTGATTGCACATGCAACAACAACAATGGCTATTATCAAACCCGGTTTTACAGGGTGAACATGCAATATCAAAAAGACTTCACTCCTACTTTAGGTCTCATAACAACTATTGCCATTATTGTTGGAGGAGTGATTGGTAGCGGAATATTCAAAAAACCAGCCAGCATGGCTACACAGCTCGGCTCCCCTGAATTACTCATCGGTGTTTGGGTTTTGGCGGGTGTATTGACATTATTCGGGGCTTTAACAAATGCTGAGATAGCCAGCATGATTCCGAAAACTGGTGGTCAATATGAATTTTTCCGAATGATGTATGGAGAATTCACAGCATATCTCTATGGTTGGTCAATGTTTAGCGTCGTGCAAACCGCCTCCATAGCATCCATCACATTCATATTCGCCGATTCTGTCCATTCCATATTTCCTTTACCTCAATTGTCACCAGATCTCGAAGCATGGTCTTTGCATCTTCCTTTGATAGGATCCATCTTTCCAATGAAGGATTTTGGAACCAAGATTCTGACTATAGTGGCGATTCTCTTTCTCACATTCATTAATTACCGAGGTGTCTCCCTGGGTGGAACCTTGCAAGTCATGTTCACTGCACTCAAAGTTTTGGCATTGCTGTTCATCGTAGGAATGGCTTTCTTGATTGGAAATGGAAGCTTGATGAATTTCTCACAAGATATAGTCTTAACAAATGGTGTGAGTGCCATACCACAAGGTTGGTCATTGATTTCAGCAATTGTCATGGCTTTATCAGGAGCTTTTTGGGCATATGATGGCTGGAATAATATCACCTATATAGCAGGAGAGGTAAAGAATCCTTCCAAGACAATACCCCGAGGATTATTCCTAGGCATGATGATCATCATCACTGTCTATGTGCTCATCAATCTTGCATATCTCTATATTCTCCCAATCAATGCAATGTCTCAATCCTCACTGGTTGCAGTCGATGTGGTTACAGCAATTTTCACTTCGATCAATCCTGCATTGGCATCATTTGCAACAGGATTCATTGCCATCGCGATCATGATTTCAACATTCGGTGCATCTAATGGAACAATACTCGTGAGTTCCAGAGTATATTATGCAATGGCCAAACAAGGATTGTTTTTCCGATCAATGGGCAATGTTCATCCGACCTTTAAAACTCCCAGTAATGCTTTGATCATTCAAGGTATTTGGTCATCCGTATTGGTATTCAGTGGTACTTTCGACACTCTCACCGACATGTTGATTTTTGTCTCTTGGATTTTCTATGCCATGGGCGCATTCGGCGTTTTCGTATTGCGCAAGAAAATGCCCGATCATCCACGGCCATATAAGGTCTGGGGATATCCATTTGTACCGGCCATATTTGTGATATTTGCGATTGGATTTGTGCTCTATACATTATACAATGACATTGCGATGTATGCTGAAGGAACAATGCCGATCATCAATTCCGTTTTTGGTTTGGTGCTCGTCGCACTTGGAATACCGTTTTATCTGTATTTTCGCAAACAACAGTTCAATACATCTTCTGAATGACCATGAATACTACACTCTCGGTCTACTTTGGTTCTGAACGCACTTATATCTCACTTCTCAATACTGCAAGAGAAGGAATAGAAGTATTGCATGTGAATGCATTTCCGCAAACACTGCGCAATGAAGATGATATTCAGATACTGTCCCAAATCATTAGCAAAGATCTTGCACCGTATTTTGGGATGGTTCAAATGGTGAATTTCAGCATCCCCATTGAAAAGGTCTATATCTATCAAGTTCCCAATGCCGATTTATCCCGTAAAGCGGAAATCAAAGCATTATTGAATGAAGAGATTCAGCAAGCTGAACCGGAAAAAACAGCAGATGATTTTTCAATTATGCTCATTCCGGGTCATGCAACTGAAGATGGCTCAAAGCATATGTTGGCAATCATGACCGATCTCGCTTTGATTGACATGTGTAAGAAGTGTTTCAGCTCTTTTAAAGTCCCCATCAAGTTCACTCAAAACAGCCAATTCTCTGCACATTCTGCGTGCATGATGAATTACCCTGAATTCGCACATAAGACCATCGCGATACTTGGCGTTCAAGAACGCTTCATAGATGTAAGTGTTCTCACTGAAGGAAATCTTGCATTTTATTCTCTCTATGGAATCACCGCGGATGATGATTTTGGATCTGTGTGTATAAAGATTCTGACATCCGTACTTCCTCAGTATCTTCCTTCTCTCGATCTTGCATTGCTCTATGGCGAGGGATTGCGAAAAGATTTGCTTGATACATTATCACATGCCGTGACCGTAGATACAATGCGATTCAATGCTTTTCGTGGCCTGCTCTCCACCACTTCCCTCGGCATCAGTGACATTGCATTATGCAATAAAGCAGCGCATGTTTTTCCACCGGCAATCGGGGCAAGTCTCAAACCACTTCAAGAAAAAGAAATCGTGTATCTTTAATGATTTCAATATGATGAAAGATACTGTGCAATGCATGTCATCTTTAAGCATTGTATGAAGCACATATATTCCTTGGGATACTTGACCATATATTTTGTTCTCCCACATCGCTATTTCACTTCCATTGATTGTCACTTCTCAATTACTCGAATATCATGAATCGGGACATATACAAAGTCTATTGCACTAAAATCGTTTTACCTATCAAGAAAAACGCAAAGTAATATCTCAAGATTTGAATCAATATGTGACGAATCGTAGTTTGCAGTGTTATTGATTCACAAATTCCACCATTTATCGGTAAAAATCTATGAAGTTCTTATCGTACTTCTTCATAATTAATGTTCTATTTTCATTTCATGCTGTTGCACAACCCACAAGATTTGAATCTCGCGGAATGGGCGGTGGAACCACATTTCATTCATTGTCGATTGCACCAGCGATGCCCTATACAGTTCGCGTATCAGGTTCAGCATCCCAAATGTTTGCCAGTACCGATCTTGGCATATCATGGAATGCGTACCCGCATGCAACTATAGCCGGTGGAAGTTCTGCAGGCAATGTGACATTCACTTCGAATACGCAGATTCTCTATGCAATCTCGGAGAAAGAGGGAGACTTTATTCCCGTGCGTTCGAGTGATGGCGGAAGAAGCTGGAACCCGATTAATGATCCAACATTTGGTGGCGCATATTATATTCATGCAGATCCCGCTTCAATAAATAGACTGATTGTCTCAGATTATACCGATGTCTATTTTTCATCAGATGGCGGAGCAAATTGGACGATTGCAATCAGTGAAATCTCCGATGGAGCTGATGGATGCTATATTGCAGGCGTTTTGTTTGATGGCACCTATATCATGATTGCCACACAAGCAGGCATCTACACTTCGGATGATGATGGCCTCTCATTCATCAAAGATTCTTTTTATGAATTTCCAAAAGAAACCGGCATCATATCTTTTACTTATGGTGTAAGTGGTAATCTCTATCGTTTGGCTTGCTTGACAGGTCCGATTGAAATGCTCTATCCCGGTATCGAACCCGATGAAATCACCGCTTATGATGAACTCTATGTCATGGATGTGATCAATGGTCAATCAGGAGATTGGATTTCTCGAAAGTCTGCATTACCCGGAACATTTTTGCCTAATCATCTGGTCATGTCAATGAATGATCCATCGCGATTATATCTAGCCGGATCAAATGACATGAATGAACCCGTGATTTTGCGTTCAGTTAATGGTGGAAATGCATTTACTTCCGTCTTCAAAACCGAAAACAATGCAAATATCGCAAGCGGTTGGATTGGTTCAGGTAGTGCTTGGGATTGGTCTTATGCGGGAACGGCAATGACATTTTCAGTATCTTCAAAAAATCCCCAAATCCTTGCAATGGGTGATTATGCTTCACTTCATATCAGTACAAATGGTGGTGATTCCTGGAAACAAGCATATCTCAGAACAGCAGATGAACATCCACAGAATACGGCAATTCCACAATCTTCAACATATCAATCCAATGGATTGGAAAATTCAACGGTACATGATATTCTTTATGTAGATTCAACAATCGTATTGGCGGGAATTGATGCAGGTGGGATCATTCGATCAATGGATAATGGAATTTCATGGAAGAAGATCAGCATTCCTGCAACATTTTCCACCTGTTATGATATTGAGATATCCGATGGAATCATCTATGCCGCAGTTTCTTCCCTCTCTTCATTATACTCTATTGGAAAAGTGTCTGATATGTTGATACATACCGCTCCGAGTGCCATTCTGCAATCAACGGATAAAGGTATTACTTGGTCGATAGTCAAAGAATTTCCTTCTCCCATTTCAAGTTTATGCATCGATCCGCAAAATCCCAAAAGACTCTATGCCGGACTCGCTCATTCCACTCAAGGCGGAATCATCGTGAATGATAATATTTCAGGAGGTGGTACTTGGAAGAATCTTGCAAATCCACCAAGAACTGAAGGACATCCCCATACTATTAAAGTATTGAAAGATGGAACAATTATCGCAAGTTTCACGGCCAGAAGAAATGGAACAGTCCTCACGAAAAGTGCCGGCTTATTTACATCAAATGATGGCGGTACAACTTGGACAGATGTCTCCATTGATGAAATGAAACGATGGACAACATCTTTTGCCATTGATCCGCATGATCCATATCGTAATACATGGTATGTCACAACATGGAGTGACCCAACAAATGCGAATGATAATTCAGGCGGAGTATATCGCACAATCAATCGTGGAAGAAATTGGACGCGAATCGTAACATTACCGCTCCGTAATGGATATGCAGGAAGAATCAATGCATGCGAAATCAATCCTGCGCAAAATGGACAATTATATATTGCAACTGAAACGCATGGACTCTATCTGTCCCAAAATGCGAATGCACAAAATCCTACAAGCGGTGAATTGGCGAATATTTTTCCCGCAAGAGCATCACGCGCCATTTCCTTCAAACAATCAGCACCTTGGGAAATGTTCATCGGAACAATAGGCAATGGTTTGCGATTCGGAAAAACAACAATCCCCCAAATACCATATCAGACTGCATCATTGCCAATGCGTGATACCGTGATTGTGTATGAGAAAGGATTTAAACCTCAGATGACCATTCTTCCTCAATGGAATGTCGCACAAAACATAATACAAGCACAAGCAAGATTTTCAAATGGTAGATCATTCACCAAAGCAGACACGATTGATATCATCAATATCAATGCAAATCAT
Source organism: Ignavibacteria bacterium (assembly GCA_947491315.1). Taxonomy (GTDB): domain Bacteria; phylum Bacteroidota; class Ignavibacteria; order Kapaibacteriales; family UBA961; genus UBA961. Next base: position 18,578 of record CANLII010000010.1, read on the forward strand.
ATTCCCGGCAATGTACCCGGCATCGATTCCATTTGGTATATGCAAAGTCGAATAGGTAATATCTCCGGCTGGAGCGCATGGTCTGAAATGATTGCCATCACATTCAGAGAAGTCAATACCGGAAATGTACCCGTGATTACATTATTGCAACCAAAATCCGATACGGTCATTCAATATCTTGAAGGAGAAAAACCCGTGCTTGTGATCTCTTGGAGTGCAAAAGCAGAAGATAGTATCAGCAAATCCCAAGTTCGCTTTTCCATCAATGAGAATTTTATACCATTGGCAGATACAATCGATGCAGGAATCATTCCTTCCATTTCTTTGCCATCTTCTATCCCCGGTTCCGATTCCATATGGTATATGCAGGCGCGTGCTGAGAATAGGATTGGTTGGGGACCGTGGACCGAAAGGAAAAAACTTACATTCTCAAAGAAATCATCCAGTGATATCATGGATGAAGAACATGGATTCAAACTCATGCCGAATCCCGTGGGTGATATCTTGACAATCTTAAGTAATTCACAAGATGGATTTCGAGTGTATTCCATGACGGGCGAGGAAATTCTAAAAGGCAAAACGGGAATTCCCTTGAATGTCTCAGGAATTCCCGCCGGCTTCTATCTTGTGCGATTTGATCAACTCAAAGTCACCATGCGATTTATCAAGGAATAATCATTCTCCACTGATGATCGGCAATTTCAGATTCACATAATGCTCATTGAATCTCTTGATTTCGATGAGTTCCATGGCTTTCACCGCATCAAGTTCTTGTTGAATCAATGCGGTGATTTTTTTTACCGCTTCATAAGTCTGCTCTGTTGGCTTTGCATCCGCTGATGCAATGGTTGATGTCAAAGCAGACAATTTATTATTCAATTTCATCGGATGATTCAAAAGGTCTTGTCCGGCTTTTGCTTTATTCTGCACGAGTCTGTTTTCAATTGCATTCAATGAATCAGTGATCAATGTTCCAAGCTTGATAATGTCTTTTGTCAATATCGTATCCTTCACTTCTTTTTTCATTTTTGTAATTGATTGAGCAATGGTGGACTTCATGTCTTTCATGCGATTGACCGTTTTATGTGTTTCGCTCACCTTTGCATTTACAGATGAATGTAAATCAAATTGCAATTTCAAATCTTCGGTTTTTGCACCAATAGCCGATGCAATGTCGAATTGTTGTTTTGCAATGATTGAGTCACCTTTTTTCAGAATCACGGAATATGTTCCGGGAAACACTTTCGGACCTCGCGTTGAAGCACCCCACATCACAACCGGAGATTCAATTGCCGGCGCAATATGCATATCCCAGAAAAAGCGATTGAGTCCTTTCTGTAAGGAAAGTGCGGCATTCTTCACTTCCTTTCCGGGCTCAGTATGATATACTGATTCGGTGATTGCCTTTTCACCTTTCATGTCTTTGTCTGAAGAAAATGTTCGCAAGACTGAATCTTTTTGATCGCGGAATTCCATTGTAATCGGACCGCTTCCCGAGCCGTCCCAGTTATAATACACCATCACACCATTCGGAAGATTTTCGCCTGTTTGCATTCCCGGACTATACCATGCTCCACCTTCCATGCGCCAGCTGGAGCGAGGTTTGAACAAAGTGTATTGAGCATTCTTGACTTGATTTGAAGCCACATTGCGAAGAGGCGTGATATCATCCAGTATCCAGAAAGATCTACCATGCGTCGCGATTGCGAGATCGCCTTCTCTTTCATGAATGACAAGATCATGTATCGGACTTCTTGGCAAATTATTCTGCATGGCAGTCCATGATGCGCCATCATTGACGGACACAAAGAGTCCGATCTCGGTTCCGGCAAATAGCAATCCTTTTTGTTTTGGGTCTTCACGAATCACTCTCGTATAAGCAATATCCGGAATCCCTTTATTGATCAATTCCCAGGACTTTCCATAATTGGTTGTCCTGAGCAAATATGGTTTTGCATCATCGGCCGATTTATATCTCGTGGCTGCCAAATATGCCGTTCCTTCATCGAAATGTCCTGCATCAATGATGCTGATCAAAGCCGGTTTACCACCATTGGGTAATTCTTTTGGTGTCACATTATTCCATGTTTTTCCGCCATCTCTTGTGATATGTACGAGTCCATCATCAGTTCCGGCCCAAAGGATATTTCTATTGAGTGGAGATTCGCTGAAAGCAAAAATGGTGCAATGCGTTTCAACACCGGTATTGTCTTTCGTGATCATCCCACCTGAAGCCTGCATTTTACTCGAATCATTCGTTGTGAGATCATCACTTATGCGCTCCCAGGAATGTCCTTCATTGGAAGTTTTGAAGACATGATTACCACAAGTATATAGTACATTCTGATCATGTTTTGAGAAGACAATCGGATATGTCCATTGAAAACGATACTGATGATTTGCGGCGGCGCTTCCCACAACATTTTCTGGATAGACACTCACATCTTGATCTTGCAAATTCTTCCGATTCAATCTTGAAAGGAAGCCTCCATAATTGCCACCATATATGATATTGTGATCTTTGGGATCCACTGCAATATATCCCGATTCACCACCGGCGGCTATGAACCAATCTGATTTATCGATTGACCAACCGAATGACCGTGAAGCGATGCCGATGGAACTATTGTCTTGCTGACAACCATAAACGCGATAAGGAATTTGATTGTCGGTGGTCACATGATAAAACTGCGCGGTTGGTATATCAATATCGGAATATGTTTTTCCACCCGTATTCGTAATGAATGCACCTCCATCATCAGCCACAATGAAACGCTCTACATCCTCAGGATCTATCCACATATCATGATGATCGCCATGCATTGTTCTCATACCGGAAAATGTTCGTCCACCATCGGTGCTTTTGAAGATACCCACATTTAATGCATAGATACCATCCGCATCTTTGGGGTCGGCGATGATATGAGAGAAATACCAGGGTCTTTGACGAATATTTCTATCTTCTGAAACCTTCATCCATGTTCTTCCGGCATCATCGCTTCTGAATAATCCGCCATTTTCATGTTCTATCATTGCCCAAATTCTATCGCGCTTTGCCGGCGAACAAGTCATGCGAATCTTGCCGAGCACACCTTTGGGGAGTCCCGGATTTTTTGAAAGTTCTTTCCATGTATCACCTCCATCAGTAGATTGAAACAAACCACATCCGGGGCCACCACTCGACATGCTGAATGCATTTCTGGAAGCTTGCCACAGTGTGGCATAAAGCATGCGTGGATTATGAGGATCTCGCTGAATATCAATCGCTCCGGTTGAGTCGCCAAGTGTTCCAGGTCTTTTCAAGACCAATGTCCAACTCGACCCACCATTCGTAGTTTTATATATTCCGCGATCAGGATTTGTTCCGAAAATTCTTCCCATCGATGCGATGAGCACTTCATCCGGATTATTGGGATGAACGGCAATCTTGGCGATATTCCCGAAACTTCTTGGTGAGATGTGTTTCCAAGTAATTCCTGCATCTAGTGTTCGATAGACACCTTCGCCAAAAGAGATATTTCCTCGAATATCGCATTCACCGGTTCCAATATAGATCATCGAGGGATCAGATGGAGCAATAGCAATGGCACCGATTGAGGAAGCCATGAAACTTGTATCGGAAATGGAAATCCATGATTCCCCGGCATCTTCTGTTTTCCAAACACCGCCACCCATTGCACCGAAATAATAGGTATTTCGATCCCCTTTGATGCCCGTGCAAGCAAGTGATCTACCGCCACGAAAAGGTCCGATATGACGATATTTCATCCCTTCAATAATCTGCTGCTCGAAGGTTTGTGCATGCAATTCAAGGGAAAAAAGTGTCAATAAAAACACAATGAACATGAGACACCCGGTAAGAATGAACAATGGAACATGATCAAATGAATGATTCATGCAATCAAGTTAGGGAATTGATTAATTGTGATGCAATACTTTATGGGAGTAAAAGACTCCTAATACTGCATCAGGGTTTTGGACGAGTGGAATAGATGATTCGAAGTGATGGTCTTTTCTTTGGATCAGAATCTTTCGGTCCGAAAAATACCATTCTATCAAGGCGTGTTCTATCTCTCAAGATATATGGGAGAATCTTCAATGTGCCGGTTTTTGTATTTCTCAGCAATGATTCCACCATTCCATTCACAATGGGAAATTCATACACTATTGATCCATTTTTTGAGAAACCGGTGAATTCCCTGATGAGATTACCGGCAAGAGAATCAATAAATTGAGAGGAAATCACGCTGTCTCTGAATTGATTGCCACGAATGGTTTCCACACTATCAAGTATGAGTGTCAATACTGCGCCATGAATTGCAATGCCTGTCGGTAAATCCTTCAGGGATATTTCCAAATTGGAGAATGTTCCTGTTCCATAATTCAAGATGACTTTATCTTGCAATGGATTTGGCTCAGTTGTGAAAGTGGCATCATATGCCGATTCCAATATCATCGTATCCACGGTTGCGCTTCCGGCTTTTTTATAAGCAACTCGAATTCGCACTGTTGGATTATTAGGTGTTGAAATGGTATTTCTAGCAAATGCTCTGATTACAGTTGAGGCACTTTTGGGTTGTAGTGCAATACCATAAGCGGATTCTGTATTAACAGTGGAATCATTCTTTGCTTTATTTCTTAATACAAACCATGATTTGATAAGGGATTGTGAAATATTAACGGAAATCTCAGGCATTGTATCACGAAGAGCAATGGAACCGTCGAATGTTCCCATTGACATAATATCTAGAAATCCTGCCTGCAAGAATGAGTCAATCGTGGCTCTGGGAGTCCATGATTTATTGATGGTAAAGACATCAAATGCAATGCGATTTGAAAGCGAATCACCGAGAGCATATCGTTTGGGTTGAAGTATCAATGTTGCAGAGATGATTTCTGCATCGGGAAGAGAATCCGGCACATTACCAAAGCGTGAGAGAATGGTTGAAGTAAATCCCTTGGCAGACCCCAAAAATAAATCAGCAGCATAAGATGCAGATGGTTTGATGCTTCCGGCACTGGAGCCTGTGAACATCGAGATAGAATCTGAACTGATAACATTCACATTGATCGTATCATCAAAAATTGCTCCACCTGCAATCGGACTTTGTTCATTGCAGCCGGAGACGGAGATGATGATAATCAATGCCCAAACAGGCAATGTGAATCGCAGAATACTCAAAAAAGAATTTTTCTTCACTTCCATCACAGAGTATCTTTCATGAGTGAGCGGTAGAGTTCACTATATTGTCTTGCTGCTCGGCCCCATGAACTGTCTTCATTCATGCCATTGAATACCAGTGCATTCCATGGCTCTTCTTCATCGAATAATTTGATTGCTTTTTCAATGGCTGACATCATGGATTTTGAGGTATAATCCTTGAACACAAAACCTGTACCCTCGCCTGTCTTCTTATCAAAATCTGTTACTGTATCTGCTAGCCCGCCTGTTAAACGGACGATTGGAACTGTTCCATATACCAGTGAATACTGCTGATTAAGTCCACATGGTTCATACTTTGAAGGCATGAGGAACATATCTGCACCAGCTTCCATCAAATGTGCCAATTCATCATCGAATTGAATGCGAAGTGCAAATTTTTCCGGATACTTTTCTGCCAAAGCTTCGAGTTTTGGATAGAAAGAATGATCACCCTCTCCGAGCATTACGAATTGTATGTCTTTAGAAAAAAGTTCTTTCTCTGCATCAAGAATCAATTGAATTCCCTTTTGATCGATGATGCGTGTCACCATTGCGATGAGAGGAACTCTTCTGTCTGTATGAATAGGCAAACCGAATCGTTCGAGAACCGTTTCTTTATTTGGTGCTTTGTTCTCAATTGAAGTTTTATCGTAATTCTTAGTGAGATGTGTATCGATTTTGGGATTCCAAGTATTCAAATCCACACCATGAGTAATCCCAACCATGCGATCCGGCTTGGTCTTCAACACATCACTAAGACCATTGCTAAGTTTTTGATCCGCAAGCACTTCCTTCGCATATGTTGGAGATACAGTAGTGATGCAATCTGAAAAGTGAATGCCGGCCTTCATGAAATTTACTTTCTTTTTATGTGAAAGTGCATCTGCATCAGCGGGAGAAAAACCAGTTTTGGTCAATGATTTCATGGGGAAATCACCTTGCAAACCAAAATTATGAATCGTGTAAATGATTTTTGTTTTCGCAAACAAATCATTGTGCTTCAGTCTAATTAAAGCAGGTAAAATTCCTGTTTGCCAATCATTGCAATGAATGATATCCGGGACCCAACCCAAAAGCATGCATGTTTGAATGACGGAATGGCCGAAAAACACAAAGCGTTCATCATTATCAGGATAATCCAGCCCTGTCGCAGGATCAGAATAAAAACCTTTATTTGCATCAAAGTAATTGGAATTGGTCGTGATATACGCTTGAACTTTTGATCTGGGATTATTGATCGAAGAAGATTTTACGGTTGCATAGGACTCTGTTTCACCAATCGGAATCGGAATGTCTCGCAAACGATTGATTTCATGGATGCGATTCTTTCTTTCGCTAATAGAACCATATTTGGGAGCCATGACGCGAATATCGTGTCCCAATTCCCTCAAAGCCAATGGTAATGAATACGAAACATCGGCGAGACCACCTGTTTTTGCAAATGGATAGACTTCGCTCGTAACAAACAAAATGCTTAATGGTTTTGCCATGACCTGCTTTTCAAACTGTATAAACGCAAAATTTCTTGCGCGAAAATACGGATTTTTATCCAATTTCCCTTTCATCAGGTAGAATCATCCAAAACTAACAATATGATTTTCAAGGGATTGGCATTTCCCAACATATTTTTTGGAAAGCATATAGTATGTGATACAATTGCATCAAAAGAACAATATTCTTCCACGAAAACATGTATTTTCGTGCTCATGAATCATACAGACACATTTTTAGTTATCGAGTCCTCGATGAAACACCTGAAGAGATTGTTTTTTACAATTGGATGTATAGTATTTTCTTCATGTATTCTCCATTCTCAAGGTGGAACGCCCTTATTTGGCGTCATCAATAGTTATGCGAGAGTCACAAAATATCATTCTTGTACAAAATCCGTGGAAATTGTCGGTTTATCCGGATTTGAGCCACGAAAAAAGGTATTGATGATTCAGATGGATGGTTCTGAGATTGATACCAGCAATACTGCTTCTTTTGGCTCGGTGATGAATTATGGAAATGCCGGGAATGCAGAAATACTTGAAATTGAGTCGATTGCAGGTTCATCCATCATATTCAAACATGCACCATTGATGCAATATGATCCTGAGAATGGATCTGTTCAATTGGTGACGATACCCACTTATGACACTGCTTTGGTTTCGATTATGCGACCCCTGACATGTAGTCCTTGGAATGGCTCCACAGGCGGTGTTTTGGCATTTGAAGTAAGACTTGCACTTGATGTTGCAGGCACAATTGATGTCTCTGGTAAAGGATTCGAAGGTGGTAGAGTTCGGAATGCAGCCAGTGGTGCTTATGGTATATTGGATTATGCATTACCCAATGACAAAGCAAGTCTTTCCGGAGAAAAAGGTCGTGGAATTGCCATTTTAAAACCAGAATATTTACTTGGCAGAGGTGCCCCTGCCAATGCCGGTGGTGGTGGAAATGCTCATAATGCCGGTGGTGGTGGTGGGGCAAATGGTGGTCGTGGAGGCATTGGCTCCAAAGACTTCCCAGATGGATTGGTTCATAATGGAGGCGATCCCGGAAGAGAACATCCCTATCAACAGTTCATTAATGATTCTCTCCCCCGAATTTTTATGGGCGGCGGCGGCGGTTCCGGACATGTCAATAATGATGCAGCATTTCCCGGTGGAAATGGTGGTGGAATCGTTTTTATTCGATCAAATAATTTTGTGATTCGTCCCGGTGCAAGAATATTGAGCAATGGAGCAAATGTTGGAGGACCAAAAACAGGAAGCTCCAATGATGGTTATGGTGGTGGCGGTGGTGGTGGTTCGATCTATTTTGATGTAAATCGCTTTATATCATTCGGCAATGAGATTCAAATTGAAGCCAAAGGCGGCAAAGGCGGAATTTCTGGAGCTTCCAAACATGGTCCGGGAGGCGGAGGCGGTGCCGGTATAGTCATGTTCAAAGGCAATATTCCTAATAGATCAATCATTGATATTTCAGGCGGGAAACCCGGTGAGAATTTGATTGAAAATACATCTCTCGGAGCAGAAGGAGGTCTTGATGGATTGATTTTGGGAAATGTCACATTAATCGAAAGCAATAAAGGCGTAATGGCAATTGCACCATCCAAAGATACTGCGGTTTGTGAAAAATCCGAGGTGAAATTATCAGTTAAGCCTCTTGGCGGAAAGCCTCCATTTTCTTATCAATGGACAGGTATGAATATCACTGATCCAAATGCACAATCAACAACAGCAAGACCATTCCAAGATGAAAGTTATAGAGTGATTGTAACAGATGCTAATGGCTGTACGAACTATGCCTTTATAAAAGTGATTGTTTACCCTTCTCCATCATTGAATCTTCCCATTAATAGAAGAACTGCTTGCAAAGGAGATACAATCATTCTTCAAGCTAATAGCACGCAAGATCTTACCTGGTTGCCTGCAAATGGTCTGCTTGAAAACAAAGGTAATCGGGTACGCTTCATTGCAGATACAACTCGGACATATACGATTTTTGCAGAATCTCAAACAGGTTGTTCCGCCATAGACACCATTCGCATAGATGTGGAAGAAGCTCCAATGATCACCATGATGGAAAGATCATTTGAACTCTGCCCCGAGGATGACTCCGTTAGCATTCCAAGAACATTCATGTTTGGTGGAAATTCACCGTATATCGCCAAATGGATCACAGATTCCGATACGATTTCCATAGATTCAGCATTCACACAATTGCGGGTGATGCCGACTAAGACCACTACATATTTCATGGAATTCAGTACACCATTTGGTTGTACATACAGAGATTCGGTATCTGTTATCATCAATCCAACACCAAATATCATAATCTCTGAAGATACTGTCATCTGCAAAGGAAGTTCTGCCCAACTCTTTGCTTCAGGTGGCTCTCAATATGAGTGGTCACCCAGCATTGGTTTATCTGATACAATGATTGCAAACCCAATTGCAAATCCAACTATTACAACAACATATTTCGTAAAAGTCACTTCGGCAAAAGGTTGCGTGGCAATGGATTCCATGACTATAATCGTTGCAGACCCTCCAAGGAAACCAGTACTTTCCAGAAGTAATGACACTGTATTTGTCAAAGGTGATGGCTCGCAATATGAATGGCTTTTGAATGGAAAATCAATTACAAATGCTCAAGATTCATTATTGGTGATTGATTCTTCTGGTTTTTACTCCGTAATTGCCAAAAATACATATTGTGAAACATATTCTGATTCATTGTTTGTGTCAATCGGTTATGCGAAAATCATTCTCGATTCAATCACTTTGAACAATAATGAATCTGCTGAAATGCGTATTCAGATATTGGATACAAGCGCGATTCAAGAATCCGGCATTACCGGTATTGAGTTTACATTGACGTGGAATGCAACGGTCGCAGAAATATCAAATCCAGGATTCACTCAGTTAACTGGGAAAGAAATGAAATCAGCAAGACTGTCATTGCCATTCACTTCACTCCCATTGCTTGGAAAGCTAACTGTTAGAGGATTATTGGGTAATGCTCCCAATACCGGAGTGATCATAGATGGTATCAAACCGATCGGTGGTTTGCTTCGAACGAATTATGTCAATGGCAATGTGAATATCGCCGATATATGCTATGAAGGTGGCATTCGTTTATGGCATTCAGACAAAACTGTTACGAGAGCCCGCATCATTGTGAATCCGCATCCGATCGAATCAGGTAGCGAGATAGAATTGGATATTCCTGAACAAGGAAATTTCACTTTCCATGCTTATTCACCGATTGGAGTGAAATATCCAATAGCCTCGGGATTCACACTCCCCGGTAAAATAAAGGCAGTATTCCCTTTTGATGCATTCTCATCCGGCATGTATATCCTTGTTCTCGAGACTCCCACAGAGTCTCTATCATTACCAATCATTTTGAATAAGTAATATGAAGAAGATCACTAAATCCGATGCAGAATGGCGCGAGAAACTCACTGATGAGCAATATGACATCACAAGATCAAAAGGAACGGAAAGAGCATTTACAGGACAATATTGGAATCATCATGAAACCGGTGAATATTCCTGCATTTGCTGCGAAGCACCCCTGTTCACATCAGATGACAAATATGACTCAGGTTGCGGGTGGCCCTCATTTTTCTCAGCACCAAATTCGGAACTCATTGAAGAATCTCCTGATATTTCTCATGGCATGGTAAGAACCGAAATCATGTGTTCACAATGCGGGGCGCATCTCGGTCATGTATTTCCTGATGGGCCGGCACCTACAGGAATCAGATATTGCGTAAACTCAGCTTCATTATCATTCAAGGACAAGGAGAAACATGGCAAAGAAGAATGAAACAAGTTTTGAAGATCAAATCAAGAGACTGGAAAATATCGTTTCGGTACTCGATCAAGGAAATGCATCATTGAATGACATGATGTCACTTTATGAAGAAGGCATGACATTGATTGTCTCATGTAAAAAAACACTCGATGAAGCAGAACAAAAACTCACTGTACTGGGTGCTTTATAGATGCATGTTTCATTAAGCAATCACGCTTAACGAAACATGCCACGCATCTTGTCCTTGAATTCAACTGCTTCCCTACCTTTCAAGCCCAATTCCGTAAGAGTCTCATCTGATGGGAATTCCATGGATCCCAATAGATGCTTCATGACTTTCAATTCGGGAGCAGTCATGCGATGTGCATTGAGCACATAATCCTCGAATGCTTCCCATGCATATGGTACGAATGGCTGTACGAGTTCTGCGATAGCTTCAGCGAATACACGAATCTCATATTGTGCATGAGCATCAATGCGTAATCGTAAAAAATGAAAGAGATTGTGTAGATCAATCTTCCAGTACCATTCAGTATAATTTGAAACCGGCAAATTGATGCGAGCAATTTCGCGGGCAATACCTTGTTCCAAGAATTCCTGATACTGAGCATATGCCTCATCCTGTCCAGATTTAAAAGCATTTGCCGCTTGTTCAGCCATTCCTTCCGGCAAGGTTTCATCGGATCTTCCCTGCTTATTTGCTACACTCTGCGGACGGATATCATTCGGATGTGGAGTATAAAACTCATCTTTCATTTCCGAATAACGACCCGAATATTCATTCACATTTGCAGTGCGATGTCTAATCCACTGTCTTGCCACGAATATTGGCAATTTCACATGGAATTTGAATTCCACCATTTCAAATGGAGTTGTATGCGCATGGCGAAGAAGATAGCGGATGAGTCCACGATCTTCAAGCACTTTTTTAGTACCTGAACCATAAGATACACGAGCAGCTTGCACGATTGCGGCATCATCACCCATGACATCAATCAAGCGAACAAAACCTTTGTCCAGACAGTCAATGCGTTTACCAAGTAGAGCATCCTTATCCGATGCATCAATGCCAATTCCAAGTTCAGACATGCAGAAACCTTCAACAATTATCTATATGAATGCACGCAAAATACAAAATCACTTGTTTTGTTTTACTGAACTGTGGATAACACACTTTTTCATTCCAATTTCTTTTGCAGTTGAGCCCTCATTTCCTGAATTTTGGCATATCCTTGGAGTTAAGCACCATGCTGAAAGATTTTAAAGAATTCATCAATAAAGGAAATGTCTTTGATCTCGCCATCGGGGTCATGATTGGTGGTGCTTTCGGAAAAATCGTCACATCTCTTGTCAATGACATCGTGATGCCACCGATTGGCGCAATAAACAAGGTGGATTTGACAAATCTCTTCATTAGTCTCAATGGCATTGAATATCCCACGCTGAAAGCAGCAAAAGATGCGGGTGCTCCAACCCTGAATCTTGGATTATTTCTCAATTCCATTTTGGATTTTTTGATTGTGTCAATCTCTATCTTTCTCATGACCAGAACATTGATGAAGTTTCAGCAGGATAAAGAAAGCAAAGTAAAGGAATGTCCGCATTGTCTATTGAAAATTCCGGTCAATGCATTTGTCTGCGGGCATTGCACGAGGGAAATTCCCGGACAACAGACATGATACAGGGGTATATGAACCATATTGAATATTCACCATGACATTTCTCAATCCACTTGTTTTACTGGGCCTAACAGCAGCTGCAATTCCCGTGATTCTTCATTTGTTGAATCTCAGGAAATTAAAAACTGTTGATTTTAGTACTTTGCGATTCATCAAAGAATTACAAAAAACAAGTATTCGAAATCTCAAGACACAGCAAATCATCTTGCTGATTCTACGCACATTGATCGTGATTTGTTGTGTATTGGCATTTTCACGACCAACAATAGAAAGTTCAATTCCTGTCATTGGTTCTCATGCAAAAACCAGCATTATTGTCATTCTAGACAATACGCTCAGCATGGATGTTTCCGATGCGGGTGGAAATAGATTCGCTAAAGCAAAAGCAATCGCAGGGCAAATCGCTTCGGCCATGAAAGAGGGTGATGAATTGTCTTTCATTCCTCTTTCCTCAATTGCTAGTCAAAGAAAAAGAGCATTCAGCAGAAATAAAGAATATATCAGCAAGGAAATTGCTTCTTGTCTTCCCAATCCTGCACGAAGCACCATCAATGATGCACTCCGAGCCACCCAGGGATTATTGGATGCTTCTGTAAATGTTCACAAAGAAGTATATCTCATTTCTGATATTCAGCAATCACAAGTATCTTCAATACTTTCGGATTCCGTGAAATTCTTTGATGATCAAACCGGTGTATTCATCATTCCTATGCAAAATGGTAAACCTGCAGGAAATATTACCATCGATACTTTGATCATGCTTACTTCAATGTTTGAACAGGATAAAACTGCCGATATTCAAGCTCGTTTGACAAATAGCGGCGGCAATGACGTCTCAGACATCATCGTCAGCATGTTCTTCAACAATGAAAGAGTTGCCCAAAAATCAATTGATTTGAATGCCGGCTCTTCAGGAACAATCACTCTCTCCGCTCCACCAAAGAAGTCGGGAATCATAAGAGTTGCTTTCAAGATTGAATCAGATGCTTTGGAACATGATAATATCCGACATGCCGCATTCATCATACCTCCGCCACCGATAGTTGGAGCAGTTTCATCCGGAAAAGCAACTGAGTTCTTGAAACTTGCATCCTCCACCGCTACAGGTTCTTATACTATGTATGCTGGAGAGCAAGCCGGAACCGTGAATTATGAAGAGCATGATATCGTCATCATAACTGCCGGATTGAATCGCAATGAGGCACAACGATTGGATACATATATTCAATCGGGTGGCACTGCGCTTATTTTTCCGAATGAAAGTCTGGATCCCAAAGAACAAATTCCGGCATTGACCATGCTTGGATTGGCACCACTTCAAGTACAAGAGTTTTCTGAAAAGTCGCCCGGACTGTGCATTTCCGTAGATAGACAGCATCCTGTTTTTCGAGGCGTATTCAAAGGGTTGGAAATGGAAACATCTCTTGGTGATTCCCCAAAAATCAAGAAGGCACTCATTTCAGGAGGTGGTCAATCACTCATCCAAATGCAAGGCGGTAGTTTTTTCACTGAGATCCGAAGAGGAGAAGGAAAGATACTCTACTGCGCCGTTCCTCCATCGCCTGAATGGAGTACATTCCCTTACACTGGATTGATGCCAACATTGATATATCGTGCTTTGCATTATTTGTCTGCCAAGGAAATGCTCACATCTGAAATCATTTCCGGAGATGATGCAATTGCATTGATACCAACCAAGGCAATGAAAAGTCCGGCACAAATCGTAAAGATGAGTGATCCATCAGGCATTGAATCACAAGTGCAAGGAATAACTGTCCCGGGCGGACTTTCCCTCCATATTGGTCGCTTATTCATGCCTGGTGTCTATGCAATTAAAAGCAAAGAAAATGAATCTCTGACAGCAATGACCGTGAATATTCCAAGTGATGAAGGACATCTCACATATGGCTCAGAATCTGAGCTTTTGTCGGCAATGAAAAAACGCATGAATGCACCATCGATGGTGAGTATAGTAGACCAATCAGGCAGGATAGGCGATTCCGTTGCCAAAGCAAGAATCGGTACTGAATTATGGAGATTCTTTTTGATTCTGGCATTGATATTCGCAATTGCTGAAATGATTCTTGCCAAAAGAGTGAGTAAAAACACAGTAGATCGTTAACTGTGGAAAACTCAATATCTCTTTCATCCAAAAAAATTGGAAATTGACCTCGCAATTGGTAATGATAGTTCATTCGGAGCAAATGCATGCAGGACTTTCTTCTGGATTTAGACAAGGCACTATTTCAAGTGTTGAATGGTCAGCTTATCTCCGCCCCCACTGATTTCCTCTTTCCGATTCTCACTTCAATACATATTATTTGGCCGGTTTATTTGCTTCTAGCATTTTATCTCCTCTATACTCATAGAGTGAAAGGTCTGTATGTATTGCTTTCTTTGGCAATGGTCCTTGGAATCATGGATCAGATGTCCACGCATGTATTGAAACCTTGGTTTGATAGACAAAGGCCTTGTAGACAAGAGACCGAGATTCGCTTGCTCATTCCTTGTGGTCCTGGTCAATCATTCCCTTCAACACATGCAATCAATAATGCATGTCTTGCAATCTTTCTCAGCATGCTTTTCTCTTCGCTAAGAGCTCCCGTCTTGATATTTGCATTTCTTATAAGCTATTCCAGAATATATGTCGGCGTTCATTATCCTCTTGATGTATTCGGAGGAATGATCATCGGTGCGGTTTTCGGATATATTGCCGCCAAGACTTTTAACTATGTTCTGAGCTTCAATAAATCGTAGAAGCATATTAACACTTGATAATATGAGAACATCAAATAAAACACTCAATTTTGAACACTATCCGCGTTTCTTCATCACATCTATATATCAATTTATCGTGCAAGTACAATCTTGCATGAATTCACAATTCAAGGAGTATTATGAGACATAGTGTACTATCACTTTGTGCAAGTGCCATCATGGGCTTGGGAGTGTTTTCCGGCACAGTCATCCCCGTGCAATTGCATGCTCAAGGTGTGACGAGTGGTGGAATCACCGGAACTGTCAAAGCCGCAAATGGCGGAGTTGTTGCTGGTGCCAAAATCATTGCGATTCATATTCCTACAGGTACTCGTTTCGGAGCCAATGCAAAAGCAAATGGGACATTTACAATCAATAATGTTCGCGTTGGTGGACCATATACCATCAAGGCGACAGCTGTTGGTTATGGCGAATCTTCATTGTCAGGTCAATTCGTGAAACTCGGACAAAATCTCAAGATCACAATGGCATTGTCAGAGAAGGCGGTTGCCACAGATGAAATCACCGTAACCGCTCAAAAAGGAGTATTTGGTGCATCAAGAACCGGTGCTCAAACAAATATTTCAAAAGAGCAATTGAATAATTTCCCAACGATTTCTCGTTCTTTCCAGGACTTTGCAAAATTCACTCCGCAAGTTGTGTCAACCGGCGCAGGTGTCTCAGTTGCAGGAAAAAACAATCGCTATAATAATATCCAGATTGATGGTTCAAATTATACCGATCTCTTTGGTTTGGGTAGTGCCGGAACACCCGGCGGACAAGCCAATACAAACCCTGTTTCTCTTGATGCGATTGATGAATTCCAAGTGCTAGTTGCACCATTTGATGTTCGCCAAGGTAGATTCACCGGTGCTGGCATAAATGCAATCACAAGATCCGGTACCAATAAATTTGAAGGATCTGCATATTGGTTCACAAGAAATCAGGCAATGATCAGCGATTTGTCCATCACAAGAAAGAATATCGTTAACAATAATTTGCTTGACCCCGGTACGAAAGATACTACGATCACAACCACATTCAATAATTTCAATGAATTGCAAACAGGCGTGAGATTGGGTGGACCAATCATTCATGATAAATTATTCTTCTTTGCAAATGCTGAATTCACCTCACGCGTACAACCTGTTGACAATATCTCATTGACTCAAAACTCACGCGCAAAACAAATTGATTCCATAGCGCAATTGGTGTCATCACATCTTACTTCCAAGTATGGATATAATGCAGGTCAATTGACAGGTTTTGAAATTACTCGTCCTTCCACAAAAGTATTCGCTCGTTTGGATTGGAATATTGATGATAATAATCGTCTAACATTCAGAAATAATTATGTGAGTGCTTATGATGATAATTATAGCACCACAGTTACAAGCGCAAGATTTAGTGACAGAAATTATCGCTTTAATAATTCGCAGAATTCCACCGTGCTTGAACTCAACTCTTCATTGGGTGATGGCATGCACAATGAACTTATCGTTGGCTATACCAGAATTCGTGATTTCCGTGAAGTGACAGGTAAACCATTCTCCGCTATCACTGTGAATGATGTAAGTATGGGTACAAATGTTGGCGTTCAGTTTGGTTCAGAAGAATTTTCAAATTTCAATAAACTCGATCAGGATGTAATTGAAATCACCAACAATTTCACAATGAATCTTGGTGATAATCATACATTGACCATCGGCACACAAAATGAGATTTTCTCATTCAGAAATCTCTTCATTCGTGATGCTTATGGGACCTATCGCTTTAATTCCTATTCTGATTTTGTTGCCGGAAATGCAGCTGCGGTAAGCATGTCATTTGCGCGTCCTGGTTTCCCAACAGATTGGGCGGCTGAATTCGGCGCTATGCAACTTGGTGCTTATATTCAGGATGACATTAAGGTATCAGACAATTTCAAAGTAAATGTAGGTTTGCGCGTGGATGTTCCTGTATTCCCTGATGCTCCTTCTTATAATACGAAAGCTGAAAATGCATTCGTGAATACAGCTTCTGTTACATATGCAACCAATGGTAATGGTTCCATCAAATATGCCAATGATTCCACAAAAACTCTTGGATGGAAAACATCAGAAATGCCACAATCGGCTCTCCTTTTCTCACCAAGAGTCGGCTTCAATTGGGATGTGAATGGCGATCAATCATTGCAAGTGCGTGGTGGAGCAGGTATTTTCACAGGCCGTGTTCCTTTCGTGTGGATTTCCAATCATTATGGAAATACAGGTGTTGAAATTGCTCGTTTGACATTGAGCACAGCAGGCACCGACACCGTACGCTTCAATCCAAATATTGCAAATACACTTTCAGAGAATTTGAAAGACACAACAAAGATTGCTTCTACAACAGAATTGAATCTAACCGGTAACAATTTCAAAATGCCTCAAACATTTCGCATGAATTTGGGTCTCGATTATAAGTTACCTGAAGACATCATTATGACTATTGATGGTATGTACTCAATGAATTTGAATGAGATTGCTTATACAGACTTGAACCTTGGTGAGCGTCGTGACACTACGCAATTTGGTACGACACTTCCTGGTAATCGTGGTGTATTTGGTATTTATAATGGTCGTAATACAACCGCTCGCTTCCTTGATGGTCGCAAGAATTTCACCAATGTGATTTTGCTTAATAATACAGACATGGGCTATTCATATAATATGTCCGTACAATTACAAAAGTCATGGAAATCAGGTCTGGACTTGATGGCGGCTTATACGCATTCAGCTTCTTATGATATCAATTCTGGATTGTCATCACAGGCTGTATCACAATGGCGCTTCAATTATATTCAGGATAATCCTAATACTCCTACACTTGCCCGTTCATATTTTGACATTCCACATCGCTTGATCGCATCAGCGGCATATCGCATTGAACTTGCTCCTGAAGTTGCTTTGAAGGCCTCATTATTCTATGAAGGTCGCTCAGGTCAGCCATTCTCTTATGTCTATGATGGCGATCTTAACTCCGATGGTCAAACAGGTAATGACTTGATGTATGTGCCAAAAGACAAAAATGACATTGCATTGATTTCCGGAACAGCACGCGCAAATGATGCAACATATGATGCACTCGATCGCTATATCACGAATGATGATGGCTTGAATGCTGCCCGTGGTACAATCATTGAACGCAATGCAGCTCGTGAACCATGGAACAATCGTATGGACTTGCGCATTGCAGCAGACATTCGTAATCCTTTTGCTGATGGACATAATCTCGAAGTATCTCTTGACATCATCAATCTTGGTTCAAATGCATATCGCTTTGTACCAAATCAGAGCGATGCCATGCTTCGCTTTGAAGGATTGGCTAGAACAGGTAATACATTCGGTGCCAATGGCGCTGAATTGCCTGTGGGAACTCCAATGTTCAGCTATCGTGACAAAGAGAATCCATATCAATATTCCGATCTCCTTTCACGCATGCAAATGCAATTGGGAATCAGATATTCATTCTAATTGAATATGATCTTGTTCAAAACCTCTCATGGGAGTTCTCATGGGAGGTTTTTTTTGGCATGGCTATTGTTGTATGATGTTAAACCGAATATTGACAGGTTTTATCTTAGATTTGCCTATTCTGAATTCTCATTTTAAGGAGTGTGATCATGCGCATCGCAACACTCATCATAAGTTTACTTCTCTTTTGTGGAAATTCCGCTCACTCCCAAGTGATTGGTCAATATTTCCCGCCCATGAATCCTCAGTCACAATGGGATACTCTTTCCGCTGAAAAGCTTAGTTGGTGTACAGAAAACTTACCAGCTCTCTATGAGCAATTGGAGAGATCAAATACGAAGGGATATATTCTGTTGTATAAGGGTCGCATCGTCCTGGAAAAATATTTCGGAGATTTTGCGAAAGACAGTGTATGGTATTGGGCATCTGCGGGAAAAACTCTGACATCATTTTTGATTGGAAAAGCCCAGGAAGACAAAAAACTCAGTATCGAAGATCCAACATCTAAATATTTGGGTAATGGCTGGACCGCGATACCAAAAGAGCAGGAAGATAATATCAAAATCAAGCATCAACTCACAATGACCACCGGCATAAGTGATGATATTTCCGATTTGGACTGCACAAATGATACATGTCTGCAATACAAGACAGATCCCGGACTTCGGTGGTCATACCACAATGCTCCCTATACTTTGCTCGAAGAAGTCATTACAAAAGCAACAGGACAAACACTTAATGCATATACTCAAAGCACAATAAAGAATCGCATCGGCATGACAGGCATTTGGGTAAAACTGGGGCCAAATAATGTATATCTAAGCACTCCTAGAGCCATGGCACGATTCGGGCATCTCATGCTGAATGATGGTATTTGGAATGGTGATACAATCATGAAGGATTCTGAGTATTTCAGAGCCATGATCACGCGATCACAAGTACTCAATCCATCATATGGTTATCTCTGGTGGCTTAATGGTCAAAGCGGATATATGCTCCCCGGATTTCAGTTCTTTTTCAATGGCAATTTAGCAAAAGAAGCTCCGGAAGATGTGATATCCGGAATGGGAAAAAATGGTCAAATAGTATCATTCTCAAAACAACATGAACTCGTGATGGTACGCATGGGACAAGCTCCAGATTCACTCGGTTTTGTACCCAATTTCTTCATGAACGATATCTGGAAATTAACCATGGATGTGGCTTGCAGAGCGACTTCAGTGGAAGATCAGGGAGAGATGTCTTCATCGATAGCAGTGCATGACAATGTGGTCAGATTCACGAATCCCGAGCCAGGTGAGAGAATAATGGTTTTTGACATGACAGGAAAAAAGGTGCACGAACAAATTGATCATGCACCCATTGATATTTCCCATTATTCCACCGGTATTTATGCTGTAGTGATTTCATCCCAAAAAGGCAGTATCACAGAGCAAATAATCAAGAGGCAATAACCAAACTTGGAATTACTATAGACTCGACTTCTTGAACATATCTCTCGAGTTCTTCAATCATGTCCGGACATTCATATGAGCAATTCTTCAAGAATGCATCATTGATTCCTTTATAGTAAACAATCCCTGACAGAAGATTTGTTTTGAAAGCATTAAGTGTTCTGAATGTATTTTGATTCAAAGTCAATGCATTTTTGTCTATCTCTTTGCGAAGATATTTCACATAAAGAACTAACTCATTAACAAATAGCGATGCTCTTTCTACGGAATTGCGGACATTGGTTCTACCATAGATATGATCTATCATCTCAGCCAATGTGAATGTGCCGGAAAAATACGCAAGATTGGGTCCGGGACAAATAATCACGCCCTCGGGTTTATGTTGCTTATTGACTATATCATTCTTCAGCAAAGCCGTAGTACCCAAACCTGTACATAAACATTCCTTCTCGACAATTGCCGAGAATTTCTTTTTATACTCTTCTTCAGGCAAACCTGCTTTGTCCAATTCGTCAATTTTCAAACGCTGATACTTGATTGATGCGGTGCAAATTGGCTCAGCAGAAAACTCCGAATTGGAAATAAGTAGCTTTTTCACGCATGGATTTCCAGGCTTTCCTGCAGCAACACGATCATCACGCAATTTTTGGGAACCACTTTTTCTAAAATGATTAAATGGAATGCCAAGAGGTGATGCACCACTCAAATAATAATCATCGGGTTCTGCCGTGGCCAATGAATTGAGCGTGGCTTCATCAACATTCGTTGCCTCGGGAACAAGGAGGAATGGACTTCCCCAGCCGGTTCCATCCAATTCGTAAAATTCCTTGACGAACTCTTGCTCATGCGCAGTACCAATACCACCTTGATAGGTGATTCTCTGCATTGGCATTTCTGGGAAAGTATTCTTCCCCAAAGTTTTCAAAGATGCATTACAAAGTGTAACTAGTTCTTCACGAAGAGTTTGTCTATTGTCCTTAAATGATTGAAGAATGGGACCACAGAGCAAACCATCTGTTGCAAAAGCATGACCACCACAATTCAAACCGGACTCAATGCGGAATTCAGATACCCAAATTCCCTTTTTCGCAAGAATTTTTCCTTGAACAACGGCACTGCGATAATCGCTCACTTTGAGAATAACACGCTTTTTGAGCGAACCACATTCCGTTGGATAGAAATCATCAAAAGCGGCAATGTAATTATAGAGTCTTGGATTATATCCAGCAGAAAATATGATGGAAGAATTCAATGTACTTTGCGCATAACCACGAAGTGCAGTCAATGCATCGGATTGCTCCACAGGCAGTGATCCACCTGTCTTAGCAGCACCGAGATTGTCCACCTTAGCCATGATATTCACATCGATATATCCCGGCACTATAGCTGTTCTCAATTCAGCTTCGATAGCAGAACGCTCAGCTGATTCATCCATCAACAGCATACTGCGATATTTTGCCTTGACAGGCGAGGATTCAGGGAGCAATTCAAAATATTTGACGATTTCTGATCCAAAAACGAATTCTTCATTGCGAATGGACTCAATTTTCTTCCAGACTAGCTTATCGAGCAAATTACAATATGCCGTAATCCTAGTAGCTCTCGAATCAAATTCTTTTTTGTCAACCGGTATGAATTCTAGACCATTCTTCTTGGAATGATGCTCTCTCATCATCTCAAGCAAATCTTCTTCCATTATGGAAACAACAGAAGAAATACCGTAATGCGCAACTTTTAGTGGCGTATCTACCGAAAATGATAGTCCCATGACAGGGATGTGGAAATCATGTATATAGTTCATGCATTCATCTTTTTTTTGATTATGCGCATAAAATACGAAAAATGAAATGAAAGAAATAGTGGAATTTTTGGGGAAATTCCTTTGATTATTGAATAGAAAGGAATATCTGTGAAATTTCGCCATAATTGACCGAAAGAAACCAAAATGTTCACATGCAAATACTGATTCCCCATCCTGAATCGCCTTTTCAGTAATTTGCAGCCATTCAATCAGTACAATTGAGCTTTGTTGACATGGATTGGCTTTTATTATGCTTTGCTGGAGTTTGTGAAATGGGATGGCCCATTGGTATGAAAATGACTCAAGATCCTTCAAAAAGATGGTGGGGCATGATTCTTGCAATCGGCTCTATGCTTTTAAGCTTCTCCTTTCTTTGGTTGGCACAGAAAACCATACCGATCAGCACTGCATATATGGTGTGGACTGGAATTGGAGCGATAGGAACAATGGCGATCGGAATCATCTTTTACAATGATTCCTCGAGTATGTGGCGAATATTATCCGCATTTTTGGTATTAGCCGGAATCGTCGGCTTAAAACTCAGCAGTTGATATACTATCGCCCGAAATGAATCGTCATGTTTGGGCACTTACACTAAAAAAAAAACTTACTGTTTATATATGAAAAGAAATCCGAAAAGAGTCTTGGTAGGCATGTCCGGGGGAGTTGATTCCTCGGTAGCCGCATGTCTTTTGCATGAGCAAGGTTATGAAGTGATCGGCATCACTATCAAGACCTATAGATATGAAGATGTGGGTGGAAATGTCGGTAATGATTCTTCCTGTTGCTCACTTGATGGCATCAATGATGCAAGACGCGTGTGCAATACACTTGGGATTCCGCATTATGTAGTTGATTGGTCAGAGCGATTCAAAGAAGAAGTGATCGACTATTTCGTTGAAGATTACCTTGCCGGCAATACTCCCAATCCTTGCGTCAAATGCAATCGTTTGATCAAATGGGGTCAAATGCTCCTAAAAGCAGATATGCTCGGCGCCGAATGGATTGCCACCGGACATTATGCCAATATCAGAAAAGATTCTGCAACAGAGAGATATGTTCTCTCAAGGGATTCAGACAATATCAAAGATCAATCCTATGCTTTATGGGGTTTGAAGCAAGAGCATTTATCACGCACATTATTTCCACTGTCAGGCTATACAAAAGACCGTTCCAGAGCAGATGCGGAACGATTCGGACTCACGATTGCAAAGAAACCTGAATCGTATGAAATCTGTTTTATTCCTGATAATGATTATAAACGCTTCATGCGGGACATGGTACCGAATCTTGAAGATAGAGCCGGCAAAGGCGATATTGTCATGGAAGGCGAAGTGATTGGTTCTCATGAAGGATATCATGGATTTACTGTTGGGCAAAGGAAAGGACTTGGCATTTCACATCCTGAACCACTCTATGTATTGGATGTTCTTGCCGACACAAATACGGTTTTGGTTGGCACGGAAGAACATTTGCTCTCAAAAGAGCTTGTCGCACATTCAATCAATCTCATCAAGTATGCAGAGATTGATGGTACAAAAACCTTTACCGTAAAAATCAGGTATAAAGATGAGGGCGCTCCGGCAGATTGCACGATGCTTCCTGATGGAACATTGCATGTGAATTTCCACGAAGACAGAAAGGCCATCACGCCCGGACAATCCATTGTGCTCTATGAAGGCAATGATGTCATCGGCGGTGGAATCATCGATCGCATCAATCAAGAAGAGATTAATGCATGATTGATACTTGGAATCATAGGCACATATCCATCATGAAATCATGCCTGATTTTCATCTTTGTTTTTATGCCCATGATTCTCTTTTCTCAAATCAGACAAGGGAGCATTCCACAAAAAAAAGTACCAACAATGTTTGTGGATGCCTTATGGTTCAAAACAGATGGTGATTCATTGCCATTTATTGATGTGTATGCAACTATTCCTTATGAGGCATTGCAATTTTCTCCTGAGAAACAAGGATTTAGTGCCGCAATCACGATATCATTGTCAATTCGTGATACAACCGGAAAGAAGATAGCAGAACAATCTATTGATCGCAAGATCTTTGCTGAAACATATGAGCAATCTCGCGGAGCAAATGCTGAATTTAATCATGTGCAATTTCGCGTGCCCGCAGGATTCGGCTATCACACATGTTTTGTGAATGTTCATGATGCAGTGGCAAATACGGATATCCGTGAAGTGAGAACAATCACCATTCCGAAGTGGTCAAAACAAGAAAAAGATCATCGCTATCTCTTCAGTTCCATGATGTATGCATCAGCCATTGAAGAAAAAAGTGGCGGTTCGATTGTCATTACACCACATCTCTCCGACAATGTGGCAGGCCTTATAGATGGTTTTTTCCTCTATGTGGAATTATATCATTTCGGTGCGGTGAACGATGAAGTCATTGGCATTTCCTATACAATCAAAGATCAAAAGCAAAAGGAAGTATTTCTGGAATCTGTTCCTATTACTTACTCGTCAGGAAGAGCTGAATCTCAGCATCTGTATATTCCCGTCAAGCAAATGCCGATATTACGATCCGGAAGCTATGTCATGACCATCATGGCTCATACCATGAAGAATGATTCGATTGATAAAGAACTCACTCGTGTTTCGAGGACACTCACAATCGAAAAAACCATTAGTGGAATTGTCTATCAAGATTTGAAGAAAGCAATCAGACAACTGAGACTCATTGCCTCTCAAGCCGAGATTGATCATATCAATGAAGGCGAAGATGAGGAAACAAAAAGAATGTTGTTTGAAGAATATTGGAAGGGCATTGACCCGGATCCATCCACTTCGCGCAATGAAGCATTCGAAGAGTATTATGGTCGCATCGACTATGCAAACAAGAATTTCAGATCCTATACGGAAGGTTGGATGACAGATATGGGCATGGTCTATATCATATTTGGTCAACCATTTCAGGTTGAACGCTCTCCACGCGGTTCCGATGGTAGAACATTTGCTCGATGGATCTATCAGAATCAAAGACAATTCACTTTTGTGGACAATAGCGGATTCGAAGATTTTCGACTTACAAGTCCATTTCCCACAGGCATTAAGTACAGATATTCGGGGACACAATAATGCAAAGGAAAATCAAGCTCCATCTCATTATTTTCAGCATGCTCCTACTTTCGGGATGTCATACTTTTGATAATTTCACGACCTTTTTCAATACCTATTACAATATGGATAGATTGATTTGGGAAACGGAATATGATTTCGAAGGAACAGAAATCATGCGTCGTCAAAAACCGAGAGTACTCACTCCTGTAGATAGTGGAATGCGCTTTGGTCAAGATGCATTTGGAAGACCGGCAGAGATACCTCAATTTTTGAAAGACATCATGATTGAGCAGACTCGACTCCAGCCCGTGAAAGTAAAATTGGATTCCGTGATCATCAAAGGATCCAAAATCCTCAAGCAACATCCCAAGTCTGATTATGTGGAAGGTACTCTGCTCCTGATGGCAAAGTCATACTTCTATCAAAGTGAATGGGTTTCCGCAGAAATCAAATGCGTTGAATTGATCGATCGATTCGCATTGGGCGATATGTCACCCGATGCGCATCTCCTTCTTTCCAAGATATATCTCATTCAAAGAAAATATATACTCGGAAAAACCATGCTTTCGAGGACGGCTGATATCGCATGGTATAAAAAAAGATATGATATTCTCTCTGAAGCATTTCGATTGATGGCAGAACAAGCGATCTTCGACAATGATGAAGAAGAAGCTGTAAGACCATATAGACAAGCAATTGCACAAAGTGATGATGGTGAGATCCGCGCTCGTTGGCAATTGGATCTTGCATCACTGTATTATCGATTGGGCAAATTTGACAGAGCTTTAAAAGAATTCGATGCCGTTCTTGATGAAAGTCCCGAACTCGTTCAAGAATTTGAAGCGGAATTATACAAAGCCGCATGCTTGATGTATCTCAAAAAACATGAAGAAGCACAAGCTATTCTTGATGATCTGGATGGTAATGAGAATTTCAAAGATTTTAAACCCGATATTCTTGCTCAAAGACTTCGCATGCTACGCATTCAAGGTAAGAAAGATGAATTCGACAAAATGGCCTCTGAAGCTCAAAAATATGCGGGATTCATAGCAATTCCCATAGTGTATTTTGAACAAGCCATGGATTTGTTCAAGAAGGGGAAATATGAAGAGGCAAAATCATATTTCGCAAAATCAAAACCCGTAAAGTCACAAGTAAGTCCAGCAGCCGCTAAGTATTATGGTTTATTGGCAGAATGGGGACAAAAACAGGATCTACTCAATAAATCAAAACCGATTGTGGATACTTCAATTACGGATTCTACAGCAGTAGTAGTTCATGATTCGGTTTTCACCATATACAATTTGACTAATTATCAATTAGCCAGAATTCATGATCAATTGAATAATCAAGACTCAGCTTTGCATTATTATACCATAGCCGCACATTCAGCAAAACTGAGTGATTCCAATCGTGCGCAATATCTATTCAGTTATCAGAAAATGATACGCAAGAATCAACCTGAAGTGGCAGATTCCATTTTGGAAATTCTTGCTTATGATTATGGAAAGACAGAATATGGACAAGAAGCTCGGATGCAAATGGGATTCACTGATGCAGTGGTGATTGACACGCTTGGAGAATTATATTCATCAGGCATCCGCTTTCGGAATATTTCAAATTATGTGTTAGCCGCCAGACAATTCAATCGAATAGCCGAAGAATATCGGGATTCCCCGCTTGCACCAAAAGCTCTCTATTCACTTGGTTGGATGTTTGAGAACACTCTCAAGCAACCCGACAGTGCTTTGTATTATTATCGTTTGCTCGTTGAGAGATATCCTCAATCAGAATATGCGAAAGATGTAAGAGCCGGCGTAGAAATTGCACTCGCTCATCAAAGTGGTTTATATGATGTCAGCACGGGAAAAATGATTGAAAGAAAACCTTTCATTGATACGACACTCATTCCTGTGATTGATTCTACAGCTACACCTGATGCAGAAATTCAACAAACAATCAATAATACTAGGACTTTATCGGATCCGAATGCAAATCAGCAAAAAGAACCTCTCAGACAGCGTAGACCAAATCAAAACAATCAATTGATCAATCCAAATCAGCCGATGCAATTACCCATGAATGCTCCCCTTCCAGGCAATTTTCAGATTTCACTTCCTCAAGATGCGAGTCCAGTAGATTCCATGAAGATAGGTGATCCGCCTTAATCAATGCATTGCCATATTCCGGATAATTCTCTTCCCTTCTCCTGATAATCAAGTCCATAACCTATGATAAATACAGGTGGAATCTCAAAACCAATGAACTCTTTTGAAAGATCTATTGCATGTTGATCAGGTTTTGTGAAAAGAGCAACCGTAGTGCATGAAGCGATCTGCATTGTTTCCAATACTTTCTTTAATTCCTTGATTGTGCGACCCGAATCAATGATATCTTCAATGATGAGAATATGCTTTCCGGCATAATCTCCTGCGAATTCATTCACAGTAACCACACCCGAAGATATCGTATCACCCTTATAACTTGAAGCACGAATCATATCAATGTGCATCGGTATACGCATATGTCTCACCAAATCAGCTGCAAAGATGAAAGCACCTTTCAATGTTACTAGAACGGTGATTTCGTCCATTTTCGCAAAATGCACATTCAGCGATTGAGCAATTTCATGAACTCTTTTTGCAATTGTATTGGGAGAGATAAATTCTTTGAACTGAAGATCATGAATGGTAATGATATCGGACATTGTTACCTCACTATTGAACATTCATATTACTGAATTCTCATTAGAATTCAAGGATATGCCGAATGCCGAACATGATGGTTGTTTGGATATCCTGCACTGAAAAGTCTTTTTGAGGCGTATATAGTACCATTGGAGATGCCGTAAGCGACCATTGATCGGAGAGATCATAAGCCATCGAAAACCCCAGTGATGTCATTGCAATCCCAGAAATTGTCTGCAACTTTCCGGGTCTGACAATCAATAATCTACGAGTCGCTATCGTATATCTCGTGCCAACGATGGATGCAATTGGTGAGAATCGAAAATCACCCCATTGAAACATTCCCATCAAAGTAAGTGCGAGATAGTTAACCGTCTCTGTTTCAGCACCAAACATTCTATCATACGAAAGATCAATCATGAATGAAGAAGACATGGCAGTGGCATTGAGCGTAAACATATTTGGTATGCCGGCAACTGGATTGATCGAATCTGTCGGATAGCCAAATCGCGTGAATTGTACGCCCAGATCGAGCCAATCGGATGCTGAATATTGATATCCTATTCTTGCATTCCAACCCTGCGGACCCGACTGATCTCCAACTCTTCTTGCAAGATCAATTCCTGCCAAGAATCCACCTGTATGGGATGCTTCAGTCCCTATCGACATGATACCCTGACTTCCACTCAGATTCACCCCATTCTGAACTTGCCTATTCCGAATCAAGATACCAGAACTGAGTGTCCAAGGAAGCGGCTCATCATATATATCAGACAGCCAAGTGGAATCCTCCAAATCCAGTGAATCATTAAGCATCAGATCCAGTGAATCATTAATAATTTCAATATCGAATAACTCATCGGGATCGCTCGGTAGATCTTGAGCATTCGCAGATACAAACATGAAAACACTCCCCATCAGGATGATGAGGAGTGTAATAAGTTTTGATGAATGAGTCAAACTCATGGTTTTCCGGCTCTTTTCAATTCACGCAATTGACGACGACCATCACGGATTGATTCTTTGCCTGATTTGATTTGATCTTTGGCTGTGCGAACCTGATTTCTCATTTGTTGCATTTGAGCTTTGGCTTGGTCTTTGGTCAATTGACCTGATTTCACTTGCTCACGCAATTGGCGAGCTTGCTCTTTGGCACCTTTAACGACAGTGACGCCAGCTTTAACTTGTTCCTTGCCGGCATTCATTCTTTCTCTGATTTGATCTTTGTCTTGTGCAATGGCAGAGAATGTGAATCCAAGTGCAAGAAATAATGCCATGATGAATGTACGCATGACTGAACTCCGAAATAGTTGTATAATATAATTGAGAACTCTGTGCATTCAGACCTATCAACATGCATAAAGGTTTAATCAAGACTGATTTTTTTTATGAGATTCTTTTTTATAAGGAAGGAATGGATGCGCGACTCAAGTCCTAGAGCCACAAGAGCGAGTGCTATACCGGCAATCACATCCACCACATAATGATAGCGAAGATATACAGTTGAAAAAATCAAACTACAGCCCATTATCAAAAATACCCAACGCAGTTTTGACCTAAAACGAAAGGCCAAGATCATATTCATGAGTGTCATCATGGTATGTCCACTCGGCATGCAATTCCTATGCATTTGTAATGCAGGTGCAATGGCCTTATCACGAAATCCATCACCAGTATCAATGATACTGCGTATAATGTCAGTTACCCAAAGTCCAGGTAAATCACTGAAAACAGAAGAATATTCATGAACCGAAAATCTAGGACCGATTGCAGGCATGAAAAAATATGCCAGGTATGAAAGTAGAAAACCAAAAACGATGGTTCTAGTGACTCGTTCAGCTTCTTCATATAATCCACGCATATTCAATTCAATTGATTGTGCGAAGGCATGAAAATAGAACAGTACATAAGCAATCTGCAAGAATTCTGTCAATTCTGGGAAGGCAAACTGTTGTAACCATTCTGTTGGATTCATCCCAAAGATTGCCTTATCTAAAGACACAAGAATGGGGTCATAATCATGAGGATTCAAAACACTGATATACACAAAAGCTTGCATGAACACCACATAGATGATCGGCAGATGATAATATCTGTGAATATTCAAGAAGATTGTACCGGCTCGATATTTACCTAATGTTGCAATACTGATGATGGTGATTGCGATGCATACATTCTGCAAAACCAGGATGCCTATATTTGGAATTTTAGTGATCAACAGCGCTTGTATCACTGTATAGATGACTAGCATTCCAAGAAAATACCAATCGGCGCCAAGCAGTATATCTCGTAATTTGAATCGCATGAATGGTTGTGTATTCATCAGGGTATAATGTTTTCTGTTTTGGAAAAACATCTAGCCAAAGCCAAGAATTGCTCAGGTACCAATTCCTCTGCTCTCTTACTCATCAGAGATTGAATTTCAGGAGATAGTTCAGCATGATGATTGGAGAGAAATTGACTCAGTGCATTTGAGAGAATCTTTCTTCTTTGTCCAAATGCCATACGCACAAGTGGATGCACCAGTTTGTAATCCTGCATGGAGATGAACCTTTTCTTAAAATCGAATACAACAACCGCTGAATCAACCGAAGGTCTTGGAATAAAACAACCCGATGGCACTTTGAGTGCTATGCGTGGCTCTGAAACAAATCGTGCCGCTATACTCAGAATTCCATACTCTTTTGTGCGAGGTTTTGCGCAAATGCGTTCAGCAACTTCTTTTTGCATCATGATGACGGCTCTTTCCAATACATCGGATTGCTCGAAGAGGCGGAACAAAATATCTGAAGTGATATAATACGGAATATTACCGACCACTTTCAAAGAAGGAATCTCCAATCCTTGTTCATTTCTCATGAAGCGATTGGCATAGTCACGAAGATTGAATTTCAAGAAGTCTCCATGTTCCACGCTGAATTGCTTATTTGAATCAAACAATTCATGCAGAGTTTCAATAGCTCTTTCATCCAATTCAATGGAATGAACCATTGCCTGAGATTTCAGCAAGAATTCCGTGAGATCACCGCAACCGGGACCAATTTCAAGTATTGTATCACCTTTATGTGCATCCATCAACATTGCTATTTGCAATGCTTTCTTTTTATCTGTCAGAAAGTTCTGTCCAAGCGATCTTTTAGCTTGAATCCGACCAGACTGAACTTTTTGCTGTTGATTTTTCATAATGCAGTGCCGGATTTGATATCATCACCAAGAGTATGTTTCAGTAAGGACTGATATCCGGCTTTCAATTCTTGCACGATTTTTTCCATGGATGAAGAAATCACTTTGGCATCGCTGATGGTGGACATAAAATTCGTGTCACCATTCCAGCGTGGCACGATGTGAACATGCAGATGTCCCGGAACGCCCGCTCCACCAGCTTCGCCAAGATTCATTCCGATATTGAATCCATGAGGAGAATACACCGCGAGCAATACATTTTGCAATTTGCGAGTCATGAGCATGAGATCGAGATACTCTTCATCGGTCAATAAAAGAGTATCAGGACAATGTCTTTTCGGGGAGAGTAAAATATGTCCGGCATTATATGGATATCGATTCATGATTACGATTGTAAACTCAGATTCTGCTATCACTAGCGGATCATTGGATTCAGTCATAGAGGCAGAACACAAAAAACAATCCTGATTCTTTTCATTATCACAAAATGAATCAATATAAGTGGAGCGCCAGGGAGACCATAATTGTTTCATCATAAACCTCTCCAAGATTTTACTGCCGTACATTGTCTGCCAAATGTATTTTTGATGATGATTGAACATTCAAATGCAGAAGTAATCTCAACTGACTCTAGAATTTCAATTGCACATCGTTTAACAAGTCCTGAGGAAGTGGAAACAAGTGCAATATCCTTCTGAGAAATCTGCTTAGTGAATAACTTGCCATTTTGCTTGAAGTCAATATGCACGGTACAGCCATCTTTTGGTAAATAATCAGTGTATTCAAGGATCAATAATAGTTTATCTGAATCAGCATTTCTGAAGAATTCAGCACCTTTGAATTCAGGCTGATCTTCAAGTGATAATTTTTGAATTTCACTGCTATTTTTTAAATGTTCTTCATGCACGGAAGACAATTTGATTGTTTGTGAAATTCTTTGTCTTCCCGGCTGAGAACGAAACCAAGGCAATTCATTGATGGTTTGACTGCTCGCACTCACAACTCCGTCTCCGCCTTCAAAGAGTGATTCCACGCCCATTCCAAGCAATCCCATGATGCGTCTGAATAATTCTTTAGCTCCCGATTTATTCAATACCGACAATTCTTTCATGATGTCAACATCACCGATCACGCTGATATATTCCACATCGAGTGGATGCTCACGATTGCCGGATTGTTCAATAAACCAACCTCCATCTTGAGGCCTACGAAGATCACGAATGGCGGGAGAATCAAAAGGGACATCATCTTCGGCTTTGCGAATCATTTCAGAAGCTTGCTCAACGATGGGTTTGAGAAAACTTTCCTTTCCATCCTGCAAAGATGTATTGACAGAGGTTTTCCAATTGTACACCTTGGCAAAAGCCGAACCTTGATGTGGGGAGCCAATGGTGATGAGTCTTTGAACATGATGATCTTTCACATGCTTCGTAAGATAATGTCTGCCGGTCAATCCACCCATGCTATATCCAATGAGAATCACTTTTTCAGCACCTGTTTTCTCTCTCACAAAGGCAATGCATTGCTCCAATTCTTTGGTCCAACCCTCAACTGAATCAGTAGGATTACTGAACTGTACGGTGAAAAAATCCATAGTTGAAGAAGACCCTTTTTGATCAAGATAGATTCCCTTTTTTGAGGGTTTCAAAATACCGGCATGTTTCAAACCAAGATCTTTTTCATAGAATTTTATAGCATGTTTATCCCATACACTAGCCTTCTGTCCCAAACCATGTAATAAAACAATAGGATATGGAATTTGAAGCAATTTCGAAGGCTTCGCTTCCACATATACAGGAATATATTGCGGAATAGTGAGTTTTGTGCTTGTGCATCCCCAGAGAAAGAGTGTCAGTAATATATAGATGATTGACTGCATTGATGGAAATTCCTCAATCAAAATGAATTCAATTGTACAAATTTACCATTTCACCATGATACATTGAGTATCATGAGAATTCATCTTTCTGATGTATATTCGTAGAAGTGAATTTCAACATATGATTTTGGAAGAGGGTACATTCAGTAAGCAAACCACATATAGCATATTCAAAGGCAAAGATCCTCATGATGATGATCAAGCAGACATGCAGAAATATTCACCGTCTTTGGCAAATCGCGTTCTTGTACTCAATCAAAGTTATGAGCCCATAAGCGTTTGCAGTGCCAAAAAGGCATTTCTGCTGATTTTTCTGCTTAAGGCAGATCTTGTGGCTGAAAGAGAAGACAGAGTCTTGCGTTCTGTCAATGCGACCTATCCATATCCAAGCGTCATACGCCTCTCTTCTTATATCCGCGTACGATTCAAGAATGTTGAATTATCCAGAAGGAATATACTTCGCAGGGATAATAATCAATGTCAATATTGCGGGAAAATAACAACTCCTCTCACATTGGATCATATTATTCCTCGTTCTCGCGGTGGTATGGATACTTGGGATAATCTCGTTACAGCCTGTATTCGATGCAATAATCGAAAAGGGAATCAAACTCCCGAAGAAGCAGGCATAAAACTTGCAAAGCAACCTCGCAAACCACATCATGTCATTTTTCTCAAAAATTTCATGGGCAAGGTTGATGAGGCATGGAAACCGTATCTTTTCCTCGATTGATTCCTGTTAATACCTGAAACATGCTAATTTCTCTCTATGTTTTGAGACTCCATTTCGGTCCTTTTCTTTTTGGGACTTTGACCGTTATGTTTCTTTTTCTGCTTCAATTCTTGATGAATAATCTTGACAAATTGATCGGAAAAGGACTCGATAATGCCATTATCTTGCAAGTGATCATGCTGAGTTTATCTTGGATGATCGTCCTTGCCATTCCAATGGGCGTGCTTTTCTCCACTTTGATGGCCTTTGGAAGCATGTCCGGCGCACATGAAACCACTATCATCAAATCAGGTGGACGAAGTTTATATCGCATGATGTTTCCACTCATCATTATCGGAGCGGGATTATTCTATGGGGTTTACTGGTTCAATGACACCATACTTCCCGAATCGAATCATCGTTTTAAGATATTGATGCAGGACATACAAAGAAAGAAGCCGACTTTTGCGATTGAATCAGGTCGATTTGTTTCTCAATTGGAAGGATATACCATCCTCTCAAGAAAAGTGGATACGCTCAGTGGCGAATTATATGGGGTGACGATTTATGACAATGGCTATACAAATAGAACGAATGTATTGTCTGCCGATACCGGATCCATCAAATTTTCATCTGATTATTCCAGAGTGATTGTTACGCTTCGCAATGGTGAAGTGCATCAATTACAAAAGCAAAAGCGTACTGATTTTCGCATGATGCGATTTTCTAAGCATGTGATTTCCATTGCTGCCCGTGATTTCCTCTTTCAGAAGTCTGATGTGAATCCCGGTTCTAGAGGCGATCGTGAGATGTCGATTGCAGATATGCGATCTATCGTTCAAGAAACAGATATTTCTCTGAATGTCACTCAAAAGAGAATAGACACTTTATTGAATGAGCATTATGGTGAAGTGGTTCAAGCGAGATTGCCGGGTGATTCCGCTAATGTGACCATCACACCGCTTCGTGAGAGAGTATTGACAGAACAAGAAATCCACAAGCGAGTGCTCAATAGATTATCGGTATTGCGTTCACCATTGGAATCTGATTTGTTTCAGGCAAATGAACAGCAAAAGAAGAAAAAGGCATATTTGGTGGAGATTTATAAAAAATACTCGATACCTGCCGCTTGTCTTGTTTTTTTATTCATCGGATGTCCACTCGGAGTACTCAGCAAGCGTGGTAATTTCGGGATTAGCGCTGCGATCAGTCTTCTCATTTATGTGGTCTTTTGGGCTTGTCTGATTGGCGGAGAAAAATTAGCTGACAGAGATTTGATTTCAGCCGAGATAGGCGGATGGTTCGGCATTTATGTTACTGGAGCCATAGGACTGGCATTGACATTCATCATGAACAATGAATTATCTGTCAAGGATCTTTGGCAGAAAATAAGAAGGACTTGATTCTATTCTTCGGGTCGGATGTCTTTTATGGACAATTGGGGTGCATTCGATCCATTATGCGTATTCTCTTCCAAATTGAAGCAAATGGAAAATGGCTTACCATTCGTGCAATATTTAATTTTATGAGCAAGATTGAATCCGATTGCATCAATGACAAAATTGGATTGCACAGTGCGTAATTTTATATGATTCCCGCCGATGATTTTCACGCCATTTGCCGAACGAACATTTTTTGCATAAAACATTGGTTTGGAATTCGCATATCCAAATGGGGCAAATCTTCGCAATACTTCCAAGAATCTCGGTGAAAGCTCACTGAGTTGCAATTCGGAATCAACGACAATCTCAGGAACAAGCATTGCAGGAGTGATCTCACGATGAGCGATTTCATCGATGGATTCGCGCAATTGAAGAATGTCTTTCTCGAGTAATGTCACACCCGCGGCATGTTTATGTCCACCAAATTCTAAAAGCAAATGCTCACATTCTTTCAAAGCACTGTGAATATCGAAATTACGAATGCTTCTTGCTGAACCTTTCGCATGTTTATCCAATGAGGTAAGCAGAATCGATGGAAGATGAAAGCGTTCCACAAGGCGTGATGCCACGATTCCTATGACACCGGCATGCCAGCCCGGTTTATACACGACGAGTGATCTACGCTCTTTCTCTTTCATTAGTCTTTCAGCTTCTTTACTGGCTTGGTCGAATGTGAATTCATCGAGTTGACGGCGACGACGATTATCGCTTTCAAGAACTTGTGCAATTGAAAATGCAGTGTATTCATCATCTGCAATCATCATGTCCACAGCTCTTCTGGCATCACCCAATCTTCCTGCTGCATTTATTCTCGGAGCAATTCCAAAGATGATATTTGAAGTTGTCAAACTTCCAGGACGCATGTCAGCGCAATCAAGCAAACCTTGAAAACCTGGTCTTGTATTATTATTCAATCGTTCAAGTCCATAATGGACAAGGATGCGATTTTCACCACTCAATGCCACAATGTCTGCGGCTGAAGAAATAGCAACAAAATCCAGATAAGAAAATGGCAAATCGGGTTTATTGAGTGCGAAACAAACTCCCTGCACCAATTTGAATGCTACACCACAGGCGGATAAATGCTTGAAAGGATATGTACACTCAGGTTTGAGAGGATCAAGAATCGCATAAGCATCAGGCAATACTTCCGCAGGTTCATGATGATCACAGATGATGGTGTCTATTCCAAGGGATGTTGCATATTCGACGGGTTCGACGGAAGTAATTCCACAATCTACAGCGATGATAAGAGTAGCCCCTGCTTCTCTGGCTTTTTGAATGCTTTGATGTGATAAACCATATCCTACCCCTTGTCTGTTTGGAACAAAATAGTGTACTTCTCCCCCTATCTCTCTCAAAAAGAGGAGCATCATTGCTGTACTTGCGGTTCCATCAACATCGTAATCGCCATGTATCCAAATGGTTTCCCCATTTGCAATGGCTTTGCATACACGCTCCGTAGCCCTGTCCATACCATCCATCAAAAAAGGATTATGGATTTCTTCAAGTACAGGAGTGAGAAATCGTTCTGCTTCAATGTGATCGACAAGTCCTCTTGTCGTTAAGACCTTAGCGAGACTTATCGGTACATTGAGCGTATCAGCGAGTGTTTTAGCGGAACCATCATCAGCATGTTCTCTGATATTCCAGCGATATTCCAAAAAAAAGTAACTATTGTTTAGAAAAACTGAGGCTAAAATACATAAATTCCCCAATGTTGCAAGAAATATTGTGTAATTAAATTGACAGATATGTGTAAACAACCTGACACTTTCCAGAACTATTAGATGAAGAAAAAAAGAGTCGATACCGGAAAGAAGGCGAAAATCAAGCAAAGAAAGTCATATTCTCAGGAAGATACATGGCTTGAGGAATTTGATGTGCGTTCTGCAACCGGAACTGTACACTCAAAAAAAGAAGAGACACGCACCATGATAAAATTGGGCGAGGCACCGAAGGACATGAATATACAGTTTGGCCGAGTGATGGCGGTTGGTGGCAGAACTTGGTATGTGCAGTCTGATGAAGAAGTTATAGAATGTATGCCTGCAGGAACCGTATATGCATTGCATGAGGATACTTCGCTTTTGGCAGTTGGCGATATGGTTGGTTTTGAGCGCATTGATGATGGTACGGGTATAGTAAAAGGAAATATTATCCAAGTTGAGAAGCGTTTTTCACATTTATCAAGAAAAGGCATTGGGAAATATGCAGGTGAGCAAGTGATCATTAGTAATGTGGATGGTATTTTGATTGTGATGTCTGCAGCTGATCCATTTTACAATAAGCGCTTATTGGACAGATATCTGATTGCGGCAGAGCTTGGAAAACTCACCCCTTCGATTTGCATTAATAAAATTGAATTGATGGATAAAGATGTAATTGTAGAAGATTTGGCAGTGTATTCTGATACTTTGAACATACCGGTTTACTTCACCAGTGTTGCTGAAGAACTCGGTATACATGAATTGGAAATGGGATTAAAGGATCATTCGACGGTTTTATCTGGTCCATCAGGAGTTGGAAAATCATCTCTTATCAATGCAATTTCCGGTGAACAATTGCAAAGAACAGGCGAGGTGAGTGAGCGCACTTGGAAAGGCAAGCATATTACTTCATCAGCTCGCATATTTGCATTGCCCGCAGGTGGATTTCTTGCAGATACACCAGGGCTACGCGAATTGGGTTTATGGGATATTCATCCTGATGACACTGCATTTTACTTTCATGATTTCGATCCATTTTTTCCGAAGTGCAAATTCACTTCCTGCACGCATAGGCATGAACCGGATTGTGCCGTAAAAAAAGCTGTTGAAGAAGAATTGATCGATCCGGAACGCTATGTCAGTTTTTTGCAGATCGTTGAGAGCTTGGAAGAATAGTCCTCTCATTTTTGTAGTTTTACAATCCAAACCACGGAGAAGTGCGAGAGTGGTTGAATCGGACGGTCTCGAAAACCGTTATAGGAGTAATCCTATCGAGGGTTCGAATCCCTCCTTCTCCGCAACCCAGGTAGAGACTGGAAACTTTTGACCGATGATTACAATGTGTAGTCATCGGTTTTTTTATTGGTCTTGGTATTGTCGGGTAGGTATAAATCTTTCACTAACTGTATTGTATTCTATGTAGTTATAGTAGTATCAGTTGTATTTCTGACCTCATCATTTCATCACATTCACATCATCATAGTTTACATTCAACACAGTCTCATTCATCTGTATTAAAAGGGGTAAAACGATAAAAAAAGGGTAATTACAGTATCTAATTCGTAACCTTTTGGTCACTTTTTGAAAAAGGTTACGAATTTCCCTACAAGTGAGTATTCATCAGTGTAGTTGGGTATTCGTATTTGAGGGAAATTGAGGTGATACTGAACACTTTTGGTGTCTTTTACAGTAACCTTTTAGATGATTAATTGAACTCGAAAATGACCGTGCCCTTTGTTTTATACATAAACAAAGTCAAGATAGATAAGGAAATATCAAGATAACACTATCAACAATGCCTCTATATTTCCAATTGCATTGTATTTTTGACCACAATGAAAAATTCCAAACCATTACTTAGTAGTAAACTTTAACGAACTTATTTGTTTATCCTTTAGCTCACTCTTATACTCCGGTATCAACATGCTTCGAAATATATTTCACTCTTTGACAGTGCTCGTATTGAGTACTTCCCTATTACTTATCGGTTGTTCAGATCATCCATCAAATTCCATACATGATGATCATGGCTCCATTCAAGTTTCTATTGATCATGTATTTGATTCTGCACCTTTCATGTTCGATAAGGCATATTCACTCCCAAATGGTGAATCAGTGAAAGGAACAATGTTGAAGTATTATGTTAGCAATATCTCGTTTGAAAAAGCAGACGGTTCAACTCATGTCATTCCTCAGGATGAATCTTACTTTTTTATTGATGAATCAATTGAGAGTTCAAAAAAGGTACTATTGGACCATATTCCATCTGGTACATATACCGCAATTCGATTTACTATTGGAGTTGATTCACTTCGTTCGACCATGGGACTCGACAAGAGAAAAGGAATTCTTGATATTGGTGCTGCTGCTCAGGACATGTACTGGTCATGGAATTCTGGTTATATCCACTTGAAATTTGAAGGTTCATTTACTGCTCCAAATTCTTCAGGTGATATACGATATCATGTCGGAGGTTTTGGTGGTTATTCCTCCCCCACAATCAATGCCATTCGAAATATCCGATTAACTCTTAATACTGCTCCATTGGTGGTTACAGGAACTTCTCAAAAGTCATTGGCACTTTCCGCTGATTTGAAGAAAATGTTCACGGGATCAATCCCCTTTTCCGTAGCAGAGAATTCATCCGTAATGTTTTCACCTTTTTGTGTGACAATAGCCGATAATTATGCAACGATGTTTTCTGTAGTAAACAAGGATTAATCAATGAGATTAACAGGAAATATATTGCTACTAGGATTGTGTTCAATTCTTCTGTCCTGCGGTGAAACCACACAGCCTGAAGAGTCATTTGATGTCACATTCACGGTTCCTTCTAATTTTCCTGCACCTGTCTATGATGTATCAAAAAACCCCATTACCAAAGATGGCTTCTTGCTTGGCAAGAAATTGTTTTATGATGGCATTCTCTCGAAAGATGCCTCGATTTCATGCGGAACTTGCCATATACAATCATCCGGATTTACTCAACATGGACATGATCTCAGCCATGGCATTGCAGATCGGTTGACTTTGCGCAATACTCCCGGCATTCAGAATGTGGCTTGGAAAAAGTTTTTTCAATGGGATGGCGGAGTTTTTAACCTTGACCTTTTTGCCATAAATCCCATTACAGCTCATAATGAAATGGATGAAACCCTTGAGAATATATTAACCAAATTACGAAGACATGCTCACTATCCCGGATTGTTCAAATCTGCATTTGGTTCAGAAGAGATAACTACAGAGCGCTTTCTGAAGGCACTCTCCCAATTTCAATTGATGTTTATTTCTTCCGGCTCTAAGTATGATAAAGTCATGCGAAATGAAGGAGTTACATTCACGGTTGAAGAGCAAGACGGTTATTCAGTATTTAAACAAAAATGCGCGACTTGCCATACTGAGCCATTATTCAGTGATGAATCCTTCAGAAATACAGGCCTTGCGGTCAGAAATCAGAATGATAAAGGTAGGGCTCTCATCACATTGAATGAAAAAGATGTCTATGCCTATATAGTGCCCTCATTACGAAATATCATGATCACTGCTCCATATATGCATGATGGTCGTTTTGATAATATAGACAAAGTGCTCAATCATTATGAAAAAGGGATGATTGATTCACCATATCTTGATTCTATTTTTAAACAACAAAATCCTGCCGGAATAGCTCTTTCAGAGCAAGACAAGACCGCATTAAAGGCATTCCTTCATACACTCACAGATCAAGAGTTTGTGCAAAGAAGAATGCTTTCTGAGTATTAATATGATTGTCATATCAATCTGACACCACCCTTACACAACACACACAATTTTACATCGTCGAGCACTATAGATACTCCTTCTTACCATTGATATATCAATATTTTTGAATGTCTTAGAAGCATGTGTTCATAAGGGTTTTAGGCAATTCGATACTATCGGCTTCACCCACCTAAAAAAGTTTGGCACGGCAAATGCATTATGTATTTCTGTGCGACGATATGATACACAATCAGAATATATTTTCAGGGTTTGCACAGCAATTTTTCAATTTCATTTTTACATCTTTTATTAGGGTTTTTTGTATGAAAAGCATCGTTTTTTTGCTCGCTTTTGTTGCAATGTCAACAACACTCTTTGCACAACATCAAGTTTTGGGTCAGTCACCAAGAAGTGCAAAAATCTATACTAAACAAGTGAGTAATCATCAAGTTCTTGGTCAATCACCAAGAAGCGCGAAGATTTACAATTCAGAATATGTTCCGGTTGCTGCTACAGCAGAAGTGCAAAATCAAGAACAAGAGTCAACACATTTGGTATTGGGGCAATCACCAAGAAGCGCGAAGATTTATAATTCTACATATGTTCCAACTCATATCGTACTTGGTCAATCACCAAGAAGCGCCATTGTTTATAATTCAGATGGATATGAATTGTGGAAGTATCGTAATGGCGTATTCAATGTTTCATTGAAATCTGTTAAGTAACACTGTACACATTCTTCTCATCAGAGGAAGAATTCTTTTATTCCATTAGGGTTTTTGAAAACAAGGGTAATTATGAAAAAAACTTGGATTGCTATTGCAATTACATGTTCACTTGGATTTATTGGTTGCGACAAAACTTCAAATCCGGTAGAGGTCACGGAAAACAAATCTGAGATTATTCAGCATCCCACTACTGTGGAAGGCATGCCGATCATGACAAGAATGAGCATTCCTGTTGAAGTGGTACTTGAATCATGTCTACACTTATCTGCTGATCAAAAGAAAGTATGCACTGTGAATCGCAGTGAATTTATTGAAATGAAGATTTCGGAATCTGAACGCATCAAATCATTGGATGACATTCAGAAAGCAAAGCAGAGTAGACTGGAAAAGTTAGAACGTTATGATCCTGATTATGGACTTAAATTCAGATTAATTGAAACAGAGTTTGAAGGGAAAAAACACTATGTGGAAGAGTACACATCCTTTTGGCTGAAAAGTCTCTCTCAAAGAGTATCCAATTCATTCCGTGAAGTCATGAATGACAAACAAAAGAAAATATGGAATGAATGGATCGTTCTGAATAAAAAGCCCTGTTGAAATCCATTTCTCGCAATTCTGTTTTTCTGTGTAAATTACATGGTCGACAATCAATTGCGAGTCTCACATGACATATATATCCCTATTCGTACTTTTCTTCTGCTCAATCAGCATGCATTCCCAGCAATCACTCATCGGGTATTTCCACAATTGGAATTCTCAAGATGTT
Organism: Ignavibacteria bacterium; assembly: GCA_947491315.1. Classification (GTDB taxonomy): domain Bacteria; phylum Bacteroidota; class Ignavibacteria; order Kapaibacteriales; family UBA961; genus UBA961. The sequence goes on from CANLII010000010.1 coordinate 60,211, forward strand.
GCATGGGTGCATCCACAGAGCATTGATTCTCGTTATTCCGTGATTGCAATTGCATTTGCGATGCCGGCTTCGAATACGGACATGACTATGACATTCACTCCTGAGAATATGTCTGCAAGTGCATTCAAACAAGCAATTGCTCAGTTGAAAGCTCAGGGTAAAAAAGTGATTATTAGCATCGGGGGCGCAACTGCCTATCTGGATTTTCCAACAGATGCCGTGAAAAACGACTTCATTAATTCAATGAATTCCATCATGGATTATTATGAATTCGATGGTATTGATATTGACATAGAACATGGAAATTGCATTCTGATTACAGGTGGTTCAATCGTAAATCCGGCAAATGCTTCACAAGTTCGGCTCATAGATGCAATCAAGTCCATCATGAATCATCATCGTACAAGCAAAGGGAAAAAGATGATGCTCACCATGGCTCCGGAAACAGCGTATGTGCAAGGTGGGCAGTCTGCATTTGGTAGCATTTGGGGTGGATACTTACCAATCATTCATGCACTTCGTGATTCTTTGGATATTCTTCAAGTTCAACTCTATAATTCCGGAACCATGTTTGGCATTGATCGTAATATATATTCGCAAGGTACCGCTGACTTCATCGTGGCAATGACAGAAGCCGTGATTCAAGGATTTCCTACCGGTGGCGGACAATTCGTCGGTCTTCCCGCTTCCAAAGTGGCGGTTGGACTTCCCGCTTGCAATCAAGCAGCCGGTGGTGGATTTGTAGATACGGCGACTATTTCTCAGGCAATGAAATATCTACTTGGAAAAGGGAATAAACCGGGATCATATTCTCTGGTGTCTCCTGGTGGATATTCAACATTGAAGGGCATGATGACATGGAGCATCAATTGGGATGCAAGAGAACAATGCAATGGTGCTTATTCATTTGCCGGATGTTATGACAGATTATTTGGCAATACTCCATTGCCGCCTGCTCAAGTGACAATGCTTGCGCCTCAGTATGGACAAAAAATCACCGCAGAAACAGTATCATTTCGATGGAATAAAGTCAATAATGCAGTATATCATATTGAGATTTTACGAGGTGGAACAATCATCAAAAGTGATTCAACTTTGTCCGATACCACATTCAAGATTTCAAATTTGGAATATTCGCAATTGCATACTTGGAGAGTACGCGCAAAGAATGCGCAAGGATGGAGTCAGTGGAATAGTCCTTGGACATTCACTTCAAGCGATTTACCCATTCCATCACAAGTAATCGCATTGTCTCCTGAGAATTTCACAAAAGTGAACAAGGACAGTCTCATTCAATTCAGATGGAAAAGTGCCCAAAGCAATATTTCATCATATGTGTTCACACTCAAAAAAGGGAGTGAAATCATTCACAGAAAATCAGATGTCAAGGATACGCTCTATTCTTATGCTCTCCCTGATTTTGATGCCACCTATTCTTGGAATGTACAAGCGGTCAATTCATCGGGTAGCGGTTTCCCAAGTGATCAGCGATTCATCGTCACCAATCCAAAACCACTTGATCCTCCGGGACTTGTGACATTGCTCGAACCAAATGCACAAGAAATCATCACTGATTCCATACTTTTCAGATGGTCAAAATCCACTCCTTCGGTTTCAAGATATCATATTCAGATAGAACTTGATGGCACCATACTCATTGAAGATTTCATGATGATTGACACATCGCTCATGGTTTCCATGCCGGATAAAAGCGGCATCCTCAATTGGAAAGTCCGTGCATTTAATCCATCAGGCTATGGTCCGTGGAGCATTTCAGACAGCATTCGATATCGCAGATTGCCGCCCATGCCACTTGCAACCAAGTTTTTGAATGTGCCCGACAGCATCAATATCATGACAGATACAGTTACAATTGCATGGGAAAAAGTTGATTTTGCAGATACATATCAGATAGAAGTAATGAGCGCGGATAGTCAATACAATCATGACACCAGTCTTGCAAATACTTCGATTTCTCTCAAATACTTGAAAGATGGTCATGTGTATTCAGTGAGAGTACGTTCCAAGAATGAAAGAGGCTTATCAGCATGGAGCGTACCATTGATAATTACTGTTAACTTCCCCATCTCCTCATTATACGATGGACAGGATTTACAGGATTGGTTTATAATTGAAGATGCTGATAGAACACTTCGAATTAAGAGTCAGACTGCTTTGAAAGCAATGTCTATTCAACTGTTTGATCTTCAAGGAAGAAAAAGATTCGAGCAATCTTTGGATTCACAAGAGGTCCTAATTCCACTTCATGAGTACTCTTCCGGAGTGTATTTTCTTCGGATCAATCAACAATTTCGCCCCATTTTTATTCAATAAAGCATATATCTATCGACATACTTCTACCCTCATTATGTCTGTCTTTTGACAGTAATTAATTTCATCTTTCAGGGATATGAAATATGTTGACCATTCTTATCTTCATTGTAAGTGAACACAACGATCTCATTAGGAATACAAGTGAGTTACGTATAATTCTACATGCCAATTTTCGACATACAATTTGAAATTTACTACAAAGAAATCAGGGGTGATATGTTTGTATTTACACCGGATAATCCAATGCAATTATCCATGCAACAAAAGGGTATACAGACCACTGTCTATATTATTCTTTGATAATAAATATGGCGAAATCTTGAAGCAAATGGGTATTAGGGAAACCAAATGCATAATGTCTATGTTCAAGACATTATCTTTGCAAAACCAAAAAAGACAACTCGTTTTTCATCATTTCACAGTAATATCATGGATACTTCATCGAATAATGCATGTCCTGTCACCGGTGCCACGAGCAAAGGTTTCCACAGTGCAGGTACATCCAATCGTGATTGGTGGCCCAATCAATTGAATCTCAATATTCTTCGCCAGAATTCAGAACTTTCCAATCCACTCGGTGGCGATTTTAACTATGTGGATGCTTTCAAGAAACTCGATTATGATGCTCTTAAGAAAGATCTTGTGGTACTCATGACTGATTCACAAGATTGGTGGCCTGCGGATTTTGGACATTATGGTCCATTCTTCATCCGCATGACATGGCATAGTGCCGGTACATATCGCACCGGTGATGGTCGTGGTGGCGGAGGAACGGGTCAACAGCGTTTTGCCCCGCTCAATAGCTGGCCTGATAATACCAATCTCGACAAAGCACGCAGACTTCTCTGGCCAATCAAGCAGAAATATGGACAAAACATCTCTTGGGCGGATCTCATGATTCTTGCAGGTAATGTTGCACTTGAATCAATGGGCTTCAAGACATTCGGTTTTGCGGGTGGTCGCGCTGATGTATGGGAACCTGAAACCGATGTGTATTGGGGTAAAGAGCGTTCTTGGCTCGATGACAGACGCTATACCGGTGAACGCAATCTTGATAATCCTCTTGCAGCCGTGCAGATGGGTCTCATTTATGTGAATCCAGAAGGTCCGAATGGCAATCCTGATCCGATTGCAGCGGCAAAAGACATTCGAGAAACATTCGCTCGCATGGCCATGAATGATGAAGAGACGGTTGCACTCATCGCTGGTGGTCATACATTCGGTAAAACACATGGTGCCGGCCCGACATCACATGTAGGACCTGAACCGGAAGCAGCACCGATCGAGGAGCAAGGATTGGGTTGGAAAAGTACTTTTGGTTCGGGCAAAGGACCCGATGCCATCACAAGTGGTTTGGAAGTGACTTGGACTACGACTCCAACACAATGGAGCAATGATTACTTTGAGAATCTCTTCAAGTATGAATGGGAATTGACAAAGAGTCCTGCAGGCGCAAATCAATGGGTTGCGAAAAATGCAGAAAATACTATTCCTGATGCATTTGACTCATCCAAGAAGCAATTGCCGACAATGCTCACGACAGATTTATCCCTTCGTTTTGATCCTGCTTATGAGAAAATCTCTCGTCGTTTCCTTGAGAATCCGGATCAATTCGCAGATGCTTTTGCTCGCGCATGGTTCAAATTGACACATCGTGATATCGGTCCGAAAATTCGTTATGTAGGCCCCGAAGCACCAAGTGAAGAGTTGATTTGGCAAGATCCAATTCCCGCACTCAATCATGCAGTGATCGATGCAAATGACATTGCTTCACTCAAGAAAACCATTCTTGAATCCGGTTTATCCATATCCGAACTCGTATCCACAGCATGGGCTTCTGCCTCTACTTTCCGTGGATCCGATAAGCGAGGCGGTGCAAATGGCGCGCGTATCAGACTGACTCCACAGCGTTATTGGAATGTGAATAATCCAGCTCAATTGTCGAAAGTATTGGATGCATATGAGAAGATTCAACAGACATTCAATGTCGGTGGCAAGCATGTATCAATGGCAGATCTCATCGTACTTGGTGGATGCGCAGGAATTGAAAAAGCTGCGGCAAATGCAGGTCATACAGTAACAGTTCCTTTCACACCCGGCAGAATGGATGCAAGTCAAGAGCATACCGATGTCGAATCCTTCTCAGTACTCGAGCCGATCGCCGATGGATTCAGAAATTATAAGAAAGCAAACTATGTGTATTCAACAGAAGAGCTTCTTATTGACAAAGCACAATTGCTCACGCTCACCGCACCTGAAATGACAGTACTTCTTGGTGGCATGCGCGTATTGAACACAAATTATGATCAATCCAAGCATGGTGTATTCACTTCAAAGCAAGACACATTGAGCAATGATTTCTTTGTGAATTTGCTTGATATGAATATCAAGTGGGCACCGATTGATGCTCATAATGAGGTATTTGAAGGGACTCATCGCACAAGTGGCGAAAAAGTATGGACAGCAACACGCGCTGATTTAATCTTTGGATCAAATTCCGAATTGCGCGCCTATGCTGAAGTCTATGCCACTTCTGATGCAGGAAATTCATTCATCAATGATTTTATTGCGACATGGAATAAAGTGATGAATGCGGATAGATTCGATCTTGCATGAGTAACATGACATTGAACGGGTGGTCTTGACATTTCATGACCACCCTTTTTTGTAACTACTTGAGTTGAACTGCGTATCAGCACAACATTTCTCTAAGAGTATTCATGCTTGTTATCTCCGAACTTTCAAAACAATATGGCACTTTCAAGGCACTCGATTCCATTTCTTTCTCAACGGAATCGGGTAAGATTTGTGGAATCGTCGGTCCGAACGGTGCCGGAAAGACCACAACCATTCGCATCATATTGGGTATTCTGGGAGCCAATTCCGGAACAATTACCTATAAAGGAAATCCTATTTCTGATATTCCGCGAAGTGCATTCGGATATTTACCTGAAGAACGCGGTTTATATAAGCAGTCAACAGTACAAGAGACTTTGCTATATCTCGGTGCATTGAAATATCCTGATAAACAGAAACTCAAACAACAAATTGAACAATGGCTTGAGCGTTTTCTCATTCCCGAGTACAAGCACAAAAAAATCGAGGAATTGTCAAAAGGCAATCAACAAAAAATTCAATTCATTGCATCTGTTTTGCATGATCCCGAATTGCTGATCATCGATGAACCGCTTTCAGGATTGGATCCATTGAATCAGGAATTATTCAAGGATATAGTGAAAGAATTCCGAACACAAGGTAAGACAATCATCTTCTGCACCCATCAATTAGGAATTGCGGAAGTATTATGCGATTCAGTCATCATGCTGAATAAAGGCAAAGTTGCAATGAGCGGATCAATGGATGAACTTCTTCGTTCCGGAACATCGGACATGATCATTGAATATTCAACACTATTCAATCAAGAAATCCCAAATTCATATCGCAAGGTATCAGACATGCAATGGATTTTTCCCAATGAACATGCATCCATGCAGGAAATAGTTTCCAAAGCATCAGAGTTTGGAGAGATTCACAGCATTAATCCCTATCGTCCTACTTTGCTTGGAATGTTCCGTCAACATATTGAAGATGCAGAGGAGACATTATCATGAATTGGAAATCAGTCTCAACTGTTGCTTGGTGGGAATTCATTCAAAAAGTCAAAACCAAAGCATTCATTCTTTCCATGATTTTAAGTCCTGTCATCATGGGTATATTTTCCGTTCTTCCTGTTCTGCTGACGACTGTTTCTGTTGAAGAACCTAAAAGAATTTTGATACTTGACAAACAACAGGTGATTGGTCAATTGGTGAAACCAAGCATTGATAGCATCACATATAGTGGTGGTGAAAAGAAATTTGAAGTAACCGTTAAGAAGATTGAACCGAATACAAGTTTGGACATCAAACCATTTCAACAGTCATTATTGAATGAAGAATATGTAGGAATGTTTGTGATACCGTCCGACATTTATTCATCAAAAACAATAGAATATCATGGTCAGCATGTAAGCAATGCGAGGGAATTGGAAGAAATAACGGACATATTTGAAACTCTTCTGCAAGATTCACTTTTGCAGTTATATGGCGTAAAGGAATCTGAATTTAAAGCGATAAAGAAAGGCATAGATCTCAAGACAATCAAAGTTCAAAAGGATGGTAGTTCTGAGTCTGGGTCTTTTCTCGTAGAATTCGCAAGTGTGTATGGAACGATTTTCATCATTTTGATTATGGTGAGTTTTTCGGGTCAACAGCTTGTGCGAAGTCTGCTTGATGAAAAAACCAATCGCATCATTGAGATTTTATTGTCTTCTGTCACACCCATGGAATTAATGTCCGGAAAATTAATTGGCCTTGGCGGATTGGGTTTGATTCAAGCATCTCTATGGCTTGCTTTTGCTTGGCTGGGCGCAACTTTTTCACAAGTTGAAGTATCAGTATTTTCTTCGATTCATTTAATTTTTCTGTATGCGATGCTCGGCTATTTCTTGTTTGCATCCATCATGATTGGACTTGGTTCTCTCGCGACCACAGAACAAGAAGCGCAGACCATGACTGGCTATATCGTCATGTTGGCCACATTGCCTTTCATTTTGATGTTTGTCATCATTGAAAATCCCGGTGGAACAATCACAACTGTCTGTAGTTATATTCCTTTCCTCACGCCTGCTGTCATGAGCGCAAGGATAGCACTCATGATGCCGCATTGGAGTGAAATCGTGATTTCTGTAATTGTACTGCTACTTTCAATTTTTGCTTGTCTTTGGGTATCAGCCAAGTTATTTACCGTAGGTATGCTTACATATGGAAAACGCATTTCATTTTCACAGGCAAGAACCATTGTGATTGGAAAAGATACTAAGTCCTAATCACGGTAAGGGCCATGTCATGTGAATCACTGCATTGCATAATAGCTCGAGATAGGAAATGTCCTGAAATTCAGTATTGCTATGTGCATTTCCATAACCCACTGAGATATTTGTGCATTGCAATTGTTTATTGGCTCTAAAAAAACTGAGTGAATCGGTTGA
>CANLII010000011.1 GCA_947491315.1 Ignavibacteria bacterium
TCTCTGTTTGAATCGTATTTCCTTTCGAATGAATGAAGTGATACAGTCCACTTTCAAAAAGATCATTGGGAATAATGACGATATGCTGATTCACATCTTGACTAAAGACCAATTTACCAACATTGTTATGAATGCGGATGATACCACCAAGTGTTTGACATGTCACCTCAAGTCCTGCAGTATTTTGAATGATTGTCACACTATTCGTCTTTGTCTCATCAACCGAGGAGATTGATTGGTCCACATCAATAGTATGATACACATCATTGATGATTATTGGTACCGTTTTAAGAGTGGAACCAGGTATAGTGAATGTCATGATGGGGACATTTGAATTAAACTGCTCACTTCCAGCATAGTGAATGGAACTTTCATCGAATGCATACTCTGAATTATTCAAGCCAGATGCACCCGGTAAAAGTGCTATGCCTTTGTTTGAATTGAGTGAAATAGATAAGGCCTGTGTTTTATCTTGCGAAGGAAACAAAGCATACATACTGAAGTTATTCTGTTCATTTCTTTGGATTTCTCTGATCGACACAGGGGGTCCCGATTTCACGACTTTTCCATAAGAAGGAATAGTATCCCAAATCCATGGCAAAGTTGGTACTCTTCCTGCCAAGTAATGCAAAATCAAAGCTGCATCCATAGGTGTTGTTTGGAAATATACTCTGGATAATGGACCTGCATCGGGTGGCATTATTGCCAGATAATTGGATGAGTCATAGCGAAGACGCTGACCATCAACACCCAAATCAATGAAGCGTTTCCAAATTGTCGTGTCATTTTGATTATCCGGCGTTCTATTACTGAAATAGTATCTACCATTATGATTGACATCGGCTCTGTACAGATTTGAAAACTCTGTGCTATCACTTTTAAATGAATCAATAATTGTTTTGTCATTGACAGTCCAGCGCATGATGAGTCGAGCATCTGAATGTGTTATGTATCGTTGTTGTGGTAAACCAGCATGTTTTTTACCGGGTAATGAGGATCCATCTGCATCTCCATTTCCCCACTCTTTGCTGAGAGGTCGATTACGATTATTCACGATTTCGAAAATTGAAATTGTACCGCTAATTTCATTGGCCACAGCAAGATAACTTCTATTTCTTCTGTGTTTTGAAGGTGGTATATAGATTATTGTCTCAGGACCACGATCACCTGATATGGTTGTTGTGCTTCTTGAGTTTGCATAATCAACAAATGAAACATCATTTGGATTGGTGATATCATAGGCCATGATTCCACCGACTCTTTCCAATGTTGTGAAAGCATAGGTTCTTCCATCGATTTCTGCTAATACTACTCCTTCTGGCTCGGGACCTTTTGATCTACTTCTTCCTTTCAATGTATTATTCTCATTATCGGCATTGAAAATAGGCGATATAAATGATAAAGTAGAAGTGATCATTTCAAAGTCATCACCACTATCGTAGATCATATTCTTAGAAGAAGCATCAATGATGGAGAATGATCTTGAACCTACACAATAGATATCTTCAAATACTCCATCCCCATTTGCATCACCATTCAAATTTGTTACCCGAAATCTCCCCAACATGTGATTTTTTTTCAATTGATTTCTATGAGGATAACGAACAGAATCCAAGACATAGGAAGATGCACCAACGGTTGTTCTTTCATTCAGTGTGGTGTATTCCTTTTCATCACCTTCATTTGCTGTAATAAGATATCGATTTCCATTTACAGAGTAATTTGCAATCGCATCAGGAATATAAAACGCTTTCACCGGCCAATTTGCTATTGCAATAACTTGATTATTGTCAGAAGCATCAATACCATTTCCTTGTTTGGAATAATCTTTTGTTCCAAGAGGAAATATCGAAACAATTGATTGATTGATGAGATTCACCTCAGCAATTGCATTGTTTTCTTGGAGAGTAACCCAAGCTCTTTGGGAATTTTCATCTACTGTGATGTATTCCGGTTCAATATCTTGAGACAATGTACTACTTGCCCTTGTCTTGCGAATACCTTGCGCAATCAGAGAACTTGCTTGAGCATTGAATGCGGTAAAGTCCAAGGTCTTGACATCACTTTGTACAGTATTCTGAATCCCTTTGCTTATATCAATAATCGTAACCGATCCTTCTGGATCAATTGAATAGTCAAGATTTGGTTGTCCTTCATTTGCCACAAGGATTTTATTTCCATCCGGAGTGAATGTTATCATATCCGGTTGAACACCAACAGTGAATTGTTTTATTGGGACACCTTCCAATGACATTGCTATAACAGATCCTGGTAAATGAGGCATAGCATTGGGAGATGCGACAACCAATAGTCCATTATGTACTGCAAGTGAAGTTATTGATCCATATTGATTCATATTAATAGATCGAATCAATTTTGGAGAAGATGGTTCTGAAAAATCAGTTATATCTACAAATCCTTCGATTCCACTGGTTGTAAACAATCGTTCACTCATAGGATCATAAGCAATGACTTCACAGGAGTTGGTACGCGTTCTGGATGGTTCAAAACTTGTGACAAATCGTAATGATAAACTCTCGCTAGCTTTTGGAGCTAATCTGTCATCATCTCTCAGGAACACATTAATTGTGGAATCACCAGATAGAGCACAATTTTGAACTCCTGATATTCTGAATGTTGCATATTCTGTGTGTTGTTCCTTTACAGTGTCCTGCACAATAGGTACAGACAAAGTAAAAGATGTAGTTGTTGGTGTTATATTCACAATACGATCAAATATTCCAAAATCCTGAGCATCCGTTGTGCTGAATGGTGCAGGCATAAGATCAAAAGCAAAAGATCCTTGTGCTGGGTTAGATACAGTGATTGGAATATTGACAATACCTGCACCTTCTGATACAGAAAGAAATGGTGATCCAAATGATACTGTGGTTCGATAATTGAATGAGAAGAAATATGGACATACCATTGTTTGTCCGAATGCATTTCTCACTTGTTGAATAGTCAATGAATAAAATTGATTATTCACAAATGGAAATGACATTGTAATGATTGCCGTATCGGGCAAAGAGCCATTGCTCGTCATGGATATTGATTGTATTCCCACAAGTCCAACATAATTATTCTGATCAATAACCGAAAGTGAGTCCATATTGGTGCTATATACAATTCTCAAACTTGTGCTTCCGATCACTGAGATAGTTGATACTCTTGGTGGACCTTGAAATAAATAACTCGGCCATACTTGTTGAGGAGTTCCTGCCCCGGTAACTATCCAGTTTGCAGAATTTAAAATGGCTGACTTTAATATTGAAGGTCCACCTTGTTGAATTCCATTATAAAAAGCATTGACGCTATTTCCTGATACGCTCCCCGGTGCATTTGCCAAAGAAACTGCGCTTGACCCATCAACCAATCCCGGTGGTATCAGAGACAGTGAACCGGAACATGAAATATTCGTTCCCGCCCAAGCATTTGATGACAAAGCTGTTATATACTGTGGATTTGATGGTATTCCTGTATAGATAATCACTTGATCTCCTGAAGAACTCAATCCAAAACCGGCACCCGAAACAGTTCCTTTATTTGCTGTCAATGCCTCGGTTTTTATGGTGATCACTGAGCCGGCAGACAAACATTCATTGAGAGGTGAAATCCAGGTTATTCCGCCCTGACATTGTGAAGGTGATCCATCAATCACTTTAGAATCTGTTAACTGCACAATTGTTTCGGGAATAATATCAATCAATGTCAACAGTGCTATTTCATCATCAGTTGACAAGGCATTCATTCTATACGCTATGGGTATCACATCTCCCGGTTGAAAGATTGTCTGTGGTGGAATCACAGTAAATGCTGTACTTAAGCGGTTCCTTATTGGATTATCAGAATTATCTTCAAGTGCATTTGGAATTATTCCTATATAATATCTCTGTCCAATCTCAAGTGGAGAACTTGGAATTATGGTGATAGTGGAACCTGCATATGATGCAGCAAACGGAATGGAAGCACCAAGTGAGTCATTGACTCTGACTTCAATGGCCGAAAGAATATTCACAGGATTCAAAGCGGAATTGTCAGCTCGTCGAATTTGCTCACTGAAAGTGATTGTCGGTTGAATATTTTGAGCAATATATTTCGATCCATTTGTTGGTTTGAACACAGCTGTTGGAGCAGTTGTATCAATACCTAGCAATGACAAACCATCCAGTGTGAAATTATCAAATCGATTATTACCGGATATTCCTCCCGCCCCCATCAAGAAACTCACTTTGAACTTGAAGTTTGGATTATTGTCAACACCGGTTACTCCTACACATGAAAGTGTACGAAGAACCGGATCAGCATCTGCAACAATTATGGTATCCTTTGCCACATAATTTGTACCATCAACTGAATATGACCATATCTGTGTGCCAGCACCACTTCCCGATCTTCTCGTGGTAAAGGTCACGCTGACATCCTCAAATCCTGTTGTGGGCAATGCAAAAACCAATTCCCCTCCGATTGGGTTATTAAAACGAAGGTGGGTACCTGAAACATCGCCATTTCTTGCATTTGAATTCAGCACAGAGAAATTCTGACTTGTACCACCGACCGGATCAATAAAGCTAGTTCCCCCCGCAATATGGGTTAAACTTGCATTTGCAATTATGGATTGTGTTGGCTGAGAAATTGCAGCGATCGTAGCATTATTATTGAAATTCCAATAATGCAGCAATGTTGAAGGAGGTATAATTTTTCCATCAATTGCAATATTGTCAAATCGATTATTTCCTGTTGTACTGCCTGCCCCTTGAGCAAACTGTACACGGATCTTGGCATTCGGATTATTATCTAATGCACTGATCAAAGACAAATCAATTTGGCGTAAAACAGGATCGGCATCAAGCACAATGAGTGTGTCTATACCGATAAAGTTGACACCATCCAATGAATATGCCCAATACTGAATTCCTGCTCCACTTCCTGATCTTCTGGTGGAAAATGATACGCGAATATCTTTGTAACCAATCGTTGGAATATTGAATAACAATTCACTTCCAAGCGGATTATTGACACGCAAATGTGTACCTGAAACATCCCCATTTCTTGCATTGAGATTTAACACAGAAAAATTCTGTCCAGTACCTCCTACAGCATCAATAATACTCGAAGCCCCCGGAGTGAATTGTATTGATGCACCATTTATCAAAGACACGGAAGGAATAAGTAAAGTCGGCACTGAAGCATTACTGTTAAAATTCCAATAATGCAATGTACTTGTATTGCCTATGGCCGGGATTGCAATCATCGCAATGATGCAAGCAACAATTGACCGGTAAATAGATTGATTCATGCGATATATCCTTATTATAAGAACACGCAATCTATCCCTTCTCATATTATTGCTATTTTAAGAAATGTTTACATTTTGATAACAGTACTCCAATACATTACCTGTAACAAATCAATTTATTCATAATACACACCATCAGGCGGAAAAATCAATTTCGGTGCTTTCGGAAAACGATTAACGATTCCTGCCCACCACATATCTGTACCAAATGCTCCGTATTCCGCAATGGACCAATTGGAACCTCTTTTCACAAAAAGACATGTGGTTTTGCAACACTCATAATCCTCATCCGGAAAGGTAATTTGTCCACCATCTTTTCTTTGCACGGATCCTTCAAACCAGGAATATTCACCTGATACTTTAAAATGATCCACCACGAATACAACTTCTTGTCTAATTGTTTTTCTGATTTCACCTCTCAATAGATCGAGCATTTGTGTTCGCTGGACCTGATTGGCAGAATTTTTGACCTTGAAATCTTGAATCTGCGAGCGCAAAGGCAAGCATGCAAATACCAAGAAATAAGCAATGAATACAATACTCTTCATACATCACCTCTTTACATTCATAAAAATCACTGATATCAATACCCCGATATCATGTAAATTGAATTTCAAATATACAATGAAAATGAAAGAGATATGAGTAAAAGTAACACCGAATATATTGCCAATACTGTTTTGATGATCAGACCAAATGCATTTGGATTCAATCCCGAAACTGCATCATCGAATGCTTTTCAATCTGAATCTTTGGCAAATGAGCGTGAATTTTCAGCCAATGCTGTGCGTGAATTTGATGCAATGGTGGAAGTACTACTCAAATACCACATAGAAGTGATCATTGTGGAGGATACTGAATACCCTTATACACCTGATGCGATTTTCCCCAATAATTGGATGAGTCTTCATACAGATGGGACAATGATACTCTATCCCATGATGGCATCAAACAGAAGAACGGAACGCAGAACAGACATTATTGATATGCTGAAGTCGCGCTATGAAATGGACACAATTCATGATCTTTCACATCATGAATTAGAAGGTAAATTTTTGGAAGGCACTGGAAGTATTGTGTTTGATCATGAGCATAAGATTGCATATGCCGCACTTTCAGCAAGAACTGATAAAGATGTATTCCATGAATGTTGTGCTCTGTTAGGATATCAGCCAATTGCATTTAGAGCGTATCATGCAAATGGATTACCTGTTTATCACACGAATGTACTCATGCATATCAATCCATTTGTTTCAGCTATATGTCTTGACATGATATTTCTTGATGATAGATACATTGTTCATGATTCTCTTTCAAGAGGCCGACATACCCCTATTATGTTGAGCAAACAACAAGTCAATAATTTTGCAGGTAATATGCTAGTTGTTCTGAATACTGCAGGAATTCCATTTCTCATTGGATCAAAAAAGGGATTTGCCTCACTCACAGAAGAGCAAATGAAGCAGATCCCCATTGATATCATTCAACTTGACATACCAATAATTGAGTCTATTGGAGGGGGTAGTGTCCGATGCATGCTGGCAGAAATATATCATTCATAAATTATTTTTTGGCTTCTGTTCTTAATGGATATTCATGTTTTCCGCCTAAGAATACAGAATGAATATATGGAAGTCCATAATGAGTTGTATGATATACCTTAAATCCAATATGGGTAATATCCTTATGTAAGAGAAATTCATTATGCTTTGGACTAGAAATCCATGATTCTAAGAAATTCTTAGGAAGATTCTTTAGTACAAATCTATTACCGGCAGAATATATTGGCTTAGATTTTTCATACTCTATTGATAATAGCCTATAGATATATTTTTTAGTTTTCTCCCAAAATGTTCTCTGGGGAAAATCGTAGTAAATGGGAAACTCTGCAACAACAGTCATGTTTTCCCCCCGTACTTTCATTGACTCAGTTGATTCATTAAATTGAGCTGCCATTCTTAGGAACTTAAAATGCTGATCTCTTCCATCCGGACAAATTGAAAATGAGTCTAATCGCTGATAGCAATCATTTGTCCCTTCTGAAGATATCCTCAATCTCTCCAAGCCAAAAGAATCTAATTGCATATCATACTGCAGTGCAGGTAAACCTTTTTCTATTCTATATGCATTGAATAATGTCATAAACTCTTGTGAGAGTGAATCTTGAGAAAATAGCGTCTCACATGTGAGCAAGAACAATACAAGAAACTGTTTCATATTTCCCCCTTATTATATGGATATACTACTTCTATAAAAATGACTTACACTACTTTTGAGCCAATGAAGAATGAAGATCACTATTGTCCACGAAAAACAAAAGTTGCTTTTTCATGAATGTATATGTGTGCATGGAATAAGGGTCAATTGTTATAACTTTTTTGCTTCTGTTTTTATACTCCTTTGAAATATGAATCAAATATCCGGTAAAACTCATTTCGATATATTCTTTCTGAGCCAAGAAATAGATTCTTGGAAGCACTCTTCTGTGTTCGAGAATAAATTTCACACGCGCATCATCATCATTGAATATGGTATCACTTCGATTATAACGAATTTCATTCATTGTATGTAAAGGCAAACTATTACCAATGTAATTATCCAGATATTTTCTAAATATAGGATGCTTTGCTATGATTTCTTCTACTGTATTTGGAAGAGTTTTTCTCCCAAACTCAAAATGTGATATCGTTCTCAAGTCATAGATAGCATTATCTGATTTCCTTTTCTCTCCAATCTCATATGGATGATAAAAGAAATATGCATTATTGACACGCTTGATAGTGGTGATGTTATTTTCATCACTATTTCTAAGTCCCATTGATGATCCATGGGTTGGATCAATAAGTCCGTACTTTCCATTGACTTGTACCATTACCCAAGCATGATGGTAGGTACTCTTCTCAATATCTTCATCCAACTCAGCTGTTTTACCAGTAACATAGTATGCTGAAATACCAACATGATTGCATGCATCCACCATGATATTGGAGAAGGCAACACATACACCTAATTTTGTACGCAATGCATGTTCTGTACTTTGACTTGGTCTCTTTTTCTTGCCATATACACAATCAAAATCATAACTCATACCTGTTGGTGAAGCAAACCATACATACATCGCTCGAATGAATTCAAGATCTGACTTTGTAAATGTTTTGATATACTTTGATAGATCTTTCACTGAATTGGTATATTCAATTGGGATATTCATTGCCTTTTTGTCAACATAATCAAAGTCTACATATTCATGAGTGATTCGATTCACAGGTTGAGAATTCATCACATGAATACTATTGAATGAAGATGGCAACATAATCAATAGAGTTGCGATGATACTTGCGGATTTGAAGATTGGATTTTTCATAAGACCCCCTGTTTTTATGTATTCGTTATATTTCTGTCTGGTTAGACCTAGTTTATAAATTTATATTGTGCCGTTTATGAAATTATGTTTATTTTTGTCTAGTTATTTTAATTATCCGGGGTTTTCATATGTATATCATTAAAGTATTCACACTCATTCTTCTACTTTTCACAATACTATCTTGTGATGACTTATCTAGAAAAAAACATAATTCTGATGCCCAACACCTTATAGACTCCATTCACAAAGAATGGGAAAAAGGTCTCATTAAAGATTCAATTACTTTGGCAAATAAAGGAGAATTACCCGCTGTAGAGAAGGGGGATTTAGCAACACATCCATTCTATGGATACTATATCAACAAAACAGTTACAACATTTCGTATATCATGTAATTCAACATTTGATTATGCTAAATCCAGAAATGTAGATTCAATGCTCTCATATTTGAACTGTATCAAGGATAAGCAAAGCAGAGTCAATTTATTGCGCATAATTCTGATTACAGCAACATATGACCAATCAAGACTTGAGGATAGTCTGAGATTTCTTTCTGATTCTCAGCTTTATCGAATGATCACGTATGCATACAATCAAGACATACTCAGTGATGCATTGGAGTCTAATGGTCCTGAATTTGACAGTCTATATCAGACTATCTCTTCTTTGATGACTAAAAATGAGTCAAAGGCTGTCATTCTTACATTCATCAATGATTCGATATTCAATTATTACTATATGACAGTGGAATTTAGCTTGCCAACAAAGAATATTCTCATGCTACACTATAATGCAGCAGGAATGGCAGGTTCTGCGGAAAAACGCTATTTCCTTAAGCAAGGATATAATTACAAAGAATTGAATTTAACTTCTATTATTTCCATAGTAGATAAAAAAATGACTAAGATTGCAAAGGAAGATGCTTCTGCTGATACTGACAGATTTGAGGGACTATTCACTTGGAATGAGAAGAAGGGGATGCATCAATTGGAACTATTTATACAAGTCAGTTCAGGAGCAAGTTGCTGCCCGCCATACATTGTACAATTGTACACAAAAGACTTCAAGACCATTGAGCCAAGTTCATTGAAATATGCAACTACTCAGCATTTTTCAGATAGCACAATAAAGCCTGTGTGGAAAGATATACGATGATATCAATGGTTCTTAAGAAGTCTTATGGAAACTCCATTTCCCGGATTGGAAGATACCATATACAATTCCTTTTCATCTGACAATTGTGCGTAAACAGGTATATATCCTCTTCCCTTTTCAGGCTCTTCCGATGTCCAGAATACACCAATTTTCTCAATACCTTTGAATCTTCCATTGCCAAATCGATTGCCGGCATATGTCAATGGAATAAAATAAGTGGTATGATGTTCGGCTATTTGTTTGCGATCGGAAGTTCTTGAAGAGTATGCTCGAGGATAATCATAATTGCTTGAGACAAGACTGTTCAGTGTATTTTGAATCTTAATAAGATATTGTATTTCCTCAAATGTCGGTAAATGCCAACCGTTAGGGACTATACCTCTCTTATCTCGGATTGCATACCAATTATATAGTATTGAACTTGTTTCACCATTTGAATAGCACCAAGCCGGTTGCTTATTCTTTCCTGCATTCTCCCATTCAATTTTAGATTGAGCTTCAGGAATGGAATCCCCATTATTGAATACTTTCACCGAATGATTTTTTCTCATCCATACTTGCTCACCTATTGACATTGTTCCATCTTGGGAATTCATAATAATATGTTCAAAAGAGTTCTTTTGACATCCGGGACTGAAAATCATTGTGAGAAAAAGTCCAGCAAAAAGTAATATACGAATCATTGTCTACCTCCTGCTGTCACCACAGACAAATCATGTATATGTATATGCACATCCTTGAAGTATTGACTCCCAAGCAACATTCGCCCTTTTTTATTTCCATATGATTCTACTTGTAATGCTACGATAGCTCCTTTATGATTAGTTTCAATTATGACTTTGCTTGGAATAATTCTATCATAGTAACTCAATTCAGAAAGCATGGACAAATAGAGTTTCTTGCATTGTAGAGCATATGGATCCAGTTTGTAATTCTTCAGAAGTCTGTCTATTGAGTTAGGATCAATACTCTTGGCAGCATGAACAATAAGCATAGATTGTAGAATAGTACGATTATTCCCATGTACAGGAATTCCATAGATCAAACTCATCTTTGTCTTTGATTTATAATTTTCTAGAAACATTGTAAATACATTTTCGGCTTCAACCCCGGTGAATTCTATTTTTTCAGCGAAGACATTTGAGAAGGTTAAAAAAGCTAATAAGATGATAAAGAATGGTATTCTTGTAAACATTTATTTAATCCCCTGAATAATGAATACATCTTACATTTATTTTCCTAATTCAAGACTCGAGCTGTAACGATTCAAGATTGAAGTTATTGACTAAGTATGGAACTTTGTATAAAAGAGTATGTAATAAAAACATACATGTATAAGCTTCATTTCTTACTTTCTATCTGTTCTTCAAGAGCATCAGGCAAATCTTTGAGGAAATCATATCCTGTGCTTTTTTCGATTGCATTGATTGTTGTTTTATAGAGCTCCCAAGAATTATTGGACTTATCATATTGCCCATTATTCATCATCACCGCAATGACTTTTGTAGACGATGATATGTCTTTTGGTTTTTGACCTTTATCGAGTATTACCACTATTTTCCAACAGGAATCCGGGACAGCCACTTTACCATTCAGTCTGTGTGGTTGTTTTGCATAGACTCCACCTGCTATAACATATAATTCCTTGCCTTCAGCTTTACACAAGCGTTCACATTCATATTCCAAAGAGAGCCATGTTTGTTGATTTAACTTTGGCGTTTGAGGCAATATATTGCTCATGAGAAAAGTTGACCTATTGTCCTCCTCAGTTGCGGTTCTTTCTTCAGATCGAACCATATGTCCTCGATCATAACCGGACCTGGTATAATCATCATGGTTAATGATTTGAAATGATGATGGAAGTGAAGTATCCGCAATGAACTTTCCTGATCTTCTTGGTACATCACCATACCATGTTGCATTCAATTGCCATGCAACCCAATTGGGGACATTCAATAAGTGATTATAACTAAGGATATATTGTCTTCTTTGAACGAGTTTGTCATCTGATTTATCAGAGTCTATAGGCAATCCCCATGGTGCATGAACTGTTGTAGGATTCTGCACTCCACTCTGTCCAAATGCAACTGCAGAAATGAGAATAGACAATATGTAAACATAATATCTCATCATTCACTCTTCATAAAGACTGAGGAATATATATTCATTCCATTGCCAATGATAAGAGAATATGCACCTTGAGAAAGATATCGTATATCGATTTGATGACGAATCATTCCATCTGCATCAACAACTAACTCTACATTATCATTCGTGATGATTCTACCCATCATGTCAATGATTTGAATTTCATATTGCTTTGAAATCATTCCCGGAAAAACAATTCCGAGTTGATTGCTCACCGGATTTGGTGAAATCATAAGTGTAGTTGATTCTACTTGTTCTTGAACTGAAACAAAGTTTTTGGATTCAATCATTTCTTGTATCTCTTTTGGAACATCGCTCAAGAAATCATATCCTGTTTGTTCTTCTATGGCATTGACCGTTGTGGAATATAATTTCCAGTCTGTAGTGCCGGAAGTATAGACCTCATTCTTCATCAATACCGCAATCACTTTTGTGGCAGGCGTGATGTCTGAGACTCTCTGGCCACTATCCAATATCACCACAATTTTCCAATATGAATCAGGAACGGAAACAACCGTATTGAGTCTTTTGGGATTAGCACCGAATATTCCGCCAGCAACAATAAATAATTCCTTGTTTTGATCTTTACAAAGTCTCTCACATTCAAACTCCAGTGAAAGCCAAGTTTGCTGATTCAATGTTGGTATCTGAGGCATGATATTGGTGATAATGAAAGTCGATTTATTGTCCTCTGCAGTTGCGGTTCTTTCTTCGGAACGAACCATATGCCCACGGTCATATCCAGAATTGGTATAATCTGAATGTTTCACTCTGTAAAATTCAGCAGGCAAACTGGTGTCTTGTATGAAACTTCCCGAATATCGTGGGACTCCGCCAAACCATCCTCGATGCAAATTCCATGAAACCCAATTGGGCACATTGAGTTCGCTATTATAACTCAGCGCATACTGAGGTCTGATGATCAGATAATCATTCGAAGCATTATTATCAAGTGGAATTCCCAATTCCACATGAATGCTTTCACTATGAATCAGTTGTGCTTTTTGTTCATGTATTGAACAGAGAAATACTAATAGTGCAAAAAGTATAAATGTTTTTTTCATGATGATTTATTGTGTGATGATACAATTCGTTGATATAATTTGTTTGCCATTATTAATGGAGAGTACATATGTTCCTGAGGACACTCCGGATACATCTATTTGCATGTGTCCAGTCATAGCATTGCCATGACTCGATGCTTGTATATTCCATGTTTTGATTATCCCCCCTTTTAGATCTTGCATTGATAGAACCTGTGATTCATTAATAGAAACCGGATACTCAATTGTCAATTGTGATGTTCCAGGATTTGGATATACATATAATGCATTTGCAATAAATTCGGTGGAAGATTCAATCCCTGTAACTCTTGCAACTTGCACGAGTGATCTAAACATATTTCCTTGATTGACATTCATTGAACGGAATTCAGGGAGTGAGTCTATATTCAGAATTGTTTCTGGTCCGGAGAATGTGATTATTCGATACACAAAAGAATTGTCTGGTAATCTGAATCCGATTTGCAGTGGCACTTGTTCATAGATGCCATAATCTTGCGCTTGGACCTGCATTATCTTCAATCGCATTGAGCGAATTCCTCCATTCAATGATGAAGCAGTATCTATCTGAATTCTTGGCCATCCTTTTCTTTTCACCCATTGATCAAAAAACCATTGCAGATCTCTCCCGGAAATATCTTCACATGCTTTTTGAAAATCTTCGGTGATTGCATTGCCAAAGCGATGTCTTTCAAGATATGTTTGTAATGATGCAAAAAAGATGCTATCACCCAATTGATGTCTGAGCATGCCAAGTACCACGGCACCTTTCACATAAATTGTTCTGGGATAATTTGAAGAAGGGGCAGATCTCCCATATTTTTCGAGTGGCATCACGCCTTCTCTCGAAATAGTAGTTCCAAAATATTCCGTGATTTTCGATTGCACATCTTGCACATAACCCGGCATACCTTTCAATTCCTCGGCCCACAGTGATTCGGAATAAGTGGCAAATGATTCTGAAAGCCAATGATAGCCATAGTCTCTCGGTGTCACTTTGTCTCCAAACCATTGATGAGCAAGTTCATGCAAAATGGTGGAATTGGCGGAGTCTTTCTTCCGAACTATTGATTCGTCAATGCTGATCATGGTTTGATGTTCCATCGAACCAGTAGGAGTAAGAACATATCCAACGGTTTCAAACGGATATGGACCAAATGATCTTTCCAATGTCTTGATCATTCTTGGCAATTGTGAAAATGAAATGGCAGTTGCCAAACTGTCTTGCCTGATTGCATATACAGCATTTCTTTCCTCGCCAATGACATGTCTTTGAAATGAATCAACCGCAAATGTCATGAGATATGTCGACAAGGGTTTGTCAATCGCCCAAGTATAGCGTATGCCTTTTTCCATTGTATCTACAGACTGAAGAGCTCCATTGGAGACAGCCATCAATCCTTTTGGAACAAGGATGCGTGTTTTGAGCAGCGCTTTATCGGAAGGATGATCATAGCATGGAATCCAATGCTGAGTGGTGCCAACATAATTCGCAAAAAATCCTGTTCCTATTGCATATACTATTCGCTTGGTTGAATATACACCACCCCAAGAAATCGTTCTCGGAGGTTCTTTCCCCATCATGCCTTGATAGTGGACTTTCACTATTGTCGTATCACCTTTTTGAATAGACGAGGGAATATCAATGGCAAAATGCATCGTATCATCCTTGATCTCACCCTTTCGAGTAAAACTGGATTTTGTGCCATTTACAGATACGGAATCAATTGTGAGATCGCGTAAATGTATCGGCAATATTCCTTTTGGTGATTCATTCCATGCCACCTTGATGATGCAAAGTCCATTCTCAAGCTTGGGAAGAGGCGCTGAAAGCAAATCAATCGAAACATCATATTCGATGATATCGAATGGTTGAGGAATAAATTCCGTCGGCCTGGATATCTGCGCAGATGCCTCGAAAGAAACAAGACATGTAATGCAGAAAAGAATGTGTCGGAAGTATTTCATATGTATTCCCTACTATTCAATGTGGATGCGCAATTTAGGGAAATTCAGTATGATATTCAGTGTCTTTATTATGAATAGGTAAACTAAATTTTGAATATCTTAATAATTGCATAATGCTCCTGATGCTAAATTCGAATGCAGCATTTAGTAACTCGAGGACATCATGCAAAAAGACTTGCACGCAGACCCCTTTGCTCTCTCATTCGGGAATACATTAAGTATCCCATTTCCTTCCATTGATTCTCTGATCAAACGCACAATTGAACATATATTTGGCTTGACGGAAATGTCATCACTGTATGCACAAGCAATGGCAGAGAATCAAGCTCAAGATTCTTTTTATGATACTGTTCTCAATACGATGAATTGTACTTATGAAGTTACTGGACTGGACCTTATTCCAAAAGAAGGGCCAGTGATCGTAGTGGCGAATCATCCTTTTGGTGGAATCGAGGGTGTGATATTGGGTTCATTATTGGGGAGTATCAGACCGGATTTTAAAATCATGGCTAATTCATTATTGGGTCGTATTCCACAATTCCATGAAAGCATGATTTTTGTGAATCCATTTGGTGGAAATGAAGCAATTACGGAAAATCGTAAAGGACTCAAAGAGGCAATACATTGGGTGAAAGATGGGGGAATATTGGGCATATTTCCAGCAGGTGAAGTTTCACATTATCAGCCAAGTATTGGAAAGATTGCAGATCCATATTGGAATACGAATATTGTGCGCATGGCCAAAATGACCAATGCCACTATTATTCCGATATTTATACATGGTCACAATTCATTGTTATTCCAAACCATGGGATTGATTCATCCTCGATTGAGAACCATGCTCTTACCACGAGAATATCTTAAAAGGAAACATGACAATGTATCCATCACTGTCGGAAAGCCGATTCAAAAGCAATTATTGAATACTTTCATCAGCGAGACCGACTGCACACGATATATCAGACAAAGAACATATCTCTTGGAGTTGGATCGTACTATTCAACAGAACAATCAAGATCTCAATCAACAAGAAATTCCAACCGGCTCATGGGATGAGATTTCAGAAGAATTGGGGAAATATACTCAGCAAGACATCTTGGCAGAATCAGGCGACTATGTGGTGTATGTCGCAAAAGCTGAAACTCAACCGGCCATTTTGAGAGAGATTGGAAGATTGAGAGAATGCGCATTCAGAGAAGTTGGTGAAGGAACCGGAAAGGCATTGGATTTGGATATATTTGATTCAGAATATGATCAATTGATATTGCATAAAACAGGTCATGGAATCATCGGTGGATACAGATTGGGAAGAACCGACCATCTTCGAAGAGTTTTTGGGAAGAATGGACTCTATACTCAAACACTATTCAACTATTCCCAAGGATTTCATGAACTCATGCCCAAAGGATTGGAATTGGGCAGAGCATTCATCTGCAAGGAATTTCAACGATCTTTCTTACCACTGCAATTGTTATGGAAAGGGATAGGTGCCTATATTCTTCAACAACAACACTATCGTTTTCTCTTTGGAAGCGTGAGCATCAGCAATAATTATCATCCCCTATCCAAGCAATTGATCATCTCATACTGTAAAGAATATTGTTTTGATCATGATTTTGCTTCTTGCATCAAGGCAAAACATCCCTTTGTACCCAGTAAGCAATACCAATCTTTTCAAGCATTGATAGGAAATGAGAAAATCCACTCGGATATAGAAGTCATCAATAGCATGATCATGGAGATAGAGCCCGATGGTAAGGGGATACCCATATTAATTCGACAGTATATGAAACTTGGTGGTAAATTCTGTGGTTTTGGCATCGATCCTGCTTTTAATGATGCAGTAGATTGTCTAGTTATTATTGACTTATTGAAAGCAGACGATTCAATGCTTGAGCGTTATATCGGTGAGGATGGCCTGAATGATTTCAGAAATTTTCATCTTTGTAATACTTCGCATCACTATTCACAGATTTTATAGAGGTTTTTATGGCATTATCAGTTGGACATTCCGCCCCTGATTTCACATTGGTCGACAATACATTGACCCCACACACATTGAGCTCATATAAGGGCCAATCTGTCATTCTTGCATTCTTCCCTGCCGCATTCACAGGCGTTTGTGAGAAAGAAATGTGTACATTTAGAGACAATCTCGGCAATCTCTCTTCAGCCAATGCGAAAATTTTCGGTATAAGTGTGGATCTCCCATTTAGTGCTGATGCATTTTCCAAAAAGAATGAATTGAATTTCCCGATTCTCTCAGATATGAATCGCGAAGTGACAAAAGCATATGATGTTCTTTTCCCGAATCTTGCCAATGTTCCCGGCCTTGATGTCAGTGCAAGAGCAGTCTATTTGATTGATGCAGATGGCATCATCCAATATGTTGAAGTCACTGAAAATCCAGGTGTGGAGCCGAATTATGCTGCTGTCATGTCAGCAGCAGCTTCATTATAATCCTAAAAGTTTTCCACAAGCCCTTTCGGAATCTATCCGAGAGGGCTTTTTTTATGTCAATTCCGTAGTTTTCGAGCTCATTAATTTGGTAATGCACAATGATTAGCCTACGCATCGCATCACTTGTTTTTCTTGCATTGTTCTTTATTGGATGTTCCAATGAACAGAATGAACCTCAGAATCAACAGCTTCCAGCAGGCGAACCTATACAGGAATTCGCAACAGCTGCTCCACAAGTGAATATTGGAGCGCCTGCTCCCGATTTTACCATGAATGACATAGATGGAAAGCCATTCACATTATCTTCCCTTAAAGGGAAAGTTGTCATGATTGATTTTTGGGCAACATGGTGTCCGCCTTGCATTCGCTCAATTCCTGAAGCCAAAAATATTTGGAATACCTTTAAGAAGAATGAATTCATTCTCTTGGGTGTTTCACTTGACAAAGATCTTGATAATTGGAAAAAGTATGTCAAAGAACAACAAATGTCTTGGATTCAAGTAGCAGATGGCAATTTTTGGGATAATAAAGCCGCCTTATTGTATGGAATCGGCTCAATTCCCAGCGTTTGGATACTCGACCAAGAAGGTAATGTCGCTTTGAAAGATGTCAATCCGCTTTCTGAAAGCGATGCCATAAGAGCAAAAATCACGGAATTGCTGAACAAAAAATAATTAGCAATACGGTATATTTGCAGACTTGAATTAGCAATCATCAGAATTCCATAGGAAATCACCATGACTCAACATGAATGCGACCTCGTTGTCGTTGGAAGCGGTCCAGGCGGTTATGTAGCCGCGATTCGCGCATCTCAACTTGGCCTCAAAACCATTTGCGTGGAAAAAGACAAACTCGGTGGAGTTTGTTTGAATGTTGGATGTATTCCAAGTAAATCTCTACTCAAAAATGCCGAGTACATGAATTTTTTCAAGAATGCATCTGATTTTGGATTTAATATTCAAAAAATGGATGTTGATTTTTCTCGTGCAATCGATAGAAGTCGTGAAGTTGCGGATCGTATGTCCAATGGCGTGAGCTTTCTCTTCAAAAAGAATAAAGTTCAACAAGTCACCGGTCATGGAACAGTTCTTTCTCGCTCTACAGTGGAAGTACGAGATCCAAATACAAATGCCATCACAGATACGATTTCATGCAAGAATGTGATCATCGCCACCGGTGCTCGCACGCGCATGTTCCCTTTCATTGAAGTGGATCATAAACATGTTTGGACTTCCACCGATGCAATTTTCCAAAGAGAAAATCCCGGTTCACTCATTGTGATTGGAGCCGGTGCTATTGGTGTTGAACTTGCATATTTCTATAATGCATATGGCACCAATGTCACCATCGTTGAAATGATGCCGAATATCGTGCCGGTTGAAGATATTGATGTATCCAAGGAATTGGAGCGTAATTTTAAAAAAGCGGGCATGAATATTCTCACCCAAACGAGAGTGATTTCAGCCAAACCAACAAAAAAAGGCGTGGAAGTTCTTGTTGAGAAAAAAGATGGAACGCAAGAAACACTCATCGCGGATAGAGCATTGAATGCAGTAGGCGTTCAAGCCAATATCGAAGGTATCGGACTTGAGCAATTAGGCGTAAAAATGGAAAGAGGTTGGATTGTTGTTGATAAATATCTTCGCACCAATGTCGAAGGCGTCTATGCCGTTGGTGATGTTGCAGGTCCACCATGGCTTGCACATAAAGCATCTGCTGAAGGCATTGTCTGTGCCGAATTCATTTCCGGACATGAAACGCATGGCGTTGACTACGGTAATATTCCCGGTTGTACATATTGCAATCCTCAAGTTGCGAGCGTCGGTCTCACGGAAGCAAAAGCAAGAGAAGCCGGTTATGAACTCAAAGTTGGAAAGTTTCCATTCACAGCATCCGGAAAGGCACATGGCATCGGCAAAACAGCTGGTTTCGTGAAGCTCATTTTTGATGCAAAATATGGCGAACTTCTCGGCGCACACATGATCGGTCCCGATGTAACGGAAATGATTGCTGAACTTGGTCTTGCACGCTCACTCGAAGCCACAGGTCCAACATTGTTCCGTACAATCCATGCTCATCCAACTCTCTCGGAAGCAGTTATGGAAGCCGCGGCCAGTGCTTGGGGCGAAGCAGTGAATTTCTAAAGAACATAGGCAAAAACACACAAAGGTGTCTGAATTTCAGACACCTTTTTTTATGTCTTTGACAAACTCTGTACTTTGCGACATCATAATCAAATTGTAACTCATGCTCGATCAATCAATCATACTGCATATACATTCCATACTCGATGAATTGCCTTCTCTTCAGGAAAATGCAAGCAATCATGAAGTGCATTTTGGAGAATATGAAGATATACTGAATCAAATCATGTCATTGATTCTCTCTTCCGAATTGCAGTTATTCTCATCTCATTTTGCCGAATGGACTTTTCTTATTCAGAAGTATCCTCAATTCAATAAAGCCGGATTACTCTATGGCATGTTGATACTTCTGAAAAAGAAAACAGCCACAAGTGAACGAATGGAAGAAGCACGATTGATATCTAGGGCAATACTCTCCATTCTGGCCGGATTACCGCTGGATTATGTAGTGGAATTACCCTCTATATCGGAGCAAGATTCGACTATTGAGATTCCATTGTTTAGAGGAACAATTCAATCTTGGTCAAAGCATCAACAACATACACATATCATTTGCTTGGATGAGTTTCAGCGTGAAGTTCATTTTAAAATTCAAGCCATTCATGAATCTTGTCATACACTTTGGCATGGAGCAACGATTCATATCATGAATTGCGTGAAATTTCCAGAATCAGACCATGCAATTTCAACAGACTCAACCCTATGCATCATTGAACCTGATCTATTGTATAGTGCTACGGAGTTGGCAGAATGCTGCGGAAATGGTGAGCATATCTCCATTGGTTCAATGTTTATTCGGAAATTTTCAAAAAAGCAATCAGGAATAGCTTTGCTTGCTGGTATCATTGTTGGGAATTGGTTGGATAAAGAGATATCAGAACAACATGCTTCTCCACAAGAAATCATTGCGGCAACAATCAAGAGCATGCCATTACAGGCATTATCGGCAATTCGTGATCAGTCTGACATGGAAAAGTTGGAGCTACTTTTTCAGGAACTTATTCAATCTTTGCATCCAGTGCTTGATACATTTGATGGTGATGATGTGTCGACAGAAACCACATTTTTGGCACCACAATATGGATTGATGGGTCGGCTTGACATCCTTATGGAATATGCAGATGATCCATTGCGCAAAACAGTGATTGAATTGAAATCCGGTAATGCTCCATCTATTGGCTTACCTGTCAATTTATCCGGTTTCATATTGCCCATGGGTGTTTGGAAAAATCATGTGATACAAGTTGCTTGTTATAATTTGCTTCTAGACTCAGCATTTCCCAATCGGAGTGGAGAAAGCCGTTTACTCTATGCAAAAGACATGCTGGCACCCATTCGAAATGTGATGAATTCCCATCATGCAAAAAGAGAGGCAATCATCATTCGAAATGCGATCATGGGACTTGAGCATGATATCATCAATAGAAAATTTGGTTCTTTCATGCATCTGTTCTCTGATTCAGAACTTGCTGAAATGCCTCCATATACCAGAGAAGAAGTGAGTTCATTCAAATATGACTTCCACTCATTGGATAAACTCTCTTCGCTCTATTGGCTAGCCACGATGTCATTCATCATGCGTGAACATCATAGCGCCCGCATTGGCAGTGGAATCAGACAAGGACTCTCATCACTCTGGCATCGCACCATTGATGAAAAACAAGAGCAATTGTCGGCAATCGGATATTTGAACATTGATTCCGAACTTTCGGATTTCGAACGCTATCATTTGTATTTGAAGCATACGCCAAAAACCACTCGAATGTCATCACTCAGAAAAGGCGATATCATCGTTCTCTTCCCACATCATGCATTGCATCAGCAAGGTGATTTACAGGGTCATATACATAAAGCAGTCATCAAAGATATTCAGCAGGATGCACTCATCGTCAGTCTTCGAAACAAACATGCATTCAAAGATCATTTCTTGAATACGGAAACTGAATGGTGCATTGAATCCGATGGCGGAAATGAATCACTATTCACCGGAATTCTTAGATCAATTGGTGATTTCATTCGTACAACTGATGAAAAAAGAGCTTTGATTTTAGGACATAAAAGACCCCGAAAAGCAGAACCATATACTGGTCCATTACCTGATTTCTTACATGAAACGCAAAGAGCATTGCTTCAACAAATACTGGCGACTCAAGATTATTTCCTTGTGCAGGGTCCGCCCGGCACAGGCAAAACATCAGCGCTCATCTATTCAATCATTGATGTCCTTCATCAGAATCCTGATGAGAAGATTATGCTCTGTGCATTCACCAATCGAGCGGTTGATGAATTATGCGCTATTGTGCAAAGACTTGGTCTGCCATTTCTCAGACTTGGTAGCAAGCAATCAACTGAATTTCCTGAGTATTCACTGCAAACTTATGCGGAGGATATGTCTATGGAAGAGCTTCGCACCTTTTTAACATCAAATCGAATCATAATATCCACTGTTTCAACATTGCATACCCATTCTGAGATTCATTCATGGTTTGAATCAACAACCATGATCATTGATGAAGCATCGCAATTACTTGAACCTCATTTATCCGGGATATTGACACATGCAGATAGATTCATTTTGATTGGGGATGAAAGGCAATTACCTGCGGTTATCACACAGGACTTGCAAGGCACAAAAGTGAATCATCCACTCTTTGAAGATGTTGGATTAACAGATTTTCGAATGTCATTATTCGAGCGTTTATTAAGACTCTGCATTCAACATGGCGATATTCATGCATATGGAATGCTGACCATGCAAGCGAGGATGCACGAGGATATTTCAAAGATTGTGAGTAAGATGAATTATGATAATAAACTTGGAATCATGAATACATGGCAAAGTATGCAGGATGATATTCCTCTTCCATTATATCCTCGATTGGCTTGGATTGCGACCCATCCCGAACATCAATTCAAGATACATAAAGCAGAAGCGGAATTGGCGGTTGAACTTGCAATGCGTGTATGTGACCAAGGGAATACCTATTCCATAGGAATCATTACGCCTTTTCGATCACAGATTGCACTCATACAATCACTCATACCCGAACATGCAAGGGATTCCATTACCGTGGATACAGTTGAGCGATTTCAGGGAAGCGAGAGAGATCTCATCATTATCTCACTTGCGATTCACAGCGCGCATCATATGAAAGGAATTGAATCTCAAACGGAAATCAATGGAAATATCATTGATAGAAAACTGAATGTTGCATTGACAAGGGCACGAAAACAGTGCATCATTTTAGGGGCACCTACAGCATTGAAATATGATTCCCCATATCATGTACTCTGGTCTATGCTAAAGGATGTGAATTAAGATGAGCGAGCTCCAAAGATTGCAGTTCCAATTCTCACATGTGTTGCACCTTCCTGAATGGCAATCGAAAAATCATCACTCATTCCCATTGAAAGCACATCCCAATCTTTGGGTTCGGGAATATATGAATGCATTAATTCGTGAATTGAACGAAGGAGAGTGAATTCCTTGATCAATTGTTTTGTGTCATCAGTTGCTGTTGGTATCGTCATCAATCCACGCAAATGCAGAGATTCCAAACCTACAATTCTTTCCAGATACTCTTGTATTTCATCGGGCTGTATTCCGGATTTAGAAAGCTCACCTGAAGTATTTACTTGAATTAAAACATCAGTTTGCACTCCCGCTTTTTCAGACAATCTATTAATTTCTTCAGCAACAGATTGGCTTGAGCAAGAATGTATCATTGCCGCATGAGGAATGATATACTTTACTTTATTTGATTGCAATGCTCCAATGAAATGCCATTCCGGAGAGAAATTCGACGCTTGCGATTCTCTAATTTTATCTCGAAACTCTTGTGCATAATTTTCCCCAAAAACCTTGGCTCCCCCTTCCCAAGCTACTTTCACGGCATCAAGTGGATGCATTTTTGAGACAGCCACTATTGTAACAGAATCCGAATCCCTTCCACAAGCAATCGCACTTTCTGCTACTTGATTGCTAATCCTTTTCCAATTATCAGGAATAGAAAGAAGTTCTGACATCTTATAAACCTTGTTTGATCTTGCGTGCGAGAGTCAATACCGCATTCACATAATCATTGCTATTATTATAGTGATACACCGCTTTTTCATGATCCTTCACATTTGGTCCCCAACCATTGGTTTTCAGATAATTCGCAATACTATGTATGGCATCATGACTTGAAAATAAATCTCTGTCACCATCGCTATCGCCATCTACGGACCATCTCACATAACTTGAAGGAAGAAATTGACTCCAACCAAATGCTCCTGCTGTTGACCCATAGAGCGATGTATAATCTTTATGATATAGCCTTCTGATAGTATCTAAAGCTAGAATCTCTCCAAATGCCCATTTAGCTTTTTTCTGTGCTCTGGCTATGATGCGTTTATCCAATGAATCCAATTCAGATGGATCAGGTGGTGGATTCTCTGCTCTCAATGCTTGCTTGTTCTTTTCAATATTCTCAGGCTCTGCGGCAAGTGCGATCGTAAAAAAGACGCTCGGAACATAATATTTACCCGTATATGATCCGAACTTGGTTTCAACCCATAAAATAGAAGTGATCACTTCGGAAGGCACACCATATTTTTTTTCAGCATCTTTCAAAATTACCACATGCTCTTTGTGAAATATAATGGATGAAGCTATCGCTTTGGGTGCATAATTGTGGGAATAATCTACTTTCTTCCGATAACCAGTGACATTGATTTTCACCAAACTTTCTTCAAATTTTAATTTTGGATCTTTCAGTAAAGTCAATAATGACGAAGTATCCATACCCGCATCGAGCAGAGGATCAACAAGTGGAGCAAAAACAGATGTGAGAAGAAAGGTATTCTCTCTTAAAAATGCAGATCGTTCTGCAAGTTGTTGTCCGGCCGGAGATAGTTCGCCTGGTTCGGACATTGGTTCCGAAGATCTGCAACCGAAAAGACTAAGAGTACATATCATCAACACGAATGTGCTGATGGAAATGACAAGTCCGAATCGTTCTCTTCCCTGTTTCAAATGCTGCTCCATGAATATTCTGAGTACAAGTTTTATAAGCAATAGAAGTGCCAAGGAATGAAATGGACAAAAAAAAGGCATCGTAAAACGATGCCTTGAAGTGATCCCAACGGGATTCGAACCCGTACTGCCACCTTGAAAGGGTGGTGACCTAACCATTAGTCGATGGGACCGCGCTGTAAAAACAGAAAGCAAAGATAGAGACTTTTCCGAATTCACCCAAACGGAATTTCAGAATACAATGAGTTATTCATAAAGCTATGTTTTCAAATAGGATAAAACTGTAATTTTCGACATGAAACCGTCAAAAAACACACAAATTTCACTGAATGAATTTCTGGAACTATCAAAAACATATACAGTATTTGATGTCAGAAGTGAATCCGAATATGCACATGCACATATTCCCGGTGCATTGAGTTTACCAATCTTCACTGATTCCGAGCGAGCTGAAATTGGAACCATGTATAAGCAAGTTTCCAAAGAATCGGCGGTTGAATTGGGTTTTCGATTTTTTGGTCCCAAACTCAATGAATATATTGTTCAGGCACAATCCCATGGAATTCAGAAGGATTCTACCATTCTCATTCATTGTTGGCGTGGTGGAATGCGCAGTGAGGCAATGGCTTGGCTCATGAATTTTTATGGTTTTCAAGCCCTCATATTGGAAGGAGGATATAAAGCATTCAGGAATCATGTACTTTCAACATTTGAGCGACCTCTGCCGGCTTTTGTCATCGGTGGATATACAGGTTCGGGTAAAACCGAGATTTTGCATGAGCTTCAATCAATGCATGAGTCAATTATTGATTTGGAAGGAATTGCACATCACAGAGGATCATCCTTTGGTTCCATAGGATGTCCGGAACAGACATCACAGGAATATTTCGAGAATCGACTAGCAATGTCATATCCGAGTGACACAATCGGTCACTTATGGATTGAAGATGAAAGCAGAAAAATCGGGAAGAATGTTCTCCCTCAAACATTGCATGGCATTATTCGATCTAATCCTATCATTTTCCTTGACATTCCTCGCGAAGCACGATTGAATTCTCTTGTGGAGCAATATGTGGATCAAGACTTTTCTTTGATAGAAGAAGCTGTCATTCGTATAAGTAAGCGATTGGGCGGCTTACAAGCAGGTAAAGCGCTAGAGGCAATTAAAGCGGGAGATTTGCATGCATGTTTTGAAATCGCATTACGGTACTATGATGATACTTACGATTTCGGTGTTTCAAAAAGAGACCAACTCACGATTCATCGACTACAAATGCAGGAAGTAAATCATCGGACAAATGCAGAGGCCATCCTCGAGTTTGCCGAGAACATAAAAAAAGGAATGCATGAGTAATGCATTCCTTTTCAAGGCTCTCAATCATGAAGAGAATTAGGTACCTTCTTGATAATTGGTTGCATAATCAATTTGCTCTTGTGTAAGTATGTCAACTGAAAGACGCATAGTCTTCAATTTCAAATCTGCGATATATTCATCTTGTTCCACAGGAATATCAATCACTTCGATTGGCAATTTCACACCTGCACGATGTGATTCAACCAATTTCACATGACAAAGGAATTGATTGGCGAATGACATGTCCATCACTTCTGATGGATGACCTTCTGCTGCTGCCAAATTCACGAGTCTTCCTTCAGCAAGCACATAAATTTTGTGACCATTCTTCAATGTATATTCTTCGCAATTCTGACGAATTGTGCGCTTCTTCACTGAAATTTCTTCCAATTCACCGATATTGATTTCGCAGTCATAATGGCCTGTATTACAAACAATTGCACCATCTCTCATTGACTCGAAATGATGCTTGCGAATTATATCTTTCATGCCTGTTGCAGTACAGAAAATATCACCGATTTTCGCAGCTTCATCCATTGTTTTTACTTCATATCCTTCAAGCACACCTTTAATTGCGGCAGTGGCCTTCACTTCGGTGATTATCACATTGGAGCCCATACCGGCTGCTCTTTTTGCAACACCTGCACCGCAATGTCCATGTCCTGCAACAACAAAATTCTTTCCTGCAAGCATCACACTTGTTGCGCGAAGGATACCATCAAGAGTGGATTGACCGGTACCGTAAACATTGTCAAAATCCCATTTTGTTTCAGCGTCATTTACAGCGAACACAGGATAATACAATTTACCATCTGCAGAACGAGAGCGCAAACGATGTACACCAGTAGTGGTTTCTTCCGTACCACCGATCACATCATTCTTTGCATATTCAATCATTTTTTCATGAACGGTATTAATCAAATCACAGCCATCATCTAATGTAAGATGTGGTCTATTATCGAGCGTGCGATCAATGCACCAATAAAAATCTTCGTGATTTCCATGCCATGCATAAATTGAAATCCCGACTGCTGCGAGTGCTGCTGCAACCGCATCATTTGTTGACAAAGGATTGCATCCTGACCAATACACTTCCGCACCGGCGGCTTTGAATGTTTCAATCAAAACGGCTGTTTCTTTGGTAACATGAAGACAACCTGATAGGCGATAACCCGCAAATGGTTTAGTCTTTTCAAATTCTTTGCGAAAATGCATCATGACAGGCATATTTGCTTCAGCCCAATCAATCAATCTTCTTCCCTCTTCTGCGAGAGAAATATCACGAACACAATAAGAACCAGGCACTTCACTGAAAGAACCCTGCTCATTCTTTATTGGAATATTGGATGTTTCTACAGACATTGTAAATAACTATAAAAAGTGAAAAAATCTTATTATGTAAGCGATGAGAACATTGGAACCAGGTCCAACTGTTCCCATGGAAATTCATTTCTTCCAAAATGGCCATAGGCAGCAGTCGCACGATAGATAGGTCTTTGCAATTTCAATCGTTCGATGATCCCTTTAGGTGAAAGATCGATATTCTTCATAATAAATGAACTTACTACTTCTGAAGATATCGTCCCGGTTCCATGCATGTCCACGAGCAATGATACTGGATCTTTGACGCCGATTGCATAAGAGACTTGAATCGTACATTCTTCTGCCAATCCGGCAGCCACGATATTTTTTGCAAGATGTCTAGCCGCATATGCTGCCGATCTATCCACTTTGGTTGGATCTTTGCCGCTAAATGCGCCACCACCATGAGGAGCTTTTCCGCCATAGGTATCAACGATAATTTTTCTACCTGTCAGGCCGGTATCACCATGTGGACCACCAATTTCAAATTTCCCGGTAGGATTGATATGAAATACAGTATCCGGACCAATCATTGCAGCGGGAATAACTGCGGTAATGACATATTTTTTGATATCCTCAGCGATTTGCTCTTGTGAAACACCAGGATCATGTTGAGTGGAGATAACGATGGTATTTACACCTGTGATCTTATTTGCATCATCATAGGCAATTGTCACTTGTGCTTTTGCATCCGGTCTGAGATATGGCATGAGTTCAAGATGATTCTTTCTGATATCAGCCAATTTCTCAACCAATCTATGTGAATACATAAGAGCCGCGGGCATATATTCAGGTGTTTCTTTGCAGGCATAACCAAACATCATTCCTTGATCACCTGCTCCGCCTGTATCCACGCCTTGAGCAATATCAACTGATTGCTTATTGATGACATTGATCACCGCACATGAATCGGCATCAAATCTATATTCAGCTTTCGTATATCCGATTTCACGGATCACATTTCTTACAAGTTTTGGGAGATCAATATATGTATTGGTTGTTATCTCACCACCGACCACAATCATGCCTGTTGTTGCATAACATTCACATGCAACTCTTCCGGTTGGATCTACTTCCAATACTGCATCAAGTACTGCATCGGAGACTTGATCACAAATTTTGTCGGGATGTCCTTCCGACACGGACTCAGATGTAAAAAGATATGCCATATAAACAGAAAATAGTTGTGAATGAAAACCTAACTTCTATCAATCTCGCTGGAGTCTCCCACATTCAGTCTGGAGAATTTACCTCTAACGATTGCATTGTTACCAATGATTGATTGTTCCAACATTGAGGCCGTAACAGTTGCGCCATCGCTAATGATCGAATCTTTTATCACACTGTCAACAACCTTAGCACCTGCAGCTACTGTGGTGTAAGGACCAATCACTGATCGTTCCACATGCGCCTTTGAAGAGATAAATGCTGGTGGAATAATGACGGTTCCATCAATGAGTTTTGGGGCTGACATTCCATCGAGCAAATATCTGTTCGTTGAAAGAAGTGTTTCGGGCTTCCCGCAATCATACCACCCTTCAACGGGAAAAGTCGTAAACTTTTCGCCGCGATTAATCATCATTTGTAAAGCATCTGTCAATTGAAATTCATCACGAGTACGAATATTATTTCCGATTATTTCATCCAAACATTGAACAAGCAATGCGGGATTATTAATGAAATAGAGCCCTACCAAAGCAAGATTAGTTGTTGGGTTTTCGGGTTTCTCTATCAACCTTGAGATAAAACCTTTTTCCATTTCAACGACGCCGAATCTTCGGGGGTCTTCAACGCTTTTTACGCCGAGCGTGGAAAAACCAGAATTTGTGGCAAGACTAAGATCTACATCAAAAATGGTATCACCAAGAATGATGAGCAAGGGTTCATCACCCATAATATTCTCTCTGGCAATCCAAATGGAATGTCCAAGACCTAGTCTTTCTTCTTGATAAATGAAATTGACTTTGAGAGTGTGATGTTTGCGAACGTATTCTTCAACAAGATCACCCATATAACCAACAATGATTGTTGCTTCATCGATTTCATGAGCTTTAAGTGCATCTAGGATATGACCAAGAATAGGTTTACCAGCAACATTCAGCAATACTTTTGGCAAAGTATATGTGTGAGGTCTGAGTCTTGTTCCCACTCCTGCAACAGGGATGATCGCTTTCATGGTTTTGCCTTATCCTGTTAATGATCTTGCAAACCGCGCCCACTTTTCTTGAGGCGTTCGGAATTTGTTAATTCAAGCACCACTGCATCAAGTACGCCATTGATGAAGACATTGCTTTTGTCAGTGGAATATCCTTTTGCTAATTCAATGATTTCATTGATGGTCACTTTCGTTGGAATCTGCGGATAGTGAATCAATTCAGCAATTGCCATTCGCAGGAGAATGCGGTCTATCAATGCAATACGATCAAGCTCCCAATTTTGCGCAAATCGTTCAATGAGTCCATCGGAATATTCCAATTCTTCGATCGTAAATGCAGTTAATTCACGAATGAAAATCAACTCATCATCACTCCAATTGATGCGCGTATCAGATTCAAGTTCTATGATTTCATCAGGAGTGAGCATTTTTTTAGGCTCAGTTTCCTGATCATTATAATGAAAATCACGATTGACAATATGAGGGAAAACATCTTCCCATGCAATTTCATCATTGGAACAAGCTACCAATAATTGCATTACTTTTTCGCGAGCTTTTCTTCTTGTTCCGACTATTTGTCGGTCATTGCTTAATGGAAAAGAAGCAGAATCTCCACTTTTGATGGTCATTATGAACCGGGAGAAAATTGTGAGCGATTGATGACTGTTTTACCAGAATATGTTCTGTGCACATGTGCAACTGATGCTATGCGCTCTTCAGCCAAAGCATTAGATGCTTCCACTGTGAGGATATTTCTTTCTTCGGACATTGCATAAATGCGGAGAAGCGTATCATAAATACCTTCATTTTTGCGAAGTACGGATTCTTTATTGTAACCGTCCACTTCGCTTGCAACATTCATCAAACCACCTGCATTAATCACATAATCAGGTGCATAGAGAATTCCGCGTTCTTTCAACATCGCTCCATGCTTGTTTTCATCAGCCAATTGATTATTTGCTCCACCGGCAATCAATGCGCATTTCAAATGTGGAATTGAATCATCATTCAAGATTGCACCAAGTGCATTTGGTGACAGGATATCGCACTCCACACTGAGAATAGTATCGGGTTCAACATAGATTGCTCCGGTCCTATCAGCCAATGCCAAAGCTTTATCTTTGAAAATATCGGTGACTAATACTTTTGCACCGTCTTTCACCAGATGTTCAACAACATAGCTTGCAACATTTCCTGCGCCTTGAACTGCGACAGTCATACCGGAAACTGATTCCTTACCCAATTGTATTTTTGCTGTGGCTTTGATACCGCAATACACTCCATAGGCAGTGAATGGCGATGGATCACCACTTCCACCGGGTCCTTCGACACCAGTAACAAATTGTGTTTCGGTGCGAATGAAAGACATATCACGCACATTTGTATTGACATCTTCTGCAGTGATATATCTTCCGCCAAGTGATTCCACGGCTTTGCCATATGCCCGGAACAGACCCTCGGATTTTTGAGTGCGAGCATCACCAATGATCACACCTTTACCACCACCAAGATTCAAGCCGGCAACCGCCGCTTTATATGTCATGCCTTTTGAAAGTCTCAGTACATCGGTCAATGCATCTCCATCATTGGCATAATTCCACATTCTTGTTCCGCCTAATGCAGGACCGAGAACAGTGCTATGCACACCGATAATTGCACGCAAACCGGTTTTTGGATCAGAATAAAAAAGCACCTCTTCATGCCCATAACTTACGAGTGAATCGAAAATATTCATTGTCATGCTCAGGTAGTGACTACGATGAATGTATACGGAATACAATGTTTACACAATTCAGAGAATGCAAAATTAGGAAATATCATGTGTTTTATCAGCCGTTTGGGGATAATTTACATGGTCTGAATTTCAATTGGAACAATTCTAGTGTAAAGTCAGTTTGAGAAGGTGGCCCATAGTTTGTAATTTAGCAGAGAAATATCAGGATAAAACAATATGTATTCAAGTAAAAAAGTCTTATTCTCTTCTTTTTTCGCCATAATTTCATGTATACTCCTTTATTCATGCGATATGGGGAATAGTCCTGCAATCAGTTTCCCCCAGCCAGCTTCAGAATTGAGAGCAACATCATTCGGTCCTAATTCCATCCGTTTGTCTTGGAAACCTTCAAGAACAAGTGTGATTGGCTATGATGTGCAGGTAATGGATGAGTTCAGAAGCATTGTCAAGACTATACAGTTTGGTCGTGACTCGATTGGTACAATTCGTGATCTGAATGAAGGAAAGGTCTATATATTCCGATTGCTGGCCCGCTCGCAGGATACCATCAGCAGAGGAATAGAAATTTCATGGGCACCGGCAACACGTTTTTCTGGGAGACTCTATTTTGGGCCAAATAAGCAAAATGGAATCAATTTTTATGAAGAGCGAACATATTCAATTGACAAAGCATCTTCATGGGATTTATGCTTGGAAGTGGATTCAACTACTAATCCTATTTCTTATCATTTGTCAACTCCCTTTGCTTCTTCTTATGCGGATGTGAATGGCATGATTCTCAATGGGTTGGACAAGGGAAAAAAAGTGCGCAAAACTGAATTATTCAATGATGTGTCTGATCCATATATTTATACCGGGATTGATTCATTGCATCATTTGACATTCAATGCTCCCATCGGTTCTGGATATACACCCTTGCAGAATCTTTCAGATAATATACAGGTATTCACAAGAGGATTTGTTTTGATTCTTCGAACACAACAGAATCATCATGTGCAATTTCATGTAAAAGAAAGGAATCTACAGATCATTCAGAAAGATGCATCGGGAACTTTTATAGAATTTGAAGCATCCGTTCAAAGAATTCCAAATCTTGCATATGGGAAAATATCAAGATGATTAAGCTTTCCTGACGAGTCTGGCTGCAAATGCACCATCTGTGAGATGTTTACCCGGAAATGTTCTCATAAAGCCATTTTCGCACACTTCAACAGGCAAATAATTCTCGGCCGGATCCAAAGTGAATTCAGGGAATTCTTGCAAGAACCACGCTATATTATCTTGATTTTCTTCGGATTCGATCGTGCAAGTGCTATAGATGATCGTTCCACCCGGTTTGACAAGAGAAGCAGCATTTTTGAGTATGTCTCTTTGCAGTGGAATGAGTTTTGTGATATCATCTGCTTCCCGCTTCCACTTGATATCAGGTTTTTTGGAGAGAGTGCCAAACCCTGTGCAGGGTACATCGGCAAGCACAATATCAGATTGTTCTGACTGAAATGTTCTCGCATCCCCGGTTTTTGCTTCAAGTATTGTGATTCCCAATCTTTGGGCGCCATCATGGAGAAAACGAAGTTTTGCTTCATATTTATCAAGAGCGATGATTGAACCCTCATTTTTCATGAGTTCAGCCACATAAAATGCTTTTCCACCGGGTGCTGAACAGAGGTCAATGACGCTCATTCCAGGTTTAGCTTGAGAAAGATAAGCGGACATCGAAGCGCTGGCATCTTGAATGGCAATATGTCCAGAAGCAAACATCTCAGAACTTGTGATATCACGAAGAGAACTTACGAGCAATGAACTGACATGCTGCATGGATTTTGTAAATGGTATACTTTGTTCTTCCAGCCACTTTTCCACTGAATTCACATCAGTATGCAATCCATTCACTCGCAATGTGATGGATGGTCTGCATACATTTGCCTTCAGTAATTCTTCAGTAAATTCCACACCCCATCGATCCATCCAGCGTTTCACCATCCATTTTGGGTGGGAGTACATGACGGACAGAAACCAGACCATATCTTCATCTTGATTCGGATAGCGAATATTATCGAGATTTCTTGTGATATTTCTCAAAACCGCATTTACGATGCCCGCAGATTTTTCACCTTTGATGCGTTTGATGATCTCAACGGATTCATTGATTGCGGCTGCATGTGGAATTTTATTCAAAAACATGACTTGATAGAGCGCAATTCGCATCGCATTTTTCACAGGAGTCATACATTTGTCAAATTCACCATGATAAAACCCTGTCAAAACCCAATCCAATTTTGAGAGCCAGCGTGTAACGCCATTAACAATTTCGGTGAGCAATGCTTTATCTTGTTGAGAAAGACCACCTATTCTCAATTCATATTCCAGTAATTTGTCAAGATAAGAATCGCTTCTTTCGAATCTGCTTAGAATGCGAATTGCGGCTCCTCTTGCACCTTGATAGAGGTATTGATCATTTCGTTGTTTGTCTTGAGTCGCAACTCGTGTGGGAGTCGATAAATCTTCAAACATGGTAACCTCTGTATATCTGTATGTATATGTGCTTATAGGTATTTGCAGTGTTGGAAGATAACAGATGCCTTTCTCCTCAAGTTCCATTTTGGAAAGAAATTTATAGAGAAAGAAACATGATGTCGTTTTTCTATGTTAATATCTGTAATTTCTAAAAAAAATCTCGTGGATCTCCATGAAAAAAATAGCATTCTTAGTACTGATTGTATGCGTTCTCATTGAAGCGCGGGGTCAAAAAGTCTCCGATCCGAGAAGCTCCAGTTTCTGGTCTAAACCACAGCAACTGGGTATTTCACTCGGATTTGGCGGAGTGATTCAGACAGGCACACTGATAGCAGATGAATGTAATTGTTCATTCGAGAATGGTGGAGGGATGAGCTCTGCATTCGGTCTTTCTTTTGAAGATGAATTAGCTAAAAATGTGGTTTGGGGATTGAGTGCAGAATATAGATTTATCTCTATGGATTCAAGATATCAGGAATTGGAGATGCTCGAAAATCAGCGGACTTCATCTGGTGCTTTGGTGAACATAGAAGTTCCTTTTAGACACAATGCAGCATTTTCAACTTCAATGATTGGCATTATACCTTATGTAAAGGTATTCCCATTTGATACACGATTATTTGCTCGATTCGGACTGAATATTGGTACAATGGTCACTGCAGGTCTCACCCATACTAAAGAACTATTGCAGAAGCGTACGGTTTTGGTAACGGGAGAAACTGTTGAGTTTAGTCTGGATCCGAATGATCCAAGAGTGAAAGGTAATTCTGCAACCATTCAAGATGGTGACATCACACAATTGAATTCTCTCTTTCTCGGAGGTCATATCGGAGTTGGGGCAGAATTTCGTGCAGGTAAGAAATTAATTTTTGGACCAACGATGTTGTATATCATCCCCTTTACATCAGTAAGTTCTTACCCCGGAAGTAATTTCTCATTCAATAATCTGCAAATCGCAATCGAAGCTCGTGTTTCGCTTGATTAAAAAAAAAGGCCTTGAAAAATCAAGGCCCGAATGCTTATTCATCGATGCTGAGAACAGCCAGGAATGCCTCTTGGGGCACTTCAACCCGACCGATTTGCTTCATCCTCTTCTTCCCTTCTTTTTGCTTTTCAATTAATTTTCTCTTTCGAGAAATATCGCCGCCATAACATTTGGCAAGTACATTCTTTCTCATGGCACTGATCGTATCACGAGCGATGATTTTTGCGCCGATTGCTGCTTGTATGGCAACTTCAAACATTTGTCTTGGTATGAGTTCACGCAATTTTGCGCATAATTTTCTTCCCCATTCATAGGCTTTTTGTCTATGAACAATACTGGAAAGAGCATCCACGGGCTCGCCATTGAGGAGGACATCCAATTTCACGAGATCACCTACTCGATATTCTGAATATTCGTAATCCAATGAAGCATACCCTCTTGTGGAAGATTTCAATTTATCATAGAAATCAAATATCACTTCACCAAGTGGAAGTTCAAATGTCATGTCAACACGCGTTTGCGACAAATAGTGTTGACCAAGCAATGTTCCTCTGCGATCCATGCACAGTTTCAATATCACACCAACATATTCTGTTGGAGAAATGATTTGTGCTTTGATGAAAGG
The DNA here is from genome assembly GCA_947491315.1 of Ignavibacteria bacterium. Taxonomy (GTDB): domain Bacteria; phylum Bacteroidota; class Ignavibacteria; order Kapaibacteriales; family UBA961; genus UBA961. Next base: position 35,349 of record CANLII010000011.1, read on the forward strand.
TTCCTGAATTTCGGAAATGGCTCCAGCAGCAGGCATTTGTGAGGGATTATCAACAAATAATTCTTCTTTATTTGTTTTAATCACTTTATACCGTACACTCGGCACGGTTGTAACGATCACTTGTCCAAATTCTCGCTCGAGTCTTTCTTGAACGATTTCCATGTGTAAAAGTCCGAGGAACCCACATCGAAACCCAAATCCCAATGCAACAGAAGATTCTGGTTCATAGATAATTGCTGAATCATTGAGAGACAATTTTCCAAGTGCTTCACGCAGATCTTCAAAGCCATCGGAATCAGCAGGATAAATACCACTAAACACCATTGGTTTCACCTCGCGGAAACCATCGATCATGACGGTGCAAGGATTTGAAGCAAGCGTTATTGTATCGCCAACTTTTGTATCCTGTAGGCGACGAATTGCTGCTGTAATATAGCCCACATCTCCGGCGGAAAGAATACCTGTTCTTTGTCTTTTCATAAAAAGAACACCAGCTTCTTCCACTTCATATGTTTGTCTGCCGGCCATGAAGAGGATTTTATCTTTTTCTTTCAATGTTCCATCGAATACTCTGATATAGACAATCACACCACGATAGGCATCATAGATAGAATCGTAAATCAAAGCTCTCAGTGGTTTGTTTGGATCACCTTTTGGTGGTGGTATGCGGGCTACCACGGCTTCCAAAATATCTTCAATGCCGATTCCAGCTTTTGCGGAGGCAAGTACCATGTCTTCTTCTTTGCATCCGATCAAATCAATGATTTGTTGTTTGACTGATTCCAATGTTGTTGAAGCAGATGGCAAATCTATTTTATTGATGACAGGAATAATCTCAAGTCCAGCTTCGATGGCAAGAAACAAATTGCTTATGGTTTGAGCTTCGACTCCTTGCGTTGCATCCACAACCAATAATGCACCTTCACATGCGGCCAGCGATCGAGAAACTTCATAGGAGAAGTCCACATGACCGGGAGTATCAATCAAATTGAGTGTATATGATGTACCATTCTTTGCGGCATACTGCATTTGGATGGCATGCAACTTAATGGTGATTCCACGCTCTTGTTCGAGCGGATTATCATCAAGAATTTGATTCATAACCATTTCTCTTCTGGTGACTCTACCTGTTTTTTCAAGGAGTCGATCAGCAAGAGTAGATTTACCGTGATCTATATGTGCGATGATGCAGAAATTTCTGAATTGTTCCATACGATTATGATTCGTCCTTGACCTCACCAATCCCGGATGAATGGCGAGTATCTTGTTGCAAATGTTTGATTTCAGCGAGATCATGCGCAAGGTCAACGATATTGCGGATCGTGCCTTGATTCATCCCGAGATATGTTTCTTCGAAACGATTCTTATGCTCTATTTTCCATTCCGAAGTGAATTCATGTATGATAATGCGTACATCATTGACGGCCTGCATGAATTCTCTTTCAAGATTTCCATATCCATCGGTCTGTTCAGTGGTTTTGCGCAATACGCCATAGGTTGACCAAATGATCTTACCCGAGAAAATCAAACGATTGATCAAATCGGCATTTGCTTTTTCTGCAGCATGCTCAAAGATAAGTCCTATATCTGATTTCTTGCGCAAACCACCGCCTCTCTGATCGAGATGAGAAAGCAATGCCTCGACATCGGGTGAAAATATATGCATATCAGAACATTATCATGGAAGTGATGGATCGCAAAATTTGAGACTTCACAGAATCATCAGGAATGCGTGAGCCTATAAGATCCAATGGAACAAGTGCACATTCATAATGATTCCCTGTTTTTGATTGCCAAACAACTGCTTTGGTATGCAGCCCATCAGCACCGGCGAATTCGAGCATGCCGAATGTTCTACGACCAATTGACAGTGATCTGCCTTTACCAATTTGACTAATTGTATTTGATGACCTTTGTTTATGCCTTTCCATAGCAAATCTCATGAGTTCATTCACTCTCTCATTATTATCTTTCGGCATATTTGGTACGGAACCAATGGAAGAAAAGACAGCCCCAATAGTCAATGTTGAATCCACAATGATGGCAAAAACATCTGATGAAGGATGCAGGTCTTTCTCAAGGATTGTCCAACCCTTCGGAATAAATGCAATCATGTCACCCGACTTTGATTCCACGGTATTCCGTGACATTGCAATCTCAGGTTTTGGACTCAATGACATGGGCGGATAGAACTCTTCCTCTTCCCAAACAAATAGGCATCCGGACAATCCGCTCAGGAGCATGATGAACATCATGCCGCAAAGTCGCAGTGCACGATGTGACACCATTCGCATCAATTGTTCATTCCTTTTTCTGGAAATGGAGGCAGTGGCGTGGAACCTGGAATTCCCATTACTGGAAAATCCTTCCGCAATGGATATAATGGCTCACCGGTCTCGGGATCCACAAAATCTTCCGGCATATAAAAACGGCGGAGATCGGGATGTCCTTCAAATATGACGCCATACATGTCATATGCTTCACGCTCATACCAATTGGCTGATTCCCAAACATCAACCATAGATGGACAGATGGGTTTCTTCTCTTGTACGATAGATTTCACTCGCACGCGTGATGCAAATGGCAATGAGAGAAGGAAATACACCACTTCAAAGCGATCATTGCGCGTGGCCCTGTCGATGACAGTTGCATCAATCAATTGATTGAATGATGACCGTTCATCATCTCTCAAAGCAGTGCATACCGCCAAGAGATCTTCTGACGGAACCAGCAATGTATATTCTCCATGATGTTCATGAAGTACTGCAGAAGGACAAATCCCTTTTGCAATATCGAGTAGCATTTCTTTTGTGACAGGCATAAGAGTCCTGTTTCTGCATTGTGAAGAAAAACTGATTATCATTGTTAATGGGTTTCATCAGGCATTGTGGAGAATATTTTATCCCACAATGGACTGGAAACCCCAAAGCTTTTATGATCATCATGAAAATGATGTTTCATGTGATAGGCTTGCATATAGCGACCTATTCTTCCGGCAAATTGGATGTGATGCACCGCAAAATGCATTCCATCATAGATCATATATCCAAAAAGAAAGCCAGAAAAAAAGACATTCCCCCATGGATTCGCAAAGAAGAAAAATGGGAGATACAGCAATCCTGCCAATGTAAGACTCACACCCAAAGGCATCACAAGTCTTGTTGAATCCTTTGGATAATCATGATGAATACCATGAGTGAAATAATGAAACCTTTTTCCCCAATCTGTCCTTGGTTCATAATGGAACACAAAACGATGAAGAACATATTCAAAGAGCGTCCAACACAATATGCCCGCAATGAAAAAAACAATCATTGAAAGACCAGACATTTGCCATGAGATTGCAATCAGCGCAATCGTGATTGGAACATACACAATGAATGGCATCATTGGATGCACATGTGAGAGTGCTTCAAGAATTGGATTCTTGAAAAGCTTCACTGTTTCATCCTTATTTGACACGAATTTTGAAGACATATATTAGGATGTCACATCGTGACTTGAATTCTTTTTGGATTTGCCGAAAGTGTGTTTAAGTGTTTTCGGACGGAGTGCAAAAATACGGTTTAATAGCCAAAAGAGCGCAAATAAGTGGATTTGTCGCGCCAATCTTCCCGAACTTTTACAAATAACTCAAGGAATACGGGCATTTCCAGATGATGTTCTATTTTTTTTCTAGAATCACTTCCAATTTGCTTAATCATGGAACCTTTTTCGCCAATCATGATTGCTTTTTGAGAGTCTTTCTCCACAATAATATCAGCTGCGATATACCATTTACCCTTTCCTTTCTCCCGAAATTCTGCGATTGATACTTCGGTGGAATACGGAAGTTCCTCGCTCAATAATTCAAAAATACTTTCACGGATGAGTTCCGAAACAAAGAATCTCTGTGGCATCGTGCTGAGTAATTCAGGGTCATGATACATCGGGTTATCCGGCAAATGGGATTCCAAAACCCTCAATAGTTCAGGCACATTGTCAGAATTCTTTGCTGAAATGGGAAGAAATTCCTTGAACACACCTAATTCATCCAATGCTGAAACAAGCGGCAATGCTTGTTTTTTATCTGAAAGTGCATCCATTTTATTCAAAATAGCAATGCATGGCTTCTTCGTATTCTTGATTGCTTCGATAAATGGAGGTGTGAGAACTTTTATGGCAGTTTCGGGTCTTGTGACATCAGCTATAACCACGATTATATCAGCACCGCTCAATGATTCTTCCACATAATGCATCATTGATTTATGAAGTTCATATCGAGGCTTGAGAACGCCGGGTGTATCGATGAATACCATTTGCACTTGTTCTTTGGTGTAAATACCCAGAACATTTTTGCGCGTGGTTTGTGGTTTTGAAGTTACTATAGATAATTTTTCACCTATAATAGCATTCATCAAAGTGGACTTGCCCACATTTGGTTTTCCGATTATGGCAATATATCCGGCTTTTGTCATATGCAATCTCACAATGATTCTATTCTCATTCCACAATAGTCGATATAAATGAGCACTTCGAAATTACCATTTCTTCGCATAAATGTTGTTATCTGCGATTTATTACTTTCCGCCCTTAGACTGCATGATTCCGGGAATATAGAATCGTTCCACATATTCTCTGACCATTCGAGTTGAGGAAAAACGAGGTCCTAGATGAAAAATGGAGGACTTCATGAGCATGCTCCACTCATCATTGGAATTTCGAGAAAAATACTTTGGAAGGATCTCATGTTCCAGCACATAATACAGTGCATTGGATTCTATTTTATCCTGATCTTCAGTTGATGGTGGATATTGAGCATAAGGAATCTCGAATCCCACATTCGGTGCATATGCTTCATCCCACCATCCATCGGAAATACTGCAATGTACACATCCATTGAGCGCAGCTTTCATGCCTGATGTACCACTTGCCTCCAATGGTCTGCGTGGTGTATTAAGCCAAATATCACATCCTTGAACCATTGACTTTGCCAATGCAATGTCATAGTCCTCAATCAATACAACCGATGACTGTAAATCATGCTGTTGTATCAGATCATGTATATGCTTAATGATAGCTTTCGCTTCATGATCATCCGGATGCGCTTTTCCTGCAATCACAAGATATACTTTCCCCAATGCATGTTTCAAAATTCGTTGCAATGATCCAATATCCATGAATGGCAGATATGCTCTTTTATACATTGCAAATCTTCTCGCATAACCGATATAGAGTCCATTCGGATCTAATTCTATTGACCTTTCTGATTGAGCCGACCGAACTTGCAAAGTTGCAATCATGGATTTTTTTTGGGAATCATGTGCATGAAAGAGTTCATCCTTGGATAATTCCATAATTCCTGACCAAGATTCAATTGATTCCGGATATTGTCTCCATGAATCTCCTATTTTCTGATCAAATAATTCAGCCAAATGTTCACCGATCCATGATTGCGTATGAATGCCATTTGTTATGGAAGTTATTTGTTTGGAATTTGTTGAGATGCCTTTCCACATTTCTCTTGCGATTTCTCCATGCAAAGCACTTACTGCATTGCATGCTCCAGCGATCTTCAATGCAAAAGCCGACATTGAGAATAGATGAGATTCTGTATTCGGAGATTTTCCAAGTTCGATGAATTCATCCATTGACAAGTGTAAGTCCATACAATGAGAAGCAAGATATTGTTTGATTATATCATTCGTGAACACCTCATTGCCGGCGCTTATCGGTGTATGTGTCGTGAACAATAAACGAGATTGAATCCGATTGATCACTTCATGAAAGGTCTCACTCTGTTTGTTCATTTCATGCGCAATGAGTTCGGTAAAAGCAAATGCGGAATGTCCTTCATTGATATGTAGAAATTCCGGTAAAAGATTCATCACATTGAGAGCTTTCATTCCTCCTATTCCGAGAAGAATTTCTTGTTTTAGTCTATGCTCTCTACCTCCATGATATAATCTGTCTGTTATCTTCATCAGCTCTATTTCATGGGCATTCTCTTCATGATATGTATCAAGGAGAAATAATGTTGTACACCCGATCTTCGCCTCATATACTTTGACTATTGCATTGCCTTCAGGAAATGCAACTTGAACCGTAAGGGGATGTCCGGATTCATCAAATACCGGTGTCAATGGTAGTTGATCAATGTGAACATGTTCAAAGAAGTCTCTTTGATTTCCGGATTGATCAATTGTTTGATGTGGACTTCCCTCATGATACAAAAGACCAATACCAATCATTGGCAAACCCAAATCTGATGAAGATTTAAGATGATCCCCAGCCAATATTCCCAAGCCACCGGCATATTGATGCATTGACTGCGAACAACCGAATTCCAAGGAGAAATATGCTATCATTGAAGATTGTAATTCAAGATTATCTTCAAAGGATTGGTTTAGTGTCAGATTCATTGCTGATGCTTCAATTTGAGATTATAGAATCAGAATACATATAGAAAAAAATGCCTGCATAATCATGAGAAAATGCAGGCATCTAATGAGACTACAATCTATATCAGGATTTTTTCTTCACTGTCATGGATTTGATAATGACAGGTTCACGAGGAGTGCTACCATTCAAAGGAGTAGCCGCGATTTTCATGACGACATCCATGCCTTCGGTTACTTTACCAAACATTGTATAACTTTTTGGAAGACCCAAGTCTTCAAGACAAATAAAGAATTGACTTGTATTGGTATTGGGCCCACGATTCGCCATTGCGAGTACGCCTTTTGCATATCCAATTTGAAAACTTTTAGTGGTTGGGAATAATTCATCTTCGAAGTCAGCACCATAGATGCTTTCTCCGCCTGTACCCCATTGACTTTTAAGAGCTTCGTCTTTCGTTTTTGAATCACCGGCTTGAATCACAAATCCGGGTACGACGCGATGAAAAAGAATTCCATCATAAAAGTTCTTCTCGGCAAGACCGACAAAATTATCTACGGTTTTTGGTACATCTTGGCCATAAAGACCGATTGTTACCGGGCCATGATTTGTGTTCATGATCACGATATGTGTGATTGTTGGTTCTTGATTTGTCATCACGACTGATTGCGCTCCTGCAAATTGTGCCGAGAATGTCATTGCAATGATCATCATCGACAAGGTAAATAAATTCATTGTGGTTTTCATGGGAACTCCAATGGTGATAATATGAAATTACTTTTTACTGATTTTCATGGTAACAATTTGATTCGGTCTTTCTGTCTTTTCATCTCTTGGTGCATTGGCAATGATATCAACAATATCCATGCCTATGAGAACTTTTCCGAAAGCGGAATATTCTCCATCCAAAAATTCGGAATCTTTAACGCAAATGAAAAACTGGGAATCCGCACTATTGATATCTTCGCCTCTGGCTGCTGAGAGTGTGCCACGGACATGTGAATAGGCATTGAACTCGGCAGGAACCTTCTTTTGATCGGGTCTTCCAAAGCCCCAAGTTTCAGGTCCTTTTGACGAATCTTTACTATTTGGATCTCCACCTTGAATCATGAATTCGGGATCAATGCGATGGAATTTGGTTCCATCATAAAATGAACTCATTACCAAGCTGTCGAAATTCGCACAATGTTTTGGTGCCAATTCAGGAAATGTTTCGATGATGATTTCACCGAGAAGCATAGTTCCTTGTTGTACTTGAATAACATAAGTAGGATTCTTTCCGGAATCTTCTGATGAAACAACTGTGGAAATAATACTCATGAAGAAAAGTATGGAAATGACTGATTTCATGGTGCAATGATAGATTAAGAAATCAAACCTAATTCTTTGCCAACTTCGGCAAACACTTCGAGTATTTTTTCAAGATGTTCATCTTCATGGGAAGCCATATAACTTGTGCGCATCATACTCATATTTGGTGGCACTCCGGGCGGAACGAATGCATTAACAAAAACACCTTTGTCATACAATTTTCTCCAGAAAATTAGTGCGGTGTCGACATCACCAACGATGATGGGTACAATACCGGTGGGACTATGGTAGACATTGAAACCGAGTTCCGCGAATCCTTTTCTCATTTTATCGGAATTTGAAATGAGTTTTGTAACGAGCTCAGGTTGTTCTTGGAGAATTTCAAGTGCAACCAATGCTGCGGCGCAAGATGCGGGTGTTGGGCTCGCACTAAAAATCAGTGCCGGAGAATGATGTTTCAAGTAATTGATAACGCGTTCAGGACCTGCTACGAATCCTCCGAGAGAAGCAAATGACTTGGAGAAAGTACCCATCGTGAGATCTGTTTTATGGGTCAAATTATAGAGTGATGCTGTGCCTCTTCCGCCCTCACCAATGACGCCGGTTGCATGCGCATCATCCACAAGAACTCTTGCACCATACTTTTCAGCCATTTCAATGATTCCGGGTAATTCAACCACTTCACCTGAAACAGAGAATACACCATCGGTTACAATCAATTTTCCTGCACTATCAGGTATGCGTTTCAGTGTTTTTTCCAAGTCTTCGATATCATTGTGCTTATAGCGAACGAATTCTGCGAATCCACCTTTGGCAAGCATTGCACCATTGATAATACATGCATGGTTTTCTTTGTCGGAAATCACATAATCGCCTTTGCTGACTAAACCGCTGATTACACCAAGCGCAGTTTGATAACCTGTTGAGTACAAAAGGCAAGATTCATATCCAAGAAATTTTGCCAAAGCTTCTTCGAGGCGAATATGAAGGTCGATTGTACCTGTCAGATATCTTGAGCCGGAGCAACCTGTACCATATTTATTAATTGCATCAATAGCGGCTTGTCTTACTCTTGGATGAGCTGTCAGACCGAGATAATTATTCGAGCCGGCCATGATGACTTTACGGCCTTCGATGGAAACAACAGGACCTTCGTTTTCCTGAATTTCACGGAAATATGGGTAAAGACCCAATGCTTTCACTTCATCAGCTCTTGTAAAATCAATACATCTTTGAAAAAGATCCATACTATACCTTATTCGATTTGCTCAATTATAATCAGTTGAATGCTATGAAATTACTCAATTTATGGCATTATTCATAGCAAAGCGGTCAAGATTGACCATGCTTACTATTCAGAATCAATAAATACGGGTTCTGAAATTTTTCCATATTTATCCACGGCATGAACCATTGCTGAGAATGGTTTTGACTTCTCTTTTGGTCTAATCGAAAATTTCTGATTGGAGTTGAATCCATCTTTTGCTTCAAAATCTGCTCTCAGGTCTTCTACAATTACATTTTTTGCTGTACCTTCAACAAAGATGATTTTACAACTATTTGGTTTCCAATCATGCTTGCCAAAAGATCTTACAGACACTTCCACTTGTCCCTGTTTATTTGTTTTTCCGAATATCTGAGGAGGATCGAATGATCTAATTCGAATCGAATACGATTTCCCTATCAATTTACCATTCACCAATCTTTCGAAATAAACCACTGTCCCGGTATCCTCTATATCCGGTTTAAAAGCAAATGGTTTTCCTTGCTGATTATCCTCTAATATTCTTTGAGAATTTTTCAAAATTGCTCGTGCATTCATATTAATGGATGGTGGCATTTGAGGGTCAAATTTGTACGCAATATATGGATACATGAAACTGGGAATTTGTGGATCATTCAATTTTTTTGGATCAATAATGAATTCTGTTGTAACTTCTTTATTGTCATATCTTCTTTTGCCTGTCACAGTAACAGTCATTGCATTGCTTGCCGGAGCTATACCTCCAACGATTATTTCTCCTGGGCGAATTTCCGTTAGATAAGCAGTTCCTGACATATCTTTACTATTGTGTACTACTTTCACAACCGGCTTTTCTGCATAATCATTTGGGGTATAAATTCCTTGCACAAAAATCTTGTTTTGCCATTCTTGATAGGCCATGACTTCCATTTTGGAATCGCGAGACTGAAGGGTAAATTCTTGTTCTATGACCGGCACACCAAACTTCTGTCCATTTACATCGGCAATTGCCGGTGCAGGTTGCTGTTGGATTTGTGAGGGTTGAAATATCATGCGCGTGAAAGTGGTTTCAGCGGGCATATACACAATTTTTGGAGGCGCTTCACCCAGTCCTTCTGTCAAGATTGATATACTGAAGCGTGCTTCAGTTTGCAAGGTTGCATTGGTACTTTTAAGCAATTGTTGCAGTTCAGGATTTTTTCCACTGATGAATGGCTTTGCTTTTGCTTTCACAATAACAATATAACTCAATGATTTATTCAATGAAGAAAGCATTGAAATTGGAGGATGCCATGAAAAGAAGACAAGTTTTTTTGTTGAATCATAGACAATGCTAAAATGCTCTCCCTCTTTGGAGGTCACTTGTATCACTTCATCATTATTTTGATCCTCGACATTGCATTCGAATGTAATGTCACTGACATTACCTGTTAAGAGTAAGACATTCGATGTATCGAGTTGTAGAATTGACGCACCTGTTGAATCCGTCGTAATTCTACTGAGGAGAGAGTTTTTCTCAGGCAACAATGAAAATGACTGCTGAAATAATGCCGTGATTGCATCTACGGCTTCGGTTGACTTCTGCTCTTGCTTCCCTGGCAAGAGAAGAATGAGCGCGGAAAGATAGAGAACAAAATAAATTTCTGATCCTCTTCTTCTACCGGATTTATTCACCTTTATGGACATAACCCTTGACCACTGTATCTGCGATGATTTTTTCCAATTCTCTTCGAACTGCAAATTCTATTTCTTCTTTTCTGAGTTCTTGAGCTGATTTAGATAGTGATTCCACTATGGCATTGAATGACTTGAATTGTTCACCGGTTTGCTTCATTATCTCTATGAGTTCCGGATTGGGAGCAATTGCTTGTGCAGCTATTTGCACAGAATCTCTTGTCGTAGAAATCAAGGCTTCTTGCCTCATGCTCATTTCTTGCATTGCATCTGTAATTTGTTCAAAACGAACAGCCATTGCGGCATAATCTCTGGAAATTTCTCCCACTTCTCTGAGTAATTCTGAAAATTCCCTGCTTCTTTGAGCATTGGTATGTTCATCACCTTCATCTTCATCAAGTGGTGAAAAATACATGATGAAGAACATCATGCAAAGGAGAATAGCTTCTAGTGAAATACTGGAAACAACCATCCAGTCTGGAATTGAATCATATATTCTTCTTAATCCAACGGTAAAAAGGAGAATAGCCGCTCCAAAATACACAAATGAATTGATGGTAGAATAGTAGAATCTATTGATGATTTCCTGCAACCATAATGAGGTTCCAGACATTGTACCAAGAGGATATAAAATACTCACCTCTTGCACGGAAAATCTCTTTAATTCCGTTTCTTTGGTACATATTCTCCACAAGAGCATTGTGGCTGAAAACGAACTCATTTGTCTTTCGAATCGCAATTCGCGAAAGATATCACGAATGACTGAACGGCCTTCAAGAGTGGCAAGTGTTGATAATTCTCTCATGGAGTATTCCTAATGGATTTATTCCCTAATGAATGGTTTGAACCAAACTTCGCCCGCGCTCACGGAAAATCCGCATCGAAGGAAAAGCTCTTGAACCAGTTCCGTGTTTCCTCGCATACCGCCTTGCAAAGCGAGATCAATCATCGCAGATCCCGCAATCGGTAATTGCAAACCGATTGAACCGAAGTATTCATCGATATCTATGCCATTGACCGAATAATACAATTGATTCCAACCGGCACCGAAATTAAATTGTACTTTGTCAATATAATCAGTACCCAATTGATATGATCTCAATCTAGAAAATCCGAGTGAGATTCTTCTTCCAGAGCGGAAAAGTGATTTACCTTGAGAATAGGAAATCTCGGATAAATCCTGTATTTCAATGTCGCCCGCCATCAACCATCTACCTGAAACATAACTCAAGCCGAATCCCAATTGCATGGGTAATGTTGAAACACCTTTTTGTATGAAAACGGTGTCATATGCCACCCCGCCGGTATTGAGCGTGCTTTGCCTAAAATCCGAATCGTATTCTAAATCAGAATAGATGCTTGCACCTGCACCAAGCGTTAGACCTTTGATCGGATTAGCGGATATACCGAGTTTTAGGCCTGATCCAAAAAAGCGATCCGTTCTTTGATTCACTGAAATAAATGGCTGGGTATATAATTCAGTTTGAATCACTCTGCTAATATTGCCGAATAATCTCATTGCTGCAAATCCAACGGAAATTCCCTGCATGGGTTTCCATGAACTACCAATAAAAGCGGCACTCACACCACCTTTTCCATAATTGAGTGCACCACCAGAAAGATCGGTCAATCCACTTATACCGGATTGCACGGGAGTCAATACAGAATATTGCACTACACTGAAAGGATATATACCACCGGAAATAGTTATTCCCATAGCAGTATCCACTTGAAAAGTGGCGGCAATGCCATCAAGCTTTCCATAATTCTGTGATGCAGATGCATCCTGTTGCTCAATTGCAGTCTGCGTAAATCGAAAACCAATTTGCAATCGAGTTAATTTTGATTCAGACCACATTGCCGGATTGGCAATATTCACGGCATGGAATGACGGAACTGCATACTGAGTTCCAGCGAGTCCATCATAAAATGCTCCCATGGATTGTCTGATATCACCAATTCCAAAAATCGAATAATTCGATCCTCCCTGTTGGGCTTCTAGTGCTTTATTGGTCAAGAATGCAGAACATAGCATGCAAAAAATCACTCGTATCATGACTTCTTTCCAATAATGTTGTCGGAGGCCGATTCACGCTTGATAATCCCCCATAATTGTTCTCTTCCAAGACCGGTCTCGGAAGAATATGGAAGCACATCAATACAATGCGAGCAAAATTGCAGGAGACCCTTGATTTGCTCTTTTCTTTCTTCAATCATTGTAGGCTTTATTTTGTCACATTTTGTGAGTGTGATTGTATACTTGATTCCATGCATTTCAAGCCATTCAATCAGGCCCATGTCAATTTGAGATGGATCGCGTCTGCTGTCGAGCAGCAAACAAACCATTTTTAACTGATTTCTGTCTTCAAGATAGGAATAATTCAGTTTTGAAAATTCCAATCTTTTGGTTTTTCCAACGGATGCATAACCGAACCCGGGAAGATCCACCAGCATCCATACTTGCTCAACCACAAAAAAATTAATTTGTTGCGTCTTTCCCGGCGTTGAACTTGTCAAGGCCAGTTGCTTCCTTCGGACAATGCTATTAATCAATGAGGATTTTCCAACATTGGAGCGGCCAACAAAGGCAATCTCAGGAAATTCACTATTGGGGAAATGGACAGGCGCAGATGCACCCGTAAAAAAATCAGCTTGAACATGTTTCATAGAATCACATATTTGGTCCGAGCATGTCTTCTGGACGCACCCATTGATCAAAATCTTCGCCTTTCACAAGACCAAGTACCATTGCCGAATCACGCAAAGTCCCACCGGATTTATGCGCATGTTTGGCGATTTTTGCAGCATTATCATAACCAATATGCGTGTTCAATGCGGTGACAAGCATGAGCGTATTTTGATTATAATATTCCAATTTTTCTGCATTTGCTTCGATGCCGGTCGCGCAATGTTCATTGAACATATTGCAGCCATCAGCTAAGAGTCTGATGCTTTGCAGTACATTATAAATGATCACGGGCTTGAACACATTGAGTTCGAAATTACCAGATGCACCACCAACATTGACTGCAGTGTCATTGCCAATCACTTGCGCTGCAATCATTGTCATCGCTTCAGATTGAGTTGGATTCACTTTTCCGGGCATAATTGAACTTCCGGGTTCATTTTCTGGAATAGAAATTTCACCAAGGCCACATCTAGGACCAGATGCCATCCAGCGAATATCATTTGCAATTTTCATGAGTGAACAAGCAAGTGTTTTCAATGCACCATGTGCAAAAACGAGTGCATCATGTGCAGCGAGAGATTCGAACTTATTTGGCGCAGTGATAAAGGGAAGACCTGTTAATTCTGCAATTGTCTTTGCACCGAGCACTGCAAATTGAGGATGAGTATTGAGTCCGGTTCCAACTGCAGTACCACCCAATGCCAATTCATATAATCCACCAAGAACACATTCAATGCGTCCGATATTATTGTTTAATTGTTGTGCATAGCCGGAAAATTCTTGTCCCAATGTAATGGGAGTTGCATCCATGAGATGCGTTCTTCCGCTTTTGATATACTTTGCAAATTCTTGTGCTTTTGCTTCACATGTATCTTTGAGGTTTTGTAGTGCCGGAAGAAGTGAATGCACTATTTGCTCCACTGCCGCAATATGCATTGCCGTTGGAAATGTATCATTTGAGCTTTGCGATTTATTGACATCATCATTTGGATGAATTGGTTTTTTTGAACCCATTTCCCCACCGGCCATTTCAATTGCGCGATTGGATATAACTTCATTTGTATTCATATTCGTTTGCGTTCCGCTTCCGGTTTGCCATACGGAAAGAGGAAAATGCATATCTAGTTTTCCGGATATCACTTCATCGGCGGCTTGCACGATGAGATCTTTCTTATCTGAAGCAAGAATTCCTACTTCGCTATTCACCATTGCGGCAGCTTTTTTCAAAATGCCGAGTGCTCTAATCAATTCTCGCGGCATGCGCTCGATGCCAATGGCAAAATGATGAAGCGATCTGGCAGTTTGCGCGCCATAATACATGGATGAAGGCACCTCAATCGGGCCCATAGAATCGGTTTCAATTCTTGTAGACATATTCATTTCCATACATTGTGGTGAATGTAATGTCAGCGCAATTTTGATACGCTGACCACTGTATTGATTTGTTGTTTGACTTCTTGTTTCTGTCCCGAATTAGCATCTTTGACCACTGCATCCAATTCGGTGAGCACATCATTGTTTTTGAGAATTGTTTCACCTGTTTCTACATCAACAATGGTTTTACCTGATCCCTCAAAACGAGTTGCATTCAATTTGAATTCGATTCCTTTTGGCAATTTCGTTGGAATTTCAGTCTTGGCTGTGAGAACTGCATCAATTACTGCAACTTTTCTGCCATTGAATTGATGGATCGAGCCTAAGGTATATGTTACCGTATTTGTGACGGTAAGAATTCCGGATACGGGAATCACATCCACTTTAGTCCAGTTTTTTGAACCTTTCAAATCACCTTCATCGGGAAATGTTTGATATTCCTGTTGCATAGGCATTTGGAAAAATTGCGCTTTCACTTGTTGCATCAATTGATCTTTCATTTTTTCGGGAATTGAATCCTTTTTTGCTCCCAGCATTTGATTCACGATTGCATTCAAGCCAAGTACTTCTTCGACTTTCCCGAACTTGCTCACATTTGCCACAACCACTGCACCAATGATGCTACTATATTGAACGAATTCCGGATTTTTTCGATCAGCTGATGTACCAGAATTGAATTGCATGGACATTGTTTCCCCTGGTTTTTGAGGATTTGGTCCTTTTTCATTGACGATCATGCTATCTATACGAATGCTCATTTCAACAGAGCCATCAGTATTGATTTTGCGGATGATTTTGGTATATGTTTGCGTGATTTCTTGTTCGAGTGCAAGTCCATTTCTTTTGATGCTATTTTTTTGCGTTATTTTAAATTGCGAAGTATCACCGGCTTTTGGCGCATAGAAGAAGGACTTCATCTTGAAATCATTGACCTTTGGTGCATTTTTAACGGCTTCAAATGACCATAATTTTGGTCCTTCAAGCGGCTCTGCAGATTTGTCAGCATCATTGCAAGAAGTAAGAAGAAATAGAATCATTCCTAAAGTAAGGAGAGATCCCCTGAGTCGAGATACGGTTAATTCCATTTGTAGCGTCCTAAAAGTGTCCAAGTAGATTCTGTTTTGATTTCTTGAGTGAACAGTTCTCTTTTATATTGTGCAGTGACTTTTGCATTGTATTTGATGCTCATCTTTTTCACCCATCCTGATGAATTTATCTCCAATCTAATAATGCCATTTCCATTTGCTTCCTGAATTGGTACAGGTGCTGGAATACCGAAAAATCGTACATCATCAATTTTGACGGGAGTGAGTGCTTTTGACACAGCTTCAAGTATATATTCACCTTTGGAATATTCCGCAATTCGAACATCAACCGTATCGATGAAGTCGATACCATCGAGTCTCAATCTGATTGGTCTTTTCCAAATGGAATCAGGTGCAATCACAATTTTACCTGCAATCAATTGTTTAGAAACATCGGTAATCCAAGCGGCTTGTTCATCTTTCAAGGCATGCATCCACGTAAATTTCTGCGCTGTATCAAGTGCATCTTTACCTTCATCGATAATATAATTTCGAAGCCAGATGAGATCACCGGGTTGATCTACTCCAATCACATCAATCACTTCTGTTTTGGGTGAATAGACCAAAGCAAATTGATGATTGAGTAATGCCATATTTGCAATTGCATCAGGGAATTCCGTATTGACTGTTGCAGCTTTGGGATTTTGTGAATCATAGAGTAATTGAGCAGGGCCATCGAAGAATGCATATTTCATAGAATCGATATTACAATTGATAGCTTGACCATCAATACCGGAAGGCTGAGGAGACTGTGGAGATTGCGTGAAATTATACTGCAATTTCCTTTTATATTGTTTGCCTATACTATCGCGATACATTCTGTTCACGACTGTTTCTTCATCCATCACATAGGATGCATACACATTGTCTTTGAAGTCCACTCTTAGTGCATATTTCAGTTCAGGAGCTTTTTCTCCCTTTGTTGCGGATTGAGCAGAAGATGCAAGCGGCATCATGCAACAGATTATGAAACATGTAGATATAGTGTTTTGAAAGAAATTCATGATGCTAAGTCCTTTGAATATACGGTCTGAAAAAGTGTCCACGAAGCGAGTGTCATTCCATCCCAAATTTCTCCATGTTGAATCATGGATATACACTTATCCATATTCACATGTATGATCTCGATGTCTTCGGTTTCTTCTGTATGCTGCTCGGTGAATGACAAATCTTTGGCAATATACACAGAGCAAATTTCATTGGTGATGCCATTACATGGATTGAATGTTCCTAATGGAATCATTTTCCCTGCAATTATTCCTGTTTCTTCTTGTAGTTCTTTATGAGCATTTTCGATGGGAGTGACATCTTTTGTCATTCCTCCTCCCGGAAATTCAATGCTCGGGCGCTGATTGAGATATCGAAATTGTTTTACCATAATCATGGTTTCATCATTCACTAGTGGAATGATGATGGTTGAACCATGTGAATTGACATAATAATACTCACTTTGCGAATATCCGTCTGCCAGAACATATGATTCTTGCTGATATATCCAATATGGATTCTGATGTAGAATCCTCTCAGTCAATGTGGAGTATGGTTTTACTTTCGGCATGATAGCACCTGAGAGTAAAAAAGGCGACGCTTCACAATGGAATGAGCGTCGCCTTCATATCATGTTCAAGAAGATTATGCATTGTTTGCAACAATCTCACTTTCAGTAAAGAAGAAAGCGATTTCATTTGCCGCATTTTCAGGAGAATCTGAACCGTGAACCGCATTTTCAGCTTTTGAACCTGCAAAGCGCTTGCGAATTGTACCTTCGGCTGCTTCTGCTGGATCTGTCGAACCAATCAAGGCGCGATAATCTTCAACTGCATTTTCTTTTTCAAGTGCGATTGGAACGATTGCTCCGGAAGACATGAAATCACACAATTCGCCATAGAAAGGACGCTCTTTGTGTACTTCATAAAATTTTCCTGATTGTGCCGCGGAGAGAGATGTCATTTTACAAGCAAGAACTTTAAATCCTGCTTGTGTGATTTGAGCGATGATTTCGCCAACAACATTCTTACGGACTGCATCAGGCTTGATAATTGCAAGTGTTCTTTGTTTCATTATTTTCATGTATTGATTGGTGAAAAATGTCTAATTATCGTTATACCGACAAAGCTTTTGCTACTAATTTACCAATATCTGCAGGTGAGTCGGACACAATTACTCCCGCCGCACGCATTGCATCAACTTTAGCTGAAGCAGTACCTTTTCCACCGGAAATGATAGCACCTGCATGACCCATTCTTCTTCCCGGAGGCGCCGTTCTTCCTGCGATGAAACCAATGACAGGCTTCTTCACATTTGCGGCAATATATTCAGCGGCTTCTTCTTCGGCTGTTCCACCGATTTCACCTATCATGATGATGGCTTCGGTTTCAGGATCTTCATTAAACAACTTGATTGCATCGATGAATTTAGTTCCAATGATTGGATCGCCACCAATTCCAATGCATGTTGTTTGTCCGAGGCCAACATCGGTCAATTGCTTGACTGCTTCATAGGTCAAAGTACCACTTCGTGATACAACACCAACAGTTCCTTTTTTATGAATGAAACCGGGCATAATTCCCAATTTGCACTCATCCGGGGTTATGATACCAGGGCAATTCGGACCAATCATTCGGCTATTGGATTGAGAAAGTGCGGTATTCACTCGAATCATATCACGCACAGGAATTCCTTCCGTGATGCAAACGATCAGAGGAATTTCGGCCTCAATTGCTTCAAGTGCTGCATCTGCGGCCATGTTCGCTGGAACAAAAATGATACTAGCATTTGCGCCTGTTGCATTCACAGCATCAATAACTGTATTGAATACAGGAACAGGACGATTGAAGAGGTCTTCATTCTTGCCGGAATACATCAAACCGTTTTTGCCGGGAGTGACACCCCCAACAACATTTGTTCCATAAGCAAGCATTTGTGAGGTATGGAATGTACCTTCTGTACCAGTGATTCCTTGAACGATGACTTTCGTATTCTTATTGACGAGGACGCTCATAATGTTCGCAATCGAGGAAAATGAATAATCTTAGACCACAAAAATAGGAAATTTCCCCCGCAAAAAGACATCAAGAATTGATTGTCTTTCCCCAGTTCTCATTGAGTGGGCGGAACAAATAGTACTTCTTCACCCGGTTTTATCATTCCATAACGCTCACGGGCAAGGCGTTCGATCTCGGCATCAACCTTATCCAATCTTTTGATTGTTATATTCAATGAATCACGAACAGAATGCTGATATTGGATATCGGCATCAATTATGGCTTTTTCGCTTTCTAATTGCCATCCTTCATAAAGACCATAATCAGAGAAGAAAATATACACCAGAACGAAAAGGAGTCCCAAACCCGCCCAATAGAAGCGTTTTTTCTTTTCAACGGTTATTTGATTATCAGTTGTATTGCTCATTTTTAGGTTCAAACAATCGGTATTTGATACATACGATATGTTTTATACACTTTTCCATGCATTGTTGTGGTAAGCGCTTTTTTCATGGGTTCATTGTCTTCAAGAATCCATGAAGCTTCTCCGTATTGAATTCCTTTTGGAAGACCACGAGCCCCGATTTCTTGATAGAGCACTGCATCAACACCATGTTTTTGATATTCCGGCAAGACTCCCAAGACTATGATTCTCAATAGATTAATTGTTTTTTTCTTTGTAAACAAATGCCATAAAGCACCGAGCAGTGAACCGGATGTATTATGTACGAGACATTGATTGATATCCGGCAGAGCGAGTGCAAAACCTGCAACCTTTCCCTTAACTTCTGCAATCAATGTATAGGTTGGATCTGCAATTTGCTGTAAATCCGCGGCGAGGAAATCAAATTCCTCATTTGTCATTTTCACGAAGCCCCAATTAGGTTGCCATGCAGAATTATAGATGTCTTTGAGGGTTTTTACATCTTTGGCGAATGCTGTTTTATCTTTGAAATTCACTTCACGGATGGTGACTTCAGATCTATTTCGAATTAAATCCACCAAGCGTTTCATTTTGTCTGACACGAATGTATTTTGATCGAGAATATATGCATGTAGATCTTTGACTTTCTGGAGTCCATACCCCTCATATAAATCTTGATAATAGCGTGGATTATATGTCATGAGGATCACAGGATGAGAGTCATATCCATCTATGAGCAAACCACATTCATCATTCATGCTGGGATTAGCAGGGCCACGCATATCATCCATTCCTTGTTGCTTCAGCCATGTTTTTGCGGCATCGAACAGGTGATTTGCAGTTTCTTGATTGCGTTCACATTCAAAAAAACCGAAAAAACCCACTTTATCATTGTGCGCGATATTGTGATTGTCATTGACGATTGCTCCAATTCTTCCTACTATCTTCCCATCCCTTTCTGCTAAAAACAGTTGCATTTTGGAATGTGCATAGAAAGGATTCTTGTTTTTATCGAGCAATTTCAGTCGGTCCATCATGAGAGGTGGCACAAAATGAGGGTCATTGGGATAAAAATTCTTTTGACAGGCAATAAATCTTTTGATGTCTGCTTTAGCTTCAATTGGACTGATTTTCACTGAACTCATGTCGATACCGAAATATATATGGAAAAATCTAGGGTAAAATAGTGGAATTCAATGAGATAATCGCGGATGACAATCACAAGTGACCGAAACTTGATAATTTTGCAAGTCATTAGAACAAGGTAGTAGTAATGCTTCTCATCATTCCATCAATTGATATTCATCATGGTTCATGCAGGCGCTGCATTGAAGGTGCTCCGGGAACGGAATCGTTATATGCGGAATACTCAAATCATCCTGAACGATTGGTTAAGCTTTGGCGTAGAGAAAATGCTAAATCTCTTCACATCACTGATTTTGATGCAATGTTTGAGCATAATCCTCATGCAAATACCGATTTGATACTTTCAATGTTGCATTCAACCGACATTCCAATTCAATTGTTATCATCACTACCTGATGCTGAGTTATGTTCATTCTGGCTTGAAAACGGCATGTACAGAGTAATCATCAATGAAGTGATGTTAACAGACCCGGAAGGAGTGAAGGCGCTTGTAAAGCAATACTCTCCAAGCAGAGTGGTTGCGGCAATTCGTGTTTCTTCTGAAAGGGTGACCATGCCCGATATCGAGTGTGTATTGGATGTGCGTGAAACTATTGATCTTGCTCGTTCATTGGGTATGAATAGAATCATGTATGCGGATACTTCATGGGAAGGAACATTGCAAGGTCCTGATTTGGCGCACTTGAAAGAAATCGCTGATTATTCCTCAATGCGCATCACGGTGGGTGGTGGAATTGGGGGTCCAGAACAGTTGTGGGCTTTGCAAGAATTGAAGTCCATCGGCATAGATTCAGTTGTGATTGGAAGAGCATTATATGAGAACAAATTTCCATGTCAAGGCATGTGGAGATCGATAGAAGCAAAACTTGAGCCTGATATTTCATAGGATTGAATATGTATAAAAGTCGTATTTCATTATTGGTTACTTGTTTTTTGGCCATTGTTCTTGGTTTGAATCTCCATGCTCAAAATGGAAATGAGCTTGCAATCAATTCAGGTAAAAAAACTGATAGTATAAAACCTACAATCATGATTGCAGAAGTGACACTTGGCAAAGAGATGCCCTTGCAATTGATTGCAAAATCAGATGCAGCGATGGCCATTGCTTTAGGTGCGACTGATCGCTTCCGCTATACTCCTTTTGCTGTTCGAGATTCTGTTGCGGCAATATTCAAGAGTTTGAATGCAGAGCCAACTGCATTCAATGTAGGCCAGGAAATCAAAGCAGAAGTATTGCTATTTCTTCGGATTGATCAACTTGGAAACTTGCTTCGAGTTGAAATACAGGCAAAGGCAGGAAATCAGTATACACAAAGTGTTACCGGTATTGGTCTTGGACTTTTGAGATATAAAGACACGAATAATGTGACAGTCTATGAACCCACATTGATTGAAGCGATGCAAAGAGCGATGTGTATGATCACGGGAGATTCTAATCTCTATGCGCATGTTGAGGATAGTTCATATATGGTGTATCCTGCTGAGCCACTCACATTTTTGAGTATGGAATTTGATAATAAAAATCAGAAATCTTTATGGGCGATATTTCAGAATAATGAAGTCAATTCCTTTTATGGATTACAAGTTTTATTTGAGGCGGCATCAACTCTCAAGCATGTGATTCCAGTCGATTTGGATTCTAGAGATTCCGTCTATGCTTTGAAACAAGTTTATGGAGTTGAAAATCATATTCCATCTACGCAGACAGAGTTAAAAATGCTCTATGATGTAGGATTGACTTATGGGATTACGGGTCTTGTTGAAAAGACACCAGATGGTGCTGAACTTACATTGACATTACAAGAAATTACCTCGACAGGGACTTTGAAAAGAGTAAAATCATTAACTGCTGGTTTCTCCGAAGATTCTCTGGAAGGATTCAAAAAGACGGCGACCAAATTGCTTCGTAGGTTACTGCGATGAGTGAAACATTTGCAATTGATCCGAGACGGATTCATGAGATCACAGATAGTGGCTATGTTCAGTTTTCCGGTGATTTTACTTGCAAGGAAGGAGCAGAGTGCATTGTATATTGGATGTCGCGAGATCAACGCATTCATGATAATTGGGCATTGATTGCTTGCATGAATCAATCGATCAAGCGAAGACTTCCAATCCGCATTCTTTTCACTTTGGTTCCTGATTTTCTTGATGCAACATTGAGACAATATCATTTCATGTTGCATGGTTTGGAGGAAGTGCAAAAGCATGCTACCGCATTGGGTATTCCTTTTGATTTGATTGTAGATAAAGACCCGGGAAAGTCTGTCATTGCTTTTGCAGAAAAACATAAAGCAGGGATGATAATCACAGATTTTGATCCACTAAAAGTCCAATTGCAGTGGAAGCAAAGTGCGAGTATCGGCTTGCAATGTCCTTTCTATGAAGTGGATGCACATAATGTGATACCTGCTCGATTCATTTCTCAGAAAACAGAATTTGCAGCATATACATTGCGACCCAAAGTCCATAGATTATTGGATCAATTTCTAGTTCCCTTCCCTGATGTAGAATCGTTCAAGCAAATAAAGATTCATTCGGAGTGTAATTATTCAGCAGAAGACATATTAAAAAGTGTAAGTGTAAGAAAAGATATTCAACCTGTGAGTACTTTTTCTCCGGGACCCAATTCTGCCATGAATGCTTTGCGATCATTCATTGAACATAAGTTAGAAGCTTATGGCGAGAAAAGAAATGATCCCAATCTCGGTAATGTATCTGATATGTCGCCTTGGCTACATTTCGGTAATATTTCCTCACAGACAATAGCATTACACATCAAAGCACAGGAATGCAATAAGGAATCAATTGATTCATTTTTGGAAGAATTGATCGTTCGCAAAGAGCTTGCTGACAATTATTGTTTATATACTAGTGATTATGATAATTTCAATGGTTTTCATAATTGGGCGCAGACTTCACATAATGCCCATCGTTCTGATATCCGTGAATATATATACAATGAAAGCCAATTTGAATTGGCTGAGACTCATGATCCTTTATGGAATGCGGCACAAATTGAAATGATGAATACCGGGAAAATGCATGGCTATATGCGTATGTATTGGGCTAAAAAAATTCTTGAATGGACTCAAACTCCTGAGGAAGCTCAATCGATAGCCATTTATTTGAATGATGCCTATGAATTGGATGGTCGGGATGCCAATGGATATACCGGTATTGCATGGAGTATTGGTGGCGTTCATGACAGAGCCTGGTTTGAAAGGCCAATTTTTGGAAAAATTCGCTATATGAATGCCAATGGTTGTAAATCTAAATTTGATGTCAAACGCTATATTGCCAAGCACTCAGCAAATCTAGGTGGCACTACTTTATTCTAAATTCAGAAATTCTCTTTGCAAAGGAAGATAATACTCGTAAATTCGCAATCCTTTGACCTAGTAATAGGCCAAATACGGCGGGTGTAGCTCAGTGGTAGAGCAGCGGTTTGTGGTTCCGCTGGCCGCGGGTTCAATCCCCGTCACTCGCCCCCAAGCTCGACAGACAACTGTCGGGCTTTTTTTATGCTTATAAAGAAAACTGGGCCGATACCCCTGATTCGGCCCAATGCAGCATGAAGTATGAAATGGAGGGAATACTTGCATGTATGAGATTATTGTATGATTCCGATATTGAATGGAATAGGAGCCGGATTGATACTGTTTCCTGTTGCATTCAAGAAGGCGATTCGAATGGTATTTGTTTGAATGATTCGTACTGAGGCAATGCTGATTCCTGCAACCAAGTCTTCTGTTGGAGATGCATGTGCTACTCCACCCACATTAGTTCCACTCACGGTCACATCACAGTATCCTATTCCACCATTTGGATTGAGTGTCGGGCAATCAACAGTAATTGATTGTTGAATCACTATTGCATTTCCCCAAGACATTTGACCATTTGTATGAACTCGAAGTAACTGATTATCTGCGCTTGGTGGATTCAAAGGCAAGGTATATGTAATATTTGTTTGTTGTGATCCAGCTTTAATCATCGAATAGTGATTATCCGTAGGATAAGAACCGCTGTTTGATCCCGGTTCAAAAAAGTACATTCCATGAGCTACTCCATCATTGGAAGCGAGCCATATATCCATGTTACCAAGCACCATTGTATTTGCTGCGTTTATTGTCATGTTTCGAGTATTTGAATTATTATTCCCCAATGAACCGATGGTATTTTCTGCAGTTGCTGAGAAAGTTAGTCCGGAACCGCCAAAGATGATTCCATTTGGTGAAGAGACATTATGGTTTTTGCCCCCTAAAATTATTGATCTTGAACCGGTGACATTTGCATTATATGTACTCAATGCAAGGCCGAATTGACCTGATACAGAATTGTAACTCCCTCCAATTATTGCCGAGTATTGTCCTCCAGAGTAATTATTTGTACCCCCTATTGCTATGGTACTTTCATTACCTGCTGTATTATAAACTCCATTTGCCATAGAATAAGCCCCAACTGCTGTATTTCCATATCCACCACCCGCAACAGAATATTGTCCGCTTGCTTGATTATTGAATCCTCCCAGTATTACTGACCCATACCCTTGTGCACTATTTGATAGTCCCGAAACAACTGCTGATGCATTTCCTGATGCTGCATTATTGGCCCCACCTATTAATACGGCATGATTGCCTGATGCAACTTGATGATTAGCATTTCTACTAATTTGTAAATCTACTGCATTGATTCCTCTTTTCATTCCTCCAATGGGTGTATTATCGGGACTACTTGTCAATAAAGAACCAGTACCTTTTGGACTGATTGCGATATCGATATTGGACTCTGATCCTTTAGTTGAAAACGTATGCACAGGAATTGATGTATTGGGCCATTGAGTTGATCTACTTTCTCTAAAAAAGAGTAGGGTATCTCTTATTATGGGATGAAATACCCATTCACTACCATTCCAGGAAATTGTATGACCAATACTTGCTCCTATACCGGATAATTTTGATAATGTAACAGAACCTGTTGCAAGCATATTGCTCTGTACCCTTCCTGTTCCAATACTCGGACTTGGATATGTACCGGTTAAGTCCCCACCTGCATTCCCGCTTGGGGGTAGTGAAGTTGGGATGACACCTGCCGCTAACTTTGATGCCGTAATCACTCCTATTGCTATTGTAGGATTGGGATAAAGTCCATTCAAATCTCCACTTGCAATTCCACTCGGAGGAAGTGAAGTTGGAATTACACCACTTGCAAGTTTGGCTGATGTAATGACTCCATTCCCGATTGTCGGATTCGGATATGTACCACTCAAATCTCCGCCCGCAGAACCACTCGGTGGAAGCGTTTCTGGAATCACACCACTCGCGATTTTTGATGAAGTTATTGCTCCATCCGCAATGCTTGGATTTGGATATGACCCACTCAAGTCACCACCCGCAGAGCCAGTTGGAGGAAGTGTGGTTGGAATCACGCCACTTGCGATTTTTGATGAAGTGATCGAACTGTCCCTCAGTTGACTCGTTCCAATCACATTATTCGCGATTGTCGGATTCGGATATGTCCCACTCAAATCTCCGCCCGCATTCCCACTCGGTGGAAGGTTTGTTGGAATAACACCACTGGCGATTTTCGCTGAAGTAATAGCTCCATCCGCGATGCTTGGATTCGGATATGTACCACTCAGATCACCACCCGCATTCCCACTCGGTGGAAGGTTTGTTGGAATCACACCACTTGCGATTTTTGATAAAGTAATTGCTCCATCCGCGATGCTGGGATTTGGATAATTACCACTCAAGTCACCACCCGCAGAGCCACTCGGCGGAAGTGAAGTTGGAATTACACCACTTGCAAGTTTGGCTGATGTAATGACTCCATTCGCGATTGTCGGATTCGGATAATTCCCACTCAGATCTCCGCCCGCAGAGCCACTCGGTGGAAGTGTTATGGGAATCACACCGCTCGCGATTTTTGATGAAGTTATTGCTCCATCCGCAATGCTTGGATTTGGATATGACCCACTCAAGTCACCACCCGCAGAGCCAGTTGGAGGAAGTGAAGTTGGAATAACACCACTCGCGATTTTTGCTGAAGTAACTGCTCCATCAGCGATTGTCGGATTCGGATATGACCCACTCAAATTTCCGCCCGCAGAACCACTTGGAGGAAGCGTTATGGGAATCACGCCACTTGCGATTTTTGATGAAGTAATTGAGCTGTCCTTTAGTTGACTCGTTCCAATCACATTATTCGCAATTTCAGGATTCGGATAATTTCCGCTCAGGTCACCGCCTGCAGAACCACTCGGTGGGAGTGTTACGGGAATCACACCACTCGCAATTTTTGATGAAGTTATTGCTCCATCTGCGATGCTTGGATTCGGATAATTCCCACTCAAGTCTCCGCTCGCAGAGCCACTCGGAGGAAGCGAAGTTGGAATCACACCGTTTGCAATTTTTGATGAAGTAATTGAGCTGTCCTTTAGTTGACTCGTGCCAATAACATTATTCGCGATTGTTGGATTCGGATATGACCCACTCAAGTCACCACCCGCAGAGCCACTCGGAGGAAGTGAAGTTGGAATCACGCCACTCGCGATTTTTGATGAAGTGATCGAACTGTCTTTTACTTGACTCGTTCCAATTACATTATTTGCGATTGTCGGATTCGGATATGTCCCACTCAGATCACCACCCGCATTCCCGCTCGGTGGAAGGTTTGTTGGAATCACGCCACTCGCAAGTTTTGATGAAGTAATCACTCCATCCGCAATTGTCGGATTCGGATATGTCCCACTTAAGTCTCCCCCCGCAGAACCACTCGGCGGAAGTGAATTTGGAATTACGCCACTCGCAATTTTTGATGAAGTAATCGAACTGTCTTTTACTTGACTCGTTCCAATCACATTATTCGCGATGCCAGGATTTGGATAACTACCACTCAGATCTCCACCCGCATTACCACTCGGTGGAAGGTTTGTCGGAATCACACCGATTGCGATTTTTGATGAAGTGATCGAACTGTCCCTCAGTTGACTCGTTCCAATCACATTATTCGCGATTGTTGGATTCGGATATGACCCACTCAAGTCACCACCCGCAGAGCCACTCGGAGGAAGTGTTATCGGAATCACACCGCTTGCTATTTTTGATGAAGTGATCGAACTGTCTTTTACTTGACTCGTTCCAATTACATTATTCGCGATACTTGGATTCGGATAATTCCCATTCAAATCTCCACCCGCAGAACCACTCGGTGGAAGTGTGGTTGGAATCACACCAGTCGCGATTTTCGCTGATGTGATAGTTCCATTCGCGATTGTTGGATTCGGATAATTTCCACTCAAATCACCCCCCGCAGAGCCACTTGGTGGAAGGTTTGTTGGAATCACACCACTTGCGATTTTGGCTGATGTAATTGCTCCATCCGCGATGCTTGGATTCGGATAATTCCCACTCAAGTCTCCGCCCGCTGAGCCACTCGGTGGAAGTGATGTCGGAATAACACCACTCGCGATTTTCGCTGAAGTAATTGCTCCATTCGCGATGCTCGGATTTGGATAATTTCCACTCAAATCTCCGCCCGCAGAACCACTCGGTGGAAGCGTAACTGGAATCACACCACTTGCGATTTTTGATGATGTAATTACTCCATCCGCGATGCTTGGATTTGGATAATTACCACTCAAATCTCCGCCGGCTGAGCCACTCGGAGGGAGTGTTATGGGAATCACGCCGCTCGCGAGTTTTGAAGAGGTTATACCTCCATCAGCGATTGTCGGATTTGGATAATTTCCACTCAAGTCACCTCCCGCAGTGCCACTCGGTGGAAGTGTGGTTGGAATTACGCCACTTGCAATTTTTGAAGATGTAATTGAGCTGTCCTTTAGTTGACTCGTTCCAATCACATTATTCGCGATTGTTGGATTCGG
>CANLII010000012.1 GCA_947491315.1 Ignavibacteria bacterium
TTTCTACAACCTTCTCTCTGGACCGCTTGTCAATCTCACACCTTCCGAAAAAGGTCATTCGTGCTCCGTCGCGCCGAATGGGAATACAAATCTACGACTCTTCTGCATTCCCACCAAATGGTTTTTTTTGTTTTCTTTATGAATATCTATCCTTTCACATCGAATTTGTATGTTTGAAGAAAGGCGGATATACTTCTAATTCCCAACAAATATGAATACTTCCATCAGAATGATATACTCAATATATTTTTTGATTTTTTTTGCATTTTCAATCGAATTGTGTTCTCAAGACTACATTTGGGAGTTACAAAAAACACCTGAGGGCATAAATACATCCCAAAATGAATTCAATCCAGTGCAATTTGACAATCAATTCATGTTTAGCAGAATTGTATCAAGTTATCCTAAGCAATTCCTTTATAGCGGTGAATCTACAATCACACCCTTTTCTTGGAAGCAAACGGCTTTGAAAGGAATGAATATCGCTTATCCTCACAAGCGCTCTCCCAATCAGTATGACCCCACTATCTACTTCAGTTCCACCTATCAAACTCTTAAAAGATCATACCTAGGAATATTCGAGCTTAAAGGTGATAATGTTGTCCTTCCACTTGGACAAGAAGAAAACGGTTCCTTCGCATCTCATCCATGCATAACTTCCGATGGGCAAACATTGTTTTTTTCCTCAGATAAAGAGGGAAAAGGCGGTGCTGATATTTTTTATTATATAAAAGGTCCAAAAGGAGAATGGCTTGGTCCCAAACCAATGGAGGATTATATCAATTCAGCAGGGAATGAAATCAATCCTTTCTCACCACATCCTGATACTTTGTATTATGCATCGAATGGACATGGAGGCAAGGGTGGATTTGACATTCTAATGTCCGTAAGAGAACATGGAAAGTGGCTCGAACCTATACCAATCGATGAAGTCAATTCCGAATGGAATGACATGGAATTTACAATTCTCAATGATGTCGAAGCCGCTTTCACTTCAGATAGACCGGGCGGAAAAGGGAAATTGGATATTTACATGCTCAAGAAATCTAGTCAGATCCCAACTGCAACATCTTATCTGGCATTGACCCCAACAGTTAAATTGATACAACAAGACATTGAAAAAGTTGAAAATGCCCTCGCATTTAGATCCTTTATCTTTCCCCGAAATAATAAACTCAGCATAGATGATGATGCGATGATACAGAAACTGGGTAAACAGCTGCTGGAACATCAAAATGCTAAAGTGTATATGACCATCCATCCGATAACTGAGAAGATTATTGATAGATTTAATGCAATGAATATTCCCAACTCACAAATAGGCATTGACTCCTCCATACTAGAATCCATGATTATGATCAGCATGAATTCCAAAGAAATGTATCGTTCGCATCCACATATTAGATCTATTAGTAATCCCCAAAGCTTCAATGTGTATATAAGTTCAGTTCCGGAAAACATCATGTTAGAATGGGAAATCTTCATAAAAGATTCCATATTGAAAAAAGGCACATCACTTCCTGATTCAATTCAATACAACACTAATTTCACTATCATACCATTCCAAGACTCACTCGTAGTGTATGCAAAAGGTAGTAATATGATGGGTATGGAAGTCAGTGATTCACTCATCATTCCCATAAAAAGACAAATAGTTGACTTGAGCGAAGATCTAGACACAAATTCAATTCCGGTGCTTTGGCATGTGAAAGAAATAAAAGCAATGCTCCCACATTTTTTTAGATATGCTACATCCTTCACAAAAGAATCTGCGGAAGTCACTGAGAATAATCAATCAAATTCATCTCCAAAGCAGATTCGTTTATTTGAGACCGACTACAATCAAATTGCTGTTGAGAATACGCTAAAAATGTTGAAAAATGAACCCGAACTCAAAGAGTTTACCATCTCAAAAGTAGAATTGACACCAAATCACAAACTTGCAAGAATGATTCGCTTTACCATCACAAGGGCGCCATTGGAAGAATATGGCAATATCATTCCTGTTATCATCGAATAGGTATGCGCAGGAAACATCAATTTGATTTCAAATGCTTCTCCATTGTTCAGTCCCGAAGCGCTATGAAAGTATGCACTGATTCTTGTGTGTTTGGTGCATTGATACACCCCCATAATGCTCAGTCAATCTTAGATATCGGAACAGGAACCGGACTGCTTTCCCTCATGCTTGCTCAAAAGACAACTGATGCATTGATTGATGTCATTGAAATAGATCCGGAATCAATACTCGATGCAAAGGATAATATTGCAAACTCCCCTTGGAAACATCGCTTCACCATTCACGAAGCAGATATTCAAATTTGGAATATGAAAAAGACATTTGATATAATCATATGCAATCCACCATTTCATGTGCGATCAACTCCATCATCAAATCCAAAAGAGCTTACCGCATTTCATGCTGACAATACACTTCCTTTTGACTCATTGATACAAGCAATGGTATCTCACTCCCATGCAAACACGCAATCTTGGGTTTTACTCCCCATTCAAGAAATGCTCGAGTTCATTGACATTGCAGAGAAATACTTTCTATTTCCACAAGAGTCCATCATGATACATCATGCAAGCAATGAAGAATCTATTAGAAGAATTTGTAGATTCTCGAAGCATAAAGAAGAAAGATGCATCGAAAAACAATTTTCCTATAGAGTATATCCCTCAGGTCCATATACAGAAGAATTCATCACTGCAATGTCACCCTATTATCTTTTCCTCTGAGAATTTTTTGCTGTCACCTCTTTAAGCCAAGCGATGATATCATCAATTACTACTTGCTCAATCGTTGTTTCAATCTTTGCATACTCCTCAATGTCACATGTAGTACATCGCTGAAACAAATGATTCATCCCTTTATATTCTTGAACTCGAAATTTTACATTGCCATGCTTTTGAAGCAATGATTCAATGCTCTTCAGGTTTCGCTCTGATTCCACTTGCATGTCCTCTGAACCATTGATTGCAAAGACAGGACATTTCACATTGCGTATATACTTCTCCGGGTCATAGGATATAAAATACTTCAGCCAAGGACTTTGCAATTGATTTAACTGGGCCTTGAATTCAGGAGAGTTAACCATAAACATCCTCTGTTGCTGAACGGCCCAAAGACCAATGGAATCTGTTAATTGTGCTCGAAGTTTGATAGAATCAGTAGATTCTTTGATCATCGTGAGCAATGTCTTTTGTCGCAATACTGATTTCTCAACTTCAACCATGGGCAGGGTCTTTGAAGTGACTTTTCTCGTCTGCCATACAAGAACTTCAAAACCACTGATTCCCAAACCGGCCATCGAACAGATAAATGCAATATCTTGAGGATATGTAGCAGCAAGGATTTGTGCTATCATTCCGCCTTCGCTATGACCAATCAAACCTATTCTCGTGGTGTCAATTCCACTCTGCATATGCAATGCACGAACTCCCGCATAGATATCTTCAGACAAATCCTTTGTAGTCGCCTTGGATGGATCTCCTTCGGATGAACCCACTCCGCGATCATCCATGCGAAGCACTGCAAAACCGGCTTTGGTCAATGCATCGGCTATCACGAAAAATGGTTTGTGATTGAAAATTGTCTCATCTCTGTCTTGAGAACCGGAACCTGTGATCAATACAATCGCCGGAAATAATCCTTTGCCTTCGGGTTTTGTTAATGTGCCTGCCAATAAACCTGAAGGACCTTTCGCTTGAATTTCTTCAGCACTATATGGGAATGGTACTTTTGGAGTTTGAGGTCTTTTCGGTGGTTCAAAGTTTCCTTCTTTTTTCACCAATTTCAGAGGATAGATTCCACCATTCTGTTTCCAATTTCCTTCCAGTGTGATGGAGTCAATCTTCTTCCCGTCAAAAAAACCATTGATTGCTTGTACTTGAAACTTTACGGATTGTTGAGTTTCGTTTATCAGCATTGGTATATCTTTAGCTCCTTGCAAAGGAACATCCAATGAACCTTCAATATTATATAATCCTCTAACTTTGAAAATCAATTCTAATGTAGCACCAACCTTTAACTCACCCACCCAATTTCCGCGAACATCGAAATTCGGAACTTGTGCCCGTAAAGAGAATATAGAGCATAATATCAATATGATTATACGAATCATCTCAGGACTCGCAATACTTGTGCTTGAGCGTATTCACCATGCTTAATTCTGAAAGAATATATGCCGGAAGGAAATGCTGAAACATCAATGCTTCCAATACATTGACCTTCCCCTGAATGTTGAATGTCTTCTCCAAAAACCAAGTCACCAAGAAGTGAATACACTTCAATCCGTGAATTGCCACTTGGAATATGTACTTGAAATGTGACAAAATCATTCGCAGGTTGCGGAAACAATGCGAAGTCTGAACCGGAGATCGATTCTTGTACATTTGTGATTACTGATTTAATTGGAATAGAAGCTGCATTCAAGATTCTACCAAAAAGTGGATCAGGATTATATTCATAAAGGAAGCCAATCGCAGTTACTGTCTTAATATTCATGTCGGCCGGAAGCACTGTTGTGAATGTGCAAGCATATTTTTTTCCGATTTGAGTATCAGAAGCAACTGAATCAGGAACTCCAAATAATCCTGCTTCATCCAGAAACATTCTCGCAACATGTTTGTGTTGGAAATTAGAAATCTTCTGCGGTTGATTTCCCCAAATAGGAATGGTGCTATCGCCTGACATCGTATTTGCTTGATCTAATTCGAGTCCTCCAATAATACTATCTTGAACAATCATTGCATTCACACGAAAATCTCCCGAAACTTCCGCTTCAAATGTTGAAGTGATTGTACATGTCAATGTGCGAGAAGGATTATGAAAGACCGTATTGATGTTCACTTCGGCCGGTGTTGGAGCACTCTTAGAAATCTGCAATGCATCAATAAGTGGCTTGCCTTCCAAGAAGGCGGAATTTCTTGGCAAAGTGAATCCCAATGTAGAACTGATATTCGGATAATATCCTCTATCCACCATGATTGCACCGGCAGATGTTGCAAAGGAAGCAGATAAAGTGTCGGCTCTGTTTAATGTCAAAGAGTCATCCAGATGATAAGCTATATGCAAAGCACCAGGATTGACACTCAATGCAGTATCAATTGCAGTAATTCCTCGCGGGCACTCACCGCAATTCGTTGATGTGAATTGTTCAATCAATACATTCTTTTTGGGTGGATTCACCATATATGCAGTGATGGTTTTTGCAGTATCATTTACACTATATTCATCAGGATTGTTTTCATTGATGCTATCACACCATGCTGAAAGTCTATATCGCTTTGATTGCTTTGGACTCCATATTGCTGTCCGCAATTGCAATGATGCACCAGGTGCTAGTAAAGTTTGATGAATGCTATCAATAATAGTATCATTCTCAATATCCAATCGCAATCTGAAACTCTTCACGGTATCAGATCCATTATTTCTCACTTCAACCGGAATATCAATACCATTCTTCGAGCCTGCTGTAAGTTCGCCGAGAGTTATGCTTGCAATAGACAAATCAAAACGAGGAATGGCATCTTTGGGTCTGAATACATGATATGCATTGTCATCGGCAGTGAAATCATATTGCATTCCCAATCGAGGATTCAATACTTGCGATCCAACTCTTTGACCAAGCATCACTCCCGTTGAATCATTGATTTGCAAGCCGATGGACAAGCCAATATTTGTGGTATCGGGTCTTATTCCATTTTGTGAGAGTTCGAATGAGAATGTGGAATGATCAATCACGTACACAAAATTTGAAGATTCCTCAAGCATGATTGACCAATTACAAATTGATATAAACTGCGAAGTGGAATGCATGAATGAGAATCCTGTATAGGAAATCCAGAATTGTCTATTCGGAGCAAAACCAAAAATTCTAGTGCGAATCATCGGTGTCCGAGCACTGGGATTGAGTATGATGGATGCTTGATTTTGTCGCGAGGAAAGCCCCAACATATAGATTGCAGAATTAGGGTATCCCGATTTCGGAAGAGAAATGGAAGTATCTTTTGGGATATTCACAAAGGAAGTGTCAAATGTTATGATTCCGGTATTTGATACCTTCAAAGATGATCTTAATTCATTGTTAAACCAATAAGGAAAGGGCATCGTGATGAGTGAAGACCATTTGGGAATGGTATCAGATCCATTGTAAATGACGGTCCACCCCTGACCCGGCATGGGATTTTGAATATCATCTCCACGATGAAATCCATTTGGATTTCCCGACCCAAAAGGGAAAGAAGTCGGTAGATACTGAGCTTGTACGGTGAAGATAATGGAACTTAATGCCATCAACATCGATAGGATTCGCAACATGGAAGTCTGCATAGTGTGAAATGATATATGCAAACTTAGACAAGAACATGCGAAGAGCCAAGAGACTAATCCTTGAATGACCGTGCATTGAATCTAAATAATTCAAGTACAATCTTATCTCGAATCTGGAAAAAACCTTGTTTTTCATCTTCCTGATTCTCATAATCCTTTACAGGATCTTCAAAACCTATATGCAGACGATGCCGTACATCACCGATGAATACAGGACATGTTTCATTTGCGCCATCGCAAACGGTGATGACATAATCCCAGCGTTCTTTGAGATATGTCTCCACTTGCATGGGAACATGATGAGAAATATCAATCCCCAAATCATGCATTACTTCCACAGCCATGGGATGCACTCGTAAATTGGGCTTTGTCCCGGCAGAGTGAACATATAAATCTGCATTGAGATTTTGCAATATTCCATGAGCCATTTGACTTCGTGCGCTATTTCCGGTGCAAAGTATCAGAATTTTCATGTAGAATAGAACCTATGTTTGAAAGATTGTGAAAGTTTTACAAGAAGAATCAATGCCGGAACTTCAATGAGCGGTCCGATCACGCCGACAAATGCCTGTGGTGAATGAATACCAAAAAGAGCTATCGAAACAGCAATTGCCAATTCAAAATTATTGCCTGTCGCTGTAAATGAAATAGCTGCATTTTTGTCATATGGCACATTCAATGACTTCGAGAGTATAAAACTCGCCACAAACATGAAGATGAAATAGATTACTAATGGAACAGCAATTGTCATCACTTCAAAAGGTAATTGCATGATCGATTCACCTTTCACCGAAAACATGATGATGATGGTGAATAATAATGCATAGAGTGTCATTGGTGAAATTGCTGGTATGAATTTCCGACTATACCAATCCTGACCTTTATATCTTGGAAGTATGATACTTGAAGCATAACCAAGCACAAAAGGTATTCCCAAATAGATGATGACGCTATATGCGATGTCGGAAAATGGGATATCAATCATCGTGGATTGCAAACCAAACCAATCCGGCACAATGCTAATAAAAAACCATGCATAAGTACTATAGGTCAGTAATTGAAAGATGCTATTGAAAGCAACAAGCAAAGCACCATATTCTCTATTGCCGCCCGCCAAATCATTCCATACAAGTACCATTGCGATACAACGAGCCAAGCCGATCAGAATCAATCCCATCATATATTCAGGTTTGTCTGAAAGGAAGAACATTGCCAAGCCGGACATCAAGATCGGACCAATGATCCAATTGAGGATCAAAGACAATGATATGCTCGTGCGATCCTTGAAGATTTCTGGCAAGGCTTCAAACTTCACTTTTGCTAATGGCGGATACATCATCAAAATGAGTCCAAGAGCAATCGGAATATTTGTTGAACCAATGGAAAGTGTATCAATAAAGAGTGGAAGGCCTGGAAAGAGATTTCCAAGAGCAATTCCAATGAACATTGCAGCGAATATCCACAATGTCAAAAAGCGATCAAGAAAGGAAAGTCTTTTTTTCATATCATCAAATTATTGAATGCCCTACAAAAAATGCCGATACAAGATAAACCTGTATCGGCATTGTTCTGTGTGTGTGCATTAGCGAATGACGCTAATGGTTTCTGTGCGAACACCTTGATCAGTGATGATCTGCATGAAATACATTCCCGATGCGAGATCCTGAGTATCTATGACAAATTCATAGATACCTGGCTCTTGGCGCTGACCACCGATGAAATCGGAACTCAATGTGCCGGATGCATTGTACAGGCGAATGCTTACTTGCGATGTCTGCTTAACTTCATAACGAACTCTTATTCTATCTGTAGCGGGATTTGGAGTGACTTCTACTGCCATTCCACCTTTCACCGAACCTTCTTCAACACTGCTTGGATTCTGAGCTTTATAATCCGTATTGATCGGATCATAATTTGCCCATGGGAGATCCCATCTTTGCAAGCCCATTGCTCCACGATATGACACTTTCTCAAAGTATGCATCATCGATGGCCACAACACCATTACGAGTGAATGAAGCTGATCCAAGAAGAGGAGAACCTGCTTTTGGTGCAGGATTGAATGTAATATCTTCGGCAAATGCATTTTCGAGCATTGCAATATCTGGAGTGGAACGATCAAGTACATTACCAAATTCGGGCTTTGCAATCCAAGTTGGATCAATACCAGCGGGAGGCGTACCACCTGCAAGATTAAGTCCTGTACCTTTCACACCATACCAGCTATTATTGCGTACTTGCAATGAATCTGCAAGAGCAGCATTCATCGTTGGAACTTGTGCAATTTCAATACCGCGTGGCCAACCCACAAATACAGAGTTGAAGATTGATTGACGAGAATTTCTTCTGATTTGAACCGCCGCACCAAAGCGTGAGTTTGGAGAATTTGCCGTATCAGCCAAAGGACCAATTGCTGTAACATTCGAGAAGATTGATGATGACAAAGGAGCATTATATGTTGCAGTTGCATCATTGTCAGCTTCAAATGCTTGTGATGTGGATTGATCCGCTCTATTCTTGAAGCGTTGTGCAATTCCGAATTGAATGCGACCACTAAAGCCATTATCTGTATCAAAATCATCATCAAGCGTACCAGTTGCGATGAGATATTTACCATCAACGGATCCACCGAACCATTCGAATGCATCATCATTGGAATAACTCACTTGGATGCGCTGGAACTTTGTTCCACGACCAACACCACCCAATGTGATACCATTCAATTCTTGATTTGGTTGAAGAGCGATACCACCAAATTCAACGCGAACATATTCCAATGAACCACTATTGTCATTATCATCTGTTCCGCCATAATACCACTTGGTTTTATCATTCGCATTTGCAACGCCACCTTCTTGAGCAGCTTCACCACCTGGATTATTGATGCGTGCTTTTCCGAAGAGGAAGAGACCGCCCCAATCACCTGCACGACGCTGACCCGGAGGAGCTGATGATGTCATGACGATAGGCAATGTTGGAGTACCATTTGCAATAAGCCTAGCACCACGATTAATGATAAGTGCAGAATTATTACCAACGGAATCACCAAGGATGATTGTACCAGGTTCGATTGTCAAGATTGCAGGTTCAACAACATGCACATAACCACGAAGACCGTAAATCTTGGTATTGGAAAGTTTGAGATTCGTTGAAATTGTGCCTGTCAAAACCGAGTCAACTTTCGAAGCAGAAGGACGCTCGATTGTGAATGGATTTGTTGTAATTGCTGTGGTTGTTGTATCAGATAATAATACCATTCTCACATAACCACTTGTTGTTGGTACCGCAGGCGCTCTGAATCCACCACGATATTGTCCGCGACGGAAGCTTCCTGTTGTGCTGTCAATTACATTTGTCGCACCAGCCAAATCAGCCCAAGGACCTGTCGCTGAAGTACCGAATTGGAACTTGTAGCGTGAACCAATTGGAGATGCAGTTGTATCCCAATTAATATCATAAGACCAACCTGCACGATATGTTTCACCTGTTTTACCACCTGGTGTGAGAATTATCAATGGTGCTTTAGGTGTTTGTGCTTTATAATTGGTATTTATGGGATCATAATTAGCCCATGGCAAATCCCAGCGCTCTGTACCGAATGCACCTTTGAATGATACTTTTTCAAAGTATGAATCATCGATAGACACAGGACCATTCTTTGTGAATGATGCACCAGTCAAAACAGGAGAGCCTGCTTTTGGTAATGCATTGAATGTAGCATCTTCTGCATATGGATTTTCAAGCATGGCACCATTTGCATTGTCTTTATCAAGAGAATTACCGAATTCTGTTTTCGCAATCCAATTGGCATCAAAACCTGAAGGAGCTGTTCCGCCTGCTGTATTCATCCATGTGTTCTTAACACCGAACCACATGCTATTGCGAATTTGTAATGAATCGGAAAATGCAGCATTCATTGTTGGCACTTGTGCAATTTCCAAACCTCTCGGCCAGCCCATGAATACTGAATTATAAATTGATTGACGAGAATTTCTTCTGATCTGAGCAGCTGCACCAAATCTTGAGTTTGGAGTTGCTGTTACATCAGACAATGGACCGATTGCGGTTACATTTGAGAAGATTGCAGTTGTATTTGGCAAATTATATGTTGCAGTAGCATCATTGTCGGATTCAAATGCTTGTGAAGTTGATTGATCGGCTCTTGCTTTAAATCTTTGTGAAACCGCGAATTGTATTTTACCACTGAAACCATTGTCAGTGTCAAAATCATCATCGAGTGAATTCACAACGATCAAGCGCTTTGCATTCACATTTCCACCAAACCATTCGATTCCATCATCATTTGCATAGCTAACTTGAACATTCTCGATGGTAGTACCTTTACCGACGCCGCCCAAAGTTAGACCATTCAATTCCTGATTTGGCTGAAGAGCAATACCACCGAATTCAACACGCACATAGCGGAGAACACCACTATTGTCATCTTCGAATGTACCACCATAATACCACTTGGATTTATCATTTGGATCTGCAACACCGCCTTCTTGTGCGGCTTCAAATCCTGGATTATTGATTTTAGCACGACCAAACATTAAGAGTCCGCCCCAATCGCCTGATCTTCTTTGTCCTGCAGGAGCAGAACTTGTGAAAACGATTGGAAGTTGCGGTGTTCCACTTGCATTGATCTTTGCACCACGATTGATGATGAGTGCAGAGTTTTTACCAACTGTATCACCAACAATCACCGTACCGGGTTGAATGGTAAGTGTGGCAGGAGATACGACATGCACAAATCCACGAAGGCCATAGATTTTTGTATTTGATAAGAAAACATTTGATGTGATTGTACCAGATAATACTGAATCCACACTTGTTGGAAGTGGTCTTTCAATGGAAATAGAATTTGTTGAAACACCTGCAAGATTTGTATCTGCAAGATTTACCATTCTCAAATAAAAGGTTGATGTTTCTATAGAAGGAGCTCTAAATCCACCTGTGAATTGTCCTCTGCGAACTGTTGAACTCACATTACTATCTTTCACATTTGTTGCACCGGCCAAATCAGTCCATGGACCTGTTTTGCTTGTACCATATTGGAATTTATAGTTTACACCAAGAGTCGTTGTAGTGGTATCCCATTTCAAGTCATAAGAAATACCTGCACGATATGTTTCGCCTGTTGCACCACCGGGAGTTGTTATGCGTGGCTTGACAGGTTCCTGCGCTTTATATGTTGTATTGATCGGATCATAGTTTGCCCATGGCAAGTCCCATCTTTCTGTATTCATGGCACCACGATAATCAACCTTCGTGAAAAAGGCATCATCAATTGAAACTACTCCATTCTTTGTGAATGTAGCACCTGTTAAGAGAGGGGACCCTGTCTTCAAAGCAGGATTGAATGTTGCATCTTCGCTGAATGCATTCTCAATCATTGCAGCAGCAATATTTCCTCTTTCGACACTATTAGAATACGGCGCTTTGCTAATCCAATTTACATCCATGCCAGCAGGAGCAGTTCCACCTGCCAAGTTCATCCATGTACCTTTAACGCCATACCATGCAGTATTACGCACATGAACAGAATCCACATTAGCAGCATTCATTGTTGGAACTTGTGCGATTTCAATACCGCGAGGCCAACCGACAAATACTGAATTATAGATTGCTAGACGAGAATTTCTACGGATTTGAGCACCGGCACCAAAACGAGAGTTTGGAGTAATCGAAGTATCGTTTACAGGACCAATTGCCGTGATATTCGAGAAGATGGAAGATGACAAAGGAGCATTATATGTTGCAGTTGCATCATTATCAGCTTCAAATGCTTGTGATGTAGATACATCGGCTCTTGTTTTGAATCTTTGGACAATACCAAATTGTATGCGACCGCTGAATCCATTATCTGTATCAAAATCATCATCAAGAGCAGCTGTAGAAATAAGATATTTTCCATCCATTGAACCACCAAACCATTCGAATGCATCATCATTTGCATAGCTTACTTGGATGCGTTCAAAAGTAGTTCCGCGACCAACACCACCCATCGTGATGCCATTCAATTCTTGATTAGGTTGAAGAGCGATACCACCAAATTCAACGCGAACATATTTCAATGAACCGCTATTGTCATTATCATCTGTGCCGCCATAATACCACTTGGTTTTATCATTTTGATCTGCAACGCCACCTTCTTGTGCGGCTTCACCACCGGGATTATTAATGCGTGCTTTTCCATAAATCAACAATCCACCCCAATCACCTGCGCGACGCTGACCTGGAGGTGCGGATGAAGTAAATACGATAGGTAATTGCGGCGTACCATTTGCAATCAATTTAGCACCACGATTGATAATCATCGCAGAGTTTTTGCCGACAGTATCACCAACGATGATTGTACCCGGTTGAATGGTCAATACAGCGGGTTCAACAACATGAACAAAACCACGAAGACCATATATTTTGGTATTTGACAATGTTACATTGCTAGTAATAGAACCCGACAATACCGAATCAACTCTTGTTGGAAGGGGACGCTGAATGACAATAGGATTGGTTGAAACACCATTCATGGTTGTGTCTGCAATTTCCACCATGCGGAGAAATCCAGTTGCAGTTTCAATACCTGGTGCACGGAAACCACCAACAAATTGACCTCTTCTGAAAGTGCTGCTGACATTACTGTCTTTTACACTTGTAGCACCTGCCAAATCTGTCCAAGGTCCATTCTTAGATTGTGAGAATTGAAACTTGTACATCGCACCAAGTTTTGTAGTCGTTGTATCCCAACGAATGTCATATGAAGTACCTGCACGATATGTTTCACCTGCAGTTCCACCGGGTGATGTGATTCTTGGCTTTGGTGGCTCTTGTGCTTTATACTCGGTATTGATTGGATTATAGTTAGCCCATGGAAGATCCCAGCGAGTAGTGCCCATTGCACCTCTGAAATCAACTTTATCAAAGAATGAATCATCAATTGCAATTACTCCATTTCTGGTGAAATTTGCACCTGTGAGCAAAGGAGAATTTGCTTGCAAAGCTGGGTTAAAGGTGACATCAGAAAATGGATTTTCTAGTTTTGCAGCAGCAGGACTACCTTTTTCAAGAAGATTATTATATGGTCCTTTTGTAATCCAATTTGCGTCCATTCCTTGTGGAGGAGTTCCACCGGCCAAGTTTAGCCATGAACCCTTGATGCCATACCATGCACAATAGCGAATATGCAATGAATCTACATTCGCTGCATTCATGGTTGGAGTTTGTGCAATTTCAATTCCGCGAGGCCAACCTAAGAATGCCGAATTATATATTGACAGACGAGAATTTCTACGAATTTGAGCACCTGCACCGAATCTTGAATTCGGGGTGAAGGACGTATCAGCCAAAGGACCAATTGCTGTGATATTTGAAAAGATTGCAGAAGACAATGGACTATTGAATGTCGCAGTAGCATCATTGTCCGCCTCGAATGCTTGGGATGTCGATTGATCTGCTCTTGTTGTATAGCGCTGAACAATACCATATTGAATTCTTCCACTGAAACCATTATCAGTATCAAAGTCATCATCCAATGCGCCAACTGAAATCAGATATTTACCATCAACATTACCAC
This sequence comes from Ignavibacteria bacterium, assembly GCA_947491315.1. GTDB lineage: Bacteria > Bacteroidota > Ignavibacteria > Kapaibacteriales > UBA961 > UBA961. Next base: position 13,913 of record CANLII010000012.1, read on the forward strand.
CAAACCACTCATAAGCATCATCATTCGCATAACTTACTTGGATATATCGCATAGTTGTACCACGACCAACGCCACCCATCGTGATACTATTTAATTCTTGATTCGGTTGAATAGAGATTCCCGCAAATTCTACTCGAACATATTGCAGAGATCCGCTATTGTCATTATCGTCAGTTCCACCATAATACCACTTGGTTTTATCATTTGGATCTGCGACTCCCCCTTCTTGCGCGGCCTCGCCACCAGGATTATTAATGCGTGCTTTACCATACATTAAAAGACCACCCCAATCCCCAGCTCTTCTTTCACCCGGAGGTGCAGATGAAGTCATGACGATTGGTAATGTCGATGTTCCATTTGCAATGATCTTTGCACCACGATTGATGATAAGCGCTGAATTCACACCAACTGTATCGCCTACAAGGATTGTCCCTGCTTGAATAGTCAAGACAGCCGGTGAGACCACATGTACAAAACCTTTTAAACCATAAATCTTTTGATTTGAAAGGAATACATTATTTGTGATTGTACCAGTAATGACAGAATCCACTCTTGTTGGAGTTGGTCTTTCTATCACAATTGGATTTGTGCTTACACCAAATCTTGTTGTGTCTGAAAGTAATACCATTCTCACATAACCTGTCAAGGTCGGAACAGATGGAGCTCTAAAGCCTCCATTGAATCTTCCTCTTCTATTGGATGAACTTGCATTACTATCCAACACATTGGTAGCACCAGGCAAGTCAGCCCAAGGACCAGATGGAGTTGTTCCAAATTGAAATTTGAATCTCTGACCAAGAGTTGTTGTGGTTGTATCCCACACCAAATCATTAGAGCTACCTGCTCTATATGTTTCAAATGCAGTTCCACCGGGTGATAAGATCCTGGGATTTTGTGCCCATACCTGCATTGACAATGCCAGTATTGCCAGAAATAGAGAAGTTATGAGTTTCATGGCCTTTTGTATAAAAAGTGAATGATTATTTCTTTATTGCCACTTATATGCAATGCTCAAAGAAAATGTGCTTCCAAACACATTAGATTGAACAGCATTATCGCCTTGTTTCCAATACAATGTTTGATTGAGTAGATCGCTTACCACAAACTTCACATCAAACATGGATGAAATTGTTTGTGATACTGAAATGTCCACAAGATCTCTTGCTTCTTCGTACCAATGGGGTGTTTTACCATCGCGTTCAAGTCCGGGGAATCGCCCCAATTGTGCTACAGACACAATGCGTCTACCGGCTCTATTATATGCGAGATTGACAGCTGTTCCGGTTTCAGGATTCATATAGAATAATGATGCATTGACTGAATATGGAGATTGTCCCCACATTGGTCTTGTCTCTTGTGAATTCCCTTGACTGATCGTGATCTCTGAATTGATGAGCGTAACATTTGTACCGAACATGAAATTGGAGAACATTGAACCGAGGAAACCGAGTCCTTTTCTGAATTCGAATTCCACACCATAATTATTGGCAAAACCATTTTTGATGATATTGCCAAGTGAATCACGAACCGATCCACCATTTTCCCAAGTTCTATCCGGCTTACCGCCTGTTTCGCCACTCAATGTTTCTTCAATCGGATTTCTGAAGTTTTTGTAGAATCCGCTGACTGAGAATACTTCGCCGGGACCCATAAATGTTTCATAACGCAGATCGTAATTTTCAACTTGAGTGCGATTGAGTTTAGTATTTCCACGAACATTCACAAGATCATTGAAATTGTAAAATTCAAATGGTGCAAGTTCACGGAATGATGGACGAGAAAGTGTTTGAGAAGCTGATACTCTGATATTGGTTGTCTCATTCATTTTATAAATAAGATTCAATGCAGGAAGAAAATCGAAAGTGTGATAATCTACTATTGCGCTTTGACCATTAGAGAAAAATCCATTGAGATTAATCGTATTATCTTCCACTCGCAAACCAGTAATCACTCGGAATTGCTCTGATCCAATTTCAAAGGGTGAATCGATCATTGCATAACCGGCATAGAGACTTTCTGTACCTATATATCCATCGCTCGGTTTGGAGTCTTCGCGCATATATAATGTGTCACCACGCAAATCAAAATTTTGTTCACTGAATAATTTATCGGGTGATGCTGCATAAAAATCAGTTCCCAATAAACCATTTGGATCATTGGAAGCAAGTGTAAAAGATCTAGCTGAGAAACCACGATCGCGTACTTCCATCAAAGCGCCTGTCTTCACTTTCAATTCTGCTGTGATTGGAATGGTAAGATTGAATGATCCGCCATTCACTTTATCTGTGAGATTCGAGAAAAATCTTCCTGCAAGCGTGCCATCGCCCAATGGTTGAATATCTGCGATGAATGGTGCATCAGGTGAAGTTGATTGGCGTGAATAACGGAGTCTTCTAAAGTCAGGTTCATCTCTTTCAGATTGTGAATATCCATATCTCCAATCGAGTAGCATATTATTCAAAGGCAATGTATGCTCGCCACTCACTTGTGTAGAAAACAATTGTTTCTGTACGAATTGGGCGCTGAACTGTCTGAAATCAATCCCTTGAGTTGAATCTGCTCCCTGAAGGAATAGAGTTTCATCATCGATGGAGCGATTAAATATATTCTTGAAGCTGATGGAATTTGTTGTTCCAATTTTATAGGATACATTCATTAATCCGCCGATTCCGGCTGATCTGTTTGATACAGAACCGCTGCTCTTGCGCTCAAAAGAACCATCACCGAGCAATGTATTTCGGTCCGTTGCTGATTTGATAGCATAGGAATTTCCATGAGAAAGCGATGCAATCACACCGAGTTCATTACCACCAACTTCGAAGATATCTGTATATGCCAAATTCACTCTAGTATTAGGATTCGCGGATGCAGAATCTCTTCTCCAAGAATCTGATTTCAAGTCACGACCAAATTGTTGGAGTCTTATTTGTGCATCTTGCTTTCCGGCATAAGAATCACGAATCAATCTGTCTGTCTCAGCTCTGTTCAAAGGCGTACTTGAAGGCAAAGATCTCATGCCATCATCAAAGCCAAGCCAGTCGGATGAACTTCCTGGTGTGCTCAAAAACGCATTGTCTCTCAGCGTTGTATTCGTATTGAATGCGCTTGAAATGGAAGCCTTCAATGAAAATCCATCAGGAAAATCAACGGTATTCAATTGTACCAAACCACCCACAAAATTCCCGGGTAAATCCGGTGTGAATGATTTTGCAACATTTGCGCTTTGCAAGAATTCGGATGGAAACATATCAAAGGCGAATGAGCGCTTATCAGGTTCGGTAGTGGCCAAACCAGCGCCATTCAATGTGGTATTATTATAGCGATCACTCACGCCGCGGACATATACGAATTTGTCACCAACGAGTGTTACGCCTGAAACGCGCTTCAATGCTTGACCTGCATCACCATCCGGAGTTTTGGAGATTTCTTCTTTTGAAATCCCATCACTCACTTGTGCAGCATTCTTTCTTTGAGCAAGAATTGTGGATTGCGATTCATTGGAACGACGCGCTTCAATAACCACATCCTCGGTCTTTTTTGATTCCGGTGACATGGATGCATTGATTGTCGTGGTTTGTCCAGCAGTTACGATCACTGAGCCGATTGTTTTTGGGGAATAACCAACAGAAGTGAAAATGAGAGTATAGGTGCCCGGAGCAACCGCTTTAATGGTATACTTCCCTTTCACATCAGAAAAAGACCCTTTTTTGGTGTCTTTGAGGCGAACAGTCACACTGCGCATGGGTTCGCCGGTTTCGGCATCTTTCACATTACCGGAAACTATGCCATCTTGGGCCCGTGCATTCGCCGGCATCATACATGCAAATCCGGTGAAGAGCATGAAAAATAAGACTTGAAAACGATTTCGCATTTGTAGAATAATCTAAACTGATACAACACACACTAGAACACTGCAAAACTACCGTCGTGATATAACCTGTATGTTATGCCAATATTAAGTCTTGGTAAAGTACCCTCCCTTTTCCCTAACTTTGTGTGAATAACTTTGGAGTATCTATGTCATTCGAACTATTGCAAACCCTATGTAAAACTCCCGGAATACCCGGTCGGGAGCATCAATTCAGAGATTTTATATCCGGAATACTTGGTCCAATCTCAGATGAACCCTTAAGAACAGATCCAATGGGTAATCTTTTTGCGGTGAAGAAAGGAAATAGCCAAGCGCCTCGTTCTATTATGCTTGCCGCACATATGGATGAAATCGGATTTATTGTCCGCTTCATTACAAAAGAAGGATTCATATATGTACAACCACTTGGTGGCTTTGATCCAAGAGTATTGATTGCGCATCGCGTGACAGTACACACGAAGTTGGGTCCGCTGACAGGCGTGTTTGGCTTCAAGCCAACTCATTTCACAACGCCTGAAGAAAGAAATAAGGTTGTTCCCCTCACAGATCTGTTCATTGATATCGGTTTTCCTGCCGAGAAAGTCAAAGAAATGGTTCGTATAGGAGATCCCGTCACAATGCAATCGGATTTGATTGAAATGGGTAATCTCTATTCCGGCAAAACTTTGGATGATAGAGTGGGTGTCTATGTCATGCTTGAGGCATTCAGAAGATTCAAACAAAGCTCAGATCATATTCATGCAGTTGCAACCGTGCAAGAAGAAATCGGAGTGCGTGGTGCAAGAACCGCATCATTTGGATTGGAACCACATATCGGCATTGCATTGGATATTACAATCGCAGCGGATATTCCCGGTGTGGATGAAAAAGATCATTGCGTAAAGATTGGAAAAGGGGTTGGAATCAAGGTGATGGATAGTTTATCTGTTTCACATTATGGACTCTATCAATTTTTCTGCGAACTCGCCGAACGATTTGAAATACCGCATCAATATGAAGTACTTCCAAGCGGCGGTACAGATGCCGGCGCAATGCAAGTCTCACGCGATGGCATTCCCGTGATCACACTGTCGATACCATGTCGATATACGCATACCGTCGCTGAAGCTGTTCACAAAGATGATATCGAAGCAACGATTCGATTGCTGATCACATTTCTTGAACATTCACATGAATTTACCTTCTAATGAAAAAGGCTTCCCTCGGGAAGCCTTTGATATTTCAAATTGAAACAGTATCAGAAGTTAATCTTGATAGTACCTGTTGATGCATTGTATGTAACCGGGAATTCTCTGAGTGTTTGAGAAGGACCGCTCTCCAGTACATTTCCGAAGCTTTTTTCATCAACAGAATATTTCGCTTTCATCGGGCAAGTTTCACAAATGATTTCCTTGTTAACAGGATTACCTAATGCAGGTGCAGGAGACTTTTTCTCGCAATTTTTGGGACATCCAACAGAGATGCAACGATATGTGTCAATATCAGTTTTCAAGATGATGATTGGATTGCCATTATTGTTCGAACCATATGTTCTTCGGACAAATCCATCCATATTTCCCAAACCCGGTTCATCGGCAACTTTTAACTCAATTGAATTATCACTCGGAGATGTTGAATCCGAGCATCCTGACAAGGATAAGTTCATGAATAAACCTGCGGAAACAAAAGGAGCAATACCTAATGCTTTTAAGACAATTCTTCTTTGAGAGTCTGTAAGGGGTTTCTGCTGTGCCATCTAATTATCCGATCATTGTAAAACAATTTGCATTCAACATAGCTAGAAAATATGTTAGGAGCAAATTACTTTTATGCGAAGACATTGATTGTCAAGGGATTATAACCTTTCCTACATTCTTCTTAGGAAAAATGTTCTCATCTCGCCTTTCCCTTTTATCTGCATTGTACCTCGATCATGAATAGAAATTACTCCGAATGATAAGGTAATCGTATCCGGAAAAGATTCCGATCCTGACATACCACAAAGATTTCGGACAAATGATTCACTTACATGCACTTCTTCTCTTTGTCCTTGAGATTCCATCCTTGAAGCAGTATTGACAGTATCTCCCCAAAGATCATACGTGTATTTGTGGCCACCAATCACTCCTGCAATGACTGCTCCACAGTGTAAACCAATTCTTAATTTAATTATATCATGTCCGGGAAAGCGATGTTTCTTTGAAATACCCAATACTCGAAATGCAAATTCAGTAATCCTTTCAGCGTGATTTTCACGCAAAGTTGGAATACCGCAAGCACCCATATAAGCATCGCCCAGTGTTTTGATCTTTTCTATCCCTAATTCAAGAGCGAGTGCATCAAAATCTGTGAAAAGATCATTCAAAGTTCCAACCACTTCAGCCGCCTGTAATTTCAAGGCAGTCTCTGTGAAAGAAACAATATCCGCAAAAATGATACTCACATTTTCATATTGCTCCGCTATCATTGTTTCACCTGAAACAATTCGATTTGCAATTTCAATCGGCAAAATATCATGTAGGATTCGTTCTTTCTCTTTGAATCGAATCAATGACTCTTGATTGGTTCTTTCCATTTGTTCAATCTTGCGAATAAGCTCTAATTCCACAGCTTGCTTTTTTGCTTGTTCATTCATCACTTCTTTTTCCAAATCATGATATAATTTGAAATGATGAAATGCTTCCCCAATACGATTAAGAGTTTCATATAATGTTGATATCGAAAGATATGTTCGATATTCTTCTCTCTTCTGACCTAACTCAATATGAACTTTCAATGCTTCTTTCAAAAGATTCTCACTTTGCATTGCATCATATTGTTCAAAATCAGGAATACCATATAAATCACCTAATGCTGCTATCCATCCGGCTTCTTCTGCTCTGATGCCAAGTTCATTCGAAATGAGAATTGCCTTTTGTAAATATTCATTGCCTTTGGAATAATCCTTAACCGCAATAAAAACCAATCCTAAATTTCCATAAGCAGATGCTGTTTCAGACTTATTCCCAATTTTCTTTGCAATCTGCATTTGAACATTTAGATACTCCATTGCATCTTGATTTTCCCCTTTTAATCGATATATATCTCCAAGGTTTTTTGCGATATACATTTCTTGATCAGGATTTGGAAATTCCTTCAATAACTCCAGAGCTTGCTGATTATACTTCAATGCTTGTTCATGATCACCAAGATCTTTATTAATGGTGGCGATATTTCCAAACTGGCGAATCATCCCAGAAACATTTTCATGCTCTTCATCAATATTGAGTGCTTTCTGATAACATTCCAATGCCTTTTGAAAATCAGATACAGAGCCATAAACAACTCCCATATTTCCATAATACATTGAATGATTTGTGCTTATGCCCAATTGTTCATCAAGATTCATTGCTTTTTTATAATACTCTAGAGCCTTAGTATACTCACCAAGATTACTATAAATCACTCCCATATTTCCAAGTATTGAAGCGATACCACTTGCATTCCCCATTGCTTCTTCTTTCTTGAGTGCCGATTTGTAATAAGTTAGAGCATTATCGAATTCTGAAATACTTACATATGTCATTCCAATATTTGTCTCGCAACTTGCTATTTTTCGATTATCCCCAAGTTGTTTTGCTAACTCCAAACCTTGTAGATAATAATTCAGTGCCTCAGTGAATTCTGACAAATAATAATGAAGAACACCAAGATTCATCAGATACTTTGCCATTCCGTCCAAGTCACGCTCTTCAATGCATAATTCAAGAGCTTGTTTCATGAAGTCGCGTGATTGCTCGAACATTCCTGCTTGAAGGTATAAGACACCAGCATTTCCATTAATTTGAGAACAGAGTGCTTTACTCCATGAAGAACCATGTTCTTTCATGAGCTTCATGGAAATTGATGAAGATATCTCTCCCTTATTACGATTTCCTCTCCTCCAATATGACTGAGATAGTAGTACATGAATATGTGCCAAATATTCAGGACCAAGTTGCAAGTTTGAGTCTAGAATGCTCAGACAAGCTTCTTCCAATTGTTCATAGTGTCCCAAATCCAGTAATGACTGTAATGGGGCAATATTGTATTTGACATTATGTTCTTTTTCTATTATCATCAAAATTCAATCGTGATGCTCTTTGCTGTTGAATTATATGTCACTGTGAATGTTTGAGCGGATGCACTTGATTGACCACCAATATTCTGCGCAAAATTCCCTTCGCTTAGTCCGAATTCCGCTCCATGATTTGGACATACTGCTTTATTACCTGAGGGTACACCGATGGTGCCACCTTCATGTGGACAATAACTCGACATCGCACGGAATTTATCTTGCGAAGTACGGACCACAATCACGGGTCTATTCCCATTCATGTTTGCGCCAAATGAGCGTCGAATGAATCCACCATTATTTGCCAATGTCGGTTCATTATCCAAAAGTACTGTCACCTTCTCACCGGTGAGTGGACTTGTAGGATTATCATCATCTGAACATCCTGATGTACATAAGCTCATTATCATAGCACTTGAAACAATGGGTAATATTCCCATGGTACGAATGAATTGTCTGCGATCTACTTGATTCTCTTTCATGGTAACTACTAAATGCTTGATAATTTAATGCTTGATAATTGATTGCGAACGAATGCGATGTCCTGCATGATCGATCAGAGAAATCACATACATACCTGTAGCCAAATCCTGTAATGAAATTTCCTGCAATGATTGCTCAAGTGGAATACGCTTCATTTCAATGCCGGTGATTGAATGGATTACGAAGGCTCCACCTATAGGCATATCACTGTTGAAATCAATCATGATATTGTCATTCGTTGGATTCGGCTTGATGGTAAATGATTCAACCATGACTTGTTCTTCTGCGGATAATGCAATTGAGCAATCCGCACCGGCAGCAATGCCTTCATTTGGTTTTTCATTGTATTGATATTCAAGCAATGTACATCCATTTGATGCGGATACTGCCATGCGCATCCATCCATAATGGAAGGCATCACCAGCTTGAATGCGAAATCCAACATAGCCGGTTTTACCGTCAAGCGCGGTATGCTCCGGACCATGCAATATAATAGGTGCGCCTCCTTGATTCCATTCATTATCGGAACCAATCACTGTGCCCGGCTCGAGGAAGACCACTTTTGAGCTCATTGCTGATTCAGTTATGAAACCACGGCCATAGTTCTCAATAGCATACACATCATTATTCTTCCACATGCCATAATAGCGTGGGAATGGACCTTGCAATTCAAAAAGGTTCCATGTTGTGTCCGCACTTGCTCGAACATATATATCCACACATGTCTTCTTCCACGGATCTCTGAACTCCAGACGCAACTGTGTTGACATATTCACGATTGCTTTATCCGCACCTTCGGAAAATGCTTCTTCAAATAATGTGAATATGAGCGATGCCTTTGTATCATTTGATGCATGCTTCACGGCCTTTCCGGATATAGTCATCGTGGCAAATGTTCCATCACCGGAAACAATAATATTTTCTTTGAGTCCATCTGGCAATTCAATCGGGGAATAATGTTCTCCCGAAATCAAAGGATTTCCCTTCATGCCAAACTTCGCGCCATTGCTCGCATAAATGATAATTGAGCTACCATCTAAACTACCATCATTGATCAATGCCTCTCTGAGATATTGCGTTGAATATGAAATGAAAGGCGAATCCAAACAAGTGTCTTTGCTATTAGGAGACAATAAACCTGTTGCCACAAGATTTGATGGTTGCCATAATGTGCTTCTACCGGGATGCTTCATAGCGGCGTCCATGCGTGCAACTTGATCAATCGTGAAATTCTTATAACAAGTGGTATTATAATCCATGTAATTTTCACCATTGATGATTCCATTGCATCGAGTTGCATCGCAACCGGCGGCCGCAATATCTGTCGGAGGAGTATCATCACATAAATCACCTGCACCCGTGCATGAACTTCCTTCAAATGTATGGCGAAGATCAAGAGAATGTCCAATCTCATGCGTGAATGTTTGATTGAACTCCAAGTAATTATACGATGAACCACCTTTGCCGAGATAGACATAATTGTACACCATGCGAGCGATATCATTATCACTCATCCAAGTTGATGGATACCAGCAAACCCCGGAATTATTGAAGACATTATTCGCATATATATCATTCTGAACATAGACATTGAAGTACTTATAATTATCCCAAGCATAAGTGCGAATTTGATTTTCCCAGCTGGGTCCGATATTGCCGAATCCACCCTGACGATCTTGATAATACATCACGCCATTGGTGGGCTTTCCATAAGGATCTCTTTTAGCAAGTGCAAATCTGATTTTTGAGTATGACTTCGTGTTTTTGAATACGGGATTCACGGTTCCATAATCAGCATCCGTTCCGGCAAATGTGCGATTCAAATCTTCGATTGCATATTCCAATTGAGCAAGAGGAACACCGGCTTCACCTTTTGGATGAAACACATGAAACACAATGGGAATGATTTGCACACATGCAGTATCAGGCATATCATATATACCTAATCCTGCCTCTCCATTCCGTTTCCTTTGAATCTTCGGTATGGGTCTATATGATGGATCATGCCTCAATTGATGATTCAATGCTTCAATTTCCCTTGAAATACCACGATCATGAGATTCCAAACCACCGGGAATGGGTTCTTTCGGTAATTGTTGAGCATTCGCGATCATACTCATGATCAGAAAGAGAAATGCAGTGTAGAATATGTTCATATATAACTCCTTGATGACATTATAATGACCACAAAATAGACAAAAGACATGGAACCGAAAACGGAAAACATGGGTTTCGTAAACATGAATAATACTGCAATTTCCCTACTTCCTCATGATGGCGAGGCCATATATTATCCCAGTGATTTGCTTCCTCTGTCAAATCCGTCTTGGCTTGACATTCTGACCGATTCAATTGCTTGGTCGAATGACACCGTAAAAATGTTCGGAAAAACACTGACTCTCAATCGAAAGAGTGCATGGTATGGTGATTCCGGAGCTGCATACTCCTATAGCGGGATTCGTCGGGAGCCATTGCAGTGGACAGAAGAATTATTGATGATTAAAAAATCATGTGAGGAAGTGTCGAATGCGACCTTTAATTCCGTTCTCTGTAATTACTATCATGATGGTAAAGACGGCATGGGATGGCATTGCGATGATGAGCGCGAACTTGGCAAAGAACCCATCATTGTATCAGTGTCTTTCGGTGCGGAACGCATATTTGCTTTCAAACATCGCAATTCAAAAGAGCGCATAAATATTCGACTGGAACATGGAAGCATGCTCATCATGCGAGGTCAAACACAGCATTCTTGGCAACATGCATTACCCAAAAGTACTATCGTGCATGAGCCTAGAATCAATCTCACATTCAGAAATATTCTAATGTGAACAAGATGCCTCGAATAAATCAGTATAATTCCATAGTTTGCCAACACACACAAATCACTCCTGAAATTCACCGAATATCATGAAAGAAGAAACCACAGTTTTAACGATAATGGGATTCAAAGAATCTCCTCCGGATAGTTCTTATCCGCTGTTTTTATCAGGTGTGAGTGCCGGTTTTCCTTCGCCTGCCGAAGATTATATTGACAAAAGACTTTCACTTGACGAATATCTAATCCAAAACAAAACGGCAACATTTTTCGTGCAAGTGAGTGGCACTTCCATGGTGAATGCAGGCATTTCAGATGGCTCGCTTGTTGTCGTGGACAGATCACTCAAAGCTCAGTCTGGTGATATCGTTGTTGCAATCGTGAACAATGAATTTCTCATCAAAAGAATTGAGATGCGTGGTTCCGAATGCTTCTTACATGCCGAAAATGAAAAATATGGAACCGTAACACTCAATGAAAATTCCGGTGATTGCATTTGGGGTGTGGTCACTTCCTGTATTCAAAAATTCCGATGAATCATGGTCTTTGCACTTGTTGACGGCAATAACTTTTATGTGAGTTGTGAACGCGTTTTTCAGCCGGCGCTGAGAGGGGTTCCCGTCATTGTACTTTCAAATAATGATGGTTGTGCCGTTGCTCGTTCCAATGAAGCAAAAGCCCTTGGAATCAAAATGGGGGATCCATTATTCAAAATCATGGATATTGTCGAGGCACATGATGTCCAAGTATTTTCCTCCAATTATGAACTCTATGGGGATATGAGTCATCGTGTGGTGGAAACACTCTCTATGTTCACTCCTAACCTTGAAGTCTATTCCATTGATGAATCATTTTTGGATATTGAACATATCCCATATTTGGGCCGCACTGCATATTGTAAGGAGATTCGCGACACGGTATTACAATGGACTGGTATTCCGGTTGGGATCGGTGTTGGGCCAACACGCACATTATCTAAGGTTGCAAATCGTATAGCCAAGAAAAGAAAGGAATGTGAAGGGGTTTTTGTTTTTCCTGAGGATCCCATTGAACAAGATGCATGGCTGGAGCAGATTCCTGTAGAGGACATTTGGGGTGTTGGATATAGAACGGCTCCACGCTATAAAGGCGCCGGCATCATGAATGCCAAAGACTTGAAATATGCCCCACAGGAGTGGATCAAAAAAGAATTCACGATTGTCGGCTTGCGAATGGTGCATGAATTGAATGGAATTTCATGTATCAGCATTGATGATTTGCCTCAACAGAAAACAATAGTTTGCTCCCGAAGCTTTGGAGAGTATGTCACGGAATTGCATGAACTCACAGAGGCAATAGCAAGACATGCGGAAAGCGCATCGGTGAAACTTCGCGCACAAGGAACGGTTTGCGGCGCTATCTCCATCTCTATTCGCACAAATAATTTCTCCCCGAAATATCCGCAATATGCCAATTCAACTACGGTGAAATGTGAAATTCCCACTCAATATTCTCCCGATTTGGTGCATGCAGCAATTGAAGGTGTAAAAAGGATCTACAAAGAAGGATATCATTACAAAAAATGCGGTGTGATGCTCCATGATATTTGTCCGAAAGAAAGTGTACAACAGTCTCTCTTCATCGAACAAAACATCGTGCGTAATTCCGCATTGATGGAGGCAGTGGACAGTATTAATCTACGATATGGGAGAAGAATGATTCGCAGTGGAGCCAGTGGAGGTCCGGCAGAAAATAAACGCAAATGGAATATGCGCAGGGACAGAAAATCACCGGCTTATACGACGCGATGGAATGAATTACCTCATTTGAATACCGATCTTCCACCGAACAACATCTGATTCATCTTTTGTGGGGGCTGATGCGAATCAATCCAAGAACGCATTTCTTGCACTTTGGCCTGATTTAAACGCACCCATGTTTCATTTTTAGGATCAGTGTTCAAACTTGATAAACTATGCGAGAATGCTTCGCAATGTCCTGAATTCTGCAAACCATAGAATGTATGCGCATACAGATCCGACCAAAGATGATGCCCTTTTTCAATGAGAGATTCTAGACTACCAAGAAATAGGCACAAATTATTGCTAAAAGAAGAATCCTTCGATCTCTGTTTTAAATCACTCAGAGATGTATAAACACTCTGAAAAATTGAATCTCCAGGAAATACTCCTATATGCAATTGACCACCGGATATGTCAAACATTGATTCAACTTTTGAATAAAGCATTTCCTCGATCGAAGATGCATTGTAAATCTCAGGATCGAGATATAATACATAAGCATAACATAATGCCGACCTGAAATTATCACCTCTATTTGAAAATACATTTCCCAAAAGTACATGACTATTCACATGGCCGGGTCGCATTTGTAATGCATGATACAATGCTTCTTCGGACTTCGTCAAATTACCAATATCATAATATGCCAATGCCAAATTATAATGTAATTGATGCATAGTCCGAAACTTCGTCAAACCCTCAAGATATACCTGAATCGCATCCTGGATTTTTCCGGACATGTTCAATGCCGAGCCAAGCATCAAATATGCCCCTTGTTGCTGTTTACTATCAAGATCAATGACTTTCCGACTAAATTGTGCGGCTTCATCAAAGCGTCTCATAGCAAGCAAGGTATAGGCCATTTCATATTGAACCAATCCCGATATGCTGTCATGCTTCAATGCTTTCTTATAGAATATTAGGGCTTGATCATAATTACCAACATCATGTTGTGCATTCCCTTTTCTTAGTAATTCTATAAGCTCCTTGCCTTCTCGGGCAATGAGATTTGAAGATGTCAAAAGAATAAGTAGAGTCAGAACGAATTTCATAGGGAATTTCCATCGTGGTGCAATGGCAAGGAGCTGGTATTTGGAAAAAAGTTATATCCACATACTCCATGTGTATAAGTGTAATAAGATGTGGAAAACCTTACCGAATGTATAAAATTTAACGAAGTCTTAAAATTCTGAATGCTCCTCTGAGGACAAATCCGAAGACTATAAAGCCAATGATAAGATCCGGATATGTGGACCCAAAATAAAGCGTGCATATTCCTGCGAGGATAACTCCAGCATTAACAAGCACATCGGTTGATGTAAAAATCATACTTGCTTGCATATGCGGTTCATCGCTTTGTTGTTTTTGCAGTATGCGCATGCTCATGAGATTACCGGCCATTGCAATGAGTGAAATGATAATCATGGTGGAATATTCAGGTACTTCCGTTCCAAGAATTGTTCTCTTTAAACATTCAAAAAAACCAAAAATACCCAAACTCAATTGCATGAATCCGCTCAATGTGGCTATTCGGGTTTTCAAAGCTCTGGAGCCTGAAATGACAAATAATGAAAGACCATACACCATTGCATCGGCAAGCATATCAAGACTATCTGCAAATAGTCCGATAGACCCAGAAATATATCCGGCAATCGCTTCAATGAAAAATAGACTTGCATTAATAAGCAATACAGATTTCAATGCAGAAGCCTGATTTCCCGATTCATTGATCATTCCTTCATAATCAGTGGTTTCTTCATGCTTGGCTCCAAGTCCGAGAGGATGGAGTCGTTCCATGATGAAACTAAGATCTGTATCATGAATAATCGTTAGCATTCGATTTGGAAAATCTGCCTTCATGGAATGAATTTTGGGTACATCTTGCAAAGCCATGCGAATCATGGCTTCTTCGGATGGACAATCCATTGCATCAATGCGAATTCGACTGGAAGAACTCATAAATCCTCGTGAAACAGTCTGCAAAATACTATGTTTGCATTACCTTCTCAATTACTGTTGATTATTGAATTTCTGAGGATAATCAACTGTACATCAAATAATTCATATTATCTGGTTAAGCATGCCCGGTCAAGAACATAATACACATCAATCTAGATATCGTTTTCCTGCTTTGGAAGCGATTTTAGATATCAGCATGGCCGCGGAATATTTACGACATCAGGTTGATAGAGCATGTGCCCCGCTAGATATCAATGGTGGACAATACGCCATACTTCGATTATTGAAAAGAGCATTTCCTGAAAGTATGTCTCGAACCGAAATCGTGAAAAATTTGATTGAGAAAACAACTGATGTCACTCGACAAATAGATAGTCTGGAAAAAAAGGGATTTGTCGAAAGAATTCGCGTCAAAGAAGACAGAAGATTGTCTCTCGCAAGAATCACTCCTTCCGGAATGGAAGTGATGGAAAAGGTTGATCCGCTCTTTTTTACAATGCTATCAGAAATCAGCAAGACAATTGACGAAGAAGAATGTAAACAACTCTCCATGCTCTGCAAAAAAATGTATGCTTCATCGAGTGATGAAACTCGGTAAGACCCAAAGTATAATCATATTTATCTCATAATCATTTGAAGAACATCGCCATGAACAGAGGTCCGATTTCACAATTCATTGAAAGTAATTTTCTTCATTTCAATTCAGCCGCTTTGGTTGATGCCGCAAAAGGATATGAAACCCATTTGGCCGAAGGCGGAAAGATGATGATCACGCTTGCAGGTGCGATGAGTACAGCTGAGCTAGGCAAGACCCTAGCTGAAATGATTCGTCAGGACAAAGTGCAGATTATCTCATGCACAGGCGCGAATCTCGAGGAAGATATCATGAATTTGGTAGCTCATTCCCATTATAAACGAGTACCTCATTATCGCGATCTTTCCCCTCAAGATGAGTGGGATTTACTTGAGAATCATTATAATCGCGTAACTGATACCTGCATTCCCGAAGAAGAAGCATTTCGTCGCTTACAGAAACATTTATTCCGCGTTTGGAATGATGCGAACTCCAAGGGTGAGCGTTATTTTCCACATGAATTCATGTATCAAATGTTGCTATCGGGTGAACTTGAACAATATTATGAAATCGATCCAAAGAATTCATGGATGCTCGCCGCGGCTGAAAAAAACCTTCCAATAATCGTACCCGGCTGGGAAGATTCCACCATGGGAAATATCTTTGCTTCATACTGCATTAAAGGTGAATTTATAAGCACCACAATGAAATCCGGCATTGACTATATGATGTGGCTTTCAGATTGGTATGTAAAGAATTCTTCAGGAAAAGGCATTGGATTCTTCCAAATTGGTGGTGGAATAGCAGGTGATTTCCCCATTTGCGTGGTACCAATGTTGTATCAAGACATGGAAATAAAAGACATTCCTTTCTGGAGCTATTTCTGTCAGATCTCTGATTCAACCACTAGTTATGGTTCATATTCAGGTGCGGTTCCGAATGAGAAGATCACATGGGGTAAACTGGATATTGATACACCGAAATTTATAGTGGAATCAGATGCAACAATCGTTGCTCCGCTGATTTTCGCATGGTTGCTCAAAATGTAATTGAAATCATAGCATGAAGTATAGAGGAATATTCATGGCCATGACTTGCATGGTCATGGGACATGTGTATGTATATTCGCAAACTGTCGGTCAGGGTCTTGTTGATTCATTGAAACGCGTTACAATGACATTGAATGCTGCAAAGAAAGATGAAGGTTGGACAGTTTCAGGTATTACCAATTTCACTTTCAGTCAAGTCGGACTTCTGAATTGGACAGCTGGTGGGAATAGTTCTATCTCCATCATTGCACTTGGAATGTATAAAGCTAACTATATCAGAGAGAATTATACTTGGAATAATTATCTCGAGCTAGGATATGGTTTGACAAAAATCGGTGATGTAGAATTTCGAAAGAGTGATGATCGCATCATCTTTGTTTCACAAGCAGGTATTACTGCAGGACAAATGATGAATCATAGTTTGCTCGTGGATTTCAGAACGCAATGTACTGAAGGTAGGAATTATGGTGGTGTATTTGATTCAGTAAGTGGTAATTTTCCCCTGACATCCACATTCCTTGCACCTGCCTTTTTGACAACAGCTCTTGGAATGGAAATCAAGCCGACTTCTTCATTGTCCATATTGATTGCTCCGCTTACGGGTAGAACAACAATCGTTGCCAATAGATTATTGTCTGAACAAGGTGCATTCAATGTAACAAAAGGGCATACGATAAAGGTATTTCTTGGTGCATTAATCAATGCTCATTTCAATGATCAGATTTTTGAAAATGTAACATTGAATTCCCGTATGAA
Source organism: Ignavibacteria bacterium (assembly GCA_947491315.1). GTDB lineage: Bacteria > Bacteroidota > Ignavibacteria > Kapaibacteriales > UBA961 > UBA961. The sequence goes on from CANLII010000012.1 coordinate 31,276, forward strand.
TGTTTTTTCTCCTTTTTCTTCTCCTGATTTGATGGTGGTAAACTGGGAAAATCTTATTTCTATGAAAGTTAATAGTTTTATGAAAGTTACTGTATCGCTTGATGCATTCTATGATCACCGCATAAACATCAATCGTAAAGATGGTACAATTGGTCCTTCAACACAGTTAAAAAATACATTTGGCTTAGGTTTTGGATATACATTTTAATGCAGTCATCAGCCAAACATATTGCAGAATTGCTCAAAGAAATTGTCAAAGACAATGGTTGGGAAAAAGATATCATCTCCACTAAGTTACCCCTCCTTTGGTATGAACTTCTAGGGGAAAAAGGACGGGAACTCACAGAGTTTAAAAGGTATGATGAAGGGAAATTATACATCCATGTTCATAGCGCACCCTGGCGTCATGAGTTAACTCTCCGAAAACAAGAATTCATTTCAAAAATCAATAACCATATTGGTTTCTCCCTCATAACAGACATTATTTTCCGATAGGTCATCACGGTTGCATCCCGAGCGGAAGCCGAGAGTTGCACCCCGAGTAGAAGCCGAGAGTTGCACCCCGAGCGAAGCCGAGGGTTCCACCCCGAGCTAAGCCGAGGGTTCCACCCCGAGCGAAGCCGAGGGTTCCACCCCGAGCTAAGCCGAGGGTTCCACCCCGAGCGAAGCCGAGGGGTTGGTTATTGCGATGTCGCCCCGATGGGGCTATTGCGATGTCGCCCCGATGGGGCTGCCATGAGAAGCCCCGAGCGGAGCCGAGGGGCGACATCATAATAACAAACAAAAAAAGCCGACCTCTTTTTAGAGATCGGCTTTTTGAGTATAAGAACTCTTTTGAATTACTTCACGAAGAGCATCTTCTGTGTCAATGCTGTACCACTTGTTGTCAATGTATAGTAATATACACCGTTTGCAAGACCAAACTCGCTAGGTACAAAATTGAATGAATGGATACCTGAATCAAAGTTGTTTGCTGCAAGTTGTGCTACTTCACGACCGAATACATCGGAGACGCTAAGTGTAACAAATGCTGGCTTTGGCAATTCGAAACGGATGGCTGTTGAGCTTGCGAATGGATTAGGCTCATTGTTATAAAGCTTAAGACCTTCAGCAATGATTGTTTCGTTAACACTTGTTGTAAGTGTCACTTTAACATCAATCTCAGCTGACTTTGTTGTACCGCAATCATTAGTTACTTCGCAGTGATACTTACCTGCATCTGCATTTGTAACATTGAATTTGATGTATTCTCTGTTTGTTGCATTTGCATCAGTAAGTGCTGTACCATTTAAGAACCACTTATATGAAGTTGTTCCATCTTCACTTGCATTGACTGACAATGAAAGTTTAGCACCAGACTTGATTGTTTCTGCTGGCTCTGGTAATGTAACAGTTGGCTTTGTTGAATAAACAATATTCGCTGAGGCTGATACTGGACCACAAGCACCTGTTGCAACTACTGTGTAGTTTCCAGCTGAAGCTGCATCCATGGATGCAATTTCATAACTGGAAGCTTTTGCACCTGCAATGTCTTGACCATCTTTCTTCCATTGATATGTCATTGTGCCACCACCGGTAGCTGTAACTGTCAATGTTTCTTTAGCACCTTCACAAACTTTCTTTCCTGCAGGAGCAGTAGTGATTACTGTTGCTGCATAAAGATTCAAACCAACATTCGTTGATGCTGAGATATTAACAGCTGTTGGAGCTACTGCCATTGCTTTATACTGACCTGCATCAGATGTTTGTGCATTCTTGACAGTCAATGCATTTGTGTGTGCTCCTGAATACTTAGGACCATCAAACAATTGAACATCGCCTTTGAACCAGTGATATTCTACATTCAAACCTGGAACTGATGCTGTTGCATTTACTTCCAATTTAGCATCGCTAGTTTGGCAAGCATCTACTGTTGCAGCTACTGCATTAATGGTAACTGTACCAAGTGTCAATGTGAATGTTTGTGATGTTGCTTCACCGCATGAACCAATAACTTTTACGCTATAGTTACCTGCATCCGTACCAGCAACATTCTTGATGCTGAGTACAGGTGTTGATGCTCCACCAAAACGACCATTGTCACCAATAACAACGCCATTCTTTGACCACTCATAACGAACCGGTGAAATACCGAAGCTACCTGTTGCTTCTGCAGCTGCTACTTCAAACTTTGCAGTTGAACCAGCAGATACTACTTGGCTTACAGGCTCTTTGTCAATTTGTGTACCTTTCGCTACATAAACAATTGCTTCTTGAGTAGATACAGAGTTCTCAGAAGAAGAAACACCGCATGATGTTGTAATCTTACATACATAACGACCGGAAGCTGAGAAATCAACATTACGGACAGTCAATACATAGTTATTTACGCCTTCAACTGAGGATGCAAATGTGTACATAGTATTTGCTTGAAGTTTTTCACCATCTTTAAACCACTCATAAGCAATTGAAGAACCGCGCTTTGTTGTGAAGTTCAATACAAAGTCACTGCCCTTACATACAACTTGAGAAATAGGCTGTCTGCCGATTTCTGTAGGTTGATTAACACCTAGTTGGCGAGTAAACATGGATTGTGTAAGGTCAATACCGTTTGCTTCTCTTGCACCATCATTTAGTGTTGCAACTAAACTATAGGTACCTGCATCATATTCATCAGTATTGAAAATGGTCAAGATCGGTGTCAATACACCTGTGAATTTTGGACCATTAGCAACTGCTCTGGATGTAGATGATGACCACTGATAAGTAACTCTCGATCCACCACTTAGTAATGCATATTGATATGGTTTCAATGAAGATACTACAGGTAGAGAATTGATCACTGTTGATGTTCTTACGCAAGTACTATCAAATGCAGTACCGCCAAATGCTACAACTGGTACCACTTCATGTGCACCAATCATAGGTGGGTTTCTGCGAAGTGTTCCATCAATATCTACATTGGTATTTCCACCGTTGATATTGCTGATGTTTTGATCACCACGAAGTACAACATTGATATCACCGATATATGTATCAAATGGAGCAGGAAGGAATGTAATTTGATTCCATCTGCTGGTTGAATTGATATCTTGGAATGTTCCTGAATACCATGCACTTGGTGAAGTTCTGGAAATTCCACCGGAGAATCCGACATTAGTTCCGCATGAAGAGCATATAGTTGTGCTATTACGAATATTGTTAAAGTCAGATGTTAATGGTGAGCCACCAGAAGTAATCGTGTAAGCATAACCAGTATTAGTATTGTTAATGATATTATTAACAATTCTTGTTCCAACTGTACTTGCACCGAATAAATTCAATGCTGCTGCAAGTGTTGTAACAGGAGCATTGACAATGAAGGTGTTGAAGTAGATATTCGTATTTGTGAAGTTTTGTGCTGTTAATGCAAAAGTTGTATTGGAAATACCATTACCAACTTTAATCATATTATTATGAATTTCAACAGGTGAAGTGGTATTGCCATTTTGAGCAAATCTAAAACCAATACCAAATCTGTTGAAATTGATATTATTAGATCTGTAATTACCACCAACTCTGTTGAGTTCAACATCCAATGCTGTAACAGCAGATGGATTCGCAGATAGTGTAGTCATTGTATTTTTCACAACTGAAGGCAATTGGAGATTACGCATGAATACGCCGCGTGTATAGAAATTGGTAAATGCATTACCTGTCAGATTTGTATTAGAAGAACCGATGGCACCATAACCACCATCCAACCAAAGATGTGCATCACCATTATTAAAAGTATTATTGGTAAATACAAGACCATCAGTGATATGTCCAGCATCTGTCATAAACAAGTAATTATCTGTACCCATTGTAGCAGTATTTACACCATTGAATGCGCAATTCATAAATACAAGGTCGCGAGTATAATTAACTGCACCTTGATTTGTTAACCAGAAGAAGCGGGCTTGCGCCGCAGAACCATTTGCTTGAAAAGTGATACCATCAAATGTGGTGTATACATTTCCAACCACTTTGAACATGTAATTATTAGCGCCAGGACCTGAGTTTTCTGAAACAAAAACAGAATTACCTGGGATGGCAGGATCTTTTCTGAAGAGAACTCTCTTGGTTGGAGAAGCACCAGGAACACCCTGGACTTGAGCTGTTACTTGGCCAATTTGACCTTTTGTATCAGGATAAGAACCGGGACGAACATTAAATGTTACCGGACCAAGAATACCACCATATGTCAAAGCAATTGTAACGGCATTTGGATGATTAAACCAATTTGTTGGTGTTGGTGTACCACCGACCCAATACTCGCCCCCACTAATTGCTGGACCAACAAATGCGTCAAGCGTATTATTACCTGCATTGTTGTCACCGTTAGCAAATTGCCCCTTCACTGAAGAAGGTGGAATTGAAACTTGAATGCGGTATGGCTGCAAAGGATTTGTAATATCAAGATTGCTAACCAAAGGAATAGCAACAGAATTGCCACCAGCAAGTGGTGTAGCATAAGTAGCTGTTACAGAAGGTACAACAAGAGAGCCATCAGAAACTCTCGTTACTGATGCGGTATATTGACACTCTGTCATTCCTGAAGAACCAAGATTAGTAAGTGTGAAACCAACATTGTATGTTCCTTGTGGAACCGGAGAACCAATAACTGAACCATCACCTGGACTTGTAATTAATACTGCAGTTGGAGAAGGGTCTGAAAGAGGTGGAAGAATTTCAATGATATAATCCTCAACCTCACCATAATAATTCATACATGCATTCATGGAGTTGCCTTCTGGCGGGCCAACAGCTTTCCATCTTGACTTATACATACCTGGAACAAGATTTGCTGCAGGTGTAATATTGAATGTTCTTGCATTCACTGTACCATTACATGGCAATCCCGGAGGCATGAAGATCTCGCTGTTATCAAAATTATTGTCGCGATTAAAGTCTATCCATATATTCAATGGAATCTCTGGACTATAATCCCAAGTGCCAAAAGTCTTTGCCTTGACAGTTACGGTATTTGGCATACCGGCAAATAGTCTGAAAGGCACCGAAGAACCATAATCAGTGTAACCTGAACATCCTGTGGCATTGGTTACACTACCAATGGTAATCTCAGTGAAACTTGCACCATAAGGCTGGTTACAAGCATAACCCCACTCAGAATACATGGGGTAACACTGCGCATTCATTGTTTGCTGATTTGCAATCAAACCAGCAACAATCATCAGGACAGTGTGTAAAGAGAGGCGCAAAACATTTCGCATAAACAAACCTCAAAAAATAAAAAATTTATAATGATAAATACATTCAAAGTGCTTCGGTGAAAATCCTACTCAGTAATTAAAAAGAGTAGAAATCTGCCCGACCAAACAATTAATCCAAACATAAGCCTAATTATTGGGCCTTGATGGATGAGTGCAAATATACACCGACCCATCAAAATAAAAAGCAAAAAATCTTTTTTACTTAAAATAAAATAGAGCCATTGTTAAATTATGGCAATAAATGCCAAAAAAGTCATCTAAATCAGAAATTATTTCTATTGCTTCCTACATTTTTCTGTCATTTTGTAGTATTCCATATGTATAGACAACTTAAATGCTATCATTGTATCAATAGAAAGTTTTTTTTCTTGAACTTCTTTCCACTTGTCCTTAATGATCAACTCTAATTGCACTTCAGCCAATGAATCGCATTGTTTTGAAGCTATTTTGGGAGTGTTATCGTCCAAATCACCAATACAAGAACACCATTCATTAGCAATTTTTTTTGTACCAATGGCTGTTGTGCAGGCAGAAAGTGTTAAAAGAACAAAAACAGTAAGCAGTACAATGATTTTCATGAATATTACTTTTTGATTTTCTTAATGATGGTTGACTTATTATATAGTGTGACTGATAAAACATTTTTGTCAAGAATCAAGTATCTTGGCTGCTGTGAGTAATAGCCAAATCCATGGTAAAACTCAATCAATCTTTTCTTCCCAGACTTCAGGTGCATAACTGCATGAGTAATGATTTCTTTATCGTCGATTTGTAACATTTCCGCATTTGATGGAATTGAATATGAAAATGTTCTGAGTGAATCTTTACATGAGCCAACCATAAGCCACAATTCTTGTTTTTCCTTACTAGGGAACATAATCATAGATCTTGCTTCATTAGGTACAAAGAATCCTGATTGCGTGTTAGGTATAGGACTAAAGCTCCCATTACCATCACCTAATAATATTTCTCCGATTCCAGCATCATATCTCCACGCATCTCTATCAGGTCCATAAAAATTACCTGCATGAAGTATATCAAGATTCCCATCACCATTAATATCAAAAACTTGGCTTCCAAACAATGGAGATGCTTGAGAAATAACTGGAAGTGGCTTAATCGTGAAAGGATTTTTTCCATTATTAACCAGAACCACGCTATTGCCCATTGAACTTTTCAGATAGTGAGCTTTATTAAAAGCATCTTTTCCACCAAATAGTTCCTCAAGACTAACTTTTGCAATATCCTCTATATTGATATGAAGTTTTCTGAGTGTTGGAATCTGATTTATCAAACTACCAACAGTACGCGAAGGATATCGAACTCCATGTTCATAATAACTCTGGATATATTCAATACTACCATTATCGTCAAAATCAGCACTAAATAGTTCAAATGGGTATGTATTGCAGGGTTCCTCATATCTTCTATTTATACCTACATTTCCAATGATATAATCCATATCGCCATCATTATCAATATCTCCGGCATTTATGCTATTCCACATTCCAGATGTGGTATCAATACCAAACTCAGCAGATTTATCATAAAACACCCCTTCATTATTTTGAAGTAGAAGAATTTTCATCCACTCGCCAACAACAATGAGATCCTTATCTCCATCATTGTCAAAGTCAGTCCATAATGCAGACTTGACTCTACCCGGTTGCATAAGCGGATTCGCAAGATAACTTGTCACATCACTAAAAATTCCACCAGTATTTAATAAAAGATAACTACGGGGCTCTTTGTAAAATGCACCCGGGATACTTCTCCCCCCTACAAACAAATCAATATCGCCATCATTATCAATATCACTTCCAATCACACAAGACTTGCCTATTGGCATATCTGGCAGAGAGCTTTTCGTAAAGCTCCCCTTGCCATCATTAATATATAATCTGTCTTGTAATAGAGATGGATTATCAATAGACATTTCATTCCCACCACTGGCAACATACATATCGAGATCACCATCTAATTCAACATCCAGTAGTAGTATTCCTTGGTCTTCAAAGAGTGAATCAATATGAAATACCTCTTGGGTACTTGCTTTTGTAAATTTTCCCGGCATATGTTGATAGAAAATTGAAAGCGGAGATCCTTGCGGACCTCCTATAACAACATCATATAATCCATTGCCATCAAGATCTCCTGATGCAAGAGCTGGACCATTGATCGAAATCTGATTCGGCAATAGCCTCTCATGATAAAAATCATCATGGGAATTTTCAATATGTAAAAATGCAATTGCACCCGAATCACTATGAGTTATCTCTTTTACAAGAGTTTGAACAACATTTTCTTTTGCTTCTATCTCTCTGGCATTATGTTGGAATAATTTTACATGTTGATTTACTTTTACTTTATTCAATTTTTGTTGTTTTCCTCCTGGCCAAGTGACTATCAGCTCATCAATAATCTTATTCTGCCCGAGACCAAAATGAGCTATTGGGGCTACTCCAGAAGCGAAGCCTCTTGTAGCTGCTAATTCAACCATTTGAGTTTGATTTCCAGTCTTTATTTGGATTCTTGTGCCAATACCCTGTGTATTCTTTGTATTCCCAATACAACTGACTTTTAGATAACTGTGATTGCCGGCATTCATCATTGTATTTTCATATAGAACAGCAATCGTATCAATATTGTTTAGAATCAAATCAATATCACCATCATTATCAAAGTCAGCAAAAGATGAAGAGCATGTATTATATGGTATGTTCATTCCCCAGTCATTTGTCACTTTGCTAAAGGTAAGATCACCATTATTCCTAAATAGATAATTGGGTACTTGGGTTCTTTTCACATCACGGATAAGCTTTCCTATATCAAATTCCTCTGCCAACTCTCGCATATCAACTTTTTTATTTGATGCCTCTGAAAGTTTTTGATATCCCTTATCTCGTAATTGTTGCATCATTTCATGAGTCACTCCCAATCTTCGTAAATCTTTATCCATAATGTCCCAGTTAAGACCATTAGCGACAAATAAATCCTTATTACCATCAAGATTGAAATCGGCAAAGAAAACAGTCCATGACCATTCCGTTGCATCAACTCCCGACATCTGGGCGATATCACTAAATCTTCCATTTCCACGATTTAATTGCAGAGTATTTTGAATGAATTGCGAAGAATCAAATGTTGAATTATATGTCGTGAAATTATCAAACTGTGAATTGATGCGTTCATGTGTCTCAGGAAGCATATCAACAACAATGATGTCAAGTAAATTGTCATTATTGAAATCAGCAATATCATTCCCCATTCCAAACATCACTGTATGCGGTAATTCTTTTCTTGTACTTCTTTCGAATTTCCCATTCTTACTATTTATGTATAAGTAATCTTTTTCTTCAAAGTCATTTGCGATATAAATATCAGGCCATCCATCATTATTGATATCCGCAGCAGTTGCACTCAATCCAAATCCTTTATGATGTATTCCAGCAGATTCGGTTATATCTGTAAATGTATTGTCACCATTGTTTCTCATAAGAATGGGCGTAACACCTTCATGTTTGAACCCAACTCTGGAAAATCCATTATTCACGATCATGACATCCAAATCCCCGTCCAAGTCATAATCAAAAAATGTAGATTGAATACCATTACCAATTGTTGCTAATCCAAATTCTTTTGCTTTTTCGGTAAAAACGCCGTTTCCATCATTTATGAAAAGCTTATTTGGTTCCTGATTGTATTTAGTCACATAAATATCAAGATCACCGTCGCCATCTATATCAACCATTGTAGAACCAAAACTATATCCAGCTGAATCAGTTACCCCGGCTGAAGAAGGAGCCTCTTCAAATTTTAGATTACCCTTATTAATAAATAATGAATTCTTCCCTAGAAAACTCGTAAGATAAATATCTATGAGACCATCGCCATTAATATCTCCAACAGATGTACCCCCACTAGCAATGGTAAATAACCTACTCTCTTTTTTTAAATCTGGAGGTCCGGGAGTTAAATTCAAAAACTTTATACCAGAAGCTGAGGAATCTATTTCCTTGAAAATTGGTATGCTCGATTGTAGTGTATTGTCCTTTTTCTTTTGTGCATTAACTAACGATAGCACTGAAATGAGAGTAAAAAAACATACTACAACAAATCTAGAGTAATGGTTTATCATCCGCTGTATTGTGAAAGCTCTCTTCATATTCATCATTGTGTGATTGATTTAGTTTCAAACATTCTGCAATTGGAAAGTTGATGGGTGCTCAAGAACGAACGAGAACAAATATATGTCATAGATTAACTCAATCACCTATTCTGTATCAATCCCGACGCCTATATGTCGTGGAATAGCATATCTATGTTTTTTTATGGTGGAAATTGCGAATGAAGTGGATAACACAATGCCACTATAAGATTGTTCCTGAAGTCCATGTGCATATTCAATGCGCAAATATGGAAAGGATTGCAGGCCGGCAATATTGTCACCCGAAATCACCAATCCCAATCCCAATGCGGACGACCATTGTGTTCCAAACAGTGGGTCTCCAGCATTCCATACTGTTCCTGCATCCGTAAATCCAGTCATTCCCAATCGAAGATTCATTGGCAAAGCGACTAAATCCGCACGACATTCCAAGGTCGCAGCCATTCGATTCAATCCAAATCGACGATTGAGTGGAATTCCACGAACTCCATTGTCATTATCCAATGTTAATTGTCTAAAACCATCCCAATTCCATATACTTCTTTGACTAAAAAAACCAATTATTGCCATATTAGACATTGGATTCCAATGTCCGACAGCATCAATCTCCAGCGCGGTATTTATTGGAATTCCCTTCGATATCCCGCTTCCCGCAGAAACAGAACCGGCAAGATAGAGCTGATTTTTCAGCATGAGATCGCTTTGTTCCAAAAATCCACCTACATAATAATAGGAATTGCCTGAATTCCCATTAAATGGCATAATTCTACCCAAAACGGCGGTTCCCCATGCTCCAATTGGAATATCGCGCTCATTTAAGGTAATGGTGCGATCTGCCAATGAGCCAAAACCCAATAATACTGATTGCGTATTGTCAAATGCCTGTACTGTTTTTACATTTCCTCTTTCTGCTTGCTTGGAATTCACAAGAAGCGTAAAGAACAGATCATCACGACGAGGCAGGAGCCATCCACCCCAAGCGGATATTTCTTGCGCTTTAAATGAGATTTTTTCAGGATTTTCGCCATTAAACACAAAATCAATGCCTTGTCCGCTATTGAACCGTGCACCATAAAACATCCCACCTGTCGGATGAGGAGTTTTGGAAATATCCAAACTCAATTCAGTGGTGAGCGAATGTGAGCGAAGATTAAAACCCAAGCTGAGCGGCAGATCAAAAGCCGTATTCCAATGAAATCCCGTAATTCCTTGCATTCCGATGCCAAGTTCTGTGCGATTGCGAATATCCAGCAGCATGTTCATGGCATGACCGAATAGTCTTTTCGACTCAAATCTCGCTCCCAAAGCCGATTCTTCACCACCGATATTGACCAAGAGTCCCGGACCATAAGTCGGCAATTCCTCACGAACAACGATATATGGGGTGCAATGTCTACTATCCACCGAATCAATTTCTATTCTCACCGACTGAAATACACCCGACCTTCTCAAAGCTTGTTCTGCTTTGTCCAAAGACCAGGCATCAGTTTCCTCACCGACTTGCAAACCGGATATGGTCATATACTCCGCATCGCGTAAATTGCCGATGAAATCGAGTCTGAAGCGATTGAAGGTTGAAAGTGATTGTTTCTCTCTTTCCACCACAATAGAATCCATCATTAGACCTTGTTGGGCCTGAATGGAGCCGAGCAGAAGAAACAATTGGAACAATACTATAAAAATGGTGTTATTCATTGATGTAAAGTTAATCGAGATTGGGTAAATTTCACACAAATGTCATGCCTTACTCGTCGCTAGGACCACTTTTTCCACATTGATTTCCAGTCAATGCACAACATTCTCATCATATTGATTTCCATTTTTTCCTTTTTGGAAGTATGTCCTATACTTGCACAAGGCGGTGGAAACAGTAAGGGCAAAGAATTTTGGCTGACATTCATTCCGAATATCCATCGTGGCGTGGGATCCATTCCCGGTTCGCCGGCAGATCTTGAAAGGCGCTCGGATTCTCTCTACATATTCATCGCCGCAGAGGTTCCAACCACGGGTAGAATCACATATCGTGATATTTTCAATCGACAATATATCCGCAATTTCACGATTTCCAATCCAACACAAATCTATTCATTCAGTGTGATGTGGGATGGATTTGAATTGGTGGGTGTAAATAATAGCAATGAATTATTGCCCGATGGGGGTCAAACAGAAAAGATAGCCGCACAATCATTCAAAGTGGAAACAGATAATGATGTGATGGTCTATGCTTTGAATCAAGCATGGACAACCAGCGATGCTTTTTTGGTTTTGCCAAGACCTGCACTCGAAAGAGATTATTATGTGATGTCCTATCCATCCGATAATATCATAGATGATAGAACGGGTAGATTATCCATAGGAAGCACGCCATCGCAATGTGCAATTGTGGCGGTGGAAGACAATACCCGCATAACGATTGCACCAACAGCTCCCATGTTATTTGGTGGAAGAAATCCCACTCCGATTGTACTCAATAAAGGCGATGTGTATTTGGTACAATCCCTTCCGAGTATAAGTATCAATTACGATTTGACTGGCACAAATATAAGTTCTGATAAACCGATTGCTGTATTTGCCGGACATCAGCGTGCGCGCATTCCCCAAGATGGTGGTTTTGATTTGAATTCAAGAGATTGTCTTGTGGAGCAAATGGTGCCAACAACCAATTATGGAAAGAGTGCATTTCTCACTCCATATCCTTTGCCCCAGGATGCCTCAACCGTTGGTTGGGATGTATACCGCGTTCTTGCGGCGATGGACAGCACTGTGATTTATGTGGATTCCAATCGAGTTGCCACATTGAATGCCGGACAATTTTTCTCCGGGAGATTGACAAGAGCCGCTGAAATGTATAGTGATAAACCATTCATGGTGGCGCAGTATAAGAAGACATCATCAACAGGAAATACGGGTCTTGCAAACAGCGATCCATTCATGATGATGATTCCGCCATATGAACAATTTCTTCCTTCCTATCGATTCATCAGCGCTCAAGCCGTTCAATTGAATTCGAATTTTGAACGAGTGAAAGTGTACAATTTTCAATATGTGAATATTGTTGCACCTCAAACTGTCATCGACAAAGTTGTATTGGATGGAGCGACAGTTCCGGCAAATCAATTCACGCGCATAGGTGGATCTCGGTTTTATTATGCAACCATACAAATCACCGATGGAGTTCATACTGTTTCTGCACCTGAACCAATTGGAATCTATGTGTATGGATATGGTCCTGCGAATTCCTATGGCTATATCGGCGGAATGAGTTTTACGCTTTTTGATTTCAGACCTCCGACCATACTATCCAAACAGGATTGTAATACTATTCGCGGAATGGTATTTGATTCTTCGGCAACTGATTCACGAATCAGAAGTATTGACATTGAATCTCAAAATAATGTTCTAGTCAATGTAGGCGATGTCTCAGGCTTGCCTGATTCAGTGGCATTTGATGCTACAATCATTGATCCTTATTTGGATGCATCATTTATCTTGATTGCGAAAGATTCAGCAGGATATTCCACACGCAAACAATTTGATTTGCCGGGATTCACGGTTTTGGTTGAAGGGGATTCCATGCCGGTATCCATACGAAAGGATGGTCCGATCAAAAGAGAATTCTGTTTCCCCATTACACTTTCCAATACAGGCAAATTCCCTCAGGTGATTGATCGCATCAAGATTGAAGATGCAGGATCGGTGTCCGTAAGACTCAATTCAACATTACCAATCACGATTCCACCGGGAAAGACAATCGACATTTCCATTTGTGCTATCGGTGATTCAATTGGAGTTAATGCTGCACGGATCATTCTTGAGAATGCTTGCGCTTCAAGACATGTTGTGGATTTATTCGTAACAACAAATGCAGACATCACGCCACCTGTGATTACTGCAGACAAAAGTGATTGCGGTATTCCTGTCACATTTTACATCAGTGATGAAACGCTCATTGATTCTGGTTTGGACAGCATAAGTGTGGACCAAAATGGAACAATCAATTGTGCTATTGATATCAAACAAAATGGTGATCGTGCGACAGTTTCTGTTTCCATTATTGATCAATATCAAGACGCAAAATATACAATCATTGTAACGGATAAAGCAGGCAATCGTAGAGTCCTTTCTGATTCTGTTTCGGGTCTTACAATCAAGATTCGAGACCTAGAAAATAATGAAATTTCAGTTATTGATTTTGACTCAACCGCACTGGGAATCACAAAATGTGATACAATCATGATTGAAAATACAGGTAGATTTACGATCATTATACCACATGTATTCATGTCGAGAAATCTTGCATTCAGCATTCCCGTTACGCAAATGCCTCTCACATTGGAGCCCGGCGAGAAAAATGCACTCGCGATTTGTTATCATCCATTGATTGCTTCGAATGATATTGATACGATGGAAAGAGACACTGTTGGGATATATTATGGTTGTTCGGAAAAACTGATTCCATTATCAGGTATTGGTGTGAAGATTCTTGGTATAACAGGAACGAATTGCGATGTCATACTCCGCAGTGAAATTGTTACTGTTCCAGGTTTGATTGCTGGACCATATCCACATCCATTACAGGATCATGGAAATATCGATATTGGTATCAATGTGTCGGGTCAAGTGAGCGTAAAGATGCGCAATGCATTCAATCCAATGGAGACAATCATTCTCCATAATGGATTTATGATGTTCGGTTCCTATACTATTTCATTCTCAACGGAAAAAATGTCATCAGGACTTTGGACAATGGAAATCATGATACCCGAGGGTATTCAAACAATTCCAATGTTGATCACAAAATAAATTCTTGATATTTGTAGAAGTGCTGATGCTTGTTGGGGCATCAATAGCATATGGGTGTTTATCTATTTGAGGTGTATATGCGACTATATTACGCATTGTGTTTCTTGTGTGTATGTTCTATCTCCGCTTGTCGGGAAGCAAAAACTACAAATGATGAAACCATAAATCTACAGGAATATGAATCCAAGCTTGATCAATCAGATGAACTTTCTGATAAAGAACAAGAACTCCGACAATTAGAATTGGATTTGCAACAAAAAGAAGAAGAATTATCACGACAAGAATTATCGACTCCCGATCCTCAGATCATCGAGCCTGAACCACCTCGTGCAACAATATCAGGAGGACTTACAGGTGATTATCCTGAAGCATCCAAACAATTGTTGACCGCGAATGAATTGCGTTATACTTCAAAAGAAGTTCTGGTCATCATGCGCAATGAAATCTTTGCGAGGCACGGCTATATCTTCAAGCGTGCGGATTTACATAATCACTTTGCCAAAAAGTCTTGGTATAATCCGCAACACAGTGATGTATCACATCTGCTCACACAAGTTGAAAAAGATAATATTCGCTTGATCAAAGCATTTGAAGATCTGTGAGGCGAAATTCCACTTGTTCGTCGAGCGAAGCCAAAGGGTGCAACCCGAGCGAAGCCGAGGTGTGATGTCAGCTCCGATGGGGTTATTGCGATGTCGCCCCGATGGGGCTATTGCGATGTCGCCCCGATGGGGCTATTATGATGTCGCCCCGATTGGGCTATTATGATGTCGGCCCCGATGGGGTTATTGCGATGTCGCCCCTCTGGGGCTATTATGATGTCGCCCCTCTGGGGCTATTGCGATCCATTTCTCATTTCTCATTCAACATTATGATATCATTTTTTCTTCTTATCGCAATAAGCACATCTCTTCACGCACAGATTCCTGATCCTGTGCGTATACTCATGAAATTCTATCCGCAGATTGTGAAGTATGAGAATAATCGCGTGTATTGCACGAATGGCGAATCATTTATGTATGATGATGGGAAGAAGAAGAGTCCGCAAGAATTGCTAGACAATCCCGACATAGAAGATATGTTTACATACAAATATCAACGAGGTATGTTATCAGCACCAATAGAACGATACTATGATCCGGGTAGAATCAGACATGAAGGATTGTTCAAAGCCATTTACGGAAAAATGAAGAATGAGGTTTCGAAGAATTTAACCAAAGTGATATGGTGTCCAAAAACAGCCCCACAAATGATTCGTATTTCCACTGTGAATGACATACACAAACGCGTGATGGACATTTCAAAAGAATTGGATGAATATCCCGATTGGAAAAAGTATGTATCGAATATTGGTGGAACATTCAATTGGCGCAATATCGCAGGCACCAATCGAATCAGTTTCCATAGTTTCGGCATCACGATGGATATCAATACCAAGCACTCACATTATTGGCAATGGGTTTGTAACTGCACCGATGAAAACAAAATCCTCACTTATCGCAATGCAATTCCACAAGGCATCGTAGATATCTTCGAAAAGCATGGTTTTATATGGGGTGGAAAATGGTATCACTTCGATACCATGCATTTTGAATTCAGACCGGAATTGGTCTGGGGGTGAGGAAAGAGTACTCTTGTAATTTAGTTAAGATTTCTTCGCCCAAATTAGTAATTAATTCATCTGCATTTTGATTCAAACACTTACTCGTAAATATCCTCCATTTACTTCTTCGCCTTTATTGAGTGTAAAGCTACCATCTATTTTATCTATGTTATTTGTCTCTCCATCACCTGTCATCACCTTGAAATCAACCCTCTCTTTATATGTATCATAGGTTTTCTTCATGACCGGTGAAAATCCATAGCACTAACCACAAAGTGGATCAAACACATAGATAATTGTTGGCTTTTCTTGTCCGCACATAGCTGTACATCCAAACAATACGAGGCATGCGACAAGAGTTTTCATATAATTTCCTTTATCAATTGAGATTGCAAAAATGGGTAAATTGTTTGCATGGACAAACAAACATATAAGCATAACATTCAGCTGTTTTTTAAACATCCTGAAACCCGATTCATACTCCCATCGACATTACTCTATATGGGAATCATGATATTTGTTGGTTCTCTTATCATGTTTGGCTTCGGGGTTGCACCAGTATTATTCAAAGTCATGCCCACAAAAGATTTGGCCGGCATGGCAAATCAGGCGATTCTCTCAAGGATGGTCATCCTACAAGGTATTGCACTGCTGATCATGTCAGGTTCATTGATTCTTCTGAGGAATTGGTCAGGTGTGATCGTTCGCAAGTCAATGTGGTTCACTGTAGGATGCATTTCCGTCATATATATCCTCTATGGAATAGTCATTCAAAATGCAATGCTTTCTCTTCAAAGTGCTATTGGTTCATTTGACAATCCATTGGAAACAGGTCAGCAAGCCCTTTCTCAATTCAGACAATTGCATAAATTATATTCGTTTTTATCATCATTCGCATCAGTACTATCCATTGCATTGATGATACTTCACATGTATTTCAATCGCATCAACATCAACTCACCCCACCCTGAATTTCGAGCATAGTCGACATACGGCTCACCTCGGCTTCGCTCGGTGTGCAATCGGCTTCGCTCGGTGTGCAAGCCCCAGAGGGGCGACATCTCAATAGCCCCGTAGGGGCGACATCATAATAAAAAAAAAGGATTGACCACAAAGTCAATCCTTTCTCATACATCTCTGAACGCTCTTATTATGAAGCAGAGTTCTTCGCTATCAAGTTCAATGCACTTCCTGCCTTGAACCAACCGATTTGTTGTTCATTCAAGCTTTGTTTCACTGTGATTGTATCACTGGTACCATCAGCATGCGTGATTGTCATATCAAGATTCTTTCCGGGTGACAATTGTTCAATATCGATTGCAATCATGTCATCTTCACGGAATACATCATAATCAGCAGGATTGATGAAGGTAAGTGGCAACATGCCTTGCTTCTTCAAATTTGTTTCATGAATGCGGGCAAATGATTTCACGAGAATGATCTTTCCACCAAGGAAGCGTGGCTCCATTGCTGCATGCTCGCGTGAAGAACCTTCGCCATAATTTTCTTCACCAACAACAACCCAATATGCACCGCGCGCTTTATAATCGCGTGCCACTTTTGGCACTTCGTCATAATCGCCGGTGAACATATTCTTGATTGTATTCGCTTTACCATTCACATAATTGATGGCACCAATCAACATATTATTGGAAATATTGTCGAGATGACCACGGAAGCGAAGCCAAGGACCAGCCATACTGATATGATCTGTTGTACATTTACCATTCACTTTGATAAGCAAAGGCATATGTAAATAATCTTCAGCCTTCGGTGCTTTGAACGGTAAAAGCGCCTGTAATCTCTGTGATTCGGGTGCAATAGATACATTTAAAGAAGATCCATCTTCAGCAGGAGACACAAAACCATGCTCATCAGGTACAAAGCCACCTACAGGCAATTCTTTGCCAATGGGAGGATTAAGAATGATGCCATTGACAGGCTCTTTGGTGAAGTCAATAGTCAAATCTCCAGTCAGTGCAAATCCAATGACAGTCTCCGGAGAAGCCACGAAAGCATGCGTATCGGGATTGCCATCATTTCTGGATGTGAAATTTCTATTGAATGAAGTGATGATTGAATTTTTATCACCTTTTTGCACATCATGACGCTTCCATTGTCCGATACATGGTCCACAAGCATTCGCAAGAACTTTTCCGCCGACAGATTCCATCGCAGTGAGAAAGCCGTCTCTTTCGATGGTAGCTCGCACTTGTTCAGAACCTGGTGTTATCGTGAATTCACTCTTTGTTTTGAGTCCTTTTGATGCTGCATATGCAGAAATCTCGGCCACACGACTCATGTCTTCATAGCTTGAATTCGTGCAAGAACCAATAAGTGCAACTCGCAATTCTGAAGGCCAATTGTTTTCTTTCACAGCTTTGGTAAATTCACTGATGGGCATCGCACGATCAGGAGTGAATGGTCCATTCACATGTGGCTCAAGCGCATCCAAATCAATGTGAATCACTTGGTCATAATAGTGTTCAGGATTCAATGCGACTTCATCATCTGCTCGCAAATGATCCATCACATTTGAAGCCAAATCTGCAATATCCGATCTATCTGTTGAATGCAAATAACGCATCATAGATTCATCGCATGGGAAGATTGATGTGGTTGCTCCAATCTCCGCACCCATATTACAAATAGTACCTTTTCCTGTTGCACTAAATGATGCACATCCATCACCGAAATATTCAACGATTGCACCTGTACCACCTTTCACGGTCAAGATTCCGGCAAGCTTCAAAATCACGTCTTTTGCTGAAGTCCATCCACTCATCTTTCCTGTCAATTTCACACCGATAAGTTTTGGCATTTGCAATTCCCATGGCATGTCTGCCATCACATCAACGGCATCTGCCCCACCAACTCCGATTGCAATCATTCCGAGTCCACCCGCATTCGGTGTATGAGAATCTGTACCAATCATCATGCCACCGGGGAATGCATAGTTTTCTAGTACAACTTGATGAATGATTCCAGCACCCGGCTTCCAAAAACCAATACCGTATTTCTGTGATACAGATCCAAGGAAGGCAAATACTTCGTCATTTTCAATCAATGATTGCTTCAAGTCACTGATGGCACCATGCTCTGCACGAATTAAATGATCACAGTGTACGGTTGAAGGAACTGCAACTTTTGGAATGCCTGCACTCATGAATTGAAGAAGCGCCATCTGTGCTGTTGCATCCTGCATGGCAACGCGATCAGGATTGAAATCTACATATGATGCACCACGCTGATGAGGGGCTGAAGGCATTTCAGACATATGTGCATAAAGAATCTTCTCAGCAAGAGTTAATGGTCTGCCAAGAAGTGTTCTCGCCTGCTGTACTTTCCCAGGAAGTGCAGCATATACCTTCCGTATCATCTCAAGATCGAATGCCATAAAATCTAAAACCAATTGGTGAAAAAATCAAAGTCACACCTCGACTTCGCTCGGTGTCCATCTGCGTTCGCTCGGTGTCCATCTGCGTTCGCTCGGCTCCGCTCGGTGTGCAAGCCCCGTAGGGGCGACATCATAATAGCCCCAGAGGGGCGACATCATAATAGCCCCAGAGGGGCGACATCACAAACATCGTCGGAAATCGCACCCCGGCCTGAAGGCCACCCCTCATCCGAGGGGAATCACATCATTTCGAAAGCGCAATGGTCACTTTATTCGCAGCATCTTCAAGTGTTGTTGCAACGAGAAATTCCATTCCGGAATTCTTCAAAATTTCGCCTGCTTCGATTGCATTTGTTCCTTCGAGACGAACAATTACAGGTGTGGAAACAGAGACTTCTTTGAGTGCCTGCACAATACCATTTGCAACACGATCGCAACGAACAATGCCACCAAAAATATTGATGAGCACGCATTCCACTCCAGGATCATTTGTCATAATACGGAAAGCATTTGCGATACGCTCAACATTTGCTCCGCCTCCCACATCGAGGAAGTTTGCAGGGGCTCCGCCGGCAAGCTGGATGATGTCCATCGTGGCCATCGCCAAGCCAGCACCATTCACCATGCAACCAACATTACCATCAAGTTTGATATAATTCAAATTGAATTTTGATGCTTCCACTTCAAGTGGATCTTCTTCTGATTCATCACGCAATTCCACGAAATCAGGATGACGATACAATGCATTATCATCAAAATTCACTTTGGCATCGAGGGCGATAAATTCACCGTCTTCAGACACGACAAGTGGGTTCACCTCAAGCATGCTGCAATCCATGTCTTCATAAGCATGGTACAGCTTTTCAATGAATGTGATGAAACTCTTATATGCCTGACCACTCAATCCTAAACCGAATGCCATACGGCGCGCTTGGAATTGTTGGAATCCGATTGAAGGATCAATGAATTCTTTCAAGATTTTTTCTGGTGTATGCTCGGCAACTTCTTCAATGTCCATACCGCCTTCGGTGGAAATCATGATAATATTGCGTGAGGTACCGCGATCAAGAAGGATACTGCAATAATATTCATGAGCAATCTTACAACCTTCTTCGATGAACATGCGGCGAACAACTTTGCCGGCTTCACCGGTTTGAATGGTTATAAGCGTATTATTAAACGTTGCTTCAGCATACTGCTTGGCTTTTTCTGCAATATCACCATCATAAATCACGGTGACGCCACGAACCGGCTTACCATATAACTCCAGAGGCTGCTTGGTTTGTGTATCATGCATGATACCTTTACCTCTTCCTCCGGCATGAATTTGTGATTTGAGAACAATCACATTAATTCCATTGTCAACAAATTCAGTCTTGGCTACTAAGCTGGCTTCGTCTGCTGAAAAAACCGCTTTCCCTTTGAGCACAGGGACATTATAGCGACGCAGAATTTCTTTGGCTTGATACTCGTGGATATTCATGGTGGTTGACCAACTATTGAAAATTGTTTTCGCGATTCTTTGCTGAACCGCTAAATTGTTCGATATTCAAGTTAAAACAGACTCAAAACTACCAAATCGGCATGGGATAGCCAAAACCATGCGAATACCATGAAAATTGGATCAATCTATCTTTCTCTCATTACCATCATTTTGCTCTATTTGAGCATCAAACCAATGATGGAATCCACTGAAATCGGAAGCGAGGGTAATCCAATCCGGATCTTGCTGACCCCCTCTGTGGATGCTCAGAAATTGAGCAATAGCGCCGATAGCCTCGTGGCTTATCTTGAAGCAAAAACCGGTTATCATTTCATGGTCACATTCCCAGCGAGTTATATAGCAGTCGTGGAATCCTTTGGAAGCGGAAAAGCTGACATTGCGGCGATGAATACATTCAGTTATATTCTGGCACATCAAAAATATGGCGTTAAAGCCGTATTGAAAGTCATTCGTAGAGATGGAGAAACCACTTACCGTGGACAATTCATAGCAAAAACACAGAGCGGTATCAATTCTATTGATGATCTTAGAGGGAAGAAAGTCGCATTTGTCGATGCAGCATCAACTTCAGGATATATTCTTCCCAAAGCCCTGCTCGAGAAAAAAGGTATCAAACCCGCCGAAGAAGTCTTTGCGATGAGACATGATAATGTGGTGACAATGGTTTATCAGAATCAAGTAGATGCAGGGGCAACATATTTTTCGCCACCGGATAAAAAAACAGGCGAAATCCTTGATGCAAGAGCTCGCGTGAGCAAACAATATCCTGATATTTATTCAGTGGTCAAAATCATAGGATTCACCGAAAGCATACCTAATGATCCCTTCGTGTTTCGTGCAGATTTTCCGGAAGATATGAAGAAGGAATTGATTCAAGCATTACTTGATTTTCAATCCACGCCGGCAGGAAAAGAAACATTGTATGCCACATATAGTGTGGAAGGATTGGCACCGACTACAGACAAAGATTATGATGTATTGCGCAAGATGATCGCCACTTTCGGCGGAGATCTCGAAAAAGCATTAAAGAAAAAATAATCAGCGCACAATCATCAATGTGCCCGTTTGAATATTCCCCTGTTCATATCCCCGCATAAGATATAATCCAGCGGAAAGTCCTGAAATGGAAATGTATCCGTTCTCCACTCGACTCACCCATACACCTTGCATGGTATATACATCAAATTGTTGTAAGCCGGAAATTACTCTAGCCAGCCCATCAGCACTTGCATGCACAGGATTCGGTGCTACTTCTATCTTCCCTTTGCTTTGCTCTTTCTCATTGATTACTGCAATCGCATCCAAATCAAAACCACATGTTGGAAATGGCGTAGGCCAAGGATCATTGATGATATTTCCATCTGAATCATAAGAAGCAAAGCGCGGATCAATAGAACCAATCACATCAATCACACGAATATGCGTGATAGATTGGATATCAATTCCGGCACTATCTTTCAATTCAAACAAATCAAATGGAGTACCAAATCCACCTCGATATTTTCCAGCAAGATTATTGAGCTTGCGCACATCGGGAATACGATCAAATGGTCCGATTTGCTTTGCAGAAGATGTGAGCGAAGTTGCAGGAAAACGCACAAAATGCACACCATCACTACTCACCTCAATAAAAGCAAGTTCCAAAAAGTAGTCTTCGAAGGAATTTTCAAATACGGCAAAATCAGGTCCCGAACCATCTGTAATCGGTTGCGCAAATATCATTGTCGCCACACCACCATCCCCCAAACTGATCACATTTTGATCCGCAAAACCGATCGCATTATTCACATCATCAATGCCAACTTTTTCTCCATTTTGATTTGCAATGGAAAGAAGTCCTGGCATTACTTGACATGAAACACCCCATTTCAAACCCAATTGATCGGCTGGAATTGCATCACTGCCCGGCATACCCACTCTGTCCGGAAATTGTGCATAGATGCTTGTCAAACCACAAAGCATGACAAGCATCTTCATCATGCTTTTCATATTTGCTCTGTTTTGGCAATCGCAATATTCAATGTCTTGCCTGCCAATGCAAAACCACCGAATAAAATACCGGAATACATCAAATCACCAACAAAACTGCCTTGCAAGAATGGCAAACCTGCAGCATAACTCATCATCAATCCCTCAAAAGATTGTGGATACATTGGATTTCCAATCCAAGCACCAAAATTCGTGATGAGGAAGAAGATGGAAGTTGCAAGAATGCTGCCGGACATGATGCGGGCTATGGATACGGTATTGAATAAGAAAAATCCCATCATACTTATTAATGCATAACTTCCATATACCCAAGCAGAACCCGCATAAAACCAAGTAAATCCATCAAATAATTCAGCATAGATTACATTGTTTATAAAGAGATCGCTGAGCCAAGTGGCAAGGAATGGAATCAATAAAGCCATCCATTTTCGAGAAAAATACGCAGAACCCAATAAGCCCATCGCGGCAATTGGTGACATATTATAGGGATGTGGAATGATTCTGCCGAATGCGGCAATAAGAATGAGAGCCGAAAGAAGAATGAGTCTGCTATGCATCTGTGACTTCATGGTATCAACACCTTTATGGATGAAAGAAAGTGTGGCCATGGTCATATACCGTAACGCAGATGCCTGCACTTTCTCGTGAGTGCTATGCATTGACTATCAAGTGAAGTATCCGGCTGATCCGATTGGATTCACGGTTGCACGACAGCTCAGGATTTACACCTGATTCCTTCTTGTCAATTACTGACAAAACTTGAGGCCTATGTCAAATCAATGATGCAAATCTAATGAGTTTTTCGTTTCAACAAAGTATTTCCCTGATTAACTTATCCAAGATTCTGCAATTCAGACACCAAATCTCTATCTGTGCCAATTTGCATCTTCTTTCTAATGCTGAAACGATGATTCTCAACAGTCCGCACCTGAATTGCAAAAAGTTCTGCAATCTCCTTTGTGGTCATGCCGGACTTGAGAAGCGATGCAATGCGTATCTCTTGATGTGAAAGAGTGGGGAATTTCTTGCATAATGACTCCATGAACGGTTCATTGTACATCCGCAATTGCGAGTGAAATAATTCCCAATCCCGCTTCTTCAAACCTTCCACCTGCAAGGAACGCAAAATCTCTTTCAACATGAGCTTATGATCAGCCCTGTCAATTTCCTTCTTCAATCCTGACAATAGTTTATGCGCATTTCCCATGATATCTTTTATTTGAATCAGCTCAAGAGTCTTACTCATCAATTCAGACTGCATTGATGAAAATTTTGTACTTGATTCGCGGTTCTTATGTTCCCGACTGATCTTATCTTTTTTCACAGTTCCCGATGACTGAACATTCTGCTTTGTCATAAAACCTCAATTGCTGTTGTTTACCCTTTTGGAGCAGAATTTTTCATCATCTCCAAAGTTTAAGCAAATTTATGAGGTCATACTCCGTAGTCATTACTTAATAAGTACGGACTTTTTTAAAGTTTATTTCTCAAAAACATCAAAATTGCACGAATAATCAAGCATTACAATCAAATCTGGAATTTTCGATTCATGTGGGGGGGGGTCTGAAGGGAAATATTAGCGCATAATGAGTATCGGTAGAACTTCAGCATCGATAATTAATGAATAAAATCCTTGAGGTAAATGTTCAACTGAAATTGTATGCTGATATGATTCTGCCCATTCTTGATATACTCGTATTCCAAGCATATTGAAGATGGAAATTTGAGGATTTTGATATGGATGAAGGATGCGCAATTCCTTGTCTATCGGATGACCAAGAATGATGGATGCTTGCCTTTCTTCTTTTGGCAATGCAGTTACTCTGATGAAAGAGAATGGATCTGAAATGCTTGAACAATCCTCCAGATTCCATACACGCACGCGGTAAAGACCGGTTGTATCAGGTTTGAACCATTGCGAGCGAGCATTCTGAATTTCTCCATTATCAGCATACCACTGATATGCCATAGCGCTTGAAGCAATGAGTGAATCTCCATTTACAGTGATCGTCGGCTTCACGGGAGGGGCATTGAATCGTATCATTGCAGTATCCGATCGTGAAATACAACCATTTCGATCTTCAATATCAGCCCAGAATATTCCGGAACGAGTCAATGTTTTTTTACCCTTGCTTCCATCAGGCCATGTATATTCACGCATATCACCTCCAATCGAAAGCAACACCGTATCCCCTTCGCATGATTCTTTACTTCCTTCAATTGTAATCTTCCCATCAAATGGCGGAAAAACTCGCACTGAATCACGCTGAATGAATATACAATTTCCTTGCTTTCTCTCAAGCTGAATCATCCCTGATTTCTGCATGCGAATCTTCACAGAATCTGCTGTATTGATTCCAATGATTTCACCACCGATTATAGACCATGCTTGCGTAAAATTCGGAGCAGGGTCGGCATATAAAGTAATGATGTCATTCGCGCAATATTCTCCCAAACCTATTATCTTCATTTTCGGTGCATCAATCATGCGAATGATCATGGTGTCTGATATCATTGCGCATCCATTTGCATTTTTACCTTCCACAAATACGGTATCAGCCTTGCGAATGGTGATTGTTCTCTTATTCGAACCATCTTTCCAACGATATGTTGCAATATCTCCCATCGCTTCTAGTACAATACTGTCTCCGGGACATAGAACGGTATTTCCTTTCACAATGCGAAGTGCTGGCTTTATGGGAAGTATTGCAGTGATTTGTATGGTGTCTTTCTTGGTGCAACCCGCGCCATCAGTGACTTGCAGGATATAATTGCGTGTTTGCGGATTGGTGATGATTGGATTCGCAATTGTTGTGGAAGAAAGTCCAAGGGCGGGTGACCACTGATATTGATAGGGAGGGAAGCCTCCACTTACTGTTGGTTTGCCTCCGATCGTATCTTGAATATTCATGCAAAGCACTTTGTCGTTTCCGGCATTCACCGTTAATTCAGGATGCATGGCAATATTAACTGTATCTTGTTTCACGCATCCTTGAGCATCAGTTACGGTAACCACATAGATTTGATTCTGCCTGATCACAAATGTTGGATTGGCAATCACCGAAGAACTGAGTCCGACAGTCGGCGACCAAGCATATGTATATGGCATCGTACCACCAACTGCTGTTGCATTTCCACCCAATGTAATCACGGCACCCGCACATTCAGTTCGATCGGCACCTGCACTGACTATTATTACGGGATTCGGATTTACGGTGTCTCGAACAATTATGCTGCATCCTCTTTGATCGGTGATTGTAAGTGCATAGATTCTTTGATTCGTGAAGTCAATCGGCAATGTTGGATTGAGAGTGAATGCATTGCTGAGACCGGTTGAGGGAGACCATGAATATGTGTATGGAGGTAAGCCACCTGTAGGTGCAATCGGAGGACCCAATACTTGTTGTAAGCCTTGACATGCAGTGAATGCTCCGCGGCCAATGGCTAGCGGACTTTGATTCACCGTAATCATATTTGTCATTGTCGCACTATTCGTTCCACTTCCACTTGACACGGTCAATTTCACGGAATATGTTCCCGGAATGGAATATATATGCAGTGGATTTTGTGTGGTATAATCAGTCGTTCCATTATTGTCGATATCCCATGCATAAGTCGTGGGATTATTCTCACTCAAATCAGTGAATTGCACTTGCAGCGGCGAACAACCCACTGTGGGTATTGCTGAGAATGCTGCAATCGGCGGAGCAAACAGTTGACAATTGTTCGTGTTCAGTGCAACCATTTCATCAGGACCACATGGTTTTGTGGCTGTTGAAAAAGTAACCACATCACTTCCACCAGCAATATCTGAAACAGGATTCAATGTGCGTTTATCGGTATTGGGTCCTAATGCATAATGCATCACATAGTTTGCATTGATCACATGTCCGAGTTGATGCGCATGACCCAATTCATGTACAACAACTGTTTCGAAATCATATCGATTTCCCGTTGTTGGTCCCGGTCCAAAATTCCAACCAACTCCGGGAGCTGGCGAAAAGATCATGTCAAATTCATCATTAAAGTATTGATTGGCAGCACATGCGGCATACCAATTATAGGTCACTCCCAAAGCTCCTGCGGGCAAACTCGCATTGAATGAAATGACATTAATTCCATCTTTCGCGGATTGATCGATGCTTGTGGTATTTCCACTTATGGCAAAATTCACAAATGAATTGCAACGCCAACTTTGCAATGCTCTTTTGGCGGCATCGGTGGGATTGGTTCCAAAGGAAGAATTAAACACGAATGTATGTCCGCCATTGCCATTTTGACCATTCAGCCAAATACGATTAAGTGAAGTATTGAGCAGTGAATAGTCGATCGTGAGTGTCTGACCCGAAACAGCGGTTGAATTATCGGCTGCTGTCACACGAATCTGTCCCGTACCTGCCAAAGTAGGAATGCGAACTTGTATCTCAGCATCAGACCATGACACATATTGTGATGATGCAGGCAATGTCCAAGTTGCTCCTCCATCATTTCCATTTTTGAATTCTACTTTTGCATTGCCTGTTCTGCTGGCACCAAAACCGGAACCTGAGATTGTGAGTATTGAACCTCTGCCCGCATTTGATGTAGTCGGTGAGATGGAGGTTATGCTCGCGGCCAATGTCTTTTCAGATTTCTCATTTTTTTGAATAATTGGTATATGTCGATAGGGTATTCCTGTGAGTGCAACGATGCGCTCAATCGCATCAAGCATATTCGGATAGATCCGAAATGGCTCATGCGCTTTGCCATCTTCCTGCAATGCAATCATGCTTTGAGGTCCGGCAAAAGGCACATACAATGCACCCAATTTCTTCAGAAAGAATATCCCTCTTGAGCCGATGGTTGGAGTGAGAGAAGGTTGTACGATCAAGGCTCTGTCCTTCAATACACCGCCTTCGGTGAGCAATTGAATTGTCTCGAATTCTGCGCCTTTCAATGTACCCAAGACTCGCAATTGATAGGCCGTATAAATCATGTTTTTTTCAGCAAATGCAGAGTCGCTTACTATCTCTCCTTCAATGATCAAATCTGATGTTTGCACTCTGTCCGACAATGAAACCGGATAGAGCAAACAATGATCTGAAGCCAAAAGATCGGTTGCCAGAAGTAATAGCATGAATAGGTAGCGTATCATCATGAGCAAACATAGTAAAAGATATTATTGAATCCATGCATCTTGATTAGCAAAGCAAAAAACATCCGTATCTTTGTCCATCGAAGTTTATACGATACAGATCTCATGCAAACACAATTCTCATTGACCGAGTTCTTCCTCACTAGCATCTTTAATCTCTTCTATTTGGCGGGTTTTATCGTCAAAGATATCCTCTGGCTTCGGGTACTCATCATCATCGGATTCAATATCGAATTGATGTATCATTTCAGGGACTTACATGCTCCCGAATGGGCGGAAATCGTATGGTGTGGGTTTTATATCCTCGTCAATGGTTATCAATTCACAATGCTCTATCGCGAAAGAAGAAATCTGAAATTTACTGATGAAGAATTGGCATTGCATGCAAAAGTATTCAAAGACATGCCGAAAAGTGCTTTTCGAAAACTATTGAATATCGCGGGTCAAGAGGATTTACCAACAGATTTCGTGATGGTGCATCAGAATACTACGATCGACAAATTAGCATTGATTTCTGATGGACTTGCCAAAATAGAAGTGGATGATGCAATTGTAAGTTATGTGAGGAATGGACAATTCGTGGGAGAAATGAGTTTTCTTTCGGGTAGTCTCACAACAGCAACTGTCACCACGATAGATGAAACGCGATGTCTGCTTTGGGATAAAGAGCAATTGAAGGAATTGATGAAAAAGGACAGTGAGGTGGAAACCTCTTTGAGCATGGTATTCAATAGCGATTTACTATCAAAACTATTGGGTGGAAAAGGAATTTAATCGAATATATAACGCATTCCTTTTTGGGCATACCCATAGAATTCACTCACATCATAATTGGCATGTGCATCCCCATAATGTACGAGAAACATCTTCTCTTTGATTTGGGCAGGCAGAGTGCGTAAATCTTCAAGTGATGCATGTACGGGATTGGGAAAGAATGAAGCATCATGAAACATATAATCAGAACGATCCGCATATATGTCCAATAATTCTCTATCGAATTTTGTATCGCCAGAAAAGAAAATACGACCATCTATATGCAATCCATGCGTGATGAATGCACTCGATGCGCTGGATGCTTGCTCGGGCACATGATTCGTGCCGAAGAGTTCAATATGAATGCCCTGCCATTCAATGTCCAAATGCAATCGCGGTTCGCGTTCAATCCACTGAGGTCTGATCAATTCAAAGAAATCCGACATTGCAAGTGGCTTCCCTTCTGCTGAATATTCATTCTGTTCCATACCACCACGCAATGAATAATTCCAGAGAATTTCTTCATATTCTTCGGAAATGATCATTGACAATTTCTTCTTGCCGAATTGCGGTATTGCCACATAGCGATTCCACAAAGCAAGTGATTCAATGCCACCGATATGATCGCAATGGCTATGCGTTGGGAGTATTGCATCAATATCGGTTAATGTCAAACCGGTTGAAGCGGGCAGAGAAAACGGACCCGTTGTTCCAAAATCCACAAGAAGATGAGCATCTCCTTTGATGATCAGGAAATTGGTATTAAATAGCGTCTGAGAAAATGCTCCGCCAACTCCGAGAAAGACAATTTCCAATTCTCCGGAATTGCTGAGACGCAATGGTTTATCTACGGGAATAACCTTCAAGCTTCTGCTTCCTTGCTAAATTACACTGTAAATTGCGGAAAAAAATCCATGACACAATACATAAAAAGGAAAAACCATGCCAATGATTGAAGAATATGTACTTATTTCCTGATCACCATGCATTTTGCAATGCCTGATTGATCTTGATTTCCGGATTGCGCCACAATGAGATAGACTCCGGAGCCAACCAATTCTCCTTGATCATTTTTTCCATCCCAAATGATGCGACCACTTTGCGTAGTAATGGTGCGAAGAGGCATGCCGGAAGGAGTGACGATGGATATTCCGCTTTGCTCGCCAAGACCTTCTATCGTGACATGTGAATGAATTCCCGGAATGAATGGCTGAGGGAAACATCTGATATTGGAATAATCCACTGTTGGTGTGATGATGGTTGTGATACCACGATATAGACCTTCATCAGTACCCACATAGACCAAACCTTGTTGTTTGTCAATTGCGATAGTCTTAATTGCAGTGCTTTGAAAGATGGTATTGCGTGCGGTGAATGTTGAAAGAATTTCCGATCCATCATCACTCAAAACAAAGAGTCCATTATCGGTTGCAATCCATTTATTATTCACGGCATCAATGCCGATATCATTGACGACTTGTCCTTTGAGTCCTGCAATGGCAATGATAGTAGGCTGTCTGCCGGACAAAATACTTCCCGGTGAAAACATCACATGTAAACCGGTGCCTGTGCCAAACCACATGAAACCTGATGCATCTTTGCGAATGACGCGAATATCGGATAGCGCAGTGAGAGGACCGCGAATATCATCCGATTCATCATTTGGCGTATTTTTTTGATTGAAATAGTAACTATTTCCATCGCCTGTATTCGAAGTTGGCGCGCCGAGCCAAACAGTTTTATTATTGTCAATTTCAGCAATGGTGAATTTCTTTCCGGAGATGCTTCCTTGATATGGACTATATGATCCATCGGGATTTTTCTTCACGATCAATGCTCCATCATTGCCTGTGGTGAGGCGTGGAATCCACACCGATCCATCTCTTTCTTCGGTTACTTTTCCGGATACGGTATAATCTCCGGCATTGATTGCCAAATTCTTTCGAGCATCATCATCCATCTGCGTGAATTTGACTTCATTGCTTTCAGCCGAACCAATAGCAAAGCCATTTCCGAAGCTTCCGATCCACATTGTACCATTGCTCATGGCTTGCAATGCATTGAATCGAGTATTGCCGAGTGCTTTGGCTCCAAAAACTTCTGCTCTATTGAAATTCTTCCAATTATCTCCGTTGAGGACTCCCACATATCCTTCATCCATATTCACCCAAAGATTGGAGGCATTGTCCACCGCAAGAGCCCCATATTTACTACCAGCCGGAGTATTTGGAAGAATTGCACTATAATTCCCATTGCTGAGATAACCGATTCCTCCTGTATTCTGCATCACTGCAATGGAGCCATTTTCCAAATGATGAAATCCATTATTGGTGATTGTAGGCAAGCCGGGTAGAATTGTATTTGAGGGAAATTGGAAGATCCCATTTGGATTGCTGTAACATATGATTCCATTATGCACAGAGATATCATTCAATTGAGATTTGAATCCTATATCAAGTGTATCAATTGCGCCTGAACGGATTCTTTTCAGTGCATCAAATTCAGCATACAAGATTGCATCACCATCAGTATTCATGGCATAGATAGTTTCAGTATTGAGTACTTTCCATGAAGTAACTTCTTGCAATGTTGCATTGA
>CANLII010000013.1 GCA_947491315.1 Ignavibacteria bacterium
AAGGAGAAGATCCAAAAGAACCGGATATATTCCTTTATACAGATTATGCTATGACTAATGATAGATTTAACCACATACTGTTTCACGGTGGCGAAACAGTCATACATGATGATGGTAGATCTACAGTTACTTTATCCGATATTGAGAATCTTGGTAGAATCGAGTTTGATTCCTATTCGGACTATCAATTGACTGAACAGAATAGGCACTTTTATAATCGTGTATTCTTTTTCAATGCTACAATAGAAAGTGCTGATTTTGGATCAATAACAAAACCTGTTCTGTATATTTTTTGTTGTAATGAACAACTTTGTTCAGAACTACTTTTACCTATGAAAGCTAAGGTAAGTCATGTGATTCACATTCGTTATGGACATGGCTTTGGTGGTGCAAATTCGAGCGGACATTGGCTTCAGCATGTATTATCTCTACTACAATGTGAGATGTATATCCATGATGGTTTGTCGCATTATTATGATAATGAACAGAGAATCATCTCATATTATAGCGAGGTAATTCCTCAAGAATCAATTTCAACACTGACCACCATTCGTGAAATAGATGGAAGAGGTTGGTCCTACAGTACCCGAATCATCTGGCAAGCTGTCATAACGAATGAGGATATATCACCACGCTATATACCCGAAAGACATAGTAGATTTCGAAGAATAGATCATCTATTGCGAAGAAATTATGAAACAGATATTTCCAATTTTTTGGTGTAATAATAATGGCACAGAAAACCTATAATTCAAAAGAAGTCTGCGAGATGTTTTCTCTTTCAGCTCCTAGATTATTGCAATTTCGTAAAGGACAAACTGTAAAAGTTGCAGGTAAAGGCAAAAATGACGAGCCAAGATTTTATGATTTCGAACCAATCTTAAAAGAAGGTAAAGATTGGGAATGGAATGGTTCAGAAGTGGTCTTTAAAGAGTCTGCTATCACAAAACTAAAGCAAAGAAAAGCTTATCGTAAAATTCAGAGTAATACTGTTACATCCCGTGGCACAAAATCCAGCTCGAAACGTCAACAGGGCAAATTGGAAACAAAGAGAGAGATAAATAGTCTGGAGTTTTCAGTTCAAGAACTAGCAGAAGAAATGAAATTGACTGTTCAGAAAATCTATGCGCTACGCGATATCAGCACAAATAAACCCGTCTCATTCCAGAATTATTTAAAGCAGAACAAAGACTGGAAATATGACGATGGAAAAGTGATACTTTTTAAGAGCGCCAAAGAGAAGGTCAAACAGTATGCGGATATGCTCAAAGAAAAAGAGGAGATACCTAAGTCTAAGAAATTGTCAGTTTTGATTGGTAACAAAGTATTCCATTTACTTGGCGATGCTGCAAATGCGGTCATTAAAATCATCGAAAAGGATCAATTGTCCAAAAAGAAAGAGAAAGCTTAAATACATGTCTAGCATTATTACACATATTATTCATTAATCAGGGAAATATATCTCATGAACAATCTTGAAAAAAACGTCCTATTTGCACTTATATCTGAGAGTAAAGGTCTTGGCGCAGGAGTTGCTGTGTATCCTTTTGAAACCACACTACGAAGAATTATATCGAATCCAGTGGATGCAAAACTCATTATCTATAGCTTGCAAAAGCTGGATTACTTGACTATATCAGAAAAAGAAGGGTATGATCATTTGAGAGACAAGGCAGCTATGTATCCAGTGTACATTGTAACAGACAAGGGTTTTGAGGCTGCTTTGGAAATTCGTAAAACTGAGCAATACATAAATGACAAAATTGATTCAGGCTCATTGGATGATATTGATCTTCCTGATTTTTTGCTTGATGATGATTCCGATGAGTAGGGGGGACAATAATTTTTACAATATTCAATGAGGGCAAAATGAATTTAGATGAGATCATTGCAGTAACGGCAAAATGGATCGAAGCAACAAATGATATCCAAGGATATGAATGCGATCTGTATGATTCTCTCTTTCCATTAGGGGAGATTATGAACATAAGCAAAAGAGGCGAAGCCAAAGATTTTGAAGTGTATACAAGAAGTATGATTAATAATCAGATCACATTGAATGATACATTCAGCAGCTTCCAAGATGTAAACAGAAAGGCAGTCTCCATGATTCAAGAATGTTATTATTCAACTTTTGGAGCACATTTTGTTTCTAAAAGTGAGAAGGCTCTTACTATACGCTTTGTAACTGTTTCTACTTGGTGCTATCTAACCGGCACAATAGAAATAATTGGTCCTCATTATGAAAAACTGTATCAAGAATACTTAGAATTCATAGCAAGAAATAGCTAAAAAAAGAGGCATCCATTGGATGCCTCTTTTTTTTGTTAATCGGTAAGTAATTGTCTTGCTATCACCAATTTCTGAACCTCACTGGTTCCTTCACCAATGGTGAGAAGTTTCACATCACGATAATATTTTTCAACCGGATACTCTTTGATATATCCATATCCGCCATGGATCTGCACTGATTCTTCGGCAACACGAACAGCAATTTCACTGGCATGTAATTTTGCCTGAGAAGCAGCCAATGTAATATTCTGACCATTATCACGCATCCAAGCGGTTTTATAAGTCAAGAGTCTTGCCGCCTCAATATCCATCGCCATTTTGGCCAACTTGAATTGAATTGCCTGCATGTCTGCCAATCTCTGATTGAATTGTTTTCGCTCCACAGAATACTTCAGAGAAGCATTCAATGCACCTTGCGCAAGACCGACGGATAATGCCGCAATGGAAATTCTACCACCATCAAGAATTTGCAATGCCTGCACGAAACCTTCACCTTCATTTCCAATCAAGTGACTTGCAGGAACGCGCACATTGTCAAAAGTCAATGAAGCAGTATCACTGCATCGCATGCCCAATTTATTCTCTTTCTTGGATGCATAGAAACCAGGCATTGATTTGTCGATGGCAAATGCGGAAATTCCCCGCTTGCCTTTTGATGCATCAGTTACAGCCATGATTACGGCAATATCACCAACATTACCATGCGTGATGAAATTCTTAGATCCATTAATGATATAATGATCACCATCTTTAATGGCTGTTGTGCGTGTACCACCGGCATCACTTCCGGCACTTGGTTCTGTCAAACCCCATGCACCCAATGTTTCACCTGCAGCCAATCTTGGAATATACTTTTGCTTCACTTCTTCATTGGCGAATTTCAAAATATGATTGGTGCACAGTCCATTATGAGCTGCAACACCGAGTGCCATTGAAGGACAAATACGGGCAATTTCTTCCACAATCACTGAGTATTCTTGATAGCCAAGACCACTTCCACCATATTCTGTTGGCACAAGAATTCCAAGAAATCCCAATTCACCCATTTTTTTGAATATTTCATGGGGGAATTCTTGGGTTTCATCAAAATGAAGTACATGCGGAGCAATTTCATTATCGGCAAATGCAGCCGCAACATCTTTTATTGCCTGTACTTCTTCGGAAAGGTGAAAGTTCAAAGAAGAATTTTCTGTATGTGACATAATGTTTTCCAAATGTTGGATGGTGATTAGACGGCAAAATTACAAAAATTTGATGATGATGTGAGCATTATGAATACTCAAATTATAGTCTAAGTTTTCAATGTGAAAGAAATCGTGGTGCCTTCACCCGGGATGCTTTCAACATTGGGAGATGTTTGATGTGCTTCAAGAATATGCTTAACAATAGCAAGACCCAATCCTGTTCCACCCACAGCTCTTGATCTATCTTTGTCAACGCGATAGAAACGCTCAAATATTCTGTTCTTGTGCTCTTTTGCTATGCCAATTCCGGTATCCTTCACGGAAATGGTCACCTGAGATGTATTCATGCTTAATTCAACAATGACCTTACCACCTGACTTATTATACTTCATGGCATTCTCAACGAGATTCGTGAGTGCCTGAGACAGTCTTTCTTTGTCTCCATAAACTGACACTTCCTCTTCAGGCATTATTGTTTCTAAAAGCACTTGATATTGTTGAGCCTGAAATTCAAGTGAATGCAACACATCGTTAATCATTTCAATCGCATTGAAATATCTGTAGCTCATTCGCATTTCGCCGGATTCAATCTTTGATATATCAATCAAGTCCGAGAGCAGTAAATTCAATCGAATTGCATTTGCATGAGATCTTTCCACAAATTTTCTACTAACAGCTGGATCATCAAGTGCGCCATCAAGGAGAGTTTCCAAATATCCTTGAATCGAAAAGATTGGTGTTCGCAGTTCATGTGAAACATTTCCCAAAAATTGACTGCGAACCTGCTCTAATCTCTTTAATTCGGATATATCCTTGGAAGACTTATCTGCAAGTGAATTAAATGCTTCAGCCAATTCCCTTAACTCAAATGCACTACTGAACTGTTTGTCTACTCTTGAGGAAGATATACCACCAACAAAACTATTCATAGAATCAATGATTGCATTGATGGGACGAATGACTTGTCTTCGGACATAGATTCTCACAAGAATAATACATGCACTTGATATTGTGAACCAAGCAATAAACAATGTAAAGAAATCAACTCCATTCACTCCTGAAATTATATACATGATTAGTCCTGTTACAATCACAGAAATAAAAATCATGAAGAGAGATAATCTTCTGAATGTTCTTTCTAATGGACCTTTATTCAATAACATTTTTTGCCTTAATCATTGAGATATGGAAATGACATTTGTAGATGAATCATAGTGAATCAAACGATCTTTTTTAAGTGCTGGTACGATTGTCTCTTCAAACCAAGTCTGATCTTTGTCATCAATTGACACTCCCAATACTCCACGCAATAAATCAGAAGAATCACTGAGATATTCATTGGTATTTCTTAAGAATTCAATAATTCTTCCGCGCCAAATCCGATTTGGTATATTTCTATGTGATGGCTCATTTCTTTTCACTTTTTTCTTTTCTATCCATACATTGAAAGCTGATGCACAGTGTTCTTGCAATGGACACAATGCACATAATGCTTGATGCGCTTTGCAGAATTGTGCACCGATATCCATCAATGCCTGATGCCATTCCGATGATTTACCTTTTGGATATATCTGCTCGGCAAAGCTCTCAATGGATTTGATTGACATTTTATCGAGATGTGAATATCCATTCAATCTCGCATAAATTCTTCGAATATTGACATCTATCACCGAGATATCACAACCATAGGCAAAAGACATGATTGCCGATGCCGTATATGGTCCAATACCCGGCAAGCTCAGTAGTGCATGATAGTCCACAGGAATTTTGCCCTCATGCATATTTACTATTGCATTGGCGCAATCGCGAAGCCGAAGCGCACGATTGTTATAACCCAAACCTTGCCAAGCAAGGATTATCTCCTGATTGCTTGCCTTTGACAATGACAATATATTCGGAAACTTTGCAAGAAATATCGGGTATCGCTCTGCAATTCTGGTTGTTTGAGTTTGTTGCAACATATACTCCGAAATCAGCACATGATATGGATCGGGTGAATCATATCTCCAAGGAAAAACTCTCCCTTTTCGAGAAAACCAATCCAATATCAAATGGTGCATTTCAAAGTGTGTTTGCATACTAAATCAAAAAACAAAGGCACTCCGCTTTTGAAAACGAAGTGCCTTATGTTCACAAAAACTTGAATCATAATATTCGGAATGTGCTGATGCTCTTTTCAAACACCTGCTTATATACATCCTGTTTCGGAACGAAATAGTTCATTGTCACGCGGAACATTTTTTCGCCTTTGATGGCAAAGTACACCCGACTCTGAACATTTCCACCGAATGAATAATTCATATAGTATGCTTCCACACCACCAAGTGTGGTTTTCGATGCGGTTGCTGCACCATATGCTTTCTTATTGTCTTCAACAATCTTGGAAAGATTTTTTTGCTTGGATGCATCAATCACATCCACTTGAATTGTACAATCGAGACGATCACCTTGGAAGCTGACGGAATACATTGTACCTGCATTCTGTGTTTTTACACCATTGAAATTGTCCGGAACGGAAATAGAGAATCCTGTTCCATTAATGACGCGGCTTGTAGCTGATGGAGGTGCAGCCTCAGCATTTTGAACAACTGTGTCTGGTTTCTTCTCAATCGGATTCGAAGCCGGAACAAAGTTCTTTGCGATATTGTCAAATGTTGGCTTATAAAATGAATACGAGTCTGAAAATGCACTGAATTCAAGCACTGTAGCATAGGCAGTGTCTTTCACCACAATATATTTTTCCCCTTCATATAAACCATCGGCAAGATTATATCTGTAACGCAATCTATAAGCAGGTAAACCAGCGATTGTGGTTCTTCTTTTTTCTGTATAGAGTGAGTCACTGATCATGTCTGTCATGTTGTCCAACACGATCGAATCAAGGATTCTTCCGCGAGTAGGCTGGAGAAACACGGCAATTTGTGCAGCAGAATTATTGATTTCACCGGGCAATGCATATACCTTACGAAATGCATCACTTGCATCTTTCCCCGGAAAAGCCATGAATCTGCGACCTGACTCTTTCTGCAATTCTTTCCAATTGCCTGGATATTGCACTTTAAATGAGGTTGCGGGATCAGTATATGACTTTAATGACCCTAGTGGTTGAGGACCCTTCGATTTTTCACCACATCCCAAGAGGAACATGGCGAGTAGGAATACAGTAAGTCTTTTAACTGAACAGTATTTAGAAATATCCATATGGGAAGATTCTCCAGAGCAATCAAATGTAGTATGAAAAAAGTTGTGCACAAACAAAGATAAAAAACTCCGATGAGAATTCAATTTCAGGAAATCATTACATGGGCTTCCGGAAATTTATTCTCCTTGAGCCTTGGAAAACAATGGTTGATCGCCTTCTTTGTGAAGAATTTCAATATGATTCCACACATATTCTTTTGGAAAAACACTGAGAAAAGCGATTACATCATCATGTTCAACCGGCTTTTCCGAATAAAAGCGGCAACGGAAATGGTCCACCAAGAGAATATCCGGTGTCACCCCTGGATAAATCTTTGTGCCACGATTTGAAATCATGGCCAGCTTGAATGCACCGATTATTTCGGGCAATACGGGTATTCCTGTTTTTGAACGAACGAACACATCCACACCATGAATGCTCCAAGGTTGTTGTTCAACAGTAAGTGGTTCATGATTGATGATGATCTTGGTAGGGGTTTCATTACCGGCTGATTCATCCTCAGGAGCGATTCTTTCACAAATTGCATTCGTGAATTCATGAGTATTTGCGCTTCCACCCAAATCTCCAGTCTTGATGCCCGCTTGTAATGTTTCTTGCAAAGCATTTTCAATGCGATTTGCATATCCATTCAAGCCGAGATAGCGAAGCATTAGCACACTAGAAAGTAGAATGGCTGTTGGATTTGCAAGGCCTTTGCCTGCAATATCGGGCGCAGAACCATGTACCGCTTCAAAAACTGCGGAGTCTTTACCGATATTACCTCCGGGAGCAACACCCAATCCACCTACAAGACCTGCGCACAAATCACTGGCAATATCACCAAACAAATTCGGCAATACCAACACATCGAATTGCTCAGGCTTTGTCACCAATTGCATGCACAAATTGTCGATCAATATGTCATCATGTTCAATATGCGGATAATCAACGGCAACTTCCTGGAAGGAACGAAGGAATAATCCATCGGTGATCTTTTGAATATTGGCTTTATGAACGCAAGTCACACGATTACGACCACTGAGATTTGCCATTTCAAAAGCATATCTGGCGGCATTGCGTGAACCTGAACGGGTGATCAATCGAAGACATTGCGCAACTTCAGGTGATTGCTGATGCTCTATTCCACCATAGGTGTCCTCGAGATTCTCACGAACGATGATCAAATCCACATTATCAAATCGAGTCTTGATGCCTGGTAGTGACTTTGATGGTCTGACATTGGCAAACAAATCCAAAGTCTTGCGAATTGTGACATTTATGCTCTTATGTCCACCACCGATCGGGGTTGTGGTCGGTGCTTTCAATGCAACTTTATTTGTATTGATTGAGTCCAAAGTTTCTTGAGGAATGCCATTTCCATATTTCTCAATGCAATACAAGCCTGCATCCGCCTCTTCCCAAGTGATCGGCACATTTGCCGCAGCAAAGATAGTTTGCACCGAATGTGCAATTTCAGGACCGATTCCATCACCTTTTATCAATGTGACCGTTTGTTTACTCATGGTTTTAGATATTCGTTAATTGGTTGAATCAAGGTGTTACGCTTGTTGGTGCTTTTGGATTGGGAATCATGCCCAATTTATTCTTTGCCAATGCTGTGATTCTTGAAGCCGATTGCATGTCCAATACCTTGGACTTCAAATGTTGATTCAATGAAACAAGCGAATCACGCTGTTTTTCCAATGATCGAATCTCATTTAACATTTTATTGATGCGCATTACATTGTTGATGTATATCGCCGTACCACCAGCCGCCACTATCAATACAAACATGAGAGTCATTCTATTGAAAACCTTCTTTGCCTTGCTAAGCTTCGGTGAATCAGGCTTTGATTGATTCTCAGTATGTGTGCTTTTTTTCACCATCAGGACAATTCTATGATGCGTTCACAAAGTCCCGGGAATTCAATTCCATGCTCTTTTGCGGCCATCGGCACCAAACTTGTTGCACTGAACCCTGGAATTGTATTCACTTCCAAACAATATGGTACATTCTCTTCATCGAGGCGGAAATCCACTCGGCTATAAGCAGTACAACCAAGCACTTTATGTGCAGAAATAGCAAGATTCTGAACAAATTCACTGATATCCCCACTTAAGTCAGCAGGACAATGATATTGAGTTTTACCCTTGGTGTATTTATGCTTATAATCATAAAACCCACCATCAGGTACGATTTCAATGATTGGTAATGCCTCATCACCCAGTACGGCTACCGTCAATTCCCTACCCTCAATAAATGATTCTATCAGAACCATATCGGCATATTGACCGGCCTCTTCCAAAGCTTTTAGCAATGATTCAATATTGGGCTTGTGAAGAATCGACATGCCTACAGTTGATCCTTGATTATTTGGCTTAATGACCAAAGAACCGGGTAAATCTTCAATGATTTCATGCAGCATGTCCACATCACTGAAATGTCCTTTACTCTTAACTGCAATTGCCCATGGTGGCGTCATGATATTGGTTGCCGACATCATCATTTTTGAAGCAACTTTATCCATGCACAATGCGCTAGACAATACTTTGCTTCCTGTATATCGTATGCCTCTTGCTTCAAGCAGAGCTTGAAAAATTCCATCCTCGCCATTTGTTCCATGTATGAGCATGAATGCGATATCTACGCCATCAAATGCTGATGACATCACACATTCCAATAATCGTTTTTTTGGGAGTTCAAGAATTTCCTCACTTGGCAATATGGAGGGGTCAATATCAATGTGATCTTTCATGCGGATGCAATCAGCTCCAAAAGCAGGATCAATGATCCGCACT
This sequence comes from Ignavibacteria bacterium, assembly GCA_947491315.1. Taxonomy (GTDB): domain Bacteria; phylum Bacteroidota; class Ignavibacteria; order Kapaibacteriales; family UBA961; genus UBA961. Next base: position 9,457 of record CANLII010000013.1, read on the forward strand.
GTATGCCCAAGTGATTCCAAGGCATTCGTTGCCGCAAGACCGCCGACAAGCGAAACATTTCTTTCGGGCGAAATACCTCCGCAAATAACTGCTATGTTCATGAAAGATTCCGATCTAATGATTGTGAATTAGAGTTTCAATTTTGCAAATATTCGCTTTCTCAATGCATGAAGCCCCACAACTCCTATCATGAGACATATTCCTGCTATGATGAACAAAATATCACCTTGAATAAAATAACCCGCAAAAAAGGCCAAACCAGCAAGAAAATTGCTGAGCTGCAGGACAAGGATCGCTTTTTTGATCTTGCCAATAAGAGCATCATTACTCATAATTTTTTTTGGCTTTAATGGTGAATAGACTGCAAAAATATCAAAAAGTCCTCATTTTTCAGGAGTTTTCCTGATCTCATTTTACCTTTTTGATTCATATTCCATAGATGCACTCATTGAAGAGACACTATTATCATAAGCCAAATGAGCAGTATATTTGCATGGTAAGTCCATGTTTTTCGCATATAATCACTGTTTACACCACATAAATCTGATTGCAATGATTGCTTCTCTTCAATGGTTAAAAGAATGTTATCCTTTTGAAATGCCAATACAAGTGTTGGCAGATGGCCTAACAATGCTTGGAATTGAAGTCGAGTCAATTCGTGATGATGCTGCTGAATATGCAGGTTTTGTCACTGGAAAAGTCTTACTCAGAGAACCCCACCCGAATGCTGATTCTTTGTCATTGTGTACAGTATCGAATGGATCAACAGAAAGCGTCATCATCTGTGGCGCACCAAATGTGGATGCAGGACAAACGGTGATCATCGCTCAGTCCGGGGCAATTGTACCAAATGGTGGATTTTCCATCGGAAAAAGAAAGATTCGCGGAATCGAATCCAATGGAATGATTTGCAGTAGATTCGAACTTAATCTCGGTGAAGACGATGGCGGCATTTGGGTGTTGCCTGATAATACTCCTATCGGCATGCCCCTTTCTGATATGCTTGGATTGAATGACGTTTTGCTTGAAATCGGTATCACTCCTAATCGAGCAGATTGTTTGAGTCATATCGGACTAGCCAGAGAAATTGCAATTCTCTCGGGTTCATCTCAAAAAGTAACCATACCCGGCAAGGAACAAGCATTACAAGCATATGAAAATAGAGGACATACAAGCAATCCAGGGATTTCCATTGAAGATTCAGAATTATGCCATCGATATACCGGCTTGAAAATTAGTGGCATTACAAATGGGGAATCTCCCGAATGGCTCAAAAGAAGAATTGAATCGATTGGACTTCGCCCAAAAAACATTGTCGTTGATATCAGCAATTATGTGATGTTTGAAACAGGTCAGCCACTCCATACATTCGACGCAGACTTGATTGCAGGAAATTCTATCATCATCAAAACTGCAAGTGCCAATCAACAATTCGAAACACTCGATGGCAAAAAACGTATCCTTGATGATCGCATGCTTTTGATTTGCGATGCTGAGCAACCCATTGCCATTGCGGGTGTGATGGGTGGGAAGAATAGCGAAATTTCGGATTCAACCACTTCCGTTTTTATCGAGTCGGCATATTTTCAGCCTTCATCGATTCGCAGAACCGCAAAAAAACTTGGCATTTCAAGTGATGCCGCCTATCGTTTTGAGCGGGGTGTTGACATCAACATGCTACCACATGCCGCATTGCGAGCCGCACAAATGATCACCGAATTGGCCGGTGGAACGATTGCCGATGACATGCAAGACATCTATCCAAATGTCCATGATGAAAAGCATATATCAATACGCATTGACAGAGTTGTCGCAATACTCGGAAAAGAGCTCGACTTCAAGACAATCCAATCATGCATGGAATCAATTGATTGCAACATTATTGCAACCGATGATCATTCAATCACGGTCTCTGCTCCAAGTCATCGGATTGACATTAATGAAGAAATCGACCTCATTGAAGAAATTGCACGCATCATTGGATATGACAATCTTCCGCAGAACACAAATGTGCATTTCCCCGGTGAAAAGAATATCAATGTCAAACTGCAAGAGCCACATTTGCGTAATCGCATTAGACAGCAATTGATATCGATGGGTATGCAAGAAATCGTTACCTATTCTTTCTTGGATGCAAAAAAAGCAGAGGTATTCGCAAAAGAAGTCATATCTCTGAAAAATCCACTCGGCGAAGAGTTTTCGGCAATGCGTCCATCTCTCATTCCTGCATCCTTGGATATTATATCAAGAAATTGGAATGCAGGACAAAAGAACCTTTCATTCTTCGATATAGGAAAAGTCTTTCATAAAGATCAAACGATCAAAGATTCTATTTCTACACTCGCTGGATTTCGTGAGCGTGAACATTTGCTCATTACCTTAACTGGAAATACAGCAGAAGATTATTGGAAAAACAAAAACAGGACAATTGATTTTTATGATGCAAAAGGAATTGCTGAGGCAATAGTACAATCATGCGATGTGCATCAATACTCCACTACGACAAAAATCCCGGATGACATTGCTCCAATGTCGGTCATGAGTCCGAATGCAATTGCATTCACAGTTTCCAAGCAAATCATTGCATGTGCGGGACAATTGCTCCCGGCTTATTGCAAGACCTTTGATTGCGCAATGCCTGTTTTTGCAATCATCGTGGATTTAACGGCTCTCTATCAACTCAAGAAGTCAAAACAAACCTTCTCACCAATCAGCGTATTTCCCGCAATGGAGCGTGATTTGGCATTTATTCTTGATAAAGAACATACAGCCAAAAGCATTATAGAAACTGCAAAAAAAGCAGCGGGTTCATTGCTCACGGATATCGATGTTTTTGATGTTTTTGAAGGCAATTCCATTGGTGATGGAAAAAAATCTATCGGACTCAGATTCACATTTCAATCTCTAGAAAGAACATTGATTGAAGAAGAAATCAACACTGCAATATCATCCATCATCGATGCAGTTCAACATACATATCAAGCTCATATGAGGTCAATGTAATGGATCTTTCAGCACTCATCCAATCACTAAAAGAACAAGTTGCAGACTCAGATCTTCGTAGTATCATTTCATTCGATGCAGAGATTTTATCATCACTTTCAAAAGATGATACAAAACAGATCATTGCTCATGTTGGTTCTACGCAACTCATGCGATTGCCTGAAAAAGAAATTGTCTTTTTTGAATGGCTCAAAGAATTTCACCCGATTGTGTGGAATGATTTATGGGGCAATGATGATGATGAATATCGATATACTGTTGGACTTGAATTTCTTCCGCTCTTGCTTGATCCCGTGAGAGGTTTTCCCATTTGCGATTTATTAACTCATGAGAATTATTTTTTCGTTGCTGACCATTTAATTGGCGATGAGATATCATTTTATCTGGATGCTGTCAAAGAACGATTCGTCAAGCAAGAAAGCGTCACCGTGGCACAATTGTTGGTACTTGAAATCAGCACGGCTCCAATTGATGCATGGCGTTTTTCCTTTCATCATCGCATTGAGTTCGACCGAGTCATAAAAGCCATAAATGAATTGAAAGAAGAATGCATGTTATTGCATTTGGATAAGGCAGAAGATTTGGCAGAATTTGTGACATTCGATTATTAATCTGACCATTCAGGATTGAATTAATGAAAATTCTTGTCATTGAAGATGAAAAGAAAATGGCCCTCTTCATCAAAAGGGGTTTGGAGGAAGAACGCTATATCGTTGAAACTGCATTTGATGGTCAAACAGGACTGGAAATGGCTTTGCATAATCAATATGATGCCATTGTACTTGATGTGATGCTCCCCAAAAGAAATGGCCTTGCTGTTCTCAGCGCAATGCGCGCGGCAGGAAATGTGACACCCGTCCTAATGCTCACGGCTCGTGGAAACACAGAAGATAGAGTTGCAGGATTGGATCTTGGCGCGGATGATTATATGCCAAAACCTTTTCACTTCGAGGAGTTGGCAGCAAGATTGCGTTCCATCATGAGAAGATCAAGTCCTGAAAAATCTACGAAAATGCAATGCATGGATTTAATACTTGACACCGTTGCTCATGTTGCTTTCAGATGGGGTAAAGAAATTGAATTAACAACCAAAGAATATGCATTGCTTGAATATCTCATGCGAAACAAAAATCGCATCATTTCTCGAAGCATGATCACACAACATGTATGGAAACATAATTTTGATCCAGAATCAAATATCATTGATGTGTATATCAAAAGAATAAGATCTAAAATCGAAAGACCAGGCTCAGCAAGGATATTGCAAAGCATTAGAGGAGTGGGATATAGAATGAGGGAGACGGAACCAACTGATGCGGATACAGAAGATGATAATGAATCATTTGATTGATTGAAAATAACCATCGCTCATCACGATTTTCTCTCTTTCTGCTAGTTCTTCTAGTTTTGGTACAACCATACTCAGAATTTCAGTCAACATTTCAATTCTGCGTGTTTCCGATTTCATTTCTAGGAGCTCTTGCTTCTGTTGTACATTCAATCCGCTTTTTGTCGCGAAAATAAATGATGGCATTAAAGTCATTTCCAAAATTTGTTCCAGCGTATACCTCTTTGCTTTCAAATCCGGAATTGCTTTCACGACGCGATTATACAAATCCAAGCACTGCATCAATGCCGAAACATTCACTTCTTCATCGTCTCTGTCAGCATACATTATTGAATCAGCTACAAAATAGGGAGTGGTGCGTGTATTCATTCCGCTGATTGTATGTCTATACGAACCCTTGACCAAAATATCCATTCTCCCATCTTCATATCTGCGAAGTAAAGTCACATCCACAACAGTCCCAATTGGATGCAATATTCCGGTTGATTTGAGATGAATCCCTATCTGCGCTTCCTCGGCCAAACATAATCCCATCATTGCCTTATATCTCTCTTCAAAAATATGAAGAGGATATGTGGTATCGGGAAATACAACAAGATCTAATGGAAATATTGGTATCTGTGGCATACTTTGTCTCAATAAAAATGGGCATTCAACTTTTCGCTGATGCGAAGTGCCAAATGCCCACCCTTTTAACTTTACGAGGAGTTCGTAGAACTAATCTACATAGGCACTCAATAAGTTCCTATCGACATGTTCAACGAACGAATTTTTTGAATCGTTCATTAATTCTGCCCCAATGCAGATTTGACAAGAAATTGTCAACATACTTAGCTCTGCCTGGACCGTCCTTGTGATAATAGGCATGTTCAAATACATCACAAGAAATCAATGGGATTCCGCCCCAAATCGCTCCATAATGATGTTCATCCACGAGGACATTGAGCAAACGACCACTATAAAGTTGGTCATAAGTCAAAACTCCCCAACCAGATAATTTTGCTGCTATGCAAGCGGCCTTAAAATCAGTTTTCCAATTCTCAAATGAACCGAATTCCTTTTCAATTGCCGCTAGAACTTCCGGTCCTTTTGATGGATCACCATCTCCACCGAGTACTTCCCAATAGACATCATGAAGAACGGTTCCGCCATGATTCCATGTGAGACGGCGCTTCAATTCACCGACATGGCTATAATTGCCATTCGCACTGGAACGATCTGCCGATTCTAGTTCTCCCTCAATCTTATTCAGGAATGTTACATAACCTTTGTGATGGGTATTGTAATGCCAATCAGATGTTTCAGGAGAAACTACCGATCCCAATAGTTCTTTTGCTTCCTCATCGCTATACGGACGGGGATTGAATTTCCATTCATATGCCATAATGCGTATCTCTATTTAATTTGGGAAAATCACACACCAAAAGAACTTCCACAACCGCAAGTCTTGGATGCATTCGGATTATTGAATGTGAAGCCACGGCCATTCAAACCATCGCTATAATCAAGCGTCACACCCATCAGATAAAACAAACTTTTAGGATCAACAAATATTTTCACGTCTTGCGATTCATATATACGGTCCAAATCTTTGCTCGTGGCATCAAAACCCAATGTATAAGACATTCCGGAGCAACCTCCGCCTTTGACACCAAGTCTCAGACCATACTCTTCAGGAATGGCATTTTGTGCTTTGATTTTCTTGACTTCACTCAAAGCTTTGAATGTGATGCGAACATTATCATTCTCATCAGCTCCTGTCACTCCAATTGGAATGGTCTCAAAACCAATCTCTTCCTCTGTGGAATTGAGATTCAATAAATCTATCATAGTTCACCTCTGGGATGATATAAAACTAAATGGTAAAAACTATCGTAAACAGTACAAATTTACGAACTTTGCTCAATTGTTCGGGCATATTGGATGCTCTTTTCGGGATTGTCATCTCATGTTCACAAAGAAAAGGCACTCAATGCGAGTCCGTTCACTACCCTTCAAACGATGGTATCTGGTCATAGAATCTTTTTTTGAAGAATTAGGTTCCAGACATCTCTTTCTGATTTCAGCAGGAATCGCATTCAATGCTCTCTTGTGCGTATTCCCACTTCTGATGGTTGCATTATTCATTGTTGGCAATATTCTCGATATTCAGTCATTTATTCCATCTTTAGAAGTCTTTTTATCAACACTTTTGCCAATGGGTGAATCAGGTTCAGGTGCCGTGTCATTGATATTGAAGGAAGTTCAGACTTTATTTGCATATAGTTCCGGCGCTGGCTGGATTGGTATTCCTGCTTTCCTCTGGACTGCATCTGCATTACTTTCTTCATTCAGAAGTGGTATGGAAGCTGTTTTTGGATCAATTACCGAACAATCATTTGTACATGTTAAGGCAAGAGATATTGGTGGAACCGTAGTTTTCATATTTCTCTTGATTGCAAGCACACTTCTTCATCCTTTGGCTTCGGCATTCGAAGGATTGCTTTTTCCAGTTCTCCCTGATGGTTTATTCATCACAGGAATATTGGTGAGAATCGTTGCTTTTATCTCCCCACCATTGCTGTTTATGTTCATATATCGAACATTACCACCCAAGAAGCTCCCTTGGTCCACAATTCGAAATGCAACTCTGCTTGCATGGATTTTATGGGAAAGCGCTCGATTGCTCTTCAGTTGGTATGTGGGAAAATCCACCGGATTTGGTTTCTTTTACGGAACATATACGGTTCTTGTTATACCAGCAATTTGGACATATTATACGGCTGTGATAACATTATTATCAGCAGAGCTTGCAAAAAGACATGCCGAAAAAAAGTCTTAGGCGCTCAATTTTGCTAAGTTTGCAAACAGAAACTTCCTCCAAAGCCGAGTTACTTGCATTGTTTTCATGAATAATTCTGCCTCATTTACTCAAAAAGAGCTTCTTTCAATTCTCGGCGACAACACAAAAAATCCCCCGAGTAATTGCATAGGTATTTCAACGGATTCACGGAATATTGTTGAAGGCAATCTGTATATTCCTCTCAAAGGCGAACATTTCGATGGACATGCATTCATATCAGATGCAGTAAGCAAAGGTGCAACTGGTGTTTTGATACAAGAAGATGCAAGTTCCGAAATACAGGGAATAGAGCAAATTCCACATATTATTGTATCAAATACCCTTCATGCACTTGGCCAATTAGCCCATGCCCATCGAAGAAAATTTGATATTCCCATCATTGCCATTGCAGGTGCCGCCGGTAAAACCTCCACAAAAGATTGTGCAGCACACATTGTGGGTACACTAAAGCGAACACTAAAAACCACGGCTAATTATAATAATCAAGTCGGCGTTCCACTCATGATATTACAATTGGATGAAACTCATGAGGCGGCTGTAATAGAAATTGGTACGAATGAACCCGGAGAAATTATCATTTTATCATCCATGCTGGCTCCCACACATGGTTTGATCACGAATATCGGTAAAGAACATCTCGAAAAACTCATAGATCTTGATGGTGTTGAACAAGAAGAAACTGCACTATTTACATGGCTGGAACAATGTGGTGGTACCAGACTCATTAACTTGAATGATGAGCGTTTAAAGACTTATGCGAAAGGTCCGAGAATTGCAACCTATGCGCTTGAGATGGATGCCGACATTTATGCAAGTTGGGAACTCAATGAACAAGGTTTGGCTATAATCACTCTTGAATCACAGCAATCTATTGAAACCATTCAACTTACTTTGCCCGGAAAAGTTGGTGCTATGACTGCCATTGCGGGCGCTTGCATCGGTCTGACCATTGGCTTAGACATTTCTCGAATTGCAGATTCTTTGCGCACCTATGAAGCGCCTGTGTATAAAGGGTATGGAAGAATGTCGAAAATCATGCTTGGTGACATCATTGTTTTGAATGATTCCTATAATGCGAATCCTGCATCAATGATGACTGCACTCGAAACATTGTCAACGATGCCCACCAAAGGAAAACGAATTGCAATTCTCGGAGACATGCGAGAACTTGGAGATTCTTCCGGCGAAGAACATCGAAATCTATTGAGCAAAGTTGTAGATTATTGCGATGATTGCATCGTGACCGGTCCTGAATTTTTCAAGGCCACTCAAGATTCCATGTATGATGGCATCACTTATGCAGATACAGTAGAAGAATGCGCTCAATTGATTCATGCAAAGGCCATGTCTGGCGATATAGTTCTCATCAAAGGATCGAGAGGAATTCAACTTGAAAAAGTGCTGGAACATTGGCAACATTATCGTATAACAAAAGAACATTCTTGAGGGAATTGCATGCTTTATTTCTTTACCTCTTGGCTTCGAACAACATTTAATCTCCCCGGATTTGGGGTCTTTCAATATGTGACATTTAGATCTGCCGCCGCGACAATCACCGCATTATTGATATCCTTCATTGTCGGTCCTTGGATCATACGCATGCTCAAACGAATGCAAATTGGTGAGCAGGCAAAATCAGAATTGCAAGAAACAGGCAATCATTCACTCAAAGCCGGTACACCAACCATGGGAGGATTAATCGTACTCTCAGCGGTTATCATACCAACGCTTTTATGGTCAAATATCCAGAATACATTTGTTATTCTCATAGTATTCATAACATTGGGACTTGGCGCGGTGGGTTTTCTGGATGATTATTTGAAAGTCATCAAGAAAATGAAAAAGGGATTGATAGGTAGATATAAAATCATTGGTCAACTATTGGTCGGACTTATCGTTGGTTCCACCATTTATTTCTATCCGGAATGGTTCTCATATAATTTTGATCAATATAATACGCTAACCACTGTTCCATTCGCCAAAGACATTCATTTTGATTTTGGATGGATGTATATTCCCGCAATCATGTTCATACTCACGGCTACTTCAAATGCTGTGAATCTCACAGATGGTTTGGATGGTCTTGCAATTGGTACTGTTGGCATCGCAGCTCTCGCATTGGCCGTAATCTCTTATGTGAGTGGCAATGCAGTCTTTTCTCAATATCTCAATATATTTCATCTTCGTGGAGCTGATGAATTAACCATTTTTAGTGCGGCATTGGTGGGTGCATCGCTTGGTTTTTTATGGTTTAACTCATACCCTGCTCAAGTATTCATGGGTGATACCGGCTCTCTCGCATTGGGTGGTGCACTTGGTGGATTATGCATTCTCCTCAAAAAAGAATTTCTTTTGCCCATTCTTGGCGGAATTTTCTTTGCCGAAACCTTATCTGTGATCATACAAGTGCTGTATTTCAAATATACCAAGAAGAAAAATGGAGAGGGAAAAAGACTATTGAAGATGTCACCACTCCATCATCATTTCGAGAAATCAGGATTGCATGAGTCAAAAATCGTCGCAAGATTCTATATCATTGGTATTCTCCTGGCAATCATCACAATGGCCACATTCAAAGTTCGATAACAGTATTATCGAATCGTAACCTTGCTTGGCATCACAATTCCATAGTTTGACATATTATCATGTACATTCATGATGCGGATTATATATGCTTAAGAAAATCCTTGTAGTAGATGATGAAGAAGACATCAAAGACCTCATTCGATATAATCTCGAAAAAGAGGGATATTCTGTCGAAACCGCATCAGATGGAGACTCAGCGCTTCAAGTTGCAGGTGAATTCAAGCCAGATTTGATCATTCTTGATATCATGATGCCAGGTCCTGATGGCTTCGAGGTATGCCGCCAAGTACGCCTCATTCCAGGATTGGCACAAGTTTCGATCATCTTCTTGACTGCAAAAACAGGGGAAATTGATCAAATTTTGGGTCTTGAGCTCGGCGCAGATGATTTTATTCAAAAGCCAGTTAGCCCACGCATATTGGTGGCCAGAGTGAAAACTATCCTTCGCCGTTCCGCAGAAAAAGTTCGTACGGAAACCATCGCCGCACCTGAAATTCTCATTATAGACACCTTGGAGATCAATCGCCAAAATTATATTGTTCGCATTGATGAAAAAGAATCATTCTTTCCCAAGAAAGAATTCGAATTACTCGCATTTTTAGCCGCGAACCGCGGAAAAGTCTTTCCCCGTGAGTCATTGCTCAAGCGTATTTGGGGGGAAAGTGTCTATGTAGTTGATAGAACCGTGGATGTTCATATCTCCAAAATCCGTGAAAAACTCGGCCGATACGGCCATCTGATCGAAACCGTCAAGGGCGTCGGCTATCGATTCAGAGATTGATTTTTTAAGTCAATCACACTATCCTCATGCACGAATCGTCAAGCGCACGAATTACAAAGGGAATTTGAGGGTTGGTAAAGCCTTATCGAAGGTAAATGCCCATAAACTCGTAAATTGCGCAAGTACACTTATCCCAAACTGCATAACTTTATGAAAATTACAAAAGCTCTGATCTTCGGCGCCTGCATAGGCATCGGAATTTCTCTCGGTATAATGTCACGCCCTGCGATGTCAAATGACTCGATTTATGATCAAGTCAAAAAATTCAATGATGTCCTCAATCGTGCCAATCAGATGTATGTCGACAATGTGGATTCCAAAAAACTTACCGAAGCCGCAATACGAGGAATGCTCAATGAATTGGATCCGCATTCAGTTTATATACCTGCAGACCAAATGAAAAAAGTGACCGAGGATTTCCAGGGTAGTTTTGAGGGAATCGGTGTTGAATTTGATGTGATAAAAGATACCATCACAATCGTGACTCCTATTAGCGGTGGACCAAGCGAGGCATTGGGGATTCAATCCGGCGACAAAATCGTAAAGATAAATGATAGTACTGCAATTGGCTTAACAAGAGAAGATGTTCCCAAAAAATTACGCGGTCCAAAAGGCTCACGCGTGAAGCTTGGAATCAAAAGATCGGGCGAAGCGAAATTGATTGATTATGACATCACTCGTGATAAGATTCCACTCTATACGGTTGATGCCTCATTCATGATTGAAAAAACCGATATCGGCTTAATCTCTATCAATCGTTTTGCTGCGACAACTCATTCGGAATTCATGGAAGCCGCAACGAAGCTTCGTGCCGAAGGAATGAAAAGACTCATTCTTGATCTTCGAAATAATCCTGGTGGATATTTAGATCAATCATTCAGATTGGCAGATGAATTTTTAAAAGGTGGACAAAAGATAGTCTATACGAAAGGTCGCAGACCTGAAGTTGATGAAGATTATTTCTCTGGCGATGGCGGAAATCTTGAAAATCTTCCGCTTATCGTGATGATAAACGGTGGCTCCGCTTCTGCAAGTGAAATCGTTTCCGGAGCAGTGCAAGATCTCGATCGCGGATTGATTGTCGGCGATGTATCATTCGGCAAAGGACTCGTCCAACAGCAATATCCGCTTCCCGATGGCTCTGCATATCGACTTACTATTTCAAGATATTATACACCTTCCGGTAGACTTATTCAAAGACCTTATGGCGACAAAGACAAATATTATCGTGGAGAAGGTCGCGAAGATGTTGAAGAAGGAGAAAATATAGAGCATTCACAAGATTCGAAAAAATCCTCTGATTCAACTCGTCCTGTGTTTAAAACCGCCAGCGGAAGAACAGTCTATGGCGGCGGCGGAATCACACCTGATTATGTTGTAAAACCAGATACTATTACCCCACTGAGTGTATCCATTCGGAGAAAAAATCTTTTCTGGGAATTTACCGATACCTATTTGCGTGGTCAAGGTTCATCATTGCGTACGACATATAAAGACAATTTTAATACCTTCAGAAAAGGTTTCGAAGTAAGCGAGGAGCTACTCAAAGAATTCCGCACCCTTGCCGAATCAAAGGAAATTCAATGGAATGATGCGAATTACACTACCGATAAATCATATCTGAAAAATATGCTAAAGGCAACAATTGCGCGATCAATTTTTGGTAATTCTGGTTTCTATCCCATTGCTTATGAGGATGATAAGCAAATTAAAAAAGCAGTAACTCTTTTTCCGGAAGCCGCACGGATAGCAAAACTTAAATAATTCAGGAATATACAATCAATGACAATAATCAAAAGATTTTTCTTTACTGTTATTGCCGGACTTTTTTCAGTTCTTTCACTTCAAGCACAAGTAGTCGTTCCCGGTGAAGAATTATCATATGATGTTTCCTATATGGGAATCTCACTCGGAAATATCCGAGTAACAACTTTGAAGAATGTTGATTTCAATGGAAAAAATGTATATCACACAAAAGTATACATTGATTCACGCAAAGGAATTCCATTCATCGACTTGCATTCGATTTATGAAAGTTGGATTGATCCTTCCATACAGTATTCACATAACTTTTCAGCAAACACAAAAGAATCTGATGGATCATGGATGTATGACAAATACATCTTTGATTATCCCAATCAGAATGTGACAATGGAAAAATACAAGGCAAATAAACTTAGTAATAAGCGTGTATTAAAAACAGCAAAAAAATGGAATGATGGCAGCAGTTTATACTTTCTTGCAAGACAAATGTTGAAATCAAAAAAAACCATCAAGGTTCCAACCATCATCATGGATGACACTGTTTCGACATCAATCAATTTCATTGCAAAACCCGAAGTGATAGAAATAGATGCGGTAAATTATCCGATTAAAACATTGTATTTCAATGGTACTGCGGATTGGACCGGTATTTATGGCCTTACGGGAAAATTTGAGGGTTGGTTTTCAGATGATGAAGCACGCGTGCCAATTCGGGCAAAAATGAAACTCTATGTTGGTAATGCAAATATCGAACTCATCAAATGGACCCGTCCTTCTTGGCAACCACCAAAAGCAGAATAAATGATGATAGAACATACATCACATGACAAGCAGAAAAAGGCAGTATCAAAACGATATTCTGCCTTTTCGTTTTTCTTGGTCATGGTATTGGGGACATTACTCTTCTCATCCTGTGGTACTTCACGCAGAGCGGGATCTCTTTCATCACTTGAATTGCAAAGTGATGTCACGGATTCAGTGAAAAGACAATTTCTTCTCACTTCAACAAAGCATGTAGATAGCGCAAAGCCATCAGACATTCAAATGGAAATAAGTAGAATTGAAACAAAATCCTACCCGCAGGAAATTCGACTGTTTGCAAAGATTTTTGACACAACTGGTCACTATATCACACATATCGCACCACCATATAGTACAGATCAAAGGTATTGGTATCTCCTGAAAGAAAAACTTGGTAGATCTAATGTCACGATTGACAGTTTTCGTGTTCGCGAATACGGCGATGCAGATTCCATTCCTTATGCCATTATGTTGAGTGTTGATTTCAGTGGCTCCATGACCGGTGTGATGGATGCAATTGCGATGGGTACCGAATTATTTGTGAACATGAAACAACCACAAGATAGAATTGGTATTTCAACATTTGCGAAAGACTATACGCTCAAAGTTCCGATGTGGAAAGACAAGGAAATTATCGTCAATAAATTTAAATCAACCTTCCTTGAAGGTCAAGGGTATTATTCAGGATTATATGATGCAATCATGAAATCCATGGAAGCGTTCACAACCGAAATTCCCGATACCGTCCCCAAGGTGATTGTGATATTTTCTGATGGAGAAGATAATTATTCCAAGACAAGATTAAAGATGATTTTGGATACTGCAAAAACAAAAGGCGTCAATATTTTCACTGTTGGATTTGGTTATCCCAATGATGAAATCATGCGACAAATCGCACAATATACAGGTGGTAAATATTATCGCGCAAAAACCAAAGAAGAATTGGTCGCTATTTTTCTTGATATCTATAGAAGTTTGAGAAATTTCTATAAAATATCATATAAAGCCCCTGAGTATTATGGTATTCATAAAGTAAAGGTTGGACTCGACTTTTCGTCTGATACCGTCCTCTGTGATGGTGAATATGACACTGCTCCACTTGGACCTGGATTTGATGTATCAGATGGTTTCAAATATCCCATCCAGTTCGATTTTAATTCTTCAGTCGTTCGCGAGGAATCAATGATTCGGATTGATGAATTAGCTGAACTCATGGAGCGATATCCAAAATTACGATTGGAAATTCAAGGACATACCGATAATATCGGAGGTGAAGAATTCAATCAAAAATTATCCGATGCTCGTGCGAAATCCGTGATGCAGGAAATGATCAAAAGAGGAATTGAAGAGAAAAGACTGCGCGCAAGAGGTTTTGGGATGTCCCAACCCGTTGCACCAAATGATTCAGAACGCAATCGAGCGATCAATCGTAGAACACAATTTGTCGTACTTGCAAAGTGATAGGATTATATAGATGAATATTCGTTTCGACAAAAAAGTAGCTCTTGTATGTGGGTGCACGCAAGGCATTGGGCTCTCAATTGCCACAATGCTCGCTGAAGCTGGTTGTACAATCATTGGATTTGCCAGAAATCAAGATGCTTTGCAAGAAGTAGTTTCACGATTGCCTGCAGAGAATGGTCAGCAACATCAATCACTCATTGCTGATTTTTCAGATTTACAGGCCGTACAATCAGCGATGGAATCTTTAGGTGACACTCCAATCGACATCATCATTAATAATTCAGGTGGTCCGCCACCGGGTACTATTGAACAATCTTCAGTGTCAGCTTTTCATGAAGCATTCAATAGACTTCTCATGGCTTCTCATCTGATTACGCAATATTGTTTACCAGGAATGAAAGAAAGAAATTTCGGAAGAATTATCAATATCATTTCTACTTCGGTAAGGCAACCTCTAGATGGATTGGGTGTATCAAATACAGTGCGTTCGGCAACGGCGTCTTGGTCAAAAACACTTTCAAATGAAGTAGCACAATACGGCATCACTGTGAATAGTGTTTTACCGGGAGCAACAAAAACTGGCAGACTCACAGCATTGATTGAAAGAAAATCCAAAGAGCAGCAGAAATCCACTGATGACATTGCAAAAGCTATGGCAGATGAAGTGCCAATGAAAAGACTTGGCGAGCCACATGAAATTGCATCTGCAGCAGTATTTTTTGCATCTGAACATGCCTCATATATCACGGGCATAACAATGCTTGTAGATGGTGGGCGTACAAAAGCACTTTGATGAATATCTATCTTGCAGCATTTCGTAGCGGTCTATCCTCATTGCTTGAATATCGAATGGATTATTTCAGCAATAGTTTTTTGTCGCTTTTGGTATTGATAGGTGTTCAGTACTTCTTGTGGGATTCAGTTTTTGCAGGAAGAGATACTCTCTTTATCGGGCAATACACTTCCGATTCCATGTTTCTCTATGTGATTTTTGCAGCGCTGTATGGTGTCATCATTAAATCAGGGAGAATCGAGAAAAATGTATCTGATGAAATTCGAAAAGGTGATTTGAATAAATATCTCATCAAGCCAATATCACATTTGGGGTTTTCGGGAGCACTTGCAATAGCAGACCGAGTCGGCGTGATCATTTCAACTTCAATCATCATTCCATTCATACCATTTTTTACTCAATCACACATTTCTTGGGAAGGAATTGCTTGGTCATCTTTGCTTGTGTGCATGGCTATGATCATCAAGTTTTTTATTTCGATGACGATTTCGTATTTGGCTTTTTGGCTTGAAGAGACATGGACATTTCATGTGATATTTGATATCAGCATGTGGTTTCTTTCGGGTTCACTTGTACCATTGGATTTACTCCCCGATTGGCTTGCTCGCATTTCTTCCTTTCTTCCCTTTCAATATTTGAGCTATGTTCCCGCTGCCTTGTCTTCCGGACTCATGCCACTTAATCAAGCAGGATTGCACATTGCGATTTGCTTTTCTTGGTGCATATTCACTTGGCTGATCACTCGCATTATTTGGAATGCCGGCATACGCTCTTTCGGCGCATATGGTGGTTAGATGAGTGAAGCAGCAAACTTACCACTTAGAGCTGCGCCCTCTAGTGTTGCAGGCAAACCTGTATTAGTCCAATCACCCGCAATCACAAGTCCATCCACAGGACTTTTTTGATTTGGTCTTCTTTCTTCTGTATTCGGATCTAACAAAACAGTAGCCGACTTTTCCTTGATAACTTTCCAGTGTACTACATTGGCATCCCGCATTTCAGGAAAGCATTGTCTCACTTCTTCTGCACAAAGATTTGCAATTTCTTCCGTTGAAATTCCTACGATCTCATCTCCGGCACTGATTGTCAATGCAAGTAATGATTTTGCGGATGGCATTTTGGTTGTTTTCCTAAATATCCATTGTGTCTTTGCATCCATGATTGCAGACAATTGAATTTCAGGAAATTCTTTGTCGAACCAAAGGTATAGTGAAACTATCGGAGAATAACTGATATGTTCGAGTCCTGAAAAGTATAAATGATTCAATGCATCAGGAATAACTTTTTGCAATGCATGTGGAGGAATGGCCGTAATCACACTTGAAGAAAAAAGCTTGGTTCCGTTTTGCAAAGTCACACCTTTCACTTGATTATGCTCAATATCGATTGCAATCACACCCATGCTTCGCAATATCTGTCCACCATGTTCATTCATCCATGCTTCGAATGGCTCAAACAGTTCTGATAAACCACATTCAGGAATATAGAGCGATGATGCATCTCCTGAACCAAAAAAAGCAAGTCGTAACACAGTGACAAACACTTTTGCCGATACCTCCTCCGGTTTGCCATTCATTGTTGCAAGTATAACAGGTGTCCATATCAAATCAATAAGTCTGTCTGACTGTGCTTCCGACAAAAGAAATTCCCTTGCGGTCATAAATCCTGGTTTGCATAAAGCCAGTTTCAATCGAATAGCGAATAAGAGCATGGATCTTTTGTCTTGTGCATTCAAAAAGTTCAAACGCAACATTCCGAATGCCATTCCGATGGGACCATGAAGGCCACCATATCCTTTGGCAAAAAGAAGGTCTTTTTCGCCATTTGTAAAATGGAAGGGGACAGTAAGATATTGCTGTTTTTGAATCTTGTGCATCATTCCGATTTCTTTGATCAATTCAAAGAATGACTCATAACAACCCATCATGACATGTTGACCATTATCAATCATATCTCCTGAAATGCGATCTTCAAATGAGCGGGCCCTTCCTCCAATATTTGCAGTAGACTCTATCAATAGAGGACTTTTTCCCCTTTTTATGCAATGCATGGCAGCAGACATACCGGAAATACCGGCACCCAAAATAATTACATCATAGGTATTATTAGGGATCATAATGGCTCAAGAACGTAAAATATGTCATAAATGACGGATTATACCAATTCAGTGTCTCGAATGGCCAAGTTAACAATTATTTCATAAACCGATGGAAACATTGTATTTTTGCCTTCTTATCTTCAAGCACTCGACTATGCGGATGTGGCGAAATGGCATACGCGCCAGACTTAGGATCTGGTGGGGCAACCCGTGGGAGTTCGACCCTCCCCATCCGCACAATATTTTCCGGTGAATCCGGCATTTTGAAATAATTAAGGTTACTTCTTTGGAAATCTCCGTCATATCAATTGATGCTTGCACGCAAGAGGTAAGTTTTTCATTGACACAAGAGGATTTCATTCCTCACTTTGAGCGTGCTTATCAGAAGGCACAGCCAACAATAGAAATTAAAGGATTTCGCAAGGGTAAGGTTCCACTATCAATCATTAAGCAAAGATTTGGCCGACAAATTGAGCAGGAATGCATGATGGATGTGGCGGATTCCGAGTTCAAGAATTATACTCGCAACAATAATATAAAAGTTGTTGGCCAGCCTGAATTGCTTGACCTCAAGCCGGGTGAAGGCGGCTCGATGAATTATGTGATTCGTTTCAGCATTATTCCTGATTTTGAATTGGCCTCTTATGATGGATTTGAAATCAAGAAGCCGATTTCAAAAGTCACTGATGAAGATGTTCAAAAAATCATTGATGAAATGCTACTTAAGAATGCATCCAGCATTCCTGCTGATCATATTAATGATGCCAAACACAATGTTACCATTCGTTTCACGAAAGTGGATGATGAAACAGGTGAACCTCTTGAAGGTTTGGAACCCCAAGAGAATACAATTTTCCTTGATCATCCCGATTTGGATGGATTCCTTCGTGATGCATTGATTGACAAAAAGGTTGGTGATACAGCAACATACATGGATGCAACTCAGGGTGAAGAAAATCCTGATAGATTTGAAGTGACCATTTTGTCTGCAGAGAAAATCGTACCCGCCGCATTGGATGAAGAATTCGTCAAAAAGTATTCTAATGGTAGCCTTTCAACCATTGAAGAATTGGAAAACAGCGTTCGCGATTATAATAATCGCATGTTGGAAGAGGAAGCACGCAAAGAGATGGAAATTCAGATTGTTGATATCATCACTTCGAAGCATGATTTCCAAGTTCCGCATTCAATCGTGCATGAAGTCATGCATGGAATGTTTGACAATTTCAAAAAACAACAAGGTCCATCTGCAGCTGATCTAAAGATGTCCGACTTCGAAGAAATGTTCCGTCCTTATGCCGAGCAGACAGCACGCTGGGAATTGATTCGCGATAGAATCATTGAGAAGGAAGGAATTACTCTTGAAGAGCAAGACATCCTTCCATATTTGCAATATTATCGTTCACAAACTCAAATGAATGATAATCAAATTCTTTCATATCTTATGAAAGACAATGCATTTCTCGGTTCAATTCTTGCAAAAAAAGTTATGGAAAAAGTCCTTTCCATGGCAACAATTATCGATGTAGATCCTCAGTCCTATTTTGCTGAAAAAGACATGGATGCCATGGTTAAGCAAATGCAAGACACTGCTGAGGCGACTTCTTCGTCAAAGGCTGAGCCGGTAAAAAAAGCAAGTAAAACTGCGAAGCCTAAAGCTGAAGGAAAAGCAAAGGAAGCGAAAACTTCAACCAAAGCAAAAAAGACAGAAGACGCGGAAGAAAAGCCGAAAAAGAAATCATCCAACTCAAAATCTGCCGGTGAATAATCACCATCAGGAGCATTATTATGATGAATCAACTCGTTCCCATGGTAGTGGAACAAACAAGCAGAGGCGAAAGAGCCTATGATATTTATTCTCGGCTTTTGAAAGAGAGAATCATTTTCATTGGTTCACCCATAGATGATAATGTTGCAAGTTTGACTGTAGCACAACTCCTCTTTCTCGAAAGCGAAGATCCCACAAAGGATATCAATATATATATCAATTCTCCGGGTGGAAGCGTTACTTCAGGCATGGCAATTTATGATACCATGCAATTTGTAAGACCCGATATCAGCACAATTTGTGTTGGTATGGCGGCATCAATGGCACAGGTACTTCTTTGTGCTGGAGCAGCCGGAAAGCGATTTGCACTCCCAAATTCACGCATCATGATGCATCAACCATTGGGTGGTACTCAAGGTCAGGCGACCGACATTGAAATCTATACCAAAGAAATGCTTCGCATTCGTGAAATGCTCTATGCAATCATCAGTAAGCATACAGGGAAAGACACAAAAACTATCCTCAAAGATGCAGATCGAGATAATTATATGAGCGCCAAACAAGCAGTTGATTATGGTATTGTCGATAAGATTTTAGAGCGTCGCTCATTAGAGCCAAGCAAATCATAATGCTGCATGAATACATGAAAGGCGGGGCGATACCTTCGTCCCGCCTTTTTTTTTCTTGATATACCGTAATAGAACATAATGAGTTCAAGAACGCAAGACAAAGATTCCATTCACTGTTCATTTTGTGGTCGTCCTGCCGCTGATGTCCAGAATCTCATTGCAGGCAATGAGGTGTATATCTGTGATCGTTGTATTCATACATCCATGGATGTATTGAATCAGCATATTGCACCCTCCACAAAGACCCACAAACATCAGAATCAAAAAACCGCATTATTGAAGCCATCACAAATTAAAGCAAAGCTTGATGAATATGTGATTGATCAAGACAAGGCAAAACGGATTTTGAGTGTTGCGGTGTATAATCATTATAAGCGTATTGCATCCAATGCTCTCCCATCTCAGGATGATGTGGAAATTGAAAAAAGTAATATTCTGCTTGTTGGTCCTACCGGAACGGGAAAAACACTACTTGCAAAAACATTAGCACGCATTCTTGATGTGCCTTTTGCAGTTGCGGATGCAACCACAATCACTGAATCAGGTTATGTTGGTGATGATGTTGAAACTATTCTCGTACATCTTCTGCAAAATGCAGATTATGATGCCGAGCGTGCAGAGCGTGGCATAGTGTATATCGATGAAATCGATAAAATTGCCCGTCGTTCAGATTCACAAAGCATTACGCGAGATGTATCCGGCGAAGGTGTTCAGCAAGCACTCCTCAAATTGCTTGAAGGTACTGTTGCGGGTGTTCCTCCTCGTGGTGGTAGAAAACATCCCGAGCAATCTCTGGTATATGTAAATACAAAAAATATTCTCTTCATCTGTGGTGGCGCATTTGACGGAGTAGAGAAAACCATTGGCCGCAGAATCAATGCAAAAACCATTGGATTCAGTGCGAGCATGAAAGAGAATGTAGAAGAGAACAGCGCTTTGCTATCGCGAGTGGAGCCAGAGGATCTCATCAAATTTGGATTCATTCCTGAATTGGTAGGAAGACTTCCTGTGATTGCACCGTTAGAACCATTGACCGATGAGGCGATGCTTCAAGTGCTCACGAAACCCAAAAATGCACTCATCAAGCAATATCAAAAGTTATTCTCGATGGAACAATGCGGATTGGAATTCACAAATGATGCACTATTGGGTATCGTTGAAAAAGCCAAGATTCGCAAAACAGGTGCTCGGGGTCTGAGAGCAATAGTAGAAGAAATCATGTTGCCCATCATGTTTGATATACCTGATCGTAATGACATCAATCATTGCATAGTGGACAGAGATGTCGTGGATTCCGGAAAAGAACCTCATTTTGAGCAAAAAAGCCCATCTACCTCCGAAAAAGAGCAATTGCGAAAAGCAGAGTGATCAAAGATTGCAAAGTATTTTGAATCATAAACTTAGATCACTATAAAGATTTCGGAAACTTGATTCCAAGGTTGGTTTTGTATCCTTAGATTCGTATTTTTGCAGTCCCCCATAGTATTGACTCCGGGCTTGTAATGTGAGAAGACTTCATCATCAGTATAGTGAGAATATGATGCGCTTTGGATTTTTATCAACAGATGTGGCCATTGATCTTGGCACTGCCAATACTCTCATTTGGATGAGAGATAAGGGTTTGGTGCTCAATGAGCCGTCAATCGTTGCATTCGATCGCACTAATAAGCATATACTCGCGATTGGACATGAAGCACAAGCAATGGTAGGCAAGACTCATCGTGACATTCGCACCATTCGTCCATTGAAGGACGGTGTGATTGCAGATTTCGAAATCGCTGAGGGAATGCTCAGAGCTTTCATCAAGAAAATTTCATTGTCATGGCAACCTGCCAGACGTGTTGTCATATGCGTACCATCAGGCATTACCGAAGTAGAAAAGCGTGCAGTTCGAGATAGTGCCGAACATGCAGGTGCAAAAGAAGTGCATCTTATAGCCGAACCAATGGCTGCTGCAATTGGCATCGGACTCGATGTTCATGAGCCAAAAGGAAATTTAATAGTCGATATCGGTGGTGGAACTACTGAAATAGCAGTGATTGCACTTTCGGGTATCGTTACCGATGAGTCCATTCGCATGGCAGGCGATGAAATGACCAATAGCATTGTACAGTACTTTAAGCGTAATCATAATATTCTTATTGGTGAAAGAACCGCCGAAATCATCAAATGTGAAGTAGGATCTGCTTACCCATTGGAACAAGAAGTGGAAATCGAAGTGAAAGGTCGTGATTTGATTACAGGTATTCCTCAATCAATTACGGTCAGTTCGATCGATATCAGAGAAGCACTCAGTGAATGTGTTGCTACAATCGTTGAAAGTGTCCGCATGTTGCTTGAAAGAACTCCCCCGGAATTGGCTGCTGATATTTATGATCGCGGAATCATGCTCTCCGGTGGTGGTGCTTTACTCAAAGGTTTGGATAAGCGCCTTTCCATGGAAACAACACTCACCGTGCATGTTGTGGAAGACCCCCTAACCGCTGTGGTAAGAGGAACTGGCAAAGTACTCGAGAATCTCCATCATTATATGCCTTGCCTGATTAAAAGCAAGAGATATTGATAATTGCGAATATTGTAGATTTTACTATCACAACACATTGATACAGAATCAGTTGTTTTTGGTGGACAACCTATTTCTTTGTATATTTGCAGTCCCGGTATTGTGTAATTTCAGTCTGTGAACGGAGTTCCAAATGGCTACAAAAGTCAGACGCGCCAGAAAAGCCAAATATGTCAAGCTCTTTTCTCCTTTCTTGATGAAAGAAACCAAGCATGAGCTTATTGGCGAACCAATGGAGTCTGCTGAAGGTCGCCGCCAATGGGCCCGTTGTACGCTCAGTCGTCACTCTCAACTTGTTGATTTGGATGTACTTGATGCAAAATCAGACAAGACTGCGGCAATTATACAGGTTTCAAAAGAAGATTCTAAAATTTACAACACATCTGACGTATATGCTGTTGGCGATGTGATCTATCATCAGAAATGGGATGATCTCGGTGTTGTTCTTTCTAAAGAAATCATTTCCAATGGTGGTTTTGCGATCATTGTTCAATTTGAAAAGTTGAAAGAAAAAAAATTGATTGAAAATTTAGTTAAATAAAATTATCCATCTTATCCAGAAAAGAGATATGGTAGGCGTTACAATCCAATCCAATGAGTCGATCGACAGAGCACTTCGTCGCTTTAAGAAAAAATATGAGCGAAGTGGTGTATTGCGCGAATTCAAAAAGCGTGCTTTTTTCATAAAGCCTTCAGTTGAGAAGCGTCTTTCTCGCATGAAAGCAGCTCGACGTCAGTATCGCGCAACGATCGAACAAGAATAAATCATTCTTGTCACAAGTTTTAAGTCATATGGTTTTCCATATGACTTTTTTTATTGGTCTGTGGAAAGGCGGAACCGACATATCCGATTGTTTTTCGTATCTGCCACATAGAGCGTTTTATTGAACCAAGCAATACCTAAGGGTGAGGAAAATTGGGATTTACCTGCACCAGAGCCACCAAAAGAATGCATCTCTTTGCCAGTGGATGTGAACTTTAGAACAGAATCTTTGCCAGCATCAATCACATATACATTGCCAAAGGCATCATATGTGATATCCTCAGGTTTACCAAAACGACCTACACTAATCAAATCACCTCCCGAAGTTGAAGGATCAGCAGGATTAAACTTTTGAAACCACCCTGTTATGTCACCTGAGACATAACTCAACCACTGCACTTTATACTGCATATTGGGTGAAATCTGCGTAAACAGAAAATCTTGAGATCTATCTGCAGCAACAGAGAGAGAGGATATCGAACCGATTGAATACAATGCATTGCCTTCAGGAACAAGGGAAGACAATCTACTCATGACAGAATCTTGAGGATTCATCAACAGCACAGCATCATCCGGATCAAAGCGTGAGGAATTACTCGGACCTGTTCTAGAAATCAGATATGCATTGCCCTGGAGTACGGTTATTCCAGTAAATCTTCTCTCGGGTCTGCCGGCTTGAGTATATACACATTGAATAGGTGCATTAGCAATAGAATGTCTTACATCGCTCATATGAATGCGATATATTGCCCCAATCGTCACTGTCTTTGCTTGCAATACAGTATCAAGTTCACCACATATCAGTAAATCAAACAATCCATCTTGAGCAATTGCAATAGGGTTTTTGATGAATCCCGAGACACCAACACGACGACCTGCAATGTCGAGCATCACAATACGATTATTCTTAGTGTCGGCTACATAAACAAATGGTTCACGACCTATAAAAATATCAGATGGCTCATTAAAATCAGACCAATCCGGTTGAAGCGGAATATACAGTGTATCATTGATCTTTCCTGTATCCGGAACAGCTTCCGGGGATTGGGGAGTATCATTGCAGGAGATAAAACCCAATGAAAGAACAATGAAGATCGATAAAATATGTGATGCATTTGTAATCATGCACAAAATTAGGAATGTTTACGATAGCAAGTGATATACATATCAGGTAATTTTGCCAGTGATTGTAATTACTACAAAAAAGAGTTGACTATATGAAAATCTCTATCCTGACATACATCTTCTTTCTCTCACTATGTATTTCTGTGCAAGCACAACAGGAACATACTCAAGTGGAGAAACCTCAGAAATTAAAAAGAAGAGACGCAAAAGGCGTGGAAGATTTACAGTTAAAACCTGAGGAAATCACTCATATCAATTTCAGTCGAAGAAGATTAACGGAATTTCCAATCGATCTTTTGAAATGTACGAACATAGAAGAATTGACTCTTTCTTTCAATGAAATCCCGACAATACCAAATGGTATTTCTTCATTGAAAAAGTTGAAAAGACTACTAATATCAAATAATAAAATTTCTGATATTCCGGCGGGCATCAACAGTTTGCCTGAATTGGAATTATTGGATATATCTACTAATCCTATAAGTTCCTTACCGGATTTTTCAGGAATGCAGAATCTGAAGGTTTTGAATATTTCAGCTTTGCAGCTTACAAGCATTCCAAAGACAATCCTAGGATTGGAATCGTTGAATGAATTAAATATCTCAAATCTACAATTGACTTCATTTCCAGACTTGTCCCAATTGAAAAATTTGCATTCGCTTGGTATAGATGGTAGTCGATTAAATGAACTACCCGCAGGAATTGAAAAACTTATATTACTGCGAACATTTTCTGCTTCAAATAATGAATTGACAACAATTCCCAAGGCATTATTGGAATTACCCTCATTGCGAAATTTGACATTGTCAAAAAACAAGATCAATACTTTGCCGGCTGAGATTACAAATTCAAAGACCCTCTTTTCAATTGATTTATCCGCCAATAAATTGACTACCGTACCAAAAGAATTATTCTCACTCATCAGACTTCAGAATTTAAATCTCTCCGAAAATCTAATCAAGTCTTTACCGATTGATATACCTGAGAATACGATTATGAGAGAACTTGATTTATCATATAATGCCTTGACTCAACTACCATCTTCATTATGGAAATGTCAAAAGCTCACAGTGTTATCGGTCGACAATAATTTACTCACTACATTACCAAATGGAATATCTGCATTGAAGGATCTCAGTACATTACATATTGGGAAGAATCCTTTTGAATCCATTCCAATCAAGGAAATCATGCTGATTCCTACATTGAGAGATATCGGTATAATGAGTAGAAAAGATTTGGAAAAGAGAAGAGAGGAAGGGAAATCTCAAAAATCTAAAGAGGCCAATCAAAAGCCGGAGTTGAAGAATGACAAATAAATTGATTTTTCTTTTATTCGGCATGGTTCTTCTTTTTACTTCTGAACTTTATAGTCAGGACAAAAAAAACGAACTTTTTGCTCAGCTACGAAAGCGTTATGGCAATATGAATTCGCTTGAAGCAAGATTCGTAGGTATTGAGCCAATATCAGGAATCACAGGTACGCTAAAGGCTATGCGTTCAGGAAAATACATATTGGATTTGAATGATAGAAAAATCATATGTGATGGCCACACGGTTTGGAATTATCATTCCGCCAGAAAAAATGTGACCATCAATGAAATTAAGAGCAGGCCATCAAGTTCTCTTGATATCGTGCTCTTTAATTTTCTCTATAATTATCAACCAAAAGAATTGCATGATTTCTCGATTGGAAATGTCTCGCATCATGGATTGGAGTTGATTCCCAAGAATGGAAAGTCTGCATTGGGTATAAAATCACTCACAATTTATGTTAAGAAAGGCAGCTCGGAAATCAGGCGTATATCAGCCGTGGATGGAAATCAAAAACAAGTGTGGGATTTGGAGGCATTGAAGATAAACGGTGGAATCACCGATGCTCATTTTACTTTCATTCCCCCGAAAGATGCTGAGATTATAGACTTGCGATAGAGAAAGGGACCTACAGTCCCTTTTCGTTTGCCTTCACTTCATTCCAGAGATCATCCATCTCTTGCAAGGTCATGTCCTTTAAATGCCTACCTTGCTTCTGTGCCATTTGCTCGATGATCATGAATCGTTTTTTGAATTTATTTGATGTCTTTTGTAATGCATCTTCAGCGATTATTGAACGGAATCTTGCGGCATTAACAATAGAAAATAGGACATCGCCCAATTCATCGGTAATGCGTTCTGGATTTCCTTGTTCCAGTTCAACACGCAACTCTTGCAATTCCTCATCGACTTTATTCCAGACATCTGATTCATTATCCCAATCAAATCCAACATTGGCTGCTTTTTCTTGTATTCTTTGCGCGCGAATCAGAGCAGGCAATGCATTCGGCACTCCTTCCAATGCTGAGGATCTTCCCTCTTGCATTTTGAGTTCTTCCCAATTCTTCCGTACTGTTTCTTCATCTTCAGCATTTGTATCTCCAAATACATGAGGATGACGATGAATCAATTTGGATTGAACTTTCTTCATCACATCGATGATGGAAAATGATCCTCTTTGTTCGGCAATCACCGAATGCATGAGAATATGCAGAAACAGATCCCCGAGTTCCTTCGCAAATTCCTCATCATCACCTGTTGCAATCGCATCAATCATTTCATATGCTTCTTCGATGAACAAGTGCGAAATGGATTCATGAGTTTGCTTGCGATCCCATGGACATTCAAGTCGTAAAACTTGTACAAGCTTTACAAATGATTCGAATTGATCCTTAATAGATTCAGGATTGTCAGGAATTGGAATTGGAATCGGTTGTGTTGACATGGATGATCAATCTTCAAGAATTTCTTTTTCTTTCTTGACCATGATTGCATCTATGTCTTTCACATATTTATCGGTCAATTTTTGAATTTCATCCTCACCGCGTTTTCTGTCATCTTCTGAAAAGTGTTCTTTCTTCTCAGCCACTTTCAATTCTTCCATATGATCACGGCGGATATTGCGAACACCAACTTTACCTTCTTCTGCGAATTTCTTACAGAGTTTCACAAATTCCTTTCTTCGTTCTTCGGTGAGTGGTGGAATCGGAACTCTGATGACTGATCCATCATTTGAAGGATTCAAACCAAGACCTGAAGTAAGAATAGCCTTTTCAATAGCAGATAGCGTACCTTTATCCCATGGTTGAATCAAGATTGTTCTTGCATCAGGAACTGACAAATTTCCAACTTGAGCAAGAGGAGTTGCAGTACCATAATAATCAACTTTCACATTGTCAAGCAAAGTAACTGAAGCTCTGCCCGTGCGAACTTTTGAGATATATTGACCTGCATGTTCAACGGCTATAGCCATTGCATTACCCGCTTCTTTGACGACATCATTAACCGGCATAATAAAATCCTCGATAGATTTAATGTTGTACGATTGTGGCGATGCTTTCACCCATAATTAACTTTTCCAAATTACCTGCTTCATTCATGTTGAACACGAGAATTGGCAATCCATTATCTTGACACAGTGCAATCGCTGTTGCATCCATTACCTTTAGACCTTTCAGCAATACCTCTTGATAAGACACTGAATCATAACGTTTAGCAAGAGGATTTTTCTCAGGATCATCATCATATACACCATCGACTCTTGTGCCTTTGATAATGACATCTGCTTCCATTTCAATGGCGCGCAATGCGGCGGCGGAATCTGTGGTGAAATATGGATTTCCTGTTCCTGCTCCAAAAAGTACGACTCGTTTTTTCTCAAGATGTCTGATTGCTCTTCTTTTGATGTAAGGCTCTGCAATTTGTTGCATGTGAATTGCCGTTTGTAGTCTCGTTGGCAATCCTTCTTCTTCCAATGCGTTTTGAAATGCTATGCAATTGATAACTGTGGCTAGCATACCCATATAATCACCTGAGACTTTATCAATCCCTTGCTGGGCGGCTTGTTCACCACGAATAAAATTTCCACCACCAATCACAATTCCAATTTCAACACCAAGATGATATACTGTAGCAACATCTTTGGCATATTGTTTCAAAATGGAGGATGAAAGTCCAAATTGTTGATTGCCCATTAAGGATTCTCCGCTCAATTTGAGCAGTATGCGTTTAAAGCACGGACTTTGCATGGATTCCTCCTTGAACGGATATAAAAAAGCGGCAAAAATTTACAAAAAATTCATGCCGCTACTGGTTTCGTGGACAATGAATTACATTATTCGCCAAGAAAATATCTGCGGAAGCTTATAATATTTACAGACTCTCCTGTCAATTTGCCAATTTCAGTCAGAATGTCTTTGACAGTTTTTTTGCTATCCTTCACAAAGCTTTGTTCAAGCAAACATTGTTCTTGATAGAACTTTTCGATTTGTCCTTTTGCGATTCGATCGGCAATCTCAGGTGTTTTTCCTTCTTGGATTGCTTTGTCGCGGTAGATTACAAGCTCTTTTTCCAGTGCATCTGTTTGTACATCTTCCCGCTTCACATAAGAAGGGTTCATAGCTGCAATCTGCATTGCCACATCACGAAGAAGAGCTTTTACTTCATCTGCAGCAGTCATTATATTGGTTTCAAGAAGAACGCCAAGTCTATTGCCAGCATGAATATACTCTGCAACAAACCCATTTGCTTGAATGATTTCAAAGCGCTTCAAACCAATTTTCTCGCTGAATTTTGCAAGAATTTCATTGTGAAGATCACCGAAAGTTTTATCACCGATATTGATAGCCATCAAAGATTCTTGATCTTTTGCACCGCTGTTCAGTAATACATTTGCCAATTCATCGGCATATTTTACAAATTCTTCATTGCGCGCAACAAAGTCAGTTTCACAATTGACTTCAAGAATAATACTCTTAGATCCATCAGCGGATGTTCTCGCAATGACAATACCTTCATTTGCAGAGCGATCCGCACGCTTTGCTGCAGAGGCAGCGCCACGCTTGCGAAGAATTTCAATCGCTTCTTGCATGTCGCCCTGTGCTTCATCGAGTGCTTTTTTACAATCAGCCATACCTGCACCGGTTTTATCGCGCAGGTCTTTAACCATTAGTGGTGTTATTGACATTGTATCTATTTCCTTAATTCATGATTGATGTTGTATGATTAAGCTTTAGCAGGTGCATCACCTGTGAATCTTGGCGCTTCATCATCTTTCCTGCGACGGGGACGCAATTTGCGTGAACCTTTGCCATCATCTTCTGATTCATTCTCTTTTGCACCACGATCTCCTGAAACACCTGCTTCAGAAGCTTTTTGCTTTGCGATTTCACGACCAGATAGTATTGATTCTGCAAGAGTTTCTGCAACGAGTTCAATCGTGCGGATTGAATCATCATTTGCAGGAATCGGGTAGTTTACTGTATCTGGGTCGCAATTGGTATCAACCATTCCAATCACAGGAATGCCGAGTTTTTTTGCTTCTTGAATTGCGATATGTTCTTTTTTTACATCCACTACAAAGATTGCACCTGGGATGCGTGTCATCTCTTCGATACCACCGAAAACGCGACGCAAACGCTCACGCTCACGATTGAGCATTAAGCGCTCTTTCTTTGTGAATTTTCCAAATGTACCATCAGCTTCCATCTTATCAATCAATGCAAGACGCTTGATTGACTTACGAATAGTTGAGAAATTGGTGAGCATTCCACCCAACCAACGCTCTGATACATAATATGCTCCGCAACGCTTTGCGGCATTTTGAATAGCTTCTTTTGCTTGATTTTTCGTACCAACGAAAAGCACAACCTTACCTTGACTTGCAGCATCATGAGCTGCTTCTGAGGCAATGTCTAATAGTATTTTTGTCTTACGAAGATCAATGATGTGAATTCCATTGCGCTCTGTATAAATAAACTTGCGCATTTTTGGATTCCAACGGCGGGTAAGGTGACCAAAATGGGCACCTGATTCGAGAAGAGCCTCGACTGTTGTTTCCTTTGCCATGTGGCAACTCCTAATGTATTAGTTGATACTACTGCTTTGATCACCTTGAATTTCCAACCTAGAAAGGCCACGAGGAAATACAATCACAAAGCATGTTTAATTGTGAAAATGGTTGAAAGAACCATTTTCCTGAAGAATGCAAAGACCTCAGCCACGATTTGAGGTGAGGTCCAATGCAAACAATGTCTTGTCAGATTAGCGTTTTGAGAACTGGAAGCGCTTACGAGCTTTCTTTTGTCCATACTTCTTACGCTCAACCATTCTTGGATCTCTTGTAAGATATCCTGCTGAATGCATTTGAGGACGAAGCTCGCCATCAAAATCCACCAAAGCGCGGGCTACACCGAGACGAATTGCTCCGGCTTGACCGCTCTTCCCACCGCCAGTCGCTTTGATGAAAATATCAAACTTGCCTTCAAGATTCGATGTCTCCAAAGGACGCAATGCCTCGCGACGATACACTTCAACGGGGAAATATACCTCGATCGGACTCTTATTTACAATAACTTTACCGGAACCTGGCAATAAACGCACTTGCGCAACTGCTGTCTTACGACGACCGGTAGCTGTGATATTCTTCATGGATTTTTCCGTTTATTCTGCGCTGTATGAAAGTTTAAGTTCAGTGGGCTCCTGTGCTGCATGCGGATGCTCAGGACCTGCATACACTTTCAATTTTTTGCCCATTTTACGACCAAGTGAATTTTTCGGAAGCATACCCTTGACTGCAAGTTCAATGACTTCTTCAGGCTTGCTCTTCACAAGATCTTTGAAAGAGCGATAACGATCACCACCCGGATAACCGGTATAATGGAAATACTCTTTATTTTCTTCACGCTTGCCTTTTACGCGAATTTTGGAAGCATTGACCACAATCACAAAATCACCACAATCGACATGGGGAGTGAAATCCGGCTTATGCTTGCCTCTGATCAAATATGCAACTTGTGATGCCAAACGACCCAATGTTAAACCGTCGGCATCTACTACATGCCATTTAGCTTGAACATCCTGTTCGCGTATAGACTTTGTGATTTTGGCGAATGATAACACAATCAAATCCTCGATGAAAAAAGAGATTCAAATAGAACTTGCAAAGATAGCTTATCGCTAGTTTTCCACAAAGAAAAATTTTGCACATGCTTATCCACATCATTGATTTCTTTGTCTAGCAGCATGTAAAATGATGGCCGAACTCGATGAAACATTCAAAGATTTTACACGGGAATTCATAGGAATATGGATTATTTTGTCAGAAATCGCCAATATATTGTCGTCAATTCCATTTCCTTCGCTTCCCAATACTATAATGAAGTCTTGTGGAAACACATAGTCATACAATGACACAGAATGTGAATTTATCTCTGCCGATATGATTGTTAGCCCTTTTTCGGACTTCATTTGCTCGAGATCTTGCTTCAGATTTTGTGAAAACCCACATTTGGCGAATGCAATTGAACCCATGGAAACACGAATGGATCTTCTCAAATACGGTGAACTCGTGGTAGAATCAGTTATGATGGATTCAAATCCCAAACCAATTGCATTTCGAATAATTCCACCCACATTATCGGAATTAACAATGCCATTGAGAGCAATGATAGGACTTTTCAATGAGTGCATATCATATGGTGGCGGAGTATGCGCAATGCTCATCATCGGGCTATGGAGATTAATACCAACGAGTGCATCCATTTCTTTTTTGGGCATGATGAGAATATGCTCATCGGATAATCTGCTTTTTATCAATGCTTCATGTTTTAAGAACAGATCTTCGGTCAGAAGAATGGATGCAATGCTCATTCCACTTTCTAAAACAGTCAATGTGATTTTCTCGCCATCTGTCAAAAACGCATTTGAGGAGGTATGGAGAGTTTGTGCATGGCGCAAATCTCTATACATATCAAGAAGCGGATTATGTAAATCATAAGACATCATTATATTCTGTCGAAACGACAGTATGGCTGCAAAACCTTGGGCACATTGATATGTCCGTCTTCCGTTTGATAATGCTCGAGAATGGCGACCATCAAGCGTGATGTGGCGAGACCACTGCCATTCAATGTATGCAAGAATTCAAGTTTGCCCTGATCATTTCTGAATCTGATATTCGCTCTTCTTGCTTGATAGGATTCAAAGTTTGAACAACTCGACACTTCAAGCCACTTCTGTTCAGCCGGTGACCAAGCTTCTAAATCATAGGTTTTTGCGCTTGAAAAACTTGTATCTCCACTGCACAATTGCAAAACGCGATATGGAATCTCAAGTGCATTTAATACATCTTCCACATCTGTCACGAGTACTTCCAATTCATCATAGGATGTTTCAGGTTTCACAAATTTCACGAGTTCTACTTTATTGAATTGATGCACGCGTAGAAATCCCTTTGTATCCTTTCCATAGCTTCCCGCTTCCCTTCTGAAACAAGCGGAGTAACCACAATACTTCACGGGTAATTGATCATTTGCGAGTACTTCATCGCGGTGGAAATTGGTAAGCGGAACTTCAGCCGTTGGAATTGCATAGAGACCATCCAAAGGCATCGCATACATATCCTCTTCCATTTTCGGTAATTGTCCAGTACCACGCATTGAAGCATAATTTGCGAGAAAAGGAGGCAACATTTCTGTATATCCATGCTTTTCCAAATGCAAATCGATCATGAAATTGATAAGTGCTCTTTCAAAACTTGCTCCTTTGCCCACATAAAACCCGAAACCGCTACCACTTACTTTAGCGCCTCTTTCAAAATCAAGAATATTCAGTTGCTTTGAGATTTCAAGATGATTCTTTCTGAATCCTTGTTCAATCGTATCACCTTTGCGGCGCACTTCCACATTGTCAGCAGCGCTTTTCCCAATGGGAACAGAAGCATGTATCATATTCGGAATGCGAAGAACTCTATCTTCTATTTGCTCTTCAATCGGGCGAAGAGAATCATCAAGAGATTTGATGGTGTCTGAGACAGCGCGCATTTCTTCGATATGCGAAGTTGCATCTTCCTTATTCTTCTTCAAGGAAGCAATTAATTCTGACACGGTATTTCTTTTGCCTTTCAATACTTCCACTTCTTGGATCAATGAGCGTCTTTTCTCATCGAGTACGAGAAGTGCATCTATGTCTGCTGATTCATTCTTATTGATCACATTTTGTTTGACCACATCGGGATATTCGCGTATGAATTTTACATCAAGCATTGTATTTGAACCGAAAACTGTGTGAGAATTATATTTCAAATTACGGATTTCCCATTGAAACTCTCGAATGGCATATCATATCAAGAGCGTATTTTGCATGCAATTGGAGATAATCATGAGTTTGAATACCAAGCAAAGAGCTGATTTGTTCATGCTCCTCATCACTTTGATTTGGAGCGGGACATTTGTCATCATCAAGAATGCACTCGACGAAGTGCCACCATTTCTCTACACAGGATTGCGTTTTGCATTGGCTTCACTCATTGGTTATGCACTTTGGTTTCGTTCCATGCGTGGAATTACAAAGAAAGAAGTGTTTCAAGGGAGTGTTTTGGGGATTTTTTTCGGACTCGGCTTTCTGTCGCAAACATGGGGCTTACAGCATACCACTGTTGCCAACTCTTCTTTCATCACCGGTTCAATGGCAATTTTCACGCCCATCGCGGCATATTTGATCGATAAAAGAACCGTCAGTATGTATCAAGTATTGGGCATATTCATTGTGCTCACAGGATTGGCTTTTTTCTCTCAACATGGATTTGATGAATGGCAATTTAATGTGGGTGATGCAGCCACTTTATTCTGCGCAGTAATGTGGGGTATGTATATCACATATACAGATAAATTCATGAGAGATGCCAAGAATATTGCAATATCTTCAGCTCGTTTGACATTGATGCAATTCCTTATCTCATGTCTATTTGCATGTATCGGCTTTATACTCATGGAGGGTCCAATATCAAAAATGCCGAGCTTAATCCAAGTAGCATTCAGTTCCACTGATTTTTGGATTGCATTTTTATACACTGCGATTCTAGCTTCAATCGTGGCAACCTATATCCAGACGCGATATCAACATGAGACAACACCCGTGAAAGCCGCTCTGATGTTTTCTACCGAACCCGTTACTGCAACATTGCTTGCTGTTATTGTCGGTATGGAATATCTTTCCATCGAGAAGCTCCTCATTGGAGCAGTCGTCATCATCGGAGTGTTGATTGCGCAAGCAGAGGATTTCATTCCTTCACTAAAAAAAACACATCAAGCTTCTTGAAAGATGATTGTCTCGCCATATTGTTCGAGTATTGGAGACAATATGTCTTGTGCACCGGATGCTGATATAACGCAATGCAATGGCTTGAAATATGTTTGTTGAATTTCAAACACATCATGTATCTCAGCTTTTGCAATTGTATCGAATTGATCAGCATGATATGTCTTTGGCAGATGATTGAATTCCAACATTTTCATTCTAGCTGAAATCTGTTGATATGTTTCCATCCCTTGAATCATCGTACCAAGTACATAATTTCTTACTGTTTCAAACTCTTCTTCTTTGAGTGGAAATTCTCTCATCTTTTGAATTTCCTCGAAAATAAGTTCAATGCCATGGGCAGTGACATCATTACCGATTTGCGTTTGAATATTATAAGTATTCGCACCTTTTCTTCCATAGTTTTGAGCGAATGCCCCATAGGTATATCCATACACTTCGCGCAATGTATGATTGATTCGTGAGGCAAAATAACCGCCGAAGGCAGTGCTTGCGATTCGATACAATGCATAATCCGGATGATGTATTCCTATGGATGGAAATGCAATATGCAATGCTGTTTGAACTGCATCAGTTTTTGGAGCGATGATGCATTTCATATCATCATTATAGGTGGCTTGCATGATTTCTGGCATGATACCTGTCGTTTTCCAATCCCCAAATGCTTGTTCAAGTAGAGGCATGATTTCATCAGGATGACAATTACCGGCGATGGAGAAGAAAGCATCTGGAATTTCAAGAATATGTTGATGCCACTCTTTGCAAGCATTTCTATCTATATGTTTAATGCTTGACGGTATGCCGAGTCTGGAAGATCCATATGGATGATTCACGAATGATCTCGCGCTCAAAGCACGAGAAGCCAGATACTCAGGATCCATTGCATATTGCTCATGTTCAGCAAGCATGAGATCTTTTTTCAATGATATCTCAGATTCTTGAAATTGAGAATCGAAAAGTGTTTCAGACATCAACTCTATGATTGCATTTCGATGATATGCAAGGCCAATGGACGAGCATTCGAATGAATCCCATGATGCGGAATAAGAGAATGAAACGCCAAGTCGATCTATGAGCAAATTGATGTCTCGAGCAGTCTTTGTGGAAGTACCTGTCATCATCAGTCCTGCACAGGCTCTTGACAATCCACTGATTTGTTCGTGGACCGCTCCCGTTCTCATTGTGAGAGAAATAGAAATAAGCGGACTACTTGCATCATGCAGAAACAATACATTCATACCATTGGATAATTTCCTGCATTCATTTGCCGGAAAAGTAAATATCGGTTTCTCTGCAGATAATGGTGCGATTGATCTATCCATATATACTCCTTTGGCTGCAATCTACGAGTTTTGAAAGGAAGTACTTTTCGGAAACTGATCTCTTGGATTGTAACTATCTTCACCACTTTCCGTAAACGCTGAATAATATTGGAGTTATCACATGGAAAAAAGAGCATATAGGAATACTCATGACAAGGTTATAGCCGGTGTTTGCACCGGTCTTGGTGAGTATTTCTCAATTGATCCATTATTCATCAGAATCGTCTTTCTATTATGTTTCTTTGAACCCCCGATTGCCGTCTTAGGGTATATTGGATTGTGGATAGCCCTTCCCAAGAAGCCTCTGGAGATGCCCATGATTGGCAATCAAGAATCAAGCGATACTTCTTCAAAGACATTTGAGCAGAGAGCTGAGGAGTTCGGAAGAGAAGCTGAAATCATCGGTGAAAAGTTTGGAAAGGAAGCCGAACAATTCGGTGAAGAATTAGGTAGAAAAGTTGAGGCAGCGGCTGAGAATCTTGAAGGAAAAATGAAAAATGCATTTGATGATAACAAAGTCACATTCAATCTTACCATAGATTCAAAGCCTAGAAAAGGAAAAGCACTTGGCTTCATACTCATTGCTCTGGGCGTGATATTCTTGGCTCATAATTATCTCCCTGAGTTTGATTTTGAACGATTCTGGCCGACAATTTTGATTGCAATTGGATTTTCAATATTGTTTTCAGGCAATAAGGAGAATAAGTCATGAATCAATTTAGATTTCTTTTTGGATTCTTTTTTATCTCTATCGGTTCATTACTTCTTGCTCATAATTTTTATCCATTCTTTGAGTTTGAATCTGTTTGGCGTCTTTGGCCATTAATTCTGCTTTTGCTTGGAGTTTCAACGCTCATCAAACTAGAAACTGTCAAGAGATTTATCATGTCAGGAATAGGTGTAATTTCAGGCATCATACTATTTGCCGGGATTCATGAAGATAATGATATCGTTAGTATTGATGTACATGAAAAATTCTCCGAAGTGAGGGATTCCGTCAGTGTTCCTTTTGATCCAAATCTCAGCGATACTTCATATATTTCCATTTCTGCGGGTGCGGCATCAATTGATATCGGAATGAATGAAGATTCTTCTTTGATACTTATTCATAGACATTCTGAAGTATTTGAGAATGATTCCGAGGTAAATGGTGGAAATATTGATGAAATTACTACCGAATCATCATTTTCAATAGATCATAAAATTCGTGATGGCATCAATAGAGTGGATCTTGAATTTGGTGGCAATCTCACATTATTTGGCAATCAGAAGTTAAAGAGAGCAAAAGTATTCCTTCATCCACAAGCATTGTGGAATATAGATATTGATGGTGGAGCAACTTCCATGAATGCTGATCTATCTGCATTGCGCATTGCTTCTTTGAATCTCGAGGTTGGTGCTTCATCAGTTTCGCTTCGACTAGGCACAATGCAAGATTCTTCATTCTATCATATTGAAGGTGGTGCTGCTAAATTCCTCATAGAGATTCCTGAAGATGCAGGTTGCAGAATCACTCAAGAATCAGGTTTGTCAAAACATGATTTTCCAAACTTCATCAAGAAAGCTGATAATGTCTTTGAATCACCCAATTATGCCACATCAAAAAAGAAAATCATATTGGACATTCTAACCGGAATGAGTTCAATCACCGTTCAAATGTATAAGCAAAAAGCTCCCGAAAAACAAGTAAACAGTATTGATACAAATCGAAAAAAATCACCTGACACGCCCGTAATACAGCCAAATGAGAAGTCAAAACAACTCTAAACTCACAACTCCGATGCTTTTCATCGGAGTTTTTTTATCTCATTACATTATCTAAGTTGCATGAGAATTATTTCAGGGGACATCATGTACGCATCGTTATATTCTGCATCCGTATTTGGCATTGGGGCTTTTCCTGTTCACATAGAAACACATCTTGAAAATGCAGTACCTATGTTTTTGATGGTTGGTCTTCCCGATTCCGCCGTCAAGGAATCTCGAGAGAGGGTATCAGCGGCAATCAAACATTCTGAATTACCTTTTCCGCTTAAGAAAATCACCGTCAATCTC
This sequence comes from Ignavibacteria bacterium, assembly GCA_947491315.1. Lineage (GTDB taxonomy): Bacteria > Bacteroidota > Ignavibacteria > Kapaibacteriales > UBA961 > UBA961. Next base: position 47,293 of record CANLII010000013.1, read on the forward strand.
GCACCTGCCGATATACGAAAGGAAGGAAGTGGTTTTGATTTACCCATTGCGCTTGGCATTATCACAGCAATGGGTCATCTCGATCAAGAAGCTCTCGATGATACGGTATTCATCGGTGAACTTGCTTTGGATGGTGAGCTTAGACCAATTCATGGAGCATTATCCATTGCATTGATGGCAAAAGAACAAGGCATTAAGAGAATAGTAATGCCTAAAGAAAATGCTGAAGAGGCAGGACTCGTGGAATCTGTTGAGATCATACCAATCACATCGCTTCAAGAAGCCATTTCATACTTGAGAAATGAAGTCACTATCGCTCCGCATCAATCTTCCATTGAAGGATTATTTGAGCAAGTGCATTCAACTGGTATTGACTTTGCTGACATAAAAGGACAAGAACAAGTAAAACGCGCTTTTGAAGTTTCTGCGAGTGGGGGTCACAATCTTATTCTCGTTGGTCCTCCCGGCAGTGGAAAGACCATGATTGCGAAAAGATTACCGAGCATATTGCCTCCTATGAGCATGGAAGAAGCATTAGAAACAACTAAAATTCATTCTATTGCAGGACAATTACCGAAAGGTATTCCACTTGTGACAATGCGACCCTTCAGATCTCCGCATCATACCATTTCCGATGCTGCATTGGTTGGTGGTGGCATGGGCGTGGTGAAAGCCGGTGAGATAAGTTTGGCACATCATGGAGTTTTGTTCCTGGATGAACTACCTGAATTTGCTAGAAATGTATTGGAGGTATTACGCCAGCCTTTGGAGGACAGATCTATTTCCATTTCTCGCACGAAAATGAGCGTAGAATATCCGGCAAATTTTATGTTGATATGTTCGATGAATCCATGTCCATGCGGACATTTCGGAAATCCGCATCAGCAGTGTACTTGTTCAACGCAACAGATACAGCGATATATGGGAAGAATTTCAGGGCCATTACTGGACCGCATTGATATTCATGTTGATGTTCCCGCAGTGCGCTACCGTGATTTGTCTGATGCGCGCAGAGGTGAATCTTCACATGTAGTGCGAGAACGCGTTATAAAAGCCCGAGAGAAACAAAGAACTAGATTTTCTGAGAGAAAGGATTTATTCAAAAATTCTGATATGCTCGTTGCAGATATTCGAATGTGGTGTGCATTGGACAGTGCTTCTTCTGATTTATTGAATAAGGCAATGAATTCACTAGGATTATCAGCAAGAGCTTATGATCGCATTCTGAAAGTATCAAGAACCATCGCAGATTTGGCAGATTCCGAACAAATTGGGATTGAGCATGTGAGCGAGGCAATTCAATATAGAAGTCTAGACAGACAATTTTGGAATGGTTGACTCAATTATCAATTCTTGTATCAACAATTACATCCACGGTTCTTGTGTATAGTCTTCCTTCGGGGAAACTATCATCATACAATGCGCTATTACCTTTTGCCGATACAGAAGCTCTTTGTTTCACATTCAGTGATTTCGCAGTTGCATCCGCTCTGTCTTGCGCAAGTTTTTGATTTGCATTTGCATCACCAAGTCTATCGGTATAACCGGTGATATTGATTGTGGAATTCGGTTTCACATACCCTTTGATGAATTCTATGATATCTGCATTCGCATTATTGATATTGCTTGATCGAACATCGAACAGTATCAAAGAAAATGTATTGACTTCGCGGTTTTGCACACGATTGATTTTCTTCTTGTGCAATGTGACTTGTTCAATGGGCAATTCTCCGTTGATTTCTGCAGAATCTTTCAATGAAGTAAAAGCTTTGAATTGAAATGTGATTGATGTGTCATTCATGAGTTTTTCACTCATTTCACTTCCGATATACCAATCGATGAATGGTGGAATGACTGTATTGCCGGTGAATCTGCGTAATTCTCTTTCGGATTTACCTGCTGTCAATTGCCATATATCTACCGTATCGACTTCGACTGTGGGTCTGAAGCGTACAATCGGTGGATTCATTGTTCTGATGGTGTCGAGCGTGATGATTGGCGATATGATATATGCATCATCTGCATTGATTTCCACACGACGATTTTCTTGCGCGCCCATCACGGTTTGCGTATTTGCATGTTTGTCGGGAAGATTTCTGTTCTTGAGAATGATTCTTGAATCCGGGATAGTCCAGACTTGTTGCAAATATTGTTTTACTGATTCGGCGCGGCGCAGCGATAGTGTTTTATCACCTTTTTCTTTCTGAATATCAGCATTGCAACCTGTCAATGTGAGAATCGCATTTGGTTTTTCCAACATCCGTTTTCCAACAATATTGAGGATATGCAAATATGTTTCTACATGATTTGGGGTATGAATGAAATCAATGTCAAAGAGCGGTGTATCCGAATGTTCAAGTGTGGCATAACGCTCCGGAATCGTATGCTCACCTTCCTCAAAAAACACGGCATTCAAAAGAGGCGTCATTAAGAGTGATGAATATTCTTCAATTGTGATATTCACAATATTCTCTTCCTTTGATTGCGCATTCACACTGAATGCAGAGAGAGATGCTTTGAATCTCTTTGGCTGATAGGGTTTTTCCTCCTCTATAACAGGAAGCGGAGTTATCGGAATTTCGAGAAGAGTTTCGGGAGTGATTGCAGTGTATGCAATCATGATTCCTGCACGGAGCACATGCAAGGATAGTGATTCTGATGAAGGATCAAAGAGTATTGGATCATTGAGGAAATGGGTATAGGACAATTCGGGTCTTAGGAATATGGATTCACTCAGATGAAAATCATGAAATATACCAATCATAGGACCATAGATCATGGATTCAGGAGTGAATGTACCATTACGACTATTGCGTATCGTACTTTTCGTGTCTGAGAATATCACTCCTTTTGGAGAGATCAATTCTTCTTCTCCAAAACTTTCCGATTCTTGTTGCATGCGTAATTCAAAGCCGGCTTTCATTCCAAAACCTGATTGGAATGGTCTCCATGACATTGCCGGTGTGATTCCAACTGAAGGTAAAGTAAATGATATGCGATGTTCGGATTGTGCTTCAACGATTTCAAAACCGGTTCCATTGAAGGATAATGCATTTCCGATGGTATTGATTGCAGAGTATGCACCTCTTGCTTTCACATAATCCAAAGAAAGTCCGATTGTGAAATTCTTATTCAAGGCATGTTCGATGGAGATTCCGAAGAATGGATCCAATTGATGCGATGTACCACTAAATCCCGAACAACAATTATCCATTCCGGGTAATTCTTTGAATTGTCCAGTGAATATGGACTGTTGCATACCACCATATATTCCATAGCTCCAAGGCGATCGAATATATTGTGCATTCACTGAAAGTGAAAAGCATGTCAATAGCGCAAGATATATGGCTTTACTCATTTCATACCTTATCGAATGATAATGCATTGTTGAGAATCACGACCATATCTTGATTGCAGTACAATTCTATATATACCGGCAGGCCAATCCCCTGAATAGTCAAAGACTGCATGTTCAGGTATGGAGTCAGCATTATGTTCTTTCCAGATTTTGTTGTCAACTTCTGCTCCTCGAGCATCAAACATGGTGAGTTGCACTTCTTCGCCGTGAAAGCGAATTGCACTTACGGTGAAATGTCCATCCGCCGGACTCGGTTTGATCATTTGCATGAATGGCATACCTGAAAAGTCAAACATACGAATGGAAGAATCGGATAATACGCATAATGAATCTAAAGCAAATGTACCTTTTGCAGATGCAGAAACGATTCTTGAACATGGCCATGAAATGGAATCAATTATTATTTCGGTTTTTCCCGGATCACCCATAATTGCAGATCCTGTAAGCATGGTGAGTGTATCACCGGATGTATAAGCATGCGCGGAATCAATTCTGATTCGCAGTGTGCGAATTCTGTCTGATACGCTATTCTCAAGAATTCTTCCATGTGATACTTCCGGCGCAGGATCAAAAATCCATGGATCATATTTCACAATGAAATCAATCACTTTTGGCGGACATGCAAGAGAATCAGGATAGCGTTCAATGATGACTGGAATCCTTGCTTTTTTCTCCAGAGGATGTGCTTTGATATTGGGTATAGAAAGCAATACAGGAATGGCACCGGCATCATAGACAACAGAAACACCTCTTGTCACTGAACATCCATTTGCATCAATCGCTTTGAGAATATATTCTCTGCTTCTTGAGGGAGAGCAGATAGTGGTTGACAATGTGCTATCACGCAATTCCAATGGTTTCAGACCATCCAGATCAGTCCATTCATAGACATAATTAGGTATTCCACCAATGGCTTCACCACCAATGATCACAGAATCACAAGGACACACAAATACTTGATCAGGGAAGGATAAATCGGGTCCACTCACTTTTACTATTTGTTGTGTACTCACAGTACAATTTGCGGAATCAGTGATTGTGCATGCAATTACAAAGTCTGAATCAAGACCCATAATTGAAAGAACTGACTCAGTTGAGGAAACGGACAAACCATTGATTGTCCAATTAGGAATATATGGCGGAGTTCCACCCTCTGGATTAATCATTGCAAGAATTGATCCACCTTTGCACATCAATGAATCTATGGTCAAGTTCATTTCAAGTTTGGGTCGAACAGTAATGACCATATATGCAGTGGTTGACATTCCACCGGCATCGGTTACAGTCAAGGAATAGATTGTTGATGTATCCGGAGAGAATCGAGGATCATAAATGGTTGGATCATCTATTCCGGTTGTTGGTGACCATGCATAAGTGAATGGCGCTTTACCACATGTTGCAATTTCACCGCGCTTGGGTGTTATATCACCAAAACAAAGAGTCGTATCAGAAGCGGGGCGAGGATTCGGAACTGGTTCTACGCAAACAGAGATCGTATCGGAAATTGAACATCCTTTTGCATCAATAACTCGTACGGTATACAAAGTATTGATGAGTGGGCTCACCGTACAAAGTGGACTTGCGGTCTGAAGACCAATTGGAATCCATTCATACCTATATGGCGCGGATCCACCATTCACTTCGGCATTGAGAGTTACGCTGTCGCCACGACAAATGCATGTCCTATTTGTATCGTTTCTTTTTAGAGATAGTGACATTGATTGTTCGGTTTGGAAATTCACGGTATCGGAACCAATGCAACCAAAAGGAGTTGATACAGTCAAAGTATATGTCATTGAAATGGTGCTATCCGGGAATATCACCATTGGTCTTGGATTATAGGGATCACTCAAAAATGTACTCGGTGTCCACTCATATCGTAATGAATCTGTGGGATCGGCGATGACAGTAGGAGTGAGATTGAAAGGCGCAATCGGACTACAGATGAATTGAGATCTGCCGGCATTAACTTTCGGACAAGGATTGAGTGTATAAAACACGGTATCACTTCGAGACACATTTTGTCCATCGGTTACGGTAAGAATATATCCATAGCTTGTTTTCACGCTCGGATTTTCATTCACCTTGACCATAATGGGAATCGTATCGAGCGCGCTTAATGCGGATAGTGGAGCATTATTCAATGCTGACCAACGATATATGAATGGGATCACACCGCATTTTGCAGAAATTCCAATCATTCCACCTTTTTGATCACACACACATTCCGTGATATCGGGTCCGGCATTTGCATCCGGAATGAGTCGTACATCGGCAAATACCGTATCTGCATCCACACAACCATTGGAATCGGTGACGCTCAATTCATAATTACCGGCCATCGTGGGATAAATCAAGGTTGTTGCTTGATAGGGATTTACAATATTGGCATTTCCCGGAGTCAACCTTTTCCATTCAAAACGATATGGTGGAGTTCCGCCTGATACAATTGCATTCTTTCCAAGTTCAATGGTATCTCCAATACAAAATACCTTCACATCATTTCCACCATTCAGAATGGGTTTTGAAGCAATCTGAATTTGATAGATATATGACACACTGCAATTCAGTGCATCTTTCACGGTCACTGAGTATTCATGAATACCCGGTTCTGATTTTTTAACTGAAAGAGTTGAACCAAACACTGAGCCAATCACTCCATCAATTGGAAACCAACGATATGTCAAGGTACCTGCGGAGCTTGTGATGAGTGGATTGATCTTCACGATTTCACCGGCACATGCCTGTATGATTGACTGCTTTTGTATGATTGGAAGTGCTCGAACGATACACATTGCGGTGTCGCGGTCTTCACAACCATAAATATCGCGGACATATACTTCAAAACGATATGCCCCTGGTTTCATGATTTTCGTTTTGATTGATTCACCATTCATCAAGCCATCGATATGCTGACCATCGAGTGATTTCCATTCATAAGTAAATGCACCTTGAGTGTTTTGTACCTTCGCGAAGAATTCGGCAAAATTTTCCTCACATATCGTGGTATCATTCACTTCTACGATTGCTCGATTTTCGACTGTGATCGTGGCGTTCAATGTATCGACCAAAATCCCAACTGATCTTTTGATAATGAGTTGTATGGGATAAGTACCGGGAATGGGACTTGAGAATGAGACTATCTTTCCATTCTTTGTTTCACCGAGAAGATTCCATGTCCATGAAATCACATTGGCAGAATCTGATGTAAAGCCGATGAGTGAGGCAAGTTGATTCGGGCATAGCGTACCTGCCGGCGTGAGACCTTCCACCGTGACTTTGGAATTACTTTTATGTCCGAAGGAGACTATATCATGATTCGCAAATGAACCACCAGTTGATGAGGTGAAGCCGAGCCATGCCATGCCATTGTCGAGGTCTAGTAGTGAATCAATATTCACATAAGCAGTGATTTTCGGGGTATTGAATTCATCCAGATATACCTTCATGATATTATTGACATAGTCAATTCTCATGATATGGACTGTTCCATCTTCCAATTGAGGAATATTTCGTGATGTACCCAATGTGATTGCATGATCGGCACTATTCGCATTTTTACCTCGCGTTTGAATGCCGATATGATTATCATTCGGATCGCGGTATTCGGAATTCGGATAGGTATCAAATTCTATCGCTATGCTATTCGGTATTCCCGCATAACCAATTCCTCCCCCAAAGATCCCAATTGCATCACTCTTCTGATTTTGAATAACAAATGCAATACCATCGGCACCAGAATTACCGGGCTGAGTTATTTGAAATCCAATTTGAATGGAAAAATCTTGGGCGACATTCCGTTTTTCTTTCAACCAAATGCCACCACCCTGATTGTATGTGGCATCCGTTAGTCGAATTCTTTTATTGAATAGTTTAGCTTTCCCAACAAAATGAAACATCGATGCATCAGTGAATTCACTGATATACAAATCACCTTGAGCAAATGCTACTATGGGTAGTACACAAAAGAAAAGCAGTATTCGAATAATCATTCCAATCTCTACATATCATAACAATAATTCGGATTCAACATACGAATCAATACCGATTCCACCTCTATTTGAAATCCTTTTCAATAATGGTGATTCTTCCGGGATAGGACATCATCCCAAGGAATGTCTTGATCATTGGTTTTGCATCAAGTTTTACAGATACAGTGGATTCACCAGGATTTGCCAAAACAAATGCCAATTTTGCCATTCCGGCATACCCTCTTTCCTCGAAGAATGAGAATAGTTCCAATTCGGTGGAAATTGGAATAGTGATCGTTGATCCGCCAGCCGGTATAGAAATCGGCCCATTCACCACTCCCTCAATCGTTGGAACATCATCAATCAATAATCTCCATTCCAAAGATTGTAAAGTAGCAATAGAATTATTCGTGACAGCATTATCACTGCCTTCATTCGGATTACGAGCTTCAAGATGTACGGTCAGTGATAGCGGGAGTGATTTACTGGCCACTTTACTAGCAATCGAAATGGTTTCACCCACAGAGAAATCCGTCATCTTTTTCTTATTCAATACAGATACACCACCTATGTTCACAGATGAGATAGACCCAATACGAAATTCCACATTTCGCATAGAACTCAAATCTTTAAGGAATGAACAACCCTGAAACATGCCAAAGGACATCACGAATATCATCGTGATGAGATATTGTCTTTTCATGAATATTACCTCTTGTTTACAATGCCATGATTAATAACTCATAATATACCTGATTCCCATGAAATCATTTGATTGCATCCATTATTGCGCACAGAGCACATCCACACTTCACTTTCGAATATATGAATCAATCAATACTCATATTGTCAATCATGACAAGTATCGCATTACTCATTCTCTTATTCAATACGGTTCGTAATGCAATCATCTTCAATCATGTGCACAGCATTGATACCGAAATTGATGAGATGTCATTTGTGAGTGTACTTGTTCCCGCTAGAAATGAGGAAGACATCATCGAGGAATGTATTAGATCTCTCTGCAATCAGACATATTCAAACTATGAAGTGATTGTATTGAATGATCATTCAACCGATACTACAGGTGAAATACTTGCAAGATTGACTTCGGAATTTCCGCAATTAACAATCATGGAAGGCGGAATTCTACCTTCGCATTGGATTGGCAAACCACATGCATGTCATCAATTGGCGATGAAAGCCAAAGGTGAGTATTTGTTATTCACTGATGCAGACACGATTCATGATTCACGAAGTATTTCTTCTTTGGTTCATGTTGCAAAGAAGAATCAGATAGACATGCTGAGTGCGGTGCCTAAGCAACAATTGCATTTATTCTGGGAGCATGTTGCTGTACCTTTCATCCACACTTTATATCTCACCTATCTACCTCATGATTTGATCATGAAGAATCCCAATCCGCAATTTGCTGCGGCAAATGGACAGGCTTTATTGTTCAAAAAAGAATCTTATCAAGCTATTGGGGGTCACATGGCAGTTGCAAATAGCATAGCCGAAGACATTGATTTGGCGATTCGAATGAAGACTTTTGGTAAGAAACTTTGTCATGCATCTGCTGGGGAAATCATTTCATGCAGAATGTATAGGACTTCGCATGATGTATTCACGGGTTTTTCAAAAAATGTATTTGCCACGATGCATTTTGACATGCATAAACTTCTCTTTTTTGTCATACACCTTTTCATCACCTATCTTCTTCCATTCATCACATTATTGTTTGGAATCATCATTCAAGATCCAATGATCTCCATCTTCAGTGGATTATCCATCATACTTACCATGTCACTTCGGTCTATTATTGCAATGTATTTTGGCTATCCACTATGGCATGCAGTTCTGCATGCTCTCACTGCATCAACATTCATTGTATTTGCAATCAATTCAGCGATATGGTGCTTAAAAAAGGATGGTACTGTTTGGAAAGGAAGACGCTATACTCTATCCAAAAAATCCAGTGCACTTGTTTCATAATACTATCTAATTCAATGAAAGCAATTCCCTTTTATGTACACTGCTTATTGTGGTTGTCATTTCTGATTTTGGGTTTTATCGAACTTGCCCAATCACAAATCATCATGTCCGCCGGCGCATTTGCCATGGGCTTGGCATTTTATCGTTTTTGTCAATTGCATATCCCTGATTTCAAAACTTATCGTTTGCGATTCATTCTCCAGACCCAAATCTTTTTCTCTGGCATGCTTTGGATCATCGCATTATATATTCTTTGAGTATTACTCTTTGCTCAATGCTTTTTCAATACGATTAAACAAAGCAGGTTTTTGTATTCTTTCTTCTTCCGTGAAAAGAATGATGATGTCTTTTACGCCCTTGATATCGGCGGAGCGAAGAATATCATAATATGTTGATTCCTTCAGTGGGAAGATGTCGCCAAATTGCGTGGTGACATGGCCCGAGATTTTCATCGCTTGTGGAAGTCTTCTACTGAACAGTTCAAATTCCTCATGTGTACCACATAGATGCAATAGTGCTTTCGGTGAATAGTGTCTATACTTCATTCCCGGTGATTGTATAGCATGCTCATGCTTTTGCACGATTCCCACCGGCTTGCCCAATACCTTTTCAATCTGTTCCGCTGATATCATGCCGGGTCTCAATATCATCGGTGTCGGTATTAATCTCACCACCGTAGATTCAATTCCCACTGTGCATTGACCGCCATCGAGAATAGCATCTATTTTTCCATCCAAATCTTCGAGTACATGATAGACATTCGTCGGACTTGGCCTGCCCGAAACATTTGCGGATGGCGCGCAGAGCGGACCGCTCATCGAAAGCAATGACAGAGCAATCGGATGATTTGGCATACGCACCGCGATTGTGTCGAGTCCACCCGTGGCTTCTTTTGGAACCGTGGATTTTGCAGGCAATACAATTGTGAGTGGTCCGGGAAAAAATGCTTCCGCCAATTTCCGCGCATCATCGGATACATCATCTGACAATAATTCCAATTCATCGATCGAAGAAATATGAGCAATAAGTGGATTATCCGCCGGTCTACCCTTCGCTTCAAATACTTTTCGCAATGCCTCAGGATTGAATGCAGAAGCTCCCAGACCATAGACGGTCTCAGTTGGAAATGCGACGAGTTTTCCCTGCTTCAAAAGCAAGGCTGCAAGTTCGATGTCCTGCATCGTATTTCCGAATAAACGAAGGGTATGTTGATCGCTCATAAATGTGCTTCCTTAATCAGCTAATGTGTTTCCATAAAATTGCTCGACATCTTTCGTGAATTGCTTGAGCGATTCTTTCTCGATATACATCATATGACCCGAGCGATAATATTTCATCGAGATATTATTGCGAAGTGATGATTCCAATGATAAATGATTCATCGTGTATTCAGCGGCGAAAAACGGAGTTGCCAAATCATACCAACCATTTGCGACATATACTTTCAGAAACTTATTTTTTGTCATCGCTTTTCTCAGCGCCTCACCCACATAAGGAAAACCTCTTTCTGCGCTTCCCCAATTCCAAGGTTGGACTTTTCCGGTAAGAATCTCATATGGCAAATCACTTTCAAAACCAAGTGTAGAACGAAGATAATGATTCACGGTTGAAGTGAAAGGTGCATAGATCACTGCATTATAGCTTGGATCATACTCAAAGTTTTCGCCTGCATTATCGCGGTCAATTCCTGTGAAGCGACTATCCAATCTACCCACTGTTTTTCCTTCATCACGAAGCAATTCTTTGGTGAATCGGAAAATGTCGGGTCTATTATTCGTGGATGCAATAAACTCTTTTGACAATCCGGTATATCTACTCAATTTCTCCGTGACAGCCGTATGTTCGGCATCACTTGCGACATGTCCTTTTGCGAGATACACCAAGTATTCATTCAATGCCCAAGAGCGAATTTCTTCCAATGATTTGTCTTGATTTGCTCTGAGTGATTCATCCAATTTTCCATGATACATCGCGGTGGCGGCATAGGTAGGAAGAAAGAGAGCGCAGGGTAAATCATTTGCCGGGCTGAATCTCAATGTTTGGAAATCGAGTACCATTGAAATAAGCAGAATGCCATTCACATACATGCCATGTTTATCTGCCAAATGATCGGATAGATATGCTGCTCTTGTTGTACCATAGCTTTCGCCCGCAAGAAATTTTGGTGAAAGCCAGCGCTTATTTTGCGTGGTATATAATCTGATGAATGTTCCAACGGAAGTCACATCTTCATCCAAACCATGAAATTGCTCCTTCTTTTCATCTTTGGCGGGTCTGCTATATCCTGTTCCAACGGGATCGATAAATACAAGATCGGTGAATTCCAACCATGAATATTCATTATCGACCATATTTCCCGGTGGCTTTGGCATATCGCCTTTATCTGTCAGCACAACGCGTTTTGGTCCGAGTGCACCCATGTGAAGCCATACAGAAGATGATCCGGGACCACCATTAAAGGCAAAAGTGATTGGTCTTTTTTCTGATGTCATGTCCGTACGCACATATGCGACATAAAACATAGTTGCTTTTACGGTTCCATTATCATCGGTGATATTCATGAAACCCGTCGTTGCGGTATAGGGAATTGCTTTTCCTTTGATGGTCACAGTGCCTTTCGTGATGCTTGGCGCTTGTGAAAACTCCTGAGCGGGAGCTTTTTCAGGTATTGTTTTTTTATCGTCTTTTGCTTCTGCGTCTGACATGCACATCATTCCCATAACAATGAATAATCCGAGTAAACGAAGGATCATGATATCCTCTTAATTGTAAAAGTCATAGAAAGCGAATAATACAGCTACTAGTTTGAGCATAAATGCAACCGCTGTATTCCATTTGATTGTTTCACCAAGATGAAACACTGTAAAGAAAGCAAAAATAACGATATGATTGCTTCTGGCTTGATTTTCAGTTGGACTGCCGAATATACCGTTTATCCCTCATCCGAATTTTCAGAAATTTGCTAAGTCATATAAAAATATATATTTAGC
>CANLII010000014.1 GCA_947491315.1 Ignavibacteria bacterium
GAAGTTAAGCCCTGTTGAGCCGATGGTACTGCATGCGTAGGTGTGTGGGAGAGTAGGTAGTTGCCGGGTTATCTTCTTCGCAATATGCCTCAGTCCCTTAAAGACTGAGGCTTTTTGCATTCATTGCCAACCACTTGCATAACTTTTGTTACAATTTAACATCCTTTCTTTCTATTTTGCATTGATTATTTTGTCATGTTCACCACATGATATCCATAATGGATTCATTTTGACTTCCACTTGTCTGGTCTATGGTGAATTATGGCTTCTAAGAAGAATATTCAACCCTTCTACAAAAATTTTATCTTCTGGATACTTGTTGCAGTTGCAGTAGGTTACTTTTCAACAAGAGATACCAATAAACCCGCTCCTACTGTCGATTATATGACAGCCCTCAAAGAAAAGGCCTTTTCTGACCTAGATAGTGGTATCGTCAGTGATAAATTACTCAATGCAACATCCTCTGAAGATGAAAGAGATGAACTGTTTGTTCGTATCCCACTCGAACGACTCAAACCCGGTACTGTATTAGATTTTGGGGTAAAAGATGATTCAACAAAAAACATAACCGTAACTATACTCTCTGAAAACTCAGCAGAAGTAACTGTTTCTTCTCATACAACTCAAAATGATTCTGAAACCGGTACATATGCAATCCAAATATTTGAAGGATCACAAATTCTTACCGATAATATAGACCATCCTCTCATTCAAAAACCTGCAATTATTCTTGAAAACTTATCATATGGTGCAGATAAAGGTCATCCGGCATTGAGTAAAAAATTCTGTATTGCAAAATCAAAAAATATTAATGGTACGGAATCTGCAGTACTTAGAATTTTCCCATGGTTCGATCCCATAAATTACCCAAGTAAATTACAGGAATTTTCATTCGCGGATAATCAGGTATTGTTTGGTCTTAGTGTAAAGAGGTGATTATTCTTATCGAAGTGCCGATAGAATTGACATTCTTGAGGCTTTTAATGCCGGTAAAAATCCGCCTATAATACCCATGAGGAGTGAAAATATCATTGATCCGGAAAAAACAGAGCTCGTCATTGAAAAACTAAATGATAATTCTGTGAATGAACCAAAATTCAATGTTGATATGGAAAAGAATTGCAATATTGAAGCCAATCCAATTCCTATGATTCCTCCCAATAAAGCCGTAATAATTGATTCTATCAAAAATGCCGTCAAGATTGAACTTCTTCCAAATCCTAATGCTCGTAGTGTGCCGATTTCTGTAGTACGATTCGCAACTGCCGCATACATCGTGATCATGGCTCCAATCATCGCGCCAAGGCTGAAAATCACGGTGATGGTAATTCCTAAAATCTGAATGAACATCCTCATTGCTTCCGACTGCTTTTCAAAATATCTTCTCTCATTTTCAGGTTCATATTGATTCAATCGTTTGTCACCTGCAAACATAATCTTCATCATTTCAATATCAGCATCAGATGTTTTTCGAAAAGTCAATGTTGAAAATGCATCTCTGTTCATTGCCAATTGTAATTGCCTTACATCACACCATAGCTCAGATTCAAATCCCGACTTTTCTGCTTCCATTTCTCCAACAATGGTCCAATCATCTCCACCGAATTTTATCTTGTCCCCTATATCTATTTTATCGAATGTCTTTACAAGCGCCGTTCCAACAATTAGTTCTCTCGAACCAAAGGTGAACATTCTACCTTTTACAATCGTAATTTTGTTTCGTATGCTCATTGCTGTTTCTGAAACCCCACGCACTGCAAGATTACTGATACCTCCGTCTTTTTTGGGTGCATTTATCACTGTCACCCCATCATATGTCATCAGCGCATTCCCTTTCTCATCTTTCTGCACAAATTGTAATGTTGATATCAAATCTGCCGTTGTTCGATCTATGATACTCGTTATCTCACCAGTTGATGACTTCCTTGTTATGACCACATTGTCTTCTGAACCCGTTGTTGCCAATGTCTTTCTGATTCCATCAGCCATCATAAGAACTGCTGCAAAAACAAAAACAACTAATGCAATACCACCTATGGTGATTCCTGCAGTAAGTTTTCTTGCAACAAAGTTCTTGAGAATATAATAGAATGGAATATTCATGATTAACCCGTAAATCGAAGTCCGTCAACAATCTTCATTGTCAGGGCCCGATACAGTGGAATGATTGCGGCAATGACTCCAACTATCAAAGCTGAAGAACCTGCCAACACATAGGTGGAAGTTTCTATGATGAATACAGGAAACCAACCACGCGGAAGAAATGATTCAAAACCTTGAACAATTGGAATGAGTAATGCAATACCAATTCCGGCACCAAGCATTGAAATTGTCAATGCCTCACCTGCAATGAATGCAAAGAGATGTCCACCAGTAAAGCCCAATGATTTAAGCACTGCATATTCTCTTGTTCTCTCTCGCGATGTCATGATCATAGTATTGCACAATACAAGCAAAATGATGCCAATAATAAGATAAGACATGATATTGATTGCACTAATGATTGCACCAGATGATGATACAAATCCTTGCTGGAATTGCCCCTCGGTTTCTGTCTTTGTCTCAGCCGCTGAATTTTTGAATAACTGATCTATCTTTTGTGAGATTTCCGCTGAGCGCGAAGGATCATTGATTTTTACCACATAATATCCAACTTGATCCGCACGCGTAAGATCATCTTGTTTCATGCGCTCATTCAGATACTCCCAATGAAAAAACATTTGCGTTGCATCATCTGTCTTTGAACGAGGAATATAAATTCCACTCACGGTGAATTGCCATGATCCCGGATAAATATCACCTTCCATGTTCATGATATCACCAATCTTCAAACCATAGCGTTTCGCGGTTTCAATACCAACAATACAAGCACTTCGATCAGTTTTGAATGCTGAGATTTCTTTCGATGTTAAGGTATACTCGGGATATAAAGACAATAAGGTTTCTGGATCGCATCCTTGTCTTGCAAAAAATTGATCTTTGTCAATATATGTTCCACCAAACCAGTTCAGCCAAGAGACTGCACTCACACCGGGTATGGCAGCAATCTTTTCTTTATAGGAATAGGGTAGCGGAAAAATGAATGACACCGCTTGGCGAACAATCAAACGATTGGGGGAAGAAGCCGCAACGCCGGAATTCCATGCAGTGACAACAGTACGAAGCATTCCGAATGCAACAACCGCAACAGATATTCCAACTATCGTCAAAAGAACACGCAATGTATGACGAAATGCATTCTTCACGATGAGTTTGGTCATGCTCATGATTGACCCTGAGGAATGAGATCACCCTTGTCTAAATGATGAATGATGCGCGCACGATTGGCGGCACTAGGATCATGCGTAACCATCACGATTGTCTTTCCGAATTCTTTGTTCAATCGATTAAGCAAAGTGAGAATTTCTTCTGCTGAAACACGATCCAAATCCCCTGTCGGCTCATCGGCAATGAAGATATCAGGATCAGAAGCAATCGCGCGAGCAATCGCAACTCTTTGTTCTTGTCCGCCCGATAATTGTCGCGGATAATGATCCATGCGGTCTGCCAAACCAACGACACTCAAAGCCAATTCCACTTGTCTTCTTCTTTCAGATTTGCTGAGCGGCGTGAGCATCAAAGGCAATTCCACATTTTCAAATGCAGTGAGAACAGGAATCAAATTATAGAATTGAAAAATGAATCCGATATGTCTGGATCTCCATTTGGAAAGTTCGGTTTCTGAAAGCACTCCAATATTTGTTCCAGCGATTATCACCTCGCCTTGCGTTGGCCGATCGATTCCAGCAATGATATTCAGAAGTGTGGTTTTGCCTGAACCGGATGGACCCATCAATGCAACAAAGTCACCTTGTTCGATATCTATGGATACATCTTTCAAGACCGTGATTTCTTGCTTGTCTCGCTTATATGTTTTCGTCAAATGCGAAATTGAGATGAGTGCGGACATGATTTATTCCTTCTCCATTGTAATGGAAGTGCCGGTCGATAATTCTTCCATTCCGGAAGTGATCAATGTTGCTCCCGGCGCAAGACCTGCAATGACTTCATAATAATCACCAAATGTTTTTCCGGTTTTTATGACTTGCTCTTGGGCTTTGGAACCGGGGCCAACGATGAAGACCAACATCTTGCCATTCACATTGATGACGGCACTTTTTGGAATGAGAATTTTCGGCGTTTCTTTCACGGTATTTCCTGCATCATTGCGCAAGAAATTTACTTTTGCGGCCATTTCGGGAAGTACTTTATCATCGATTTCATTAAATCGGATTTTTACTTTTACTGTGCCTTTGCCTCTATCTGCGGTAGGTATAATTTTGCTGACAAAACCGGGATATCGTTTGTCTGCAATTGCACTCACTGAAATTTCCACCGGTTGATTCTGCGAGATTTTGGAAAGCGAAGATTCGGATACATCCGCTTCAACTTCAAGTGATGACATATCGGCCAAAGTCACCACCGCACCTCTCGCACCTGCCGCGGCACCGAGAGCTGTAATCACTTCCCCGACATTTGCATTTTTGGTCAAAACGGTTCCATCGAATGGAGCACGAATCACTGTGTTTTCCACTTGTACGCGAGCTGCTTTGATGGCAGCATCTTGTGCCTTCAATTGAGCTTGAACAGATCTGATTTGTGCTTGTGCTCTCTTCAAACGTGCTTGAGCCATATCAAATTCTGCCTGTGTCCCCGCACCGCCGGATAGTAATGATTGCTGTCTGACAAATGCGGTATTTGCTTCATCATAATCCGCCTGAGCATTTGTCAAAGAAGCATTGATCACATCCACTTGAGCCTGCTGTTGTGACATAAATGCCCGGACATCATTGCTTTCAATTTTACCAATAATATCACCTGACTTTACTTTGTCACCCTCAATCACATACAATGCTTCGAGTCTCCCGGTGGCTTTCGATGAAATGGCAGCTTTTACTTGCGCAACCACATATCCTTGTCCGGTCAAGATTGCATCCTGTCCCGAAAGTGAAGAAGATGTAACAATCAATGTCTTGACTTTGACAGAGGAATCACTGAAGAAAAAATATCCCCCAATCAGAACAATCAGAATCATGATGATGAAATACGTTCTTTTCTTTGATGATGCTGTATTTCCATCTCTATCAATTTTGAGAGTGGATAAATCAGCAGTTGAGGCGATTTGATTCATGATATGCATTCAATATGTGAGTATGCTCTAATTCTGAACATTACGAGATTTCACCAGCATCGGGAAAAGTGCTGCTACTGTTGTATATAAAGTGGAAGCAATGCCATATCTGAAGAAAAAACTCCAGAATGTCATTTCCGTCGGTCGAATATAAAAGAAGAAATAAATCAGATTATGAACAAAAGAAGAAGCAAGAATTGCCAAGATGAAGTATAAGCTACCCAATGTCAATTCATTGTTCTTTTCTTTATAAAAGAAACCCGCGGTAAAACCGGCAAATGTTTTGGCGAGTGCATTTGTGCCAATAACATCATATGAAACAATGTCGAACAGAAATCCGCACATGAATCCAGCAATGATTCCGGTGAATTGTCCTTCACGAAGTGCAATCCACACAACCAGAATTGTCAATAAATCAGGTGTGATTCCACTCACGGAAATCAGATTCAATGCAATGACATGTGCGAGAGCGAGCATCAATCCTATTATGGCATAAATGACATAACGCAGATTATACCAAGATTGGGCAATGCTTCTTTCTTGAAATTCCGACATTTCATCTATCCTTTACTTGGGGAATCATTGGTTTTCCAACTTTCTTATTTTCGCGCTCCAGTAAAACACGCTCAAGATTTGGAAGAAGTTTTATAACGAATACCTGTTCCAGTGTGATGAAATTCACGGCCGGTTTCACGAGAATTCTACGAAAGAGCGAGGTCCCATCATCACGCGTTTCCATCACGGTTCCAATCTTGATATTGGATGGATATCTATTGGAATAACTTGAGGTCAATACTTCATCTCCAACTTGAACATCATAGGACTTAGGTATATTTTTCATCGTCAAAGCATCTTCTCCATCCCAAATCAAAATACCATCTATCCGAGAACGATGAATTTTTCCTGTGATTCTGCTTTCTCGATTGATGAGCAATCGCACAACAGAATAATCATCGGATGTTCCAACCACCAATCCTACAAGACCGGCATCTGTCACAACAGGCATGCCGACTTCCACTCCATCACCTTCACCACGATTGATTGTGGCATAATTCCTTGCTTCAGTTGTTGTTTTCCCTACGATATCAGCTGTGATCAATGGAATTGTTGATGCCTTCTTAAATTCCAACATCTTCCGCAATTTGGCATTTTCGATGATGGATTGCCTGATCTTTGCTCGCTCATCGCTCAATTGCAAATTGAGTTCACGCAAAGCCGCATTCTCATTTTTCAATGCTATCGGATTTGGAATCCATGAAAATGCACTCTGCATCCACCCGATTCCACCGACGACGATAGAACGGTAGCCACCCAATTCCGTGGTATTACCAAAATTCATTATGATCAATGAAATGAAGGTAAATCCACAGAGAGCTGCATATTCTTTGAATCTAAAGAGAAATTCAAGCAGTCTACGCATGATTGATCAGTTCAGTCATCAATGGAACAAGACAATTGATTGTAATCACTCGGAATCTCATTGATTTCCGAATGAGTATTGCGAATCGTATATGAAAATTCTTCTTTTAACTTTTCGCTTGATCGATGCTCAGCATATAAAATAGTCGCCGATGTGGAATGTCTGTGAATCCATGATGTGATGATTTGGATTTCATCAACTTCGATTGGATCGAGTCTTTCGACAATATCATTGACCGGTCCGCTGGAATCCGTATAGTATAATTCTTCCATCAATGCATGAAATCGAGAAAGATCGGCTTTTCTTCCAATGATTTCTTGATGAGCGAGTTTTCCGGCTTTGATGAAAAACACTTCGATGGTTTTGTCTCGTGAATTCGCATCTACAATAATGATGGTATTATTATGAGTCACCGAAGTTGAAACATCGGCTCTGCGATCAAATAATCTTCGTAATTCATTTAAGCGATTCCTGAGCATAGTGGCATTTTCAAATCTCAATGCCTCAGATTCAAGGAGCATTTCTTCCTCCATGCGCTCGAGTAAACCACCGCCTGAACCACTCAGAAAATGTCTAGCTCTATCCACTTCCTGCAAATATTCTTCGCGAGATTGAATCTCGGCGCAAGGAGCACCACAACGCTTGATCTGATGATAAAAGCAAGGTTGCTTCTCAATAGATGGCTGAAGCGTTTCAGTGCATTGTCGCAAACCAAATGAACGATAAACAGTCTCAACAACTTCGCGAGCAAGTGTTCCACTTCTAAATGGACCGAAATATTCCGCGCCGTCATTCATGATTGTGGGTGACCATTCAAGTCGAGGAAATGGATCATTCACATTGAGTCGTAAAAATGGAAATCTACGGATCTTCTTACTTGCAGTATTGAACTGAGGTTTAATGCGTTTTATTTCTTTTGATTCAAGTAAAAGAGCCGCAAGTTCTGTACCTGTCACTTCATGATGTATAGCATGAACTTGTTTTACCATCCTTGCAATTTTCTGCGGATGCTGTGCACCTGCTTGAAAGTATGATCTGACACGCTCTCTTAGATTCTTTGCTTTACCGACATACAAAATAGTATTGTCTT
This sequence comes from Ignavibacteria bacterium, assembly GCA_947491315.1. Classification (GTDB taxonomy): domain Bacteria; phylum Bacteroidota; class Ignavibacteria; order Kapaibacteriales; family UBA961; genus UBA961. Next base: position 7,681 of record CANLII010000014.1, read on the forward strand.
TATCGAGCATCTTATACACGCCCGGCTCATCGGGTAATTCTGCAAGGGTTGACTCAACTCTTTTGATTGCTGCAGGAGGCGTATGAAATTGCTCTATGCGTTTGTTTTGGAATCGAAGTAATTCATCAATGGTTTCAATATCGTATTCATTGTCAAGTGACTCCAAAAATTGCAAAAGAAAGAGTGCTGTTGCTTTTGCATCACCAAGTGCTCGATGTCGATTCTTGATTTCAATGCCGAAATGTGAAGCCACGGCCCCCACATTTTTTTTGAGCGACATCGGAAGTATTCTTCTGGCCAATTTGCATGTGCACAATTGCGGTATGAGCGGTATGGATAAATTCAAACGACGCAGTGATCGCTGAATGAAATTCCAATCAAAACTCACATTATGTGCCGCAAAAATGGCACCGGGCATCGCGAGCATTTCAGAAATCGTGGGCATGATTTCATGTGCTTCTGATCCGGTGGCCGCCATAGAATTACTAATACCCGTCATTTTTTCAATGAATGGTGGTATGAATTGATGAGGATTTATGAGTTCCGAATATTCCTTGACTATTTCACCGCCCTGAATCACCACGCATGCAATCTCCATGATGCGGTGATCTTCGGCATCGTGACCTGTTGTTTCAACATCCACGACAATAATTGGGACTTCCCAAAATGATTTCATGCTGAATTGTGCTTTCCGGGGAAATCCCCGCTTTTCATATCACTTCATCAAATTCATGATGAAAGGATATAGTGTGATTCTCAACTGTATTCCAATCTGAAATCCATTGAGAAAAAGTGTGTGTGTTCAGAAACTCTTATTGTATTCAATCTTGCTGAACAATTCCGGGATTATATGCTGCAATACACCAAGAATTGCCCCAAAGATACGAAAGTTTCGCGCCCTATGTTCAGGTAGTTCTTGAGTGTATGATCATTCTTCAACTTCTATTCCGACTCTTTTGTAAAAATCAAGATAGACATTGTTTTGAATACTATTTTTTGGTGTCAATCCATTTATGATAGTCAATCGACCCATCTCTCTGTTTCTGATATCCAGATACTCTATCGTGGACTTCATTCTCATGCGAAGAGCTTCCGCCGGCATATTCGGGGCAGAACCAATGACATATAGTCGAGCGGGTAAAGTGTCCGATGTGATGATATCCACTACCTTGGAATGCAAGAGATTCTGTATTTCTATGTCAGCAGGTCTTGCGCGAACAGCGGCAGTATCTATCAATCTTCTGAATTCATCAGCAGAGGTACAATGCTTATACACGGCGGTACCACCAACAACCATTTTCACTCGTATTGAATCTTTACCAATATCCCGCTTGATGGCCCTAGAAATGGAGTCTGCCATCGTAACCGGAATTGGTGACAGAATTAGTGCATATACACTTCGAATTTTCGGAATTCTTCTTTTTGCCAGAACTTCGCTCTTCTTTGGCAATTGTCTATATACCAATCCTATGATTCCGCTTGCTATTCCTAAAACGATCAAAAACATATAAATCGCTTTCCAGCCCCAAGTTGGTCTGGGAATATGCTGGTCATGATCTTGAGGTTCCATTTTTTGTGAGGACTGATCTTGCATTGGATTCTTCATGTGATTAAGTGTGTAAATGCAAAATATGGAATTGCAAATGCACAAAAGGCGGGAATTCCATAAATTCCGCATAATTCCTAAGAGTAATCTCCATGAACAAGAAAGAAACACTGCAAATTCCCCCATATGCCATCAAAGCCTCGGAAAGAATTCGTTGGAGCGATCTCGATGCGGCGGGAATAATGTATTTCGGGCAATATGTTAGACTCTTTGAAATCGGTGAAACAGAATTTTTTCGAACACTTGGATTTCCCTATACAAATACTCAATTCGAGGATCTGGGAGTCTGGATGCTTCGCGTGAATTTCTCATGCGATTTTCACTTTCCAGCTTATATCGATGATCTGCTGTCTATCTATTGCTGGGCAGAATCAATCGGAGGCGCTTCAATCAAACTTCGATTTGCCGTTGAAAGAGACTCGGTACTATTGGGTGATGGTTCCTGTACCATTGTTTCCGTGGATAGAATCAATAAGAAAGCAGTGAAAATACCCGATATATTACGCTCGGCTTTGGAAAAAATGCAGATGGGGAAATTGTGAGAACAATTATTCTAACAGGCGCGACAGGACTGATAGGCGAGACCTTCATCAATCTCTTCTCGATGCCAAGAAATGCCAAACTCATCATAGTAACAAGAAAAAAACCTGATTTTGAATTACCAAAAGGAGTGGAAGTCCGAATCATTTCTGACTTCTTCGATGAAGATGCGCTATGCGAAGCTCTACACGGTGGAAATGAAATGATTTGTTGCATTGGAACAACAATCAAAAAAGCAGGAAGCAAGAAAGCATTTGAGAAGACCGATGTCGGCATTATAGAACTTCTCGCTCAATGCTGTTCGGAGCTTGATTATGATGGTTTTCATTATGTCAGTTCCATCGATTCCTCAATTGCATCCAAGGCATTCTATTTGCAATGCAAGGGAAGAGCCGAAATGGCGATTCAACTCAGAAAATTCAAAAGAATCAGCATTCTCAGACCATCATTATTGCTTGGAAAGCGTAGAGAATACAGACTTGGAGAGAAAATCGGGATGACTTTCAGTGTATTCTTTCCTTTTTTCTTGGTCGGACCATTAAAGCGATATAGACCAATTCAAGCAGATACGGTGGCAAAATGCTTATTGTACCGTGCAATGTCTGACAATGAAGACAAGATGATATTCGAATCTGAAGAAATCAAGACATATACCACATTAACCATCAATTTTTGACATGATACTTGATATTCATGAATTTGATCGCATACATGTAGTGGGTGATCGTGTATTGATCAAACCAAGACCCGAGGATGAACAAACGCGGTCGGGTTTATTTTTGCCTCCCGGCATTGAAGAACAGGAAGAGGCGGCCAGCGGTTATATCATCAAGGTGGGTCCGGGATTTCCATTGGCCTCCAATCAAGATCACGAATCTTGGAAATATGCTGAAGAAGAAGTGAAGTATATTCCACTTCAGGCAAAAAATGGTGATTTGGCAGTGTATATGAGAAAACAGGCAATCGCAATTCAATTCAATGATCAGCAATATGTGATTGTTCCTCAACATGCTATTTTGATGCTGTACAGAGATGATGGACTCTTTGATGCATGATGGTATCTCCACATAATTCTGTACATTATCCTACTGAATTTCCTCATATACGCACTTCATGAAAAGTACTACTAACATAAAAGAAGAAGAATTAGGTAAAGATCCCGAAGCGGATCTTGCGCTCCTTTTGTCCGAATGCAAAAAGAGTTTGTCTAAAGTTGATGAAGATCTCATCACAAGGGCATTCAATTTTTGTGTGGAAATTCATAAGAATGACAAAAGAGCTGATGGGAGACCTTATTATTCGCACCTTTTGGCAACTGCATTGATTGTTGTTCGAGAGATTCCACTTGATGATATATCTGTTGCCGCTGCTCTATTGCACGATGTTGTGGAAGATCATGAACCTCGTGTTTCTCTTTCGGATATCCGCAGGGATTTTGGCGATACGATTGCTGAAATCGTGGATGGTGTGACGAAGATTCAGGATATTTCAAAAAGTAAGGAAATCACCAGAGCTGAGAGTTACCGCAAACTATTACTCTCGCTTGTGAATGATGTGCGGGTGATCTTGATCAAATTTGCCGATCGACTTCACAATATGCGTACGCTTGATCATTTGTCACCCGAGAGCAGAAAGCGCATAGCCAATGAAACAATGGAAATCTATGCGCCATTCGCACATCGTTTCGGGCTCGGTTCCATCAAATGGGAATTGGAAGATTTGGCTTTCAAACATTTGGACAGAGAGCATTATGATGAAGTGAAGAATGGCTTGAAGAGCACTCGCAAGGAGCGTGAGGATTTCATCAATGCTTTTATTGCTCCCATTGCTGAAAGACTCACTGCAAATCACATACAATTTGAAATTTCGGGTAGGCCAAAACATATCTATTCCATATTCAACAAAATGCGGGTTCAGGAAAAGCGCATTGATGAATTATATGATTTGTTTGCCATTCGGATTATTCTTGACACCGATGACAAAAATGAAAGTTTCTTTGTCTATGGAATCGTTTCTGAGTTTTATACGCCCGTACCGGAACGATTCAAAGACTATATTTCTGTCCCAAAGAAAAATAATTATCAATCCCTACACACAACCGTGATCAGCAATGATGGTAAGCGTGTCGAAGTACAGATTCGTACTCGCTCCATGCATGAAATTGCTGAAAAAGGTGTGGCTGCACACTTCAATTATAAAGCGGAATCGCTCGGCAAAAAGATTTCATTCGGCGGTAAAGATCTCGAAGAATGGGCCAATTGGATGCGAGATGTTTTTGATAATGCAGGCGGTGGCGATGAAGCAGTGCAACAATTGCTCGAAAGTTTCAAACTCAATTTGTATCAGCAAGAAATTCAAGTGTTTACTCCCAAAGGCGAATTACGTGTGCTTCCCGTGAATTCCACTCCGGTGGATTTTGCATTTGATATCCATTCTGCGATCGGATTGCATTGCATTGGGGCAAAAGTGAATGGTCGCATCGTCTCGCTCGACTATAAACTGCAAAATGGCGAGCAAGTGGAAATCATCACTTCGAAGAATCAGACTCCCAATCGGGATTGGGAGCGATTTGTCACCACGCACAAAGCAAAACAGGGAATCAAAAAATTCCTCAATGAGGAAAAGCGTACACTCACTGCCGAAGGGAAGGAAATTTGGGAGAAAAAATCTAAGAAGGCAGGTCTGCACATCGATGAAGACCAATTGGAGAAGATCATTCTTTCGCTTCGTTTCGAGCATCGAGGTGATTTCTTTCATAAACTCGCCACTGGTGAAGCAAATCTTGATCTGACATTAGCGCTCATCAAAGAAAAAGTAAAACCGGGTGCTCGCGAACAAGAGATACAACAAACGGATTATTCAACTGATGAGGTGTATCAAGCCGTTCGAGGTGATGGTTCAAATGGCGTGTTTATCATTGGTAGTCCTGAAACCTCCAAAGGTATTCTCTATGATTATGCTAAATGCTGCAATCCTCTTCCCGGAGATCATATTATTGGTCTTGTTTCAACTGGAACCGGCATTAGAGTGCATCGAAAAACATGCAGAAATATCATGGATTTGATTGAAAAAAGAGATGGTCGTATCATGTCTTTGCAATGGGTAACTGTCCAACAAGGAGAGTATATCGCAGCAATTTCACTTGAAGGTGAAGATCGAGCAGGTTTGCTGAATGAGATCACAAATGCAATCGTAGGTTTTAACAATACGAATATTCGAAGCGTGAATATCAATGCTGCCGGAACGCATTTCAAAGGTTTAGTCACGGTATTTGTAAAGAATACAGAGCATCTGCATCGTATTTTCGACCGATTGCGCAAAATCAAAGGTATTTCTTCCATAGAGCGTTTTGAAGGCTAATTCATATCTTTTGAGTGTTTTTCATAATTTCGTCCATTCTATTTTACCAAATCTTACAAGGTGTCCCATGGCTATTCAAGGCGCATTCAATTTCAAAACATGGATTGATGAACATCGGCATTTACTCAAACCACCGGTTGGAAATGCCACTGTGTATGAGGATACAGATTTCATCGTAATGGTTGTGGGCGGACCGAATTCCAGGAAAGATTATCACTATAATGAAGGTGAGGAATTTTTCTATCAACTTGAGGGGGATATCACCGTTAAAATCATAGATGATGGAAAGCAGAGAGACATTCACATAAAGGAAGGCGATATTTTTCTGCTCCCACCAAGAACATCGCATTCGCCGCAAAGAGGGCCCAATACTGTTGGATTGGTCATGGAACGAAAGCGTAATGACAATGAATTGGACGGCTTCATGTGGTTCTGTGAATCTTGTACTTCAAAGCTTTACGAGGAGTACATACCGCTGAGTGATATCGTGAAACAACTACCTCCAATTTTCGAAAGATTTTATGGTTCACTTGAACATCGCACCTGCAAGCAATGTGGTAATGTGATGGAACCGCCACCAAAATTATCATGAAATATATTGCATTGGACTTCGGAAATTCGCGTGTAAAATGCTATGCGCAAGGTCCTCAATTATTGGGGACTTTTGCATATTCAGCCACGGAATGGGATTCAGAACTACATGCAATCATCATGAATTATGTTCAAGAAGAGGAATGTTTGATTGGGATTTCAACAGTTAATCCCGTCATGGACCAACAATTCAATCAGATTTTGGATACAATTCCGAGCTTACAGCATATTCGCACGAAATCATTACTCATGAATTCCGGAATCATTGATTTTTCCGAAATTACCGGTATGGGTGAAGACAGAATGCATGGTCTATTTGGCGCTTTGACTCAATGCAAAGCCCCGCTCATCACGATTGATTGCGGCACGGCAATTACTTTCAATATTCTCGATGCGGAAAAGAAATGTCTTGGTGGTTCGATCATGCCAGGTCTTTCCACGATGTACGAAGCTCTTGGAACAGTTACTGCTGGATTACCGAAATTGTCTCCAAATCCCACACTTTCATGCTCTGGAACGAATACACATGATGCAATTCATGCTGGTATATCATCTGCAATTTCCGGTGCCATACTCAAATATCTTGGTCAGTTTCCGGATCTCTCCTTTTGCATTTTTGGTGGGGATGCTGAAGCAATCTTGGAAATCATGGATGATAATTCAAAAAAACGCCTTCAATTCAAGCCGGATTCGATAGCACAAGGAATCTTCAAAGCTCTTGCTTTGTCGATAGATGCACATCGCTGAAAAGTTTTTCTTGTGTGAATACATAAAAACTCATACTTTCGCAGTTCTCATTACGAGAGATCAGTTCATCAATTCATCGACTGTACCAGCATGTTCGCAGTAGTAGAAATAGCAGCCCAGCAATTCACGGTAAGAGCAACCGACACTTTGACAGTTCCACTGTTGGATGCGGAAATCGGCTCAAGTGTTGAATTCGGAAATATCCTTCTTGGTGGCGAAGAATCCAATATATTGATTGGAAACCCCTATTTAAGTGGTTCCGTCACAGCAACTGTCCTTGCACACGGCAAAGGCGGCAAAATTCTTGTTTTCAAGAAAAAACGTCGTAAGGGCTATCGCAAATTGAATGGACATCGTCAGCATTACACGCAAATTCAGATTAATGATATAAAGCTCGGATAAGGAGTTATAGAATGGCACACAAAAAAGGCGCCGGCTCTACCAAGAACGGCCGCGACTCAAATTCCAAACGACGTGGTGTGAAACGTTTCGGCGGTCAATCAGTTACAGCCGGAAGTATTCTCATTCGTCAATGTGGAACCCGTTTTCATCCGGGTAATAATGTCGGATTGGGCAAAGATTATACATTGTTTTCACTTGTAGATGGCATAGTGAAATTTGAGCGTAAAGACAGTACACGCTTGAAAGTTTCAGTGTATCCAGTCGCAATCGCTTAATAAGCACAATGATTTTCAAGCCCCAATGCAGTATGGCATCGGGGCTTTTTTTATTTGGACAAAAAGATGCTTTCTGTTCACATCATGAAATGCGGAGAAATATCTGGTGTATTGCCCGCATATACTACGACAGGTTCCGCCGGAATGGATATTTCCGCTGCTCTTGCCGAGTCTATGATATTGGAGCCCGGTGCAATCCTCATGATTCCAACTGGAATTGCCATTGCGCTTCCACAAGGATTCGAATGTCAAGTTCGATCACGAAGTGGACTGGCTGCAAAGCATGGAATCTTTGCTTTGAATGCACCAGGCACGATTGACTCCGATTACCGCGGTGAAATCAAGGTGATTCTAGCCAATTCTGGCAAAACACCATATGCGATTCAACCCGGTGAGAGAATAGCACAACTCGTGATCGCACGATACGAAACCGTGCAATGGGAACTCGTGAAATCACTTGATGAAACTGAACGAGGAACTGGTGGATTTGGCAGTACAGGAACTTTGTAATTTTTCTTTTTGCCATATCACAAAATACTCTTACATTTGCAATCCTGTTGTTCATATCATTCTGTGCAAATAACACATGGCAAAGAAGCAAACATTCGGCGACAAAATGAGCAAAAAGGCTGCGGCCACAAGCATCAATGTTCGCGTAATTAAACCTTATCATACCGATAAAGGACATATGAAATACCTCGAGCGCTTCGTGAAGATCGGGGATTTATCAGAAATTGACAAAATTGACATTAATAGATAATCACATGAAAAAGAATCTTCATCCCTATTATCATCAGGTCGAGATTGTCATGACAGACGGTACAGTCTATCATACTCGCTCCTGTTATAAAAGCGATCGCATGGTGCTTGAGATTGATTCCAAGAGCCATCCATTTTTTACAGGCAAACAAATGCTTGTGGATACAGCAGGTCGTGTCGAGCGCTTCAATAAGCGCTTTGAAAAAACTAAATCAATGAAAACTCAACCTGTTAAGGAAGATTAATCATGAGACAACAACCATTGAATGCGGTCAATAATCCTTTTTTGACTGGCAATCGTAATAAAAGAACACCAAATAAGAAGAAAGTCAATCCAATGGGTCAAACCCGTGTGATTGATTATTTAGAACCTAAGGCATTGCAAAGATTCATCAATGATCAAGGGAAAATTCTTCCTCGTCGTATCACAGGTGTTTCTGCTATTCAACAGCGTCAAATTGCTCTTGCAATTAAGTATGCTCGTCATTTAGCATTGATTCCATTTGTTAGCCAAGATGTTCGCTAAGAAAGTCTGTGAAATTTTATTGAAGGACATGATTAATTCATGTCCTTTTTTTATTTTGACTCTCCCTAATCTATCGGGAACAGAATGTAATTATGTCTGAATTCGAAAAAGAACATATTCCTAAAGCTGAAATCACTGCACAAAGTAGAAGTCAATACTTTGAGTTAAGTAAGCATACATCCATTCAATATGTAGTGTATGCCGTACTGAACATTGCAATTGTGGCACTCTTGCATATCATGATTGCTATGCCTTTAATGGATATGTTTTTTACAAAATTCATGCATGCAGATGTTGCTTCAAGTGGAGAAATACTTGAATATCGCATCGCTGAGGGTGCACCAAAAGACGAAGTTGTAACGAATCGCTTTACGAATTGGGGTGTCATTGAGCGCATGGCCGGTGCGGAGAATGAGTTAGGGAGAAAACGATTGGCTCGTTATCTCTTCAACCCGACTCTTGCACTATTACCATTAGTTTTATTTATTGGATTTGGTCTCAGTACTTATTTCGTTGCATTTCTACCCAAGAGTATTGGCTTGCTCAGGCAAAAGATACAGCGCGAAATCATGAATATGCTCGATACGATTTCCATCTCATTGTATGGCGAGCATACAGATGAAGAAATCATGCATTTGCGTAATAGAGTTATGGAAGCTGATATAAGGGATTTGCATGATCTGGCAAAAGAGTATAAAATTACTGTTGATGAAGTGAAAAACTTGCAAGGAGCATTGCTTTGGCAGGAAGCGACAAGTCCATTAGAAATTTTCCTGCGAACTCAAGTTGCATTGCAATTCTATATGCGATCCTATTTTTCCATACAATATGCTAATGCCATATTGGGAATGGTATATATGGGCGCCGCGGTACTGATTATTATTATCGGTATTCGAGGCTTGAAATTCATTCCATCAAGTGAACCTTCAATTATTTTATTTGCACTGAGTCTTGAATTCATATTGCTGATCGTGTATGCGGTGATGCTCATTTTCTCACCCAAAGAAGATGATAGAGAACAATCGCGCTCTTCAAATGAGGGAGCCGGTATTTTCTCCATATTGGGAGGAAATACTCAGGATACAGGAGCCAGAAATGCTGAAGTAGAATCGTTGTTGAAGATTTTTATGACACAGCCACCGGATTCTAAGAAAAAGTAAACCGTCAACAATTTGGTTTTTTGTAGGAACCATGATTGCTCGATATTAGTTAGCGGTATATCATTCACAAGGAACAATCAATCATGCAACAACTCAAGAAATTCTCAGCTTTCTTTGCAATATTCGGATATATGCTCATGACAACAATCGGATGTACGGCACAGGATCGTACTGTTCCAACAGGAACGGTTCATCAATTCAAGGTAAAAACCATTGATGGAACTGAAAAATCATTGTTGGAATATAAAGGTCGTGTACTCCTAATTGTGAATGTAGCATCACGATGTGGTTATACAAGTCAATATGCAGAACTTGAAGCATTACATAAAGCACATGCATCAAAAGGACTCAGCATTCTCGGATTTCCTGCAAATAATTTTGGCGGACAAGAACCCGGAACAAATGCAGAAATCAAAGACTTTTGTTCAACAAAATTCAATGTTACTTTTGACATGTTCGAAAAAATATCTGTGAAAGGTGGAGACAAAGATCCACTCTATGCATATCTCACCTCAGGTGGTGGTAATGGAGATTTATCTGGTGAGATTGGTTGGAATTTTGAGAAATTTCTTGTTGACAAAAATGGAAGAATCGTCAAGCGCTTCAAATCTGGTGTTGATCCACTTTCCGAAGAATTGATCCAAGCAATCGAGCAAGAAGAAGCCAAGTAAATGAAGATGAATATATATATATCCAGAAAATGTCTTGAGTTTCAAGGCATTTTTTTTTGCATAATTGTGATTCCCATAGCTTAATTTGTTCAACTCATAAACTGATCACAAATGGTACTTGCTATGTTACTGTCTGAAATTAAAGAAGAACTGAAATATCTGGAATCATTGGTGATTGAAGGGACAAATTTTCAGTTTGTCATAGAAAAAGGTACGGCATTGCTTGATGAGATTGTAGTTCAAGAACATCATGATTTACGAGCATCTATTGTACTCGTACTTGTTAATGCCCATTTTTATCTAGGAAATATTCAACAGGCAAAATCTTTATGTGAATATATACTTAGCATAATGACTGCTGTTGAAGACAAGCTTATATATGCCAAAGGCCTTATTGCATTGGCGAATATTCATAAGCATGAGCATGCGTTCGTGGAGGCAATAGAAATTTGCTTTCAAGCAGAAGCAATTTTTCAACATGAGAATAATACTATAGGACTTGCCACAACATACACAAATGTTGCCGTAATGTACAGACTACTGGCTGAATACAAGAAATCTCTGGAATACATGGACAAAGGGAGAAGATTATATGAAGAATTGGGAGATGAACATGGTATTGCAGCAAATACAGGGAATATAGGCAATGTTTATTTTACCATGGGACAACATGCCAAGGCTCTTGAATATTTACATACTGCATTACACATTCATGAAAATATAAATAACCTTCGTGGCATTGCTAACAATTGTATGACCATAGGAGGGGTTCATTTGTTGACATGTGACTATGAGCTTGCAGATTCATACTTCCAAAGATCATTAGAAAACTTTACATTACTGAATGATAAGGTTGGTGCATCTCATGTAAAAAGTAATACAGGGATATTGCTGGAATATCTCGGAAAGTTTGATGAAGCGCATAAAACTCATCAAGAGTTACTAGAGTTTTCAATTGAAACACAAGATACATTAGCCACTGCAACGCAGTATGGTAATCTTGGACAACTCTTTATGAATCGAGATAATCCCAGTTATAATCTGATTCAAGCAGAAGACTATCTCCTGAAAGCATTGAGCATACGAATTCAGTTACATATAAGGCAAGATGAAAGTTCTAATCATAAGTGTTTAAGTGAACTATATGAGCTTACTCTAGAATGGGAAAAAGCCCTCAAACATTTGAAACGCTTCAATGAACTCCAATCCGAATTATTGTCTGAAGATACCCAGCAGAAAGCTGAGCTATTGGAGCAACAAAGAAAAGTAGATATACTTGAGCAACAGAAGCTTGTGCAGATTACCAGATATCAAGAACAAGAGAGAATGTTGCATAATATTTTGCCAAGTACTATTGCCGATAGAATATTGGAAGGTGAACATAATATTGTTGACTATGCACAGGATATCAGTATCTTCTTTTCGGATATTATGGATTTTACTTCAATGACTTCTTCTTTGTCCCCGGAGATATTGATTCATGATTTAAATATACTGTTTACAGAATTCGATAGAGTAGCTAAGAAGCACGGAATAGAGAAGATAAAGACCATTGGTGATGCCTATATGGCAGTGTGCGGAGTTCCAATCAAAATACATGATCATGCAATCTGTTTGTCAAACTTTGCTTTGGAAGTACTTGAAACGTCAAAAAAATATACTTTAGGTGGTTTCCCGATTCATTTGCGAATTGGATTGCATGCAGGTGACGCAATTGCAGGTGTGATTGGAACAGATAAATATAGTTATGACTTGTGGGGAGATGCTGTGAACATAGCCAGCAGAATGGAAAATACCGGTGAAAAGGGTAAAATTCAGATTACTGAATATTTCAAACAATTGATTGATGGTCATTCACATCTACAATGTACTTCACGAGGTATGATCGACATTAAAGGAAAGGGACAAATGGAAACTTTTTTCATGCATCATTCAAACAACTCTTGATTGTTTCGGCCTTCCTTTCCAAAATGTTTATAGCACAAAGCTGTTGCCTCTCTACCTCTTTGCGTTCTCTGAAGAAATCCCTGTTGGATTAAAAAGGGTTCATAGACCTCTTCTAAAGTTCCAGCTTCCTCACCAACAGCAACCGCCAAAGTGCCCACGCCGACGGGACCTCCATTGAATTTGTCAATGATTGCAAGCAGAATGCGCTTATCCATCTCATCTAGTCCATACTCATCCACTTCCAATGCTGAAAGTGCTATATGTGAGATTTCTTTTGTGATTATTCCATTGCCTTTGATCTCCGCAAAATCTCTGGTTCTTCTGAGCAATCTATTGGCAATTCTAGGGGTGCCTCTGGATCTTCTGGAGATTTCTTGTGCACCATATTCATCAATAGGAACATTCAAAATATTTGCGGATCGAACGATCACATGATAGAGATCTTGATGAGAATAATAATCCAATCTGCTCACCACACCAAATCGTGAACGCAATGGTGCTGTAAGAAGACCGGCACGAGTTGTAGCACCCACCAAAGTAAATCTCGGGATGGTGATTTGTACGGAGCGTGCCGCCGGACCCGATTCAATCATGATGTCCAGCACATAATCTTCCATCGCTGAATACAGATATTCTTCTATAACGGGAGATAATCTGTGAATTTCATCGATGAACAGTATATCGCCCTCTTTCAAATTTGTGAGAAGTCCGGCAAGATCACCGGGCTTTTCCAATACAGGACCCGATGTTGTTTTTATGTCAGCCTTCATTTCATGTGCGATGATATGACTGAGCGTGGTTTTTCCCAAACCCGGAGGACCCGTCAACAATACATGATCCAATGCCTCTCCACGATTTCTCGCAGCGGCAATGAATACCTTCAAATTTTCAATAATTTTTGCCTGCCCCGTGAAATCATCAAATGAAGATGGACGAAGCGTGATGTCTGTCTCATCCTCGTGTGAACCTTGATTGCTGACAATGTCTGATTGCCTATCTGTGTGTTTTGCCATGACGAGTAGATTAATTATTTGTCAGAATGACTCTTATCCTTTGCTTTCACTCATCGGATTGGTAATTTCCAATCAAATAGAGCATTGAGAGTGCAAAATATAACTTCACAATGCCATCCTAAAGTTTTTTGTTTTGGTGTGTCTGCAATGTCTTTTCTTCGAGTATCTCGGCTTGTCACCATTGAACGACATATCGCTGAAGAACAGGGATTTCACCCTTCTGCAACAGGGGAGTATTCTGGGTTGTTACGAGACCTGACTCTCGCATTGCGCATTATTGCTCGTGATGTTCGTAGAGCCGGATTGAATGATGTGCTTGGCATCACCGACTCCATCAATGTGCATGGTGAAACAGTCAAGAAACTCGATGAATTTGCGAATGAAGTCATTTTTCGCGCGATGGATCATGGTGGACATCTCTGCGTTATGGCTTCGGAAGAATCTAAAGGAATCATTAAAATTCCCGATGAATATGCAAAAGGAAAATATGTGTTGCTTTTTGATCCTTTGGATGGTTCCTCTAACATTGATGTAAACACAACCATAGGCACTATCTTCTCGATTTATCGTCGACTCGATCCTCAATCCACGGAAGATGGAGATGAACGCGATGTTCTACAACCCGGATATAAACAAGTTGCCGCGGGTTATGCATGTTATGGCAGTGCAACCACATTGGTGTATACATCCGGACATGGAGTTGATGTTTTCACCTACGATCAAACCATCGGCGATTTTCTCCTTACGCATGAAAAAGTACGCATGCCGAAACAAGGTAAGATCTATAGCGTGAATGAAGGCAATTACACATTGTGGTCAGATGGAATGAAACGCTATGTGGACCATCTGAAAAAACAAGAGCATGGCAAACCATATTCACTCCGATATATTGGGACCGCAGTCGCCGATATTCATCGCACTTTGCATTATGGCGGTATCTTTATGTATCCTAGTGATAGCAGATACCCGAATGGCAAATTGCGCTTACTCTATGAATTGAATCCTCTTGCAATGATCATCGAACAAGCCGGTGGGAGAGCAACCGATGGAATGAATAGAATTTTGGATATCATTCCAACAGAAATTCATCAGTGTGCGCAGGCATTCATGGGATCAGAACTTGATGTGCTCGAAGCGGAATTATTCGTCAATGGACATCATTCTTGATCATCTCCACAAGAGAGAGGAATCTCCATAACTCAAGAAACGATATTCATTGTCAAGTGCTGATTGATATGCTTTTTTCCAGCGTTCAATTCCAAGAAAAGATGAAACGAGAAAAAGCAGAGTGCTCTCCGGTTGATGGAAATTCGTGATCAATCCCTCAATCATACCCCATGTATATCCTGGAACTATCATCAATCGTGTTTGACCCTCAATCACTTTGAGAGCATGTTCATTCATCCAATGTAGAATTGCCCGGAATGATTCCTTGGGTGATACCGCATGTTCAAATAATGCATAAGAATCCCATTGACCTAGTGTGAATCGACCCGTCTTCCAAGCAGGAAATTCCGGATTGCATAGTGCGACCCCAAACCAATAGAGTGATTCCATTGTCCTACATGATGTGGTTCCAACAGCCATGCAGGCACCTCTGTATTCTTGCGAAAAGAAAGCAATGCAAGATTCAATCACTTCCTTTCTTACAATGATGTTCTCGGGATGCATTGAGAATTCATCCACTTCTTCAGCATCAAATGGCTTGAATGTGCCCAGTCCGACATGTAATATCAATTCTTCGATATGAATGTTCTTATTCTTCAATTCTTCAAATACTGTGTCAGTGAAATGCAAACCCGCGGTTGGTGCCGCTACCGATCCTTCGTCTTTTGCATAGACAGTTTGATAACGCTCTTCATCTTCCTCCTCCGCTTCTCTATTCAGATAAGGCGGGAGTGGAATCTTTCCGATTTTTTCGAGAATGTCTGATAGAGTTTGAACTCCATTCCATTGCAATCTTACTATTGCATCCATTCCATGTTTTTCGAGAACTTCAATCTGTAAATCAGCTTGTTCATCGAGTGTTTGAAGCATCATTCCTGCTATGATCTTCTTGCCACCAATGATGCATTTCCAATCGCTTTGTCCGATATGTAGCATTGCATCTGCGGGAGCACCCAGAGCTGGTTCATTGAGAAGTACTTCAACCATTCCACCGCTTTCTTTTTTGCAGTGAATGCGAGCATGAATTACTTTGGAGACATTTACGAACATCAAGGAATCAACGGGAATCAACTTGGAAATTTCGTGAAAATGCGCATTCAATGGAGCGTCTTCACCTTTGGGCATGATGAGTAATTTACTTTGATCTCTTTCGGGCAATGGATACAAAGCGATACGATCTTCGGGAAGATCATAATTCACGGTTTTGGGATCAAAATGCTGTTTCATGATATCGTAAAAAAAAGCCCTGAAAAAATCAGGGCTTAAACATAATAACAAATGTTAAAACTTATGAGCAACCGCTTGTGGTTCCACAATCTTCGCAGACGGTACAAGAACCATTTCTTTTCACGCGCATTGAACTACATGTGGAACATTGTTCACCGGTATATCCCTTTGCTACCGCTTCAAATATTTTTTGAGTACCATTGCCTGCATTTACTTTGACTTTTACCATGGCATTTGCCATTGCAGGTTCAGTGACTTCAATCACTTTCTTTGAAACAGAAGCGGATAGAACTGGATTACCTGCAGGTGATTTTGTTTTTGCATCTTCATCTACTGCTTGTACATGCACAAAATCTGTACGATTCAAATAATCATAGCCGAGTGAGCGGAAGATATAGTCGAGTACAGACGTTGCATTTTTTATTGCATCATGACCGTGCACGGGACCAGCCGGCTCGAAGCGAGTGAAGGTGAAAGTATCAACCAATTCTTCGAGTGGAATGCCATATTGCAATGCCTTAGAGGCCAGCACAGCAAAGCAATTGAGAAGTCCTTTGAAAGACGCACCTTCTTTGTACATATCGATGAAAATTTCACCGAGCGTGCCATCTTCGAATTCGCCTGTACGGAGGAAGACTTTATGTCCACCAACATTCCCTTCACGAACAAAACCACGACGCTTCTTGGGTAATCTTCTGCGTTCTGCTCTATGATATACTCTCTCTACGATACGCTCTTGGACTTCTTTTGGTCCTTGAGTTTCATCAAGTGTATATTCATCGCCGAGAAGGATTACTTCATCGAGATCTTCATCATTAGATGCATTGAGTGGTTGAGACAATTTGGAACCATCACGATAGAGAGCGATCGCCTTCACGCCTGTATTCCATGCTTCATGATATACTTGACCGATCTCGGTCACTTTTGCATCAGAAGGCATATTCACTGTCTTGGAGATAGCACCGGAAATGAATGGCTGAGCTGCAGCCATCATGCGCACATGAGCCATGTGTTGGATATAACGCTTGCCTTTTGTACCACATTTGTTTGCACAGTCAAAAATTGCAAGATGCTCATCTTTGAGATGTGGAGCGCCTTCAATTGTCATTGTCCCGCAGATATAATCATTAGCCACTTTGATTTCAGATTTGGTAAATCCTAATTCTTTGAGCATGTCTAAGGAATAATCATTCAATTGGTCTTCTGTAAAGCCAAGAGACTTGCAGAATTCTTCGCCGAATGTCCATTTGTTAAACGCAAATTTCACATCAAACACATTATCCAATTGACTATTAACTGCTTCAATCTTATCATCGGTAAAGCCTTTTTCTTTGAGACTTTGACGATTGATTGCAGGGCATCCGATCAGTGTGCCATGTCCTTTGCAGTATTTCTCGATATCATCAATTTGTGTTTCGGTATAACCCAAATTCACGAGTGCTTTATGCACGGATTGATTCACGATCTTGAAATATCCACCACCAGACAATTTTTTGAATTTAACGATGGCAAAATCGGGTTCAATACCGGTTGTATCGCAATCCATCACAAGACCGATTGTACCTGTTGGAGCAATCACGGATACTTGAGCATTACGATAGCCGAATTCTTCGCCGAGTGCAAGAGCCTTATCCCAGGCTTGTTGGGCTGCAGTGATCAAATCTTCTGAAACGAATGTTGGATCAATACCCATTGGGAAAATGGTGAGTGCTTCATAATCTGCATTTGCTGAATTATATGCTGCCAAACGATGATTACGAATAACGCGGAGCATATGATCTTTATTTGCTTCATAGCGAGGGAATGGCTTTACATCGCGCGCCATTTCAGCACTTGTTGCATAGGATTCACCGGTCATGATCGCAGTGATCGCACCGCACATTGCCAATGCCTCAGGTGAGTCATATGGAATGCCATTGATCATGAGGATGGTACCGAGATTTGCATAACCCAAACCAAGCGTACGGAAATCATAACTGCGTTGAGCAATATTCTTGGATGGGAAATGTGCCATCAATACGGAAATCTCAAGAACGATTGTCCAAAGACGGGTCGCATGACGGAAATCATCAATACGGAATGCACCTTCTTCATTGATAAATGTGCCAAGATTCAAGCTTGCAAGATTACATGCCGTATCATCGAGGAACATATATTCAGAACATGGATTGGAACCATTGATTCTACCATCAACCGGACATGTATGCCACTCATTGATTGTGGTGTCATATTGCAATCCGGGATCAGCAGATTGCCATGCACTGAGATTGATTTTATTCCAAAGATGGCGCGCTTTCACAGTGCGTGCAATGCCCTTGCTCGTGCGCCATGTAAGATTCCAATCTTCATCATTCTCAACAGCTTTCATGAAAGCATTTGTCACGCGGACTGAATTATTCGAATTTTGCCCGCTGACAGTAACATAGGCTTCCGATTCATAATGCGTGTCGAATGTCTCAAAATTGAGTGAGGTAAATCCTTGCTCAATAAGAGAAAGAACACGGAAGATATAACTCATCGGAACACCGCGATGCAATGCATTTTGGATGAGCGTATTCAATTGATCATTGGTTTTGCGATCTGCGCCATTGGCAACTGCTTCTTCAATGATGGCTTTCAAAAATGTGGACGACACTTTGGAACCCGCAACGAGAGATGCTACTTTGTCCTCTTCACGAGCTTTCCATTCGATAAATTCCTCTATATCGGGGTGATCGATGTCAACAATCACCATTTTGGCTGCACGCCTTGTAGTTCCCCCTGATTTGATTGCTCCAGCCGCTCTGTCAAAAATCTTGAGGAAGCTTATGAGACCGGAAGAGTTACCTCCTCCGGATAATTTCTCGCCCTTGCCACGCAAATTCGAAAAGTTCGAGCCGGTGCCTGATCCATATTTGAAGATGCGAGCTTCGCGGGTCACGAGATCGAAAATACCGCCTTCATTCACCAAATCATCGCTGACAGACTGAATAAAACAAGCATGCGCCTGTGCACGAGAATAGGCATCTTGTGAAAGTGTCAGTTTTTCGGACTTGGGGTCAACATAGTGATGTCCTTGAGGACTTCCGGTAATACCATATGCAAAATGCAGACCTGTATTGAACCATTGCGGTGAATTCGGTGCCGACATCTGCTTGAGAAGCATATATGAAATCTCATCATAAAATGCTTCGGCATCTTTCTTGGAATCAAAATATCCGTGCTTCTCACCCCAATGTCTCCAGCATCCTGCCAAGCGATGAACAACTTGTTTGATGGATGATTCAGGACCCGTGACCTGCTCTCCATTCTCATTCAATTGCGGAGTTCCATCGGCATTCAATTGAGGAACGCCCGCCTTACGAAAATACTTCTGCGCTAGGATGTCGGTAGCCACTTGCGACCACTGAGCTGGGACTTCTATATTATCCATCTGAAATACCGTGGAACCATCTGTATTACGCAATACAGATGAACGCATGGTATATTCAACTTGGTCAAATGGACTCTGTCCCGGCTGGGTAAAGCGTCGCACTATATTCATGTGAGTGCCTCTAAATAAAAGGTGTTTTTCAAGGTAAAAATGCTGCTTTCAGATTGGGGAAATCCGGAGAGCAAATTAGCTGAAAAAACTAGAATCACAAAAAGGATTCTTTATGTTATCAAATAAAAATTTCAAAACTTATAGCGAAATGGCGTATTCCCGCGGATTTTATCTTTGGACATATGCTTCGGGAGGCATAAACACGAAAGTGTCAACACCCAGTTCCAAGTAATCCGGATTAATGCAATCTTCCAAGCGGTAGATTTAAGTCATTTGGGGGAGGCAATTACAATATGCTTCAGTGCCGTGTTTCAAAACTACATTTTTGACTCACATGAACAATGCCTGTGGAAAACTTTTGCGAATGTGAATAAGAATATTTGACTTGCTTCAAATTGTAGATTTTATGCGGGTTTCAGGACTTTTACCATGCTAATGACTGCATGATTTCGTAATAGGTTTTTGCGTGATATATTTTGTTGTTTAACCAAGGGAAATCTTCGATTGTTTTGTTCGTCTTTGGGACGTGTTTTTCGTAGTTTTACGCAAGATTTAATGGGTATTTTCAGGTGCGCGCATGTTTTATAGAATCAGTGTTTTTTCCATTATGCTTTGTGCATTGTTGGCTTGGGAATTTCCCATGCATGCTCAACAATTTGGAAAAAACAAGGTTCAATACAGGGATTTTTCCTGGAAATTCATCAAGACCAAACACTTTGATATATACTTTCATGAGGAAGGGGAATATCTTGCTCGTTATGCGGGAATTCATGCCGAAAGAGCGCTTGCTTCAATTCAAAACAGATTAAAATATTCCATCTCAAAAAGAATTTCTCTGATTGTGTATAATTCACACAATGATTTTCAGCAAACGAATGTTGTTGGTGAATTCATGCCCGAAGGAGTGGGCGGTGTCACTGAATTATTCAAGAATCGCGTGACGCTTCCTTTTGAAGGTCGCTATGATCAATTCAGACATGTGATTCATCATGAACTAGTGCATGCAGTGATCAATGACATGTTTTATGGTGGCTCGGTGCAAAGTATGATTTCAAATAATATTCGTACTGAATTGCCTCTTTGGATGAATGAAGGCTTTGCCGAATATGAGGGCAATGGTGGTTATGATACGAAAACAGACATGTTCATGCGTGATATTGCTTTGAGTGAATATGTGAAGGGATTTGATAATCTCACCGGATATTATGCATATCGTGGCGGACAAGCATTCTACTGGTATGTAGCTGAAAAATATGGTGAAAGAAAAATCGGTGAATTGTTGAATAGACTCCGTGCTTCGGGCACGCTTGAAAATGCATTCAAGGGATCATTTGGTAAATCAGTTGAGGATTTCTCTGAGGAATGGGTCAGAGAAATGAAGAAGAAATATCTACCGGATCTTGAGAAGTTTGAGAATCTGGATGATATGGCTATTCGCATCACGAATCATAAGAAAGATCAGAGCTTTTATAATTCCTCACCCGCTCTCTCTCCATCGGGCGATTCACTCGCTTTCATTTCCAATCGTGATGGACAATTCGGTGTTTTTCTCATGCAATTGAATGCGAAAGTCAAAGAACCAATTGAATTGATCAGCAGTGGAAGAGCGGTGGATTTTGAAGAATTGAATATTCTCACCCCGGGAATATCTTGGTCGCCAAATGGAAAAAAGATTGCTATCTCCGCAAAGTCAGGTGGTGAAGATGCACTGTATATTGTTGATGTGCAATCTGGTGATTATGTGAAACATGAATTCGGTATCAAAACCGTGACTTCAGCGATCTGGTCTCCCGATGGTGCATCCATCGCCTTTGTGGGAAGCGTTGCCGAGCAAATGGACATCTGGATTTTTGATGTGAAAACCGGGAGTATTTCCCGTGTCACAGATGATGTATTTTCCGATGCACATCCCGTTTGGTCTCCTGATTCACGCATGATCTATTTTGTGTCCGATCGAGGCGATTATGTGAATGGTGCATTTAAAGCTGAAGATTTCAATATGTGGAAACATGATGAACGAATTTCGGATATCTATCAGATTGATCTTGAAACTGGATTGATGGGTCGATTGACTTTTGATCCAACTTCTGATAAAACCTCACTTGCAGTCACGAATAATGGCTCATCATTGGTATTTGTTTCCGACAATAATGGCATCGGAAATCTCTATGAATTACAACTTGAATCCGCGAAACTCATACCGCGCACGAATGCGCTCAATGGCATCACGCAATTGTCCATGAGCATGGATGGATCGACATTGGTATTCACTTCGCAAAACAATGGTGGTTATGATTTGTTTCAAATGCGCTATCCATTGGAGCGTAGAGCATATGATTCACTTCCATTGACCAAATTCATGATGTCCAAAAGAGAATCGGGTGCAAATACAGTCTCAAACCAAGATATTGTGCAGTATAGTCCCCCACAAGAAATCAAAGGATATGGTCAGGGAATCGAGATTGAATTCTCTCGGCAGCAACTCATTCAGCCGAATCAGGACATTGCACGATATCAGCAAGAGGAATTGTCTTCTCCAATACTTGGAATTGTAAGAGCAAAGATGGAGGAAGAAATCGCGGATCCGATGAAAACTCCTGCGCAAGAGTATAAAATTGCTTTTTCGAATGATGTGATTTTGGCAAATGCGGGTGTAAATACATTCTGGGGTTATCAGGGCGTGGCACAAATGCTGTTCAGTGATTTGCTGGGTGATCATCAGATCTATGTGCAAGCCAATCTGTTCTTTGATATCAGAAATAGCAATTTCCTCATTTCTTATTCCTATCTCCCGAATATCATAGACTGGCAAATCACCGCAAATCATAATGTGGGATATGGTTTGGTGCGAAGCGACAATGCTCCGTATGATTATTTCTATCGTTTTAGAAATTATGGCATAGGTGGTATTGCATCATTGCCAACATCTCGATTTCGTCGTTTTGAACTCGGCATGAGTTATATGCGACTCACAAAAGAGAATATTGAATTTCCGCAAGAGCCGATAACATCGCGTGATATGATTGTTGCCCAAACAGGTTTGGTCTATGACAATACTCTTCCTGGATGGTATGGTCCAAATCGAGGTACAAGATATTCGATGTCCTTACAAGCCGCACCTCGCTTACAGGAATCAGGTCTTGGTCTTGCAGTGCTCGACATGGATTTCAGGCAGTATTTCACACTTACGGAAAATTTTCTCTTCCTTGCTTTGCGTGGTGCAGGTGGAATAGGTACGAGCACAAATCCTAATCAGCAATTCTTCTTTCTTGGTGGAACCGATAATTGGATTAATCGTTCTTTTGCTCGAGGTACATTGCCATTTAGAAGTCCTGAAGATTTTGCCTTCTTGAATTATGTCCTTCCGCTTCGTGGCTGGGATGTCAATGAGCGATTCGGAAGACAATATGTGATGATGAATGCAGAATTGCGTTTCCCATTGTTTACGGCATTATTGGCAGGACCAATTCCTGTATTGTTCCAAGCATTTCAGGGTTCACTTTTCATGGATATTGGAACTGCATGGAGTGATACTGTTTCATGGAATCTTGCGCAAAGCGGAGATTATGCCCGTTTTCGTTATCCGGATTCCGGTGATTTGATGATGAGCATGGGTGTGGGCATTCGATCATTTCTCTTTGGATTGCCGATTCGTGTTGACATCGCTTGGAGGAATGAACATCTTGGTTGGTCGGTGCCACAATGGCTTTTCTCTCTCGGTGGTGATTTCTAAAAGTTTTCTTCTTTCAGAATTGAATCTCGTATGATTTCTCTTTCCTTCGAAGATGCGATGTCAGGTTCCTTTGTTGATCGCATGAATGTGTATACAGGTTTTGTTTGAATCAGGCGACCATTATAAAAAGCACATTGCAGAAAAAATGCTCTTCGAACTTCAGGTGTATAGGTTTGATCAAAGAGAAAATTTCCCGTTCCATAAAATAGCATCTTTCCTTTATGCATACCGATCTCTTGTACGACATGTGCCTGTGAACCAATGAGAATATCCGCTCCATAATCAATCAATCTTTTTGAAATTGTTCTCTGTGCAGTATGCGGTGTATATCCATCCACTTCACTGAATTGCACGCAAGCGATGATTGTATTGATGCCTGCTTTTCTTAATGAATCAATCATGGATTTTGCTTTTGCATCTGAATATCGATTGGCTCCCGGCCCAATATCCGCGCATTCACCGAGGGGACATCGTTCATTGAATCCAATCCATGCGATGCGAGTGGAATCTTTGAGTGTAAGTATGAGTGGTGAATATGCCTCATTGGAATTCGCTCCACCACCGAAGTATTTCATATCATTTTGTTTATACCAATTCAATGCCTTGAGATATGGTGGGATGCCACGATCCAAATTATGATTGCCGGTAAGCTCAATGATATTTGCTCGCAAGGCTTTGAGCACATCCATGTGTATTGTTTTCGTGAGAAAGGAGAGTCGCATTCCGGTATAAGAACAAGTATCGTCAATTGATACTTCATTGCTAATATGTACAAGTTCCGATGATGCAAAGTATGGCTTGATGTATTGGATATACTTCTCAATTGGATTCTTGTCGAGATAGATTCCCGTGGAGCGCGTCAGAGCAGTCACGCCTGTGTGAATATATGTCGTGATATGCTTCTCGAATGAAAAAGCATGTTTTGATTTCAAGTGGAGTGGATAGGTTGTTGGATTCGTGAAATAATCCATGGAATCAATTGCAAGTGGAAGGAATCGATTGGAAAGAGAGTCAATACTCATGAGAATAAGACCATTTCGAGAGCGATCATTCAAGTCTATCAATATTTGGATTTTGGGATTTGAGATATTCCAATTTGATTCCACGAAATCTCGAATATCACTTGTGATAGCGATTCTGCCGGACTTCACACCTTGAATTATCTCATTCATGCTAATAGAAGTCTGATCTTGTAGATATGTTCCCACGATGAAAAGTGGGATGCTATCATTGAGCGAATTTTGCTCGACAACTTTCTTAGTTTTCTCTCGTTCCTTTCCTGTACAAGATAGCAATTGACTGAATAGTATAATGCAGACAAGAATATGCATGCTGTCCTCCCAAATGAAGGATGCAAACTACAAAGGAATTTGGACATGTACTTAGGGAGCAATGATAGCTGTATAAGTTTGGATTGTAGTTCCATCTTTCAGCTGAATGAAATATATCCCCGAAGATAATATAGGACTATGCCATTCATGGGATTGGTTGCTTGCAGTAAGAATACGATTGCCGAGTATATCAAAGACATCAATAGAGTTCTGCTTATGATTAACATTCACTGAAATGACATTATTATGTGTATACATCGCCGATTCTGGTGAACTTTCATCAATAGCACTTATCGATTGAGCATTTCTTACCATAATCACTTTCAATCGTTGTGTTTTTACCGCATAGGTTGTGATACCATAGCGTGAATCCATATACCATGCTTTATCATTTTGATTTAACAAGGTTGTTGATGACCAATACATCGTATTTGCACTTGTGATTCCAAATATAGGATGTATCGAAGGTGATGAATGTGCTTGACTTGTCAATGAAAAAAGTTCTTTGATATTTGGCATTCGCCAATCATCATGTGATCCCATATTCGACTGTTCGGAAAATTGCAAGGCTTGCTCCCATGTTATGCTGTCGGGGGAAGGTGTTGCAAACCATTCGAGATTTGTTCGTTTATCAATAATGCTTCCATACATTGTTCGAACATGGACTTCCGATAGAATTTCGGGTGCACTTGCATCACGGATAATTCTCGCATGTATTTTATTTGTTCCACCTGCCGAGATTGTTTCCTTTTTCAAATGATTGCCGATACCTCCGCCTGCATTGGTGACCCATATTTTAGAAGCATCATTGTATTGAGGAAGATTTGTCCACCAATATTCTGCAGTTGAAGGAGCAAATGCGGTGAGATCAAGTGGAGGTCTGTTTTTACTCAGCAAAGTGATGGAATATGCTTCGAGAGGATTCGGCAAGCGCCAGTCCGTGAAGCCACCCAATGTAGATGTATCGGCATAGACAATTGCTTGTTCATAAGTCATTTCACCTGCATCAGCTTTTTGCCATTGCAATCCTGTCACTTTATCCAATACAATTCCATTATTCATATCAGAATAATTCGGAGGATAAATGGTATAATCTGCATCTTCACCGAATACATTCGTATATCCCGTGTTTTGTCCTGTATCGGGAAAATCTTTCATTGTCTTGAGTAATTCCTGTGATTGCATTGTCAAGACTTGCAATACAAACAAAGTGGTACCAAGTAGTAATTTCATGGATGATGATGAATTGTATGCATGGTGGGAATCGGAGAAAGTCTCAAAAAGTACAACCCTTTTTGTAGTCCATTCATGAGCATAACATCGCCTTGTTGTTCTCTGATTAAGCGTCCTTGCAAATCATAGAGATGTAGAGCAAGAATTGAAAGCATGTCATTGTTTGCAATGACGCGTATGGACTGTCCATCATATCCAATAGTCGGTTGTTGAAATTCTTCTTGAACAGATGTCGCAGGTATCGTACAAATTGAATTTCCTTTATAAGTATTTACTCTATTGCCATTCTGATCATTGAACACATAGGTATAATTTCCTTCCGGTGTCCAAGAGTAATCGAGTGAATATGTTTGACCATTCAATGTATATTTTAATCCATATCCTGAATTAGAGCCATTCGGTGTAAGTGCAGTTATTGTGGCACCTTTGAGCGGAGTTAAAGCAGGTCTTACTCCTTTGGCAGCGGCTTGTGGAATCAGTTGATAGGTGGAATCTTCAGTGACTTCTCCTGCGAATGAGGCGATTATATATGGTGCTGAATATGTTCCATGATAATGATATATGCCCGAAGCATCGGCATGCCCATGATGTGAATCAAGTGTTTTCATCACAGAACCGTCTGGTTCAAGTGCTCCATATATTGCAAATCCATCAAATGCATAGGCGATGGGTTTTGCTATGGAAGTGAATGCATATAAATGTACCGGTGCGATATGATAATGATAATCATCAGCTCTACCGGAATGACCGCCAAAATCGTCCAATTGACCATCCAAGTATGCATCGATTCCGGTATTGGTATATGGATTAAAAATCGGAATGCCATTGATTGCTATGGCAATTGCACCTCTTGTGAAATGTGTTTGATCCACGGGAATCGAGTTTTGAGCCATCACCGGATTTAATGGAATGCTCCATGCATTTGCATTGAGATAACATTGTGGAATCGGTAGTTGTTGTTGCCAAGTTGTGATGCCTTTCATCATCTCATGAGTTTTTGCAATACCGATTGATCCAACTCTGAAATAAGTATTATCCCATGATGTTACGACTTCGCTTTTGAACGGAATAAATGCCGAGTCAATGGTCAGAGGATTTGTCTGAACCATCTTGAGAGCTTCATAACCATTGTTGAATCCATATCCGATTAATCCTATGAAAGCAATTCCTGACATCATGGCTAACTTTGGCGAAAATGACTTTGCAATATAGATTCCGGAAAGAGAGATGATACCCAAGAGAATA
This sequence comes from Ignavibacteria bacterium, assembly GCA_947491315.1. GTDB lineage: Bacteria > Bacteroidota > Ignavibacteria > Kapaibacteriales > UBA961 > UBA961. The sequence continues at coordinate 34,737 of CANLII010000014.1, forward strand.
AGAGTCAACGGAATATCTTGATTGATTTCATGAGAGAGATGTTCCACAGAATTGTGATTTCGGGGGAGATTGAATCTTCTTATCATTTCATATCTTTTGTCAACAAATTCCCTATCGGATTGACTGAGTGTTGCATATGGAACAGAAAAAAGATCATTCTTTCTTTCAATATATACCATGCCACTTTTCATGAAAGACAATGCGCCAATTATATGTTTGTTTGCACTCTTCCAGTGTCTCTCATTGGGAGAAGCAGAAGAATGGGCATGTGAATGTGTATTGTGAGCAAATATACTTGCCGATGAAAGGAGAGTACTAACGATGATGATGAGCGTGAACTGTTTCATGAGATGATTTTGTATTATTCAATAGGACATGATGCATTGCTTGAAAAACAAGGGAATGCCTTGTGACTCGAGTATCATCAATATAAGGTAATTACCTTTGGGAGGATTCATTGTTATTTCTGCGGGAGCATCTCTTTCCAAGCGTGGAATGTTATATGAACCCAGGTTTTCACCGAGTACTGAATATAAATGTAGATTCACATCGGTATGAGAGGTAGAGCTTGCAATTCTAATATTATGATCTTGTAATTGAATGTCAAAAGAAGGAATCTCATTCATATAGTCAATCGTATTTGTTGTACCATATACTTGTTTGCGCAGTAAGACAAGATTATCGACCACAAGGTTTGATGTCCAGATAAATTGATTCTTTCCCCACAATGATGTGAAATCTATCCATGCAGGAAAATTTACTCCAACCGTTGTAGGTGCATATATTAATGCTTTTGGCCAATTTGAATCATCATATCCCGGAATCATCCAATTTGATGGAATCGGGAAGTGAGCCGCATAGCAAGAATCTCCACAAGAAATATTTCTAAGTAATTGATTAGTATATCGTGTGTTATCCGACTTGATTTGCACTGAATCGGGAGAGGCAATCGGACTGATATAGTAGACCTGGGCTTTCCATGTTGTGTCGGTTACCGTACCATCACTAAAGACTGCTATCAATCCTCCATCTCCGGCATGATAGGGATTGCCACTATTGTTTTCAGAACCCAAACCCGGCAATTCTTCCCAATCCACCGCCTGAATGGCAATAGTATATGGTTTCTTGACTCGAAATCTTGCAATCACAGAATTGAAGGGAGTAAATGGAACGGGATCTGTCCCGATCAGTTGACCATTGATATAGAGTTCGCAATAATTGTCACAAAGAATATAACCTGTGATCACTTCACCATCGGGATCTATGGTTGTAACAGACATTTCAGCTAGCTCCACTTGAGACATTGATATTGGAGTGACTGATGCACATTGATTATAAAAATCATGGAAGCGTTTGCCACTAGAAAACTTGGTATCACTTGGCACAATAATGGTTGTACCATTTGGTCCACTGAAGGACCCAAGCGCAGCCGGACGAGAGCCTTGACATCCTGGTGAAATGTCATTGGAGAGAATATTTGCTTTGCCCCTTGTGAAATATGGCTCATCTGCATGAAGAATTGAAAATGAAGAGAGAAGTATGATGAGTAATTGAAACATGTTCATGGACTCCGATAGGTAATTTTACAACCAAAGGAACCAATTACTTCCTCAGGAATATTCTGATTGGAAAGAATGGCTTTAGCTGTGATTTCTAAATGTGGAATTGCTTTCTCAGGATATTTGCCATTATCATCGATGATGCCTTGATAGACAATCTTCCACTCATTTGCTTTTCTTTGAATGACAAAAACCTGCGGAGTAAATGCTGCATTGAATGTCCGCGCAATGCTTTGTGAATGATCTTGAAGATATGGATACACAATGATATCACGAATTACCTTTTTCTTCATTTCTTCCAAGGTTTCATCTTCATAAAGGATTGAATCCATGGGATTAATAGCAATGAGCGGGATGCCCATTGGAGCATATTCTCGGTAAAAGTCATTCATTCTTTGAATGTATAACTCAGCAAAAGGACAATGGTTACAAGTGAATACAATCACAATTGCCTTTGCATCGGGGAATTGATCAAAAGTGAAATACTCACCTCGAGCCATTGGTGCCGAAAAAGGTGTAATAATTTTACCAATTATCGTTGAATCAATAGCTGAAGCGGGAATATATGCCAAGAAAGACATCAAAAGTGATAAGAAGAATTTTAGCATTATTTCACAAATGAACGGATGATCGACAATTTGGATTTCATGTCTATCAACTTCACAGTATAGAATCCTTTTGGCAAGGCACTAATATCAATGGTTGATCCTTTCTCAGGTTGAGGTAGCATCATCACGGTTTTTCCATTGACATTTTGAATTGTTGCATAGTAAATATCCATTTCACCTGCATCAATTTGTATGGAATGTTCTGCGGGATTTGGAAAAACTCTCACTGATGAAAAGTCATTCACCGCATCTTCTACATTGCTTGGTGGAATGACAACAAATTGTTGCATCATCCCATCATCTTCATGATTGGAAAAATGACAATGATACATGAAAGGGTGCAATGGGTCTGCATAATCAGCAAATTTGGCTATGAAGGTCGCAGATTCATTTCTAGGTAGATATAATACATCTTTCCAACCTGTTTCATGCTGACCGACCGCGGATGCATTTCCATTTCTTTCTATGATATTGAATTGCACATCATGAATATGAAATGTATGACCAAATACATTACTATTAGTGATGGTCCATTTTTGCACGCTATTCAACGGAATTGATTTATCAACTCGACTGATATCGAATATTCCTCCGGTGAAATGGAATGGCATCGGACTATTTGGTACGCCACCCATCACTCGAATATCTTGTGTTCCTGTTACTGCATTTGCATCTATCCCTTGAAAAGGAATGAGTTTTTCAGGAATTGTCATAATTGGAGCATTGGTTTGTTCACCAAATGTGAAATGCATCATCGGAAAATTCTTGTTGTTCAACAAACTTCCGAATTGTCCATTCTGACCGGGTTCTCCACCGGGAAAACCAAATGGTTGATTTGCATTATATGCCAATAAGTCCACGCTTTTTCCTAGTTCATCTTTTGAGCAATCAACAAGAATTTCATAGCGTTCTCCAACAGCTATGTGCAAGCGTTTTACGGGATATGGTTTATCGCGCAATCCTCCATCTGTTCCGATTACATAGAAGGTTCTATCATCACTGAACCCAATATTATAGGAGCGTTCTACTTCTGCATTGAGTATGCGCAAGCGATTCACTTGTCGTGGGAGAGTGAACTCAGCATCATGAACTCCATTAGCCAAAAGATAATCTCCATATGCTGTATTCTGTACAATAAACTGATTATTGGTTGCATATCTTCTGCTTGTGAAGACCAAAGGAATATCATCGATACCATATGTTCTTGGTAGTGGTAATGCAGATTCTTGTTCATCATTGACGATCAGTAATCCACCAATTCCTTTTGAGAGATGTTCGAGTGTCATTTCATGCAAATGTGGATGATACCAATAGGTTGCCGCATTATTTGTAATCTTCCAGAAGGGCTTCCAAATGGTACCCGGTGGAATCACTTGATGTGGTCCGCCATCCATAACGGCAGGTAAATGCAAGCCATGCCAATGTAATGTTGTGCTATCATTCAAATTGTTAATGACAGTCATTCGAATAGTATCACCTTTATTGACAAATATGGTCGGACCCCAAAACTGATGTCCATTAATTCCGCCAGTGATTGTCTGATTCCCAGTTCTCAATTGTGCGAATGTATCGACAATTCTCAATGTACATTCAGGACCCTTTAAAGCCTCAGGAATTGGTAGTCGATTATAGGTTTGTGCCTGAACAAATACAATTGAACATAGGAATGCACATATTGACAATACATTGATCATTAACTTTCTCTGAATTATGGTTTGAGAGAAAATTACAAAGAATCTGTAAGAAAAGGTCGGAGCTGTTCTTTATTTAACTTTTTTTGGCTTGCGATAGAAGGTATAGAGCAATCACAACAGAAATGCAACCGATGAATGTATAGAGTGTCGTAATGCCGGACATCATGACGATCGGTTGAGCAATCACAGGTGACAAAAATTGTCCGAGATAGAGTGATGATGTAATCACCCCAACAGATCTTCCGCGAAGTGGTGGTGCCGCAATGCTGATCACCCAGAGTCGCATTGATGGCATGAGAAGTCCGATTCCTGCCCCTGCAAATAATGCAAAGACTATTGTAATGAAGAAAGTATTTGCAATGGAAAGTCCCAAAAATCCCATTGCGAGCAATGCGAATGCTCTTCCACCCAGACCAGAAAAATTGTGCAGTCGTTTGAGATATGGCATTGCATAGGATGAAAATCCTCCGGCCAATGTTGCAAGTGAAACCACTGCTCCTGCTTTTGCCGGTGAATCAATGCCATGGAGTGCAAGAAGAAATGGCAGTTGCGTGGGAATGGCATAGAAAAAGACCATTCCGGCAAATACGATCAATCCGATTCCTGCAATGTGAATCGGTTTTCCATATTGCATTTCAATTGAAGCGGATTTACCAATATTATTGAGATATGCTTCTCTTTCATGATGCACATCTGGCTCATGTATGTAGAAATATGCAGGAATGGCAAGAATGAGTGCAAGTGCATACAATGAGAATGGAAAACGCCAACTCATAAGAGTAAGAAATCCTGCGAGGGCAACGAATATCACACCGCCGAAAGATATGAATGTTCCTTGCAGACCCAGCATTTTATTGCGTTCTTCACCCATATAATAATCTGCTATAAGGGTTTGAGCAGATGTCATGATTCCGGCAACGCCAAGTCCCAAACATGCTCTTGCGATAATGAAATGTTGCAGACTTTCAAGATAAAGTCCTGTTGTACCCATAATTCCATAGATAATGAGCGAGCTAATCAGGAGGATTTTGCGATGTCCTTTATCAATAATCATTCCTGCAATGGGTGCAAAAAATGCAATGATCAAGCTTGGAACGGTGAGCATGAGTTTTACGAGAAACTCGGCATTCTCGATAGACTTAAATGCTTCTGCAATTTTGGGTAATGCAGGAGAAATAGCTGATACGGACATCACTGTCAAACTACTTGCCATGAGCAAAACGATATTGCTTCTTAATGTGAGTGTATTCATTTCTGCATTCCAATATACATTGCAATGCAAAGTATGATTCCGAATGCGAAGAGATGAATCGCGGTTTTGAATACATAAGGATTCAATTTCTCTTTCTCAGTTTTGAGTACGCCTTTCGTGAGATATACGGCAAATGGAAGTAAAATCCACGGCAAAAGATAGACCGCATTATCCTGTATGCGTGCAAGAAGAAAGAGGAATATATAACTGAGTATCATGAGAAGGGCATAGAGCAATCGTGACTTCTTCTCTCCTAGCATTACCGCCAAAGTAATTTTTCCTGCGATGGGATCTGTTTCAATATCACGAATATTATTCACCAGCAAAATTTTGGCGGCGAATAAACCCATGATAGTACCCGTTAGAATAACTTGTATTCTGAATACGAAATCTGGAGACTGGATATAATACGCACCCCAGACCGGAATGAGTCCATAGAACACAAATGCAGTGGCCTCACCAAGTCCATGATAAGCAAGTGGATAGGGTCCGCCTGTATATGCAAATGCTGCCCATAATGAGATGAGTCCGATGAAGAGTATAGGCCAACCTGCTATTTGTACGAGGATGAGTCCGATGAAGAAGGTAATCGTAAACAAGATCCATGACATCTTCATCATGGCCGATTCAGAAATCATTCCTGATGCTACTGCGCGGGGTGGACCAATCCTTTTGAGATCTGCGCCTTTTTTGAAGTCATAGAGATCATTGAGATAATTCGATGTTGTTTGTAGCATCATCGCACTAAGCACGGTAATGCAGGCTGTGAAGAGATCAAATGCGCCATCAATGGCTGCAAGCATAATGCCTGCAATCGTTGGAATAGCACTCGCGGGTAAAATTCGCATGCGAGCGGCATAGATCCAATGTCTGAGGGTACTGCTCATCAGGCGATATTATGATAGACATTTTGCACATCTTCATCTTCTTCGATTTTGTCTATCAATTTCAGTACTTCATCCATCTGTTCTTCAGTGAGAGTAACAGTGGTATTTGGTAAGCGTTGCATTTCTGCAGTTGATACTTCAATGGCTGATTCTTCAAGCGCTCTTTGCATATGCACGAAATTATTGAAGTCAGTATATGCGATGATTTCCATTTCATCGATCTCCACATCATCCGCACCGGATACGATGAAAGACATTTCGAGATCTTCTGCGGATTTACCTTCCAGAGATGCTTTGAATACCCCTTTTCTTTGGAATAAAAATTCCAAAGAACCGGAAGTTGCGAGTGATCCATTATGCTTATTGAGATAACTGCGAATATTCGCAACCGTGCGCGTGGGATTATCTGTTGCAGTTTCGATAACGATGGCAACTCCATGTGGACCATAAGCTTCATAAACGATTTCTTGCAAGTTCAGAGCATCTTTTCCGATAGCTCTCTTAATCGCAGCTTCCACTCTATCTTTGGGCATATTGTTTGACTTTGCCGTCTGCATCGCAGCACGCAATCGAGGATTACCTGCAGGATCTGAGCCACCCAATTTCACTGCGATTGCAATTTCTTTTCCAATTCTCGTGAATGCTTTTGCCATTTTGTCGAAACGAGCAAACATCTTATACTTGCGCTTTTCAAAAATCCTTCCCATCGAAATTTCCGCATTATGTATTGAAATGTATGTGCAAAAATACAAAGAAGGGAGTATCCATCAGGTATGATACGAAAGGAACTTCATTTGATGTAAATGGGGTTTTGTGCACTTTACTTGGAATGATCATGAATACAGACAATATCGTCATCGGAGCCGGTTATGCCGGACTTGCAACGGCAGCACTTCTCGCAAAACAAGGGAAAGATATCATTTTACTCGAAAAACACTCTGCAATTGGAGGATGTGCTTCTTTTTTTCGTCGCATGCGATGTACATTTGATGTTGGGGCAACTACGCTGAGTGGTCTCCGACCGCATCAACCTCTCGGAAGGTTATTCGATGAATTGAATCTCAAGCCGGAAATCATGCATTGTGATCCGGGAATGGTGATTCATTTGGATGATCGTGCAATTGTGCGTTATTCAGATCTTGACAAGTGGATTACTGAAGCTGAATCACATTTTGGAAAGAAGGGTCAAAGGGGTTTTTGGACTGAGATTCATGCGATTGATGAAAAGATGTGGACTGTGCTCCATCGCAATCCTGAATTTCCCCCGAAATCTCTCGGCGATCTCATAAAAATGGGAAGCAGAATATCGAATCTTTCTGCATTGCCATTGCTTCGTGATTTGTTCCGACCGATGGATGTGCTGATTGAAAAACATGGGTTGAAGAGTAATGCACTCTTCAAGAAATTCATCAATGAGCAATTACTCATTTCAACGCAGAGTTTCAGTGATACCGCTCCGATTGTGACAGGAGCCATGGGTCTTGCATATCCGGCGGACACTTATTATCCCATCGGTGGAATCACAAAACCCGCTCAATTATTGGCTGAATATATTCGCAATAATGGTGGGACAATCATCTTGAAGGAATCCGTGGAGTCAATCGACATTCAAAGTGATGATGCATTTATGGTAAAAACCACAAAAGGTAATGAATATCAAGCAAAACATTTGTTCAATAGCATTCCGATTTGGAATATGAAGCAGATCGCAAAAGGGAATGCAATTGGTAATCTTGCAGAGCAATATGCCTATACATTCACAAAAGCTTGGGGAGCATTCACCGCCTACTTTGCGATAGAAACAGAGTTTCATCCTGCATCGCCATATGCCCAAGTGCATACATTATCAAGAATTCCACATTGTGAGGGTGATTCTTTCTTTGTGACTTGGTCGCCAAAACAAGATACCGTCAAAGCCCCCGATGGCTGGAGTACAATCACGATTTCCACGCATACCGAAGCATCGCAATGGTATGGATTGAGTGAAGAAGACTATGCTCGAAAGAAAGAAGAGACATTGTCATTCATTCTCTCTGAATTCAATCGAGTGTTTCCACAAGTTGCCTCACTCGAAAAACAGTATGTGGATGCTGGAACACCTACCACTTTTGAACATTATACCGGTCGACATCAAGGATTTGTGGGAGGTCTTCCGCATTCAGTCGAACTGGGTTTATTTAATCTCCCCAAAAACATCACTTCCATCAAAAACTATGCAGTGATCGGTGATACTTCTTTTCCGGGACAAGGAACGCCCGCTGTTGTGATGAGCGCTATGAATGCCGTGAAACAATAGCCCCAGCGGGGCGGAATCCCAATAGCCCCAGCGGGGCGGAATCCCAATAGCCCCAGCGGGGCGGAATCCCAATAGCCCCAGCGGGGCGACATCCCAATAGCCCCAGCGGGGCGGAATGTATCATCGTTTTGAAATCAATTTTTGATTATTAATAATATCAAACTAGTGAGATCTTGATTGTAGTGCGAATGTGATGTTTGCATAATGACCTTTCTATGGCGCCCCTCTGGGGCTATTATGATGTCGCCCCTCTGGGGCTATTATGATATTGCACCCCGAGCGATGCCGAGGGGTGGGGCTATTATATTTTGGATTGTATTCCGAGCGAAGTCGTGTAACCATTTCTGATTTATTGTCTTTAATCTTCCGTAATTTGAATTCAAGTAAAACTTAAGACACTACAAACCCATGAATGCTTTCAATACGCTCTTCACTACATATTATCATGAAATCAAGTTTGCCCTGATGTTTTCAGGATTGAATATACTATGGATGCTTGGGGAAAAACTTACCGGTTTACATGATGTGCATATTGCCGATCATGCTTTCTACACGAATTATTTCGCAATTCCATCAATCTTGCTGTATGCTGTTGCCATGTACCAAAAGCAAACATTGCTTGGTGGAGAGATGAATTTTAAACAAGGATTCATGTCTGGACTTGGCATCACAATGATTGTCACTGCATTAACCCCTGTCGTACAATTCTTCATTCATACAATCATCACTCCTGAATATTTCATCAATGTTCGTGCATTCTCAATTCAAGAGGGAATGAAGCCTGAAGTTGCAGATACTCACTTCACATTGAACAGCTATATCTTGCTTTCTGTATTTACCGGATTTGTGTATGGTATCATCACCACCATCTTCACAACCATCATGATTCGCTATATAAGGATGAAGCGATGAGATATCTGTTCATTTTTCTGTTTGCGATTTCATCAATTCAAGCGCAACAGCGACCATTTGGGATTATTACATCTTCCGAATGTGAGCAATTGCGTTCAAAACATGAATATGCAAGTCTCATTGCAGGTATTCATGCATCGGCAAAACAGGGGATTCCGGCGGGAAATCAAACCACAAGCGATCGAAGAGTGCGCGCGGGACTCGCAAAAAACTCTGCATTCATTGCATATCTGAATCGCACAAATATGGGTGATACACTTGGCGTTTTATCCATTCAAGAAAGAGAAATCCTCATCAATAAATGTTTGACGATACTTCGAGAATGTCAAATAACTATTCCCCAACTTTCTCTCACCTCACCAAATGCCTATGAAGATTGGCAATGGCATTCCAAAGAATTCATTGACCAACTCTCGGCTTATGATATGCTTCGGGGGATACCCGAGATTTCATTGTCAACGCTGGACTCCATCGAAAAACGACTCGGAATATTTGCAATTACTTTTCATAGAGAAGCCACGAAATCCATTTTTGGTTTGACTTTTTTTGGAACAGTTCGCAATAATCATGCTCTCATGACAGCCGGTGCAATCGGTATGGCTGGGGTGATTTTGAGAGATTATAAAAGTTTGATTCCGGAAGATCAACCAATCTTTTGGCTCAATACGGCATTGAATGCAATTGATGATATCATGTTCGCCGGCAATCAAGCTCAATCGAGCAGAGATGGCAAGGCGGGCTATGCGGAAGGTCCTCATTATTATCGTTATGCAATGCTGAATATGCTCCCATTTTTCCGCGCATTGCATCATGTGAATCGCGACACGGTATTTCGCATATATCAAAAGTCGATTAGACATCCCTATCATGATCCTCGATTCATGGAATGCACGAAGTGGTTCACCTCGATATTACAACCCGATGGCACATATCCGGCTCTTGGCGATACCTTTTTTGGTATGGGTTTTCCTGAACTTGCTTTGGCGGGAGATTCGAATATTGTCTATCCATTTGCTCCCACGGATCTCGCTTCTCAGCTTAATTCAACGGTGGACATGCGTGCAAATTATTGTGCTTCACTCACTCCTGCGAAATTGATATTCACACAGGAACTCATGGTGAATAAAGAGTCAGGTGCAATCGTATTTCGTAAGCCCGAATGGTATGGACATGTGATCGCTAAGAATGGAAATGCGCGTACAGCAGGTGCGGGACATTCGCAGTCGGACATGACTTCCTTTTTGCTTTGGACACATGGCATTCCGATTGTGCTCGATCCGGGGTATTTGCAGTATTCCATGCGTGATCAAGTTGGCAATGCACAACAACATAATGTGATTTTGGTGAATGGACAGGGTCCGCCAAATGGCGCTCCACTTCAGCCCGGTGGGGCAGATGCATTTGTACAAGAGAATTTCTCCATTCCCGGTTTGGATTATACATTGGTAGAAACTTCTTACTTAGGCGCGCAAATCAAAAGACACTTTTTCGGAATTGCTGATAGTGTCTTTTTGAACATAGATCAATGCAGCACTCAAAATCCTACTTCATTTTCACATCAAGTGCATGGAAATGGATTTATCAATGGAAATGAACAAACAGGATTGGCTTATTGGCAAAATAGTGGTCCAAGCACCACGATTTCTTGGGAAAGAGATTCCGCAAGAGTGGATGCATTTTGGTCTGCCATTCCACTTGAAACATTTACGGCAGATTCATCCGTGCATGAAGAAGGATATCGAAAAACGGGAATTCATACGGCATTGCGCACCCACACTAAACCTACGAATACAGCAATATTTGCCGGGATGCTGATTCCAAGAGCAAGAAATTCAATGAGTTCAATTGTGCCTTCACTTGTCACAAAAGATGCTTCCACGCTTGGCATTGCATTCGATTATACTCCGCAAAGTGGTGCGATGTTCATTGCGAAAAGTGATACTACTTTCCGCGAAATATCAGGATGGAGCAGAGCAGATATCGGATTTCAAGCAAAAACCGATGCGCAATGTGCGGGTATTTGGCAAGGACCCAATGAAACCGATTTCGCGCTCTTCATGCATGAGGCGAGTCGATTTGTGAATGTGGAATCCAATACCGAGATCATAGCTTCAAACAAAAAAACGACACTAGCTTTTTCAGCAATTGAAAATGGATTCATCCTCTATGCCGGAGATTCCTGTACAATCACCCATGATGTTTTGGCTCTTGTTCCTTATGCAGAGAGCGAAGGGTATGTGATACGAGATGTACAAGGGAATATCAATGCTTGGACTCAGCAGACCATTTCGATGAAAGGAAAAGGATATGCAACGATCTCGTATGGAAAGCCGGTTTCCGTGAAAGACAAGCATGTAATTGAGTCATATTCAGTCATGGCAGGAAATACATTGCATATACCCCTCAATTGGGTGACGCAGAATGCTGAATTGCGAATGATGGATCTAACAGGGAGGGAAATATCACTTTCTGAACTCGAAAGCGGTATAAATATGGTGAATATCGATATAAAACGCCTATCACCTGGAATTTACATTCTCAGTATCAGGGATGATAATCAAGCCAAACATTGCATGATTCACATAGATGGATAACTTATCCACAATGGTGGAAAAGATTGGGTGAATAAATTTTGTTTATGTACGGTTTCAAACATGAATTTGGGGCTCATTTTTACTATTTTTGTCAATTCAAAATTTGGGGTAATTCCCCATTTTTCATACGATTAAATACATTTTACAGATATATGATCAGGAAACCCATGAAAAGGCTTCTCCTTCTTTGTTTTTTGCTTTGCATGTCCGGATTGACCGCACTTGCTCAGCTTACTTATCCAAGTGCGCACAATCTTGGGTCGGGTCCATACACATTTACAGATTGGGCTAGTACCAATGCGGCGGGAACATATCCAACGAGTATGATTTTCCATAGATATGGAATTATTGATGGTGTTTTAGCTAGTCAAGAAAGTTTGAACTATACTTTGAGTTATGCTCAATCTGGTGGTATTAAAATCAATGGTCTTGGAGCTAATGGAATTGAATTCGTTAATTCCAGTGCAACTCAATCCGTCGGAATGGCAGTGGTGGCTTTGAATACAGTAAACAGAAGTGCTATCAGAGTTAACTTTTCTGCTCAATTCACTGCATGGAATGGTTCTGCTCCAACGCCCCCAAGAAGAGAATGGGGTATTCGATTACAATATCTTATTCCTGGCAATACTTGGACCGATGTAGCCGATGGTTTGGGAAATCCTGTAGAATATGCTACAACAGGTAAAAACCCATTACATCCTGTTGAAATATTTTCCAATATCGCTTTGCCTCCCGCACTTGAGAATCAATCACTGGTTTATGTTCGATGGAAATTCTACTATCTTAGTACAGGTGGAGGATCCCGTCCCCAAGTAAGACTTGACGATATTTCCATTACAAGTCAGGCGGCAAATATTGTACCCACAAAGCTTGCAATTCCATCCATTACACCTTCAACGGTTTCATCCACAAGTCCATTTAGTGTTCTTGTTCAAGCACAAGACAATGCCGGATTAAGTGGAAATGTGAATCAAAACACGAATTTCTCATTAAGTGTGCATACAGGAACAGGAACACTTGCCGGTACTATTACAGGTACAATTCCTGCCGGTCAAAATTCAATAACTGTAACAGGTGTTCGCTATGTCACCATTGAAAATGGTGTGCAAATCAAAGCAAGTGTGACGAGTGGCATGACATTGACAGATGCAATCAGTGCGCCATTCAATGTTGTGCAGGGTGCGACTGCCATCTCAGCGACAGATCTTGTTTCCAAAGTACATGTCAATAAACCACTTCGTCCATTCACGATCAGTGCTGTAAAGCCAGATGCAACAGTAGATGCAGGATATTTGGGAACAGTAACAATTGTTCAAACCGGTGGACCAGGAATTGTCACAGGAACATTGTCCAGACCATTCGCAAATGGCATTGCACTCTTCAATGATATAAAATTCTCACAAGTGGGTACATATACATTTACCATCACAGGATCGGATCTTCCTCAAATCAATCATACTGTACAAGTTGCTCCTGCAATGACAATGACAGAAATGATTGTACCAAGATTCATCAAATCCAATGTTGCAAATGATCGCGTACCTGCTTTTGCATTGGTAAAGTTTGACAATCTCATGCCGAATACAGAATATCGATATTTCACAGGTGCTGTAACATCAAGTGCGCCTTCCGCTACCATAGGTGGTGGAAATAATTATCACTATGATGCAAATACTGGGACATATATCTACAGTTTTTCTAGATCCTTGACCACCACTACAAGTCCTGCTACATATTCGAATTTCACAACAGGCTCCAATGAAACATCGAGAACCATTTGGTTGAATTTGGTTCCAACAAGTAATTCTGCATTCGCCGCGAATGCAACAATGTATTGGAGAGTCATCATGAATGATCATCCAATCATTGGATATCAAGCTGATACAATGCATACCACAAGCTTCACAACTCCAATCAATCTTGGTGCTGGTGCTGGTGATGCAACCGGTATTTATGATTCACAAAGTGGTTTGGCACAAAAGACTTTTGTATTGCTTTATGACAATGAAGACGGAACTGGTCGTCCAATTTCCACTGCTCATGTTCAAGATGATGGAACATTGAGTGATACAGTTACATTCGCACAATTCTACAAAAATCTCGATAATGTCCCTACATCATGGGCAACTCTGATCCCCAATAATTTACCCGGTGGCGTGAAGCGCATTGAACATCGCGATATGCAAGGTAATTTGGTAAAGCATTGGACAGATCTTGATGGTATTTGGGCAGGTGTCAATACTGTATATCCTACTTCAGGAATCAATGCGATTGATTTCAAGACACCACAATTGACTATGCTCACTCCAAGCACGAATCAAATTCATTGCCAAGGCAAGCCCATGAATATCACATGGACTTCTCGCGGAGTTGAAAAACTGAACATTGAATATGCATCCGGATATTCAACCGGAAATACATATTATGAAATTCGATATAATGCAAATTCAAATCCGGCATCATTTACTTGGGTGCCAAATGACTTCAAAGATTCAAGTACATATATGAGTGTGCGCATCACCGATGCAGAACATCCAACAGCGCAATCAGAAGTAAAGCCGATGACAATCTTCTTGCCACCTGTAGTACAGATTCAACCAAAATCTCGCAATACTTGTATTGGTGATACTGTGACATTATATGCTACAGCAAGTGGTACATCAGTCAAGTATCAATGGTATAGAGATTTCAGACCGCTTACTGGTTCAATATCACCTGTTCTCACATTCACAGGAATTCGTGAAACTGAATCAGGACTCTATCATTGCATCATGACCGGTCTCGCGCCATGTGATGCGGTTTCTTCAGATACTGCAGTATTATATATCAATAGACCAATTGATGTGTTGAGACAACCCGAAAGTAAAATTGTAAGTAAGGGTTCAACAGTATCTTTCGAGGTAACAGCAAATGCAAATTATGTGATAGCATATCAGTGGAAGAAGAATGGTATTGATATTCAGAACAGCATGCGCATCAGCGGTGCTCAATCACCAAGTCTTGTCATTCGTGATGTTGATATTGCTGATACAGCACAGTATTCATGTCTTGCAACAGGTCCCGGAAATTGTGGTTTCATTATTTCTGAACCGGCAAAACTCAGTGTATTAAGTGTTGGAATCACAGCTTCACCGGAAGATGTTTCAGTATGCGAGGGAAGTACTGCCATTATGAATGTCGGTGCACAAGCTTCACCTGCCGGAACAAGTCTTTCCTATCAGTGGTATAAAGGTAGCGTTCCAATTGATGGCGCGACAATGGCAACACTTCAAGTGCCCAATGTGAAGATCACCGATGCAGGTCAATATTCCGTTGAAGTGTCCGCAGTAGGAAATATCGTTGGAAAAGCCATGGCGATTTCAGCACCTGCAACATTGACAGTGAAACCATCATTGGCGATAACCACTGAACCACAAGCTGTACAGCAAGGTTGTTTTGGTGATACATTGCGCGTTAGTGTTTCTGCAATAGGAAGCAATGTATCATATCAATGGTATGCAAATGGCACCGCATTGACAGGTGAAACAGGACCTACTTTTGCACGCATACTTGATAGTACAACACTTCCGATTGAAAAAGATTATATCTGCATTGTAACCAGTGATTGCGGAATTGATACAACGCGTACAGTTCGATACATAACATTACCATTTGTTTCTTTCGTAACAACATATCCTACAGAGGGTGTCAATGTAGATTTCGGAAAGGATTATGTTTTCACTGCAAATGTCACCGGTAGTAATCTCAAATACAAGTGGTTCAGGAATGGCATTGAGATTCCGGGTGCAACACAATCTTCTTATACATTGGTGAATGCAACACGCGCAGATCAGAATTCGAAGTATAGCATTGAAGTCACAAGTGATTGTGGAACCATCACATCCAAAGATATTAATGTCACTGTGGTTGGTCCTGCTAGCATTGATGATGAAGCAACCGCATGGATGCTGAGTAGCAAGCCAAATCCAAATAATGGAGATATGACTATTCAATTCGCGGTTACAAAACCTGGCATGACATCTCTCTTCATTCGAGATGCGATTGGCCGTGAGATTGCACGCTTTGACGCTGGCATGATGGACATCGGAAATTATGAGCATGCATTCTCATTGCAGAATGTGGGATCTGGTTTGTATTATATAACAATGCAAAATGCGGGTCAGACAATCACTCGTTCGATGACAATTATCAAGTAATATTGATGAATCAATACATGCTCCGCTTTCATGAAGAGAGCGGAGCATTTTTATATCTATGGAATTATTCCCACCCGAAATAGAGATCATTCGCAAACGCGTCAAACGCCTATCACTCAAAGTGAGAGCGGAAGATGAGCGCATCATTTGCACGATTCCGTTGTTTGTTACAAAAGCTGATACACTTGAATTTATTCAAAAAAATAGACCCTGGATTGAAAAGCAAAAGCAGAAAATACGTCAGCTTCGATCGATGCATATTCATCGTGAGCCGGGATCACTATTGTATATGGGAGGATCATATCGAGTGGTTTCTGTTCCGAGTGCCACAAATCCCGGTATTGTGAATCACGAAGAGAAGATCATCATCAGTTCAATCAATGCTGATGATATTTCACACAGAAAAGAGTGGTATCGATTGCAAGCATATGAAGTTCTTCCTCCATTGATTCATGAATCTGCGAAGCAATATGGTTTTGCATACAAGAAAATCAGCATCAAACATCAGAAATCAAAATGGGGAAGTTGTTCCATCAATGGCTCACTAAATTTCAATGCAAAAATGATGCTCACACCCGAACATGTTATTCACTATCTCATCATTCATGAACTTGCTCATACCAGAGAGTTTCATCACGGAGGTAAATTCTGGCAGCTTGTTGAAGAATGCTGTCCGAATTATCTTGAAGCAGAGAAATATCTTCGAACAACAGGGCGTATCCTTGAGATATAACATACCCCTCGGCTGGGCTCGGGGTGCAATCCAACATGATATTCCCCTCAGCGAGGGGAATATCACTCATAGCCCCAGCGGGGCGGTATCATCATAGCCCCAGCGGGGCGGTATCATAGTAACGGCCAACCTCTCGCTGAGGGGAATATCACTCGCAAGCCTCAAAACCAAGAGCATTTAGTCCATACTGGAAATGTTCCAAATGGTACCTATTTACTTCGAGTCAATAACATTATACAGAGCATTGGAATTATGTGATAAATCGAATGCAGCAAGAAGGGTAGATGATTGTGATATGGGAGGGAAATCTAATCGGAAATATGGAGAAGGAATGCTAGAGACAATACGATTAGCGTTTTTTGCGAATGAAGAATCCTGCGATAATCAAAGCCACGCCAAGTATCAGGAGAATGATCGTTCCGGTGACAAATCCTTTGCCATACATGGTTAATGCATTGAAATCAAAAATATACCGATACCCCTGCACGAATCCCATTATTGAGAGTATTATACCAATGATGATCAAGACATATTTCATATTTCCTCAGCTAAAAAAAAAGTCAGGGCTCTGTTACACATAACCCTGACATACATAATCTACAGAACCGCGTTATTTTGTAACGGTTGTTGATGTTGGTGTGTACAATCCACTGGTCAAACTAGCTATCAATCCATCAATGAAGGAATGCTGAGTATTAACCGTATAATCTTTTGCTCCACCGGCCATCTTTGCTGGATCTGATGTCCCAATATCTATCAATCCGAAAATCAAATAATGATTCTTTGCGGATTCCGATACTCCAGCTTGCGCACCTTGACCAACCTTATAGGTGAGCGAATAGCATGATGAAAGTATCATGACCAAGCAGACAGAAAAAATAGTATTGAGTATACTCTTTTTCATAAAAACTCCATAAAAAGTAATGATAGAAAGCCGCATAACTTGGCTTGCTAACAAAATTATGTAATACACAACAGAGTGCTACACATCATTTACATGTTCGAAATTAGATAAAATATTGTCTAATTCACAAGATTATTTTGATTGTCAGGAGGATACTACATTCGGATACTTGAGTGCATAATGCACCTGCACCAGCCCTGAAGAAAATGACTTTGAACCCAAGAGATTGAATATAATATCGTGATGATTTAGGAAAAGAGAAGTACCTCCACCGATAATCGTAGGAATGATTGATATAATGCATTCATCTATCATTTCCAACTTCAGAAGTGAGTCAATCAAATCCGCTCCACCATCACAATAGATATCTTTTCCTTGTTCACTTTGCAATCTCTTCATCAACTCATACAGATCTCCAGAATAGTACCGAGAGGATGTTTCGGACAATTGTGGATTTCTCGTGATGATATAGAGCGTCTTATCCTCATGGGGGATAATGCCTTGTTTGCAAACCCAATCATAGGTTTTGCGACCAATGATCACGGTATCAATAGTGTCAACAAAAGCATGATAGCCATAATCTTCACCTTCTTGTTCTACTATGGATAAAAAGGACAGATCATCGCCTTCTCCCGCGATATATCCATCAAGACTCATGGCTATATAGACAATGACTTTACGCTTATTCATGGTATTCTTTGAACCTGATATTTTAGTACATATCCGAAAATCACCATTTATATTCCTTGTTACAAACCCATGAAACTTTTGTCTACATAAAATTGGTTCAAAGCCCTGTATTGTTTCATTTTCTGATGAATTACTTTGAAAATATTATTTCTGACCCTCTTCTACCTTTTTACAGCAAGTTTTGCAACATTTGCCCAATTGGACACAAATAATAGGGGACCTATTGTCTATGGCACGCTTGTCGATATAAAGCCCGGTATCATCACCATAAAAGAAACATTACCGGATGGCACATTCGCAGATCGGGAAGTAGCTTATAATACTGATACGGAAATTGCCGGTTGCACAATTGATAGTGTGAAAAGAGGTGTTTTAACATTAGCAATGCTGAATAATCTTGATGTATTTCCTCCACTTGCTCAGATCATCAAATTTTATGGTTGCATCGCTTATGTTGATGTGATGTCGGTGGTCCTCGCCAAAACAAATTCTACTATTGAAACAAAAAGCACGAGCGAATCGATATTCGGTCCTGCCGGAACCACAATCACTTTTACATATGATGCACAATCTCAGGTGTATTCTTGCGATGGTCAGCCATTGAATATGAGTGATATCACGATTGGCGAGACTGTCAATATCCGTGCCTCAGAGAATGGTCAAATACCTTATGCTGCTTCAATTCAAGCAGTAAATGATTGTGTTCAAACTTCACAAATGGAAGCCACGCTCATCGCGCTGGAAGATTCAGCAATCATTGTTCAACCTGATAATTCAACAGATACACTCAGAATTTCCATCAGTACTGATTTCTTATGGAATTGGGTTCCTG
>CANLII010000015.1 GCA_947491315.1 Ignavibacteria bacterium
CATGGTTATCGGATACATCAATATTGCTCTTTGTTCCTGCATTATTATCATTAACCAATCCAATTACATTACCTGCTGTAACAGAACCTGTAACAATATTGTTTGTGACTTCTACATTTGAAGAAGCGCCATCAATTCTAACCAATGCATTTGGAACTGATGTTCCAACATTTCTTGCAGTGAAACCTTTAATGGAAGGACCACTTGTTGTCACTCTGAATATTGGGTTTGCAATAGTAAGAGTAGTACCATTATGTGTACCAATCACTGTTTCAAGATTTGCATTTCTTGCAACATTAACCAGCGGAATTTGCATACCCGACAAAAGTAAACATGTCAAATTAGTTGGTGATGTTGAGTGATAATTACCACGAATTTCAACATCCTTATTAACATTGATATTGCTGAAGCTCCATACACCATTTGCATTGACACCGTCAGATGCAGTACCATAACCGGTAATATTAACAACACCTGTTGTAGGATTTGCAATTGCAATACCGTCTTGTGGATTTGGATGATTTGCATTTGCAAATGCTGTACACTGTTCCAAATTCACTGTATTTGTAAAGTCATCTAATCCAGTTACAGCAGCACCTCTGCGAAGTGTTACTGTTCCAGTTGTAGAATTAGCATTTGTGAAAGCGACTGACTTGGAAATAGCGAAGCTTTGTGTATATGCTGCATTATTGAGATCAACAGTTCCACTGCTACCATTTGTGCTATTTGTACCAACACCTTCAATATCTTGAGTATATACTGAGCAGTCAGCGATACCAAGTGCGGTTTGAATACAATCAGCATCAGAATTGACTATAACTGTAGGAGCAGACAAATTTCTCAATACGGAAGGATCTGTACAGTTTCCTGAACCACTTAGTGTAATTGCACCTACTAATGTAGTACGATTATTTAAACCGTTAAGGAATACACGCTTTCCAATACTAGGTGTTTCAGTGGAGTGATTAATAGTCGTCAATTCCAATCTTCTGGAGCCTGTTGTTCCAATAAGTTGAATTGCCATTTCAATAGCATCACCAGATCCACTACCGAAGTTATTCAATGTGCTGCTGGAGAATGTCAAATCCACTTGATTGTCTGAGCTACCAAAGATTGTACCTTTTGTAGATGTCAATGTACCCGCAATGTTTGCGATGTCAGCACCAGAATTCAATAAGAATTTTCCATTATAAGTAGCATTTCCTGGGTTAATAAAACCGAAGCCAAGATGAGCTGTTAATCTATCTGCACCACGGTAATCAAATGTCTTTGCAATGGTTACAGGCGATACATCGGTAAATGGAATATCGGCGCCAGTTGAACCACTTGCAGTTACCAATACATTGCTTGGACCTGATGAAATCAGATCAACAGCTGTTTGCAAACATGCAGGAGGATATACTGTTACTCTTGAAGCAATGTGCGTTCCACCGGATGTTATATTTGAAGTAAATGCACAAATCAGATTCGAACCACCACCATAACCGGGGCCTGTCCCTGGATTGAGTAAGTAATGAATGTCTGCTGTTTTGGTAGCAACAACATCCATGATGATTGTTTCTGTGTTATTTACAATTGCATCACAACCAATGATATTTTCAGTAATGATGATTGAGGTTGGATCTGGACCTTCAGCAGCTGCAATAGCAGCATTCAATTGTGGACAGTTTGCCACAAAAATATTATTGTCAAATCGGAATCTTGCGAGAAAATTATTGTCTGTATAATCAATAACATTCGGATCTGCTACTAATGTCGAACAATTCTCAGGGCGGCGTGTGTATTTCACATTATAAGGACCTACAACAAATGGAGCATATCTCTTTGACAATACCGGTGAACCGGACTGCGATGTAGAATATGTTTGTGGACTTGCAGTACCATCAAATTGATCAGAAATTGACATGAAGGATAATACAGGTGTTACAGGTGCATAGTCACCAAATGTGTTACCTGTAAACAATACTGCAGGCGCTGATGCTGAATTGATAGATGCTGCCTGAAGATCGTTTGCAAGAATACGAAGCTTAGAAAGCGTATCTCTTACAGGTTGACGGTTTGTAGCATCAAGATTGTTCACCGCAACAGACAAGCCATAGAACCAAATTGTTGGCTCATCTAAAGTATTGCGAAGTGTAATTGAAGTATAATTACTACAGCTTGAACCTGAACCCATGATTTTTATGGGTTTGGTAATGATGATACTCTCATTTTCCACAACATTTGTTGTTACATCAATTCTTGGAGGAACAGTACCTACGGACAGCAATGCAGCCGCATAGACCGCTTTGTTGATTTGTTCAAAGTTTGTATAGCCATATGCTGCATCAATTACAGGTGAACCTGAAGTATTACTACCTCTGTGTGAGGAATTAACACTCAGATTTGTTGCAACAGGTGCACTGAGAGGATTAACATAAGTGATGATATCACCAGATGTCTCTCTCCAAAATGCAACAGGTGTTGCGTTGTAAGATGCTAGAGAATATGCCGCTGAACTATAGCTGTAGAACAAATCTGCCTCTGAATTTCCAAAAGCATTTTGATTCAAGTTCAAGGTTTGTGAGAATGGACTCGCATGACTAAAGCGAGCTACTCCATATGTGGTATGTGAAGCAAAAGTATTTACATAATTTGCAACTTTACCGCTCGGTGTACCAAGACCGGCATTTTGACCGCCATTATACACAATGTTGTTATATCTAAATGTATAAAGACTGGCACTAAGAGATGTAGTTAAAACTTGTACATAAATTGCCAATTCATTGTCACTAATGACATTTCCATTTGCCTTTACCGAATTGTCACCAACAAGAAGTGTACGAGCATCATTTGTGTAGATACCATAAGCAATTCTAGGGTTACCTGCATTTCCGCTTCTATTTCCATGAATATGATTTCTACGGATTGCGGCATGACCACCATTAGCAACAACAATACCGGCTTGAATAGCATCTACACTATTATCTGTTGTTCCACCATCTTCACCGGTAACAATACAATCTTGAATTGTTGGGTAAGGTTGATCTTCACGAACAGACTGCAAACTTGAAGTACTGTATCCAATGATACCAATACCAATATTTCTGTAATTGTAGATTCTTGTGTTTTGTAAAGTTGGTTTTGAACGAGTCAAAAAGAGAACACCAACTGTATTATTTTCAGCATTGGTATTTGAAGTGGGTCTGATATTTCTCACTTCAATATAATTTGCACCTGATCCACCAATCGTGCCTAGTGCATATTTGTGAGCCAAACCTGCAAATACTTCAGTACCATTCTGAGGCATAACCGCTGTACTACCATCAATGTCCACTCCTGTGATATTGATTGTATAACTGTTACTTGAAGGATTTACGAAAACAATTGGTTTAAGATCTATTCCAGTCAATCTTCCGGCACCGGTCCAAACTAGATCTGAAGGTAGTGAATAGGTTGTCATCGTGCCCCATGCCGGTGCAGCGATAATTGTTCTTCCACCACCATTCTGACTACCAATGATATTCAATGATTTGTCACCGATTACCACTTGTTCTTGATAACTGCCACCTTCGATAAAAATATTATCGCCTGTACTCGAAGCCGTTACAGCTGCCATGACAGTCTTCTTCGCGGTTACCCACGAATTTCCATTATTGCCATTATTCCCCGAAGCATCACTTACATACCAATCAGCAGCAAAGGATTGTATAGTACATAAGAACAATGCAATGAATAGGGAAGAAAACAGAGTTTTTCTGTTTCTCATTGCGTTTTCCTCAAAAAAATTAAAAAATTATATATTCAAAATCAGATTTTACAGGTTTAACAAACGGGGTGCAATTTATCTATAAGAAGAGTAAAAACAAAGTTTTCCACAATAAAACTTCTGTGATATTGACCCTTGAATAAGGACTAATCAGCATAAATAATAGTCATACATGGCAATAAAAATTAATTTATACCATATTTGGAAAGCTAGTCTCACCCAGTTATGTATTTAATGACTTTTGTCATGTTTTTTCATTGTCATATTGATACTTATTTACCTATCATGGCCTTTTTACCAATTATTTCCCCATGTACTTCTTTCTATACAAAGATTCCCTTTGGGTCATTTTCAAACTCAGTACCAATATTATCATTTAATCAACTGATTGCCCTTCATCAAACATTCTTGAAGATTCTTTTGTTATAGGTTCAATCTCTTCATGCTGAGTTAATGCAGGTAATTCATCTTCAATCACTGCTGAACCAAGTTCGGAGGCAAGATTTTGAGGTTGTAATGCAATCAATTCATCGATTTCTTTCATCTTTGGAAGTTCATCGAGCGCGGCAAGACCAAAAATCCTCAAAAATTCAGCTGTTGTACCATATAATAATGGTCTCCCCGGTGTGTCGGCTCTTCCAACGATTGTCACAATACCACGATCCAATAGCGAATTCATGATTTCACCGGAATTCACCCCGCGAATGGATTCAATGTCCGGCTTGCTGACAGGTTGTTTATACGCAACGATGGATAAAGTCTCCAAAGCCGCTTGCGACAAACGCTTCCTAGATTTTGCCTTAAGCAATCTCTGAACATATACTCCATATTGTGAACGCGTCACAAAATGATAGCCACCTGCTACCTTCACAATTGAGTAAGGTCTGGCGCAAATCGCCAATTCTTCATTGATTGTTTCAATGGCCAAGGGGATTGATTCACCATTTGCATACTCCTGATACTCAGATTCAGCAAGCAATTCATTGATGGTTTTCTCGCTCAATGGCTCATCGGATGCAAAAATCAATGCTTCCAGTACTTTGTGAAAGGGTTCGGTGAACATAGGTTCTTGTGCGCTCATGATTCAATCTGATCGTAAATGAATACATTGCAAAACTACGGTTTTCCATGAATCTGCATCTTCAAGATATCAACAAAAAAAGGTATCGGAAATGAATCCGATACCTTTAATGAGATAATTACTCGATTATTTACCGTCTGTCTTGTCATCCACGATGGTATAATCTGCTTCTTCCACATTGCCAGCATCACCGGATGCATCTTGTGGACCTTCATTTTGTGAACCCGCCGCGCCGGCTTGCTCATACATCTTTGTGGAAGTTTCACTCCACAATTGATTGAGTGCATCCATCGCCGGACGAAGATCAGATGCACTATTCTTGATTGCATCAGCGAGACGCTCTTTAGCGGACTCAATCTGTGATTTTGCATCAGCCGGAATCTTGTCACCAAGATCTGTCAATTGCTTATCGGTTGAATACACAAGATTATCCGCCTGATTTCGCAATTCAATTTCTTCCTTGCGTTTTTTGTCATCTGCGGCATGTTCTTGTGCTTCGCGCTTCATCTTGTCGATTTCATCTTTCTCCAAAGCGCTGGATGAAGTGATGCGAATATTCTGCTCTTTATTTGTTGCTTTGTCTTTTGCCGAAACATGAAGAATACCATTTGCATCAATGTCAAATGTCACTTCAATCTGAGGTACTCCGCGTGGTGCTGGTGGAATTCCATCGAGATGGAAACGACCAAGCGAACGATTGTCGCGCGCCAAAGGACGCTCACCTTGAAGAATGTGAATTTCTACGGATGTCTGACTGTCCGTAGCTGTTGAATACGTTTCTGTTTTCTTTGTAGGAATCGTTGTATTCGACTGAATCATCGGTGTCAGTACGCCACCCATGGTTTCAATGCCGACTGTGAGCGGAGTGACATCAAGCAAGAGAACATCGGTCACATCGCCTGCAAGAACACCACCTTGAATTGCGGCACCGATTGCAACAACTTCGTCGGGGTTAACGCCTTTTGATGGGTCTTTACCAAAAAATGATTTTACAAGTTCCTGAATTTTCGGAATTCTGGTTGAACCACCCACCAAAATAACATCATCAATCTGTGATGGTGTTATTTTCGCATCTTTAATTGCCTGCTCGCATGGACGCAATGTTGCATCGAATAAATCAGAACAAAGTGATTCGAATTTTGCGCGTGTGATTGTGAGATTCAAGTGCTTTGCACCATCCGCAGTTGCGGTGATGAATGGCAAATTGATTTCAGTTTGCAACATTTGTGATAACTCAATCTTTGCTTTTTCTGCGGATTCACGCAAGCGTTGCAAAGCCATTGGATCTGTTCGTAATTCAATGTTTTCCTGCTTCTTGAATTCATCTGCCAAGAAATCAATGATGCGCTGATCGAAATTGTCACCACCAAGATGCGTATCACCATTTGTTGATTTCACTTGGAATACACCATCACCCAATTCGAGAATTGAAATGTCAAATGTACCACCACCAAGATCATATACAGCAACGGTGATATTCTTGTCTTTTTTGTCCAAACCAAATGCAAGAGCCGCTGCTGTTGGTTCATTGATGATACGCTTTACATTCAAACCTGCGATTTCACCCGCATCTTTGGTTGCTTGTCTTTGTGCATCATTGAAATATGCAGGTACGGTGATTACTGCATCTGTTACTTTTTGTCCCAGATAATCTTCCGCTGTTTGCTTCATCTTTTGCAAAATCATCGCAGAGACTTCCGGTGGTGAATAGAGGCGACCATCAATATCCACTTGTGCGGTATTATTGTCACCACCTGTTACGGTATATGGAACCAATTTGGTTTCTTCGCCTACTTCATCCATTCTGCGACCCATGAATCTCTTCACGGAGTACACAGTGTTTTTTGGATTGGTAACTGCCTGTCTTTTTGCTTGTTGACCAACCAGACGCTCACCACTTTTTGTAAAACCCACAACGGATGGTGTTGTGCGTGTACCTTCGCTATTTGCAATGACAACGGGCTGTCCGTTTTCCATTACTGATACGCAGGAATTGGTGGTTCCTAAGTCGATGCCGATAGTTTTACCCATCTTGATTTACCTCTTAATATGGTATGATGTTAATAATGATTTCCGGTTGGATGAATCTCATCAAGCAATTGGTACTTCGATGCTCTTCGGTTTTTCTGGTTCAACTTTAGGCAATGTGATTTGCAGTATGCCATTATTGAATTCTGCCTGAATTGCATTGATGTCTATTGAGTCTGAAAGCGTGAATGAACGAGCAAATGTTCCAAAGTGGCTTTCCATTCGCACAAATTGCTGACCTTCGATTGTCTCACTTTGTCTTTTCTCTCCGCGAATGCTCAAGATGCGATCTTCATTGATAGAGATTTTTACATCATCTTTTTGCACGCCTGGAATTTCAACATGAAGTGAAATTGCCTTTTCTGTTTCTGCGATGTCAACTCTTGGTGAGAATTGTTCTACTTGTTGTTTGACATTGCGATTCATTTCGGACATAGTGTCAAACATGCGACGCGTTACGGTGTCCAATCCACGGAATGGCTCGAATGTGAGCATAGTCATAATCGTATTCCTTTCATTAATACTGTGAAATTATTATTCCTGAATCCCTCTCGGGAAATAACCTTGCGCATGGTCGAAGACATTGCATACGAATATTGTGCCAATTGATAATTTTGGCGTTTTTTGGGATTTCAGGCTGTAAATTTGTCAAATACCTTGACATTTTTACAATCCCTTCTGTCAATATGGCGCTTTGATTGTCATTATGTCAGCAGAGTGTCTTTGTTCTATTGCCAATCCTCTCCATGCATTTTTCTAAATTGCATACTCATTACTTGGATATGATCATGATTGGTATTGGATATGATGTTCACCGCTTGGCCGATGGCGAATCTTTGATTCTCGGCGGAGTGACGATTGACTCACCATTGGGATCTGTTGCGCATAGCGATGGCGATGTTGTCTTACATGCATTATGCGATGCTTTGCTTGGGGCAGCAGGTTTGGGTGATATCGGGGAACATTTTCCGGATACTGATCCGAGATGGAAAAATGCACCAAGCAGAATGTTTGTCGAGCATGCAATCCAATTACTGACAGAACATGGATATGTTCCAGTGAATATTGACATCACTTTGATTTTGGAAGCTCCGAAAATCAAACCATATAAAGAAGCAATGCGAATGGAGATTGCATCCATGACCGGATTGCCTTTTCAGCGAGTATCCGTTAAAGCCACCACGAATGAAGCAATTGGTTTTGCTGGTAGAAAAGAAGGTATTGCAGCACTCTGCGCATGCATGATCAAAGAAGGAGATCGTCCATGAACATATCAGTCATTGGCATTGGACATCTCGGAATGATTCATGCGAAATTATTGAAGCAAAGACATGACATTGAACTTATTGGTATAGCGGATGCGAGTTCTGAGCGTGCTGAATTTGTTTCCAAAGAACTGGATATTCCAATTCATGATTCTATTGAGACTGCAATAGCTGAATCTGATGCCGTCATTATATCTGCTTCGACAAAAGCGCATTATGACATTGCAAAGAAAGCAATCATGGCCGGTAAACATTGTTTCATTGAAAAACCCATCACTTCAACATATCAAGAAGCGGTTGAACTGATTAGGCTGGCTGAAGAGAACAAGGTGATTGTACAAGTGGGACATGTTGAGCGATTCAATCCTGCTTTAATGTCATTACAATCATATTCCATCGAGCCTTTATTCATCGAGGCACATCGTCTCGCGCAATTCAAACCAAGAGCAACAGATGTGAGCGTGATTCATGATTTGATGATTCATGATATTGATATTGTTCTATGGATGGTAAAATCTCCCGTCAAGCATGTGGATGCAAATTCAGTTTCGGTATTGACTGAAACCGCAGACATCGCAAATGCGCGCATTACTTTTGAAAATGGATGTGTTGCTAATATCACTGCATCACGCATATCGGCTCAACCAATGCGTAAAATGCGTGTGTTTCAGAAGAGTGGTTATATGTCCATAGACTTCGCAAAACCCTCGGTGGATGTCTATCGACTTGCCCAAGAAAATGAAATACCAAACACTGCAATTCCCGCTATGATGCTCGGTGAAATAGATGCCGGCAATCAAAGCAAAGCCATACTATTCGAACAACCCCCGATTCCTTCAATCAATGCAATAGCAGAAGAACATTCAGCATTCATTCGCTCCATTGCTCATGGCGATCCGATTGCCGTAACCGCACATGAGGCAATGGAGGCATTACGCATTGCTGAATTAATCAATACATCAGCAACAAGAAATATCACCGGTTGAACATGATGAGTTCTCAGGTTTTTTTCCATAGACGGTGATGCTGAGAATGGCATCATTTCCGTTTTTGAATTCCACAATTTCATCGACGGATAAATAGTCCGAAAGAATATCATCTGGAAGATTAATTTTCTTTTCTTTTTGAATGATAAGATCAACAAAACCTGCATCGGACAATTGTTGCATATAATCAGTTTTTTGAATCGCACCAGAGACACAACCTGCATACATTTCGGCAGCATTTTTGAGTTGATCCGGAAGATTTCCATCGAGAACAATATCCGAAACGGAGAAATGCCCACCCGACTTTAACACACGAAACATTTCCTTGAATGCTTGTTGTTTGTCGGGCACAAGATTCAATACACAATTGCTGACAATCACATCTATTTTATTGGCAACGATTGGCATATGCTCAATATCACCCAATCGAAATTCCACATTATTGAAGCCTAAAGCATCAGCATTATTACGCGCCTTTTCAATCATGGTTGGGGTCATATCCAAACCAATCACTTTACCCGTTTCGCCTGTGATTGCTCTTGCGATGAAACAATCATTTCCTGCACCGGAACCAAGATCCAATACAGTGTCACCCGGTTTGATTTGCGCGAACTCCGTTGGGAGTCCACAACCCAATCCCAAATCAGCATCTTGATGATAACCACTTAGTTTGGAATAATCTTCGGCGAAGACTGCGTAATCAATCGTTGAACACCCTCCTGCTCCGCAGCATGATGCTGCATTCTGGTCTTTACTTTGTTCTGCAATCTGACTATATGTATCTTTCACGAGCTTTTTAAGTTCAACTGTATCATTCATAATAATCTCTCCTTTAGTAATTGAATCTACATACAACCATACGGATTCCGATATAAAACTCACAATTATTCTTTTGACATATCCTCATCTTTTTGCTCATCAAAGAGCATCCGAATAGCGGGTGTAGATCGATCATCGAATTGACCTGATTTCACCGCCCATGTGAAAGCGATGAGAAAGCCACCGGCAACCAAAACACTGAAACCGATCAGCATGAATATCACTTCCATTATTCAGACTCCACATTCGGAATATGTCTTGCCTTCCATGATGTCATGCCAATTGAAAAACCTATCACGGTAAGTGAACTTACAGGCATGAGTATAGCCGTGAGAAGTGGCGTGAGTATTCCCATCAAAGCCAATGTCAATCCAATTGTATTATACATCACCGATATGAGGAATGCACCCATGATGACGCTTGAACCGGATTGAGCATACTTTTTGAGCATGTCGAAATATAGCAATGCATTTGAACTCATCACTATATCACAACCAGGAGTGAATGATGAGATGTGTTCTGTGACAGCAATTCCGACATTGCTTTTTTTCAATGCACCTGCATCGTTGATTCCATCGCCTACCATCACAATCACTTCATCTTCCTTTTGTGCATGCAATGCATCTATGAATTGTGCTTTTTGTTCGGGGCTTTGATAAAAACGCAATGAATGTTCTCCTTCGAAACCTGATTCATAATGATATGCATGTTTATCATCATCGCCGGATAATAAAAAGGTTGTGATTGTGACATCATCCTTTAATCGTTTGAGCATTGGAAGTATGCCTTTGCGAGGTCCTTCATACATCATGAATCTACCATATTGAATTCCATCGATACTCAAGAATACCCCGCACTCTGTTGTTTGCTTAATGAATTCCGATGAGCCGATTTGTATTTCATGTCCACGAAAATGTGATGTCCAACCACTGCCCGGTATTTCTTTAAACATATCACAACGAATTCCACTAAGATTACCTATATCATTTCTCTTTGACAGCCAAGCTGCAATCATTCTACTTTTTGGATGAGTTGAAGCAAGGCATCCGGAAATGATCATTTCAATATCATCTCTAAGCAATATATTTCCTTCATATTCAACTTGACCTTCCAGACTTGAAGTCAATGTCCCGGTTTTATCAAACACAATAGAACTCCCTGATCCAAACTCCATGACCGTTTCAGGATTCTTGAAGTATACCCCTTTCTTAGCGGAGAGTCGCATGATATTACCAAGCGTGAATGGTCCGGCCAATGTCAAAGCACATGGACAAGCAATGATGAGCACAGCTGTGAATACATTGATTGCGGAAGAAATATCGGGTAAATACAACATGCCACCAAGAATGGCAAGACCGATTGTAAAAGCAGTGAAATATTTTGCGAAAACAGAAGATACATGTAAGAGTTTGGATTCGGATTTTGACACTGGTTCTGCATTCCACATGCGAAGCAATGCACTTCTTGAAACTTCTCTTTTGACTTCCACTTTGAGTGTTGGTCCAAGCACTCGTGCGCCGGCATAGATCATCCCACCTTTTATCAATTCAACGGGAGTTGATTCACCCGTGATGAAACTATAGTCTATGTGACCGATTGCGGAAAGCAATTTGGAATCAGCAGGAATGATTTCCTGATTATGGATAATTAGCGCATCACCAATGTTGATTGATGAAACGGGTTTACTCATTTCCTTTTCGCCTTCTAGTACGGTACACTGCAGTGGAATGAAGGAAGAATGATCTCTGTCAAACTCCAATGCATCGAAAGATTTCTTTTGAAAGAGTCTGCCGATAAGTAAAAAGAAGACGAGCCCTGTGAATGAATCCATGAAGCCGGGTCCGCTATTGGAGAAAATCTCATAGAGACTTCTTCCATACAGTGCGATGATACCCATGGCAATCGGAATATCGAGATTCATTGTTTTACTGCGTACACCGGCGAATGCATTCTTGAAGAATGGTAGTGCGCTATAGAGTATGACAGGCAAAGAAAAGAGAAGATTCAAACCCGAGAATAATAAGGAAAAGTGTGAAGCCATGAGATTCATACCTTCATCAAAATATCCTGGCAAACTAAATAGCATCGTATTGCCAAATGCAAATCCCGCAATGGCAAGTCTGATATACATTATTCTATTGCTATTGACTTGTCCCTCTTTTTGTACGGTTGCCATTGAGAGCTCTGGTTCATAACCGAGCATGGTCAATAATTCAATGATCGATCTTAGTGATGTTTTCTCTTTGTCATAATAGATCGTGATGCTTTTCCCTGCGAGTTGCAATCTAGAGCGAATGATTCCGGGATTGATGAATGGGAGTTTTTCGAGTAACCATACGCATGAAGCACAATGCACGGAAGGTAATTTCAAAGTTACTTGTGCTTTTCCATCCAATTGATATTCGAGCAAGGAATCCACGATTGCTGAATCATCCAAAAATGCGAATCGTTCCATACTTTTGTGAGCGAGATGTTTCAGTGATATCACCTCCGGAACATCCATGGAATAGTATCCGCAGAGATTGTGTTCTGAAAGTAAATCATACACTGTTTTACAACCTTCACAACAGAAGTACAAATCATTTCTAACAATATGATCCCTATCGCATTGTTCACCGCAATGCGCACATTGTATTCCTTGAGTGATTGATTCTTGTTTCATGATATTGTCTTTGTATTGCCCCACTAAAATCATCGTTATATGTGAATCATACTATGATATTTGTCATGCGATGGTTCCAGTTTACTATATTGCATGAGTCATAAGGAGATATCATTCATGGTCATTACAATAGTACAATCTTTTCCGAAATATGCAGACACTGCATCTAACCTAGATTTCATACATAGAACAATAGATAACATTGAAACAGATCTTCTGGTATTCCCGGAACTTGCCACGAGTGGATATTTCTTTACGGAGAAATCACAAATCCTGTCGCATGCATTAACATGGAATGAATCAATCGAGTTGATAGATATTCAAGAGAAAGCCACGAGGTCCGATACAATAATAGTAATTGGTTTTCCTGAAAAAGAAGGGGATTTACTGTATAATTCTGCCGGTATATTCATGCCTGATGCCACCAAATCAAGAGTATATCGTAAAACACATCTCTTTTATAAAGAGCATCTCATTTTTGAACAGGGAAATACAGGGTTCTTTTGTGTACACGATACTGTTCATGATTGCATGATCGGCATCATGATTTGTTATGATTGGCGATTCCCCGAAGCCGCAAGAACTCTTGCATTGCAAGGAGCTGATATTATAGTATGTCCTTCAAATCTCGTCACCACACTTTCCGGGAAAGTCTTCCCCGCACGAGCAATTGAAAATAGAGTTTATGTTGCCGTTGCAAATCGCGTGGGAGAAGAATCACTTGATGGCGAAATATTGCTCTTCCGAGGCGAATCCGCAATCTATGATTATCTCGGTGAGCGTATTGGAATGGCATCATTCGGCAATGAAGAAATCATTCATGCTGAAATCAATCCCCAAGAAACACGCAATAAAGCATTCAATTCAGTGAATGATATTTTCAAAGACAGAAAACCCGAAATGTATTATGATTGATTAGATGGATCGACATCATAATAACACACCGCCATCGCACCCCCGCCTACGGCGACCCCTCGTCCGAGGGGAATAATCCCAATTGCCCCACCCCTCGGCTTCGCTCCGGGCGACATCATACTAAGACTATCATGGATAACAAGCAAAAAAAAAGGGAAACATCATGATGCTTCCCTTTGATTTATGTTGATCAATATCATTGACCGAAGCTAAATCTCGGACCACCTGAATTGAAAATTGCACGCATACGGTTTTTTTGACCAATAGTGAACATGTACATGCAAGCATCATTGCTATAGTCCATATAGTTCATTGTCATTTCAACGGGGGAACCTGAGCAGGTGCTATAATGAGGGAAGGTTGGGCATCCATAATTGGCTGTATTGTGACTTGGTGTATCACTCACCAGATCACTTCCACATGTTGCATCACCCCAGATATGACGAAGATTCATCCAATGTCCTGCCTCATGAGTTACAGTTCTTCCTTTATTGTATGGTGCTTGTACTGTTCCAATATTTCCAAATGCATTATCATCAGCAACAATGCCATCTGTATTTGCATTACCACCAGGAAACTGTGCATAGCCTAAAATTCCACCGCTTATATTGCATATCCAAACATTGAGTTTAGTTGTAGGAGAAGTTGGATTCAGTCCACCCTTTGAAGTTCTTTTGACATAGTCATCAGTATTCCAACTGCTTTTTGTGGTCGCCTTGCGATTAATGGTTTCAAGTACAAATACAATCTTTGTATTTCCTGATCTTACAGATTGAAATTGCGCGGGTGTTTGATTATAATCAGCATTTATCGCCTGAAAGTCTTTGTTTAAAACATCGATTTGCGACTGTATTTGAGCTGCTGAGATATTTTGCGCGGAAGTTTTGTACAATACATTGACAACTACAGGAATTACAATGCTGTCACCCAAACGATACAATCCTTTTGGAGATTTGTCATTCAACATACGTTGTGTGAAATCTTCAATCTCTTGCATTCTATAGGCAAGCATTGGATCTGCTAATAGTTGTTCTTGCAAATGCTCATGTGAATAGCATCTTCGCACTTCTGTGATTTCATCTTCATTCATGATGACTGCATTTTCAATGGTATTATCTGAGCATCCCCAGAGACCAAAGAAGAATATAATAAGTAGTGCATGTTTCATGACTTAATCCTGAATAGTATGATATTGAGCAAAAATAGTAAAATTCTCGAGCGAAATAATCATTGATATTTTTATTCATCATTGCATATTTCAATTCTTCCAATTCATTTAAACTTCTTCATTTGCCTTCAATCGTTCTTCATACCCCTCAGCGCTTCTCTCGGAGTGCAATCATCATACCGCCCCGCCTGGGCTAGTATGATGTCGCTCCTACAGAGCTATCTATACCCCGAGCTGAGCCGAGGGGTTATTTCAACATCTCTTCCACCGCCACGCGTATCTGTTTATCGATTCCATTCGCATAATCTTCTGGTAGATTCATGACTTTGATATCCGGTTCGAGTTGATTATTCTCGAGATATTTTCCATCATTGCCAATTGTGCCAACTTGTGGAATACCGAAATAGATTGTCGGATCTATTTGTGTTTCCCACCATACTGCTGTTGCCGTTCCGGGAACGGGCATGCCGATGAGCGGACCTATGTTCAACTGCTTATATGTCCAAGGGAAAAAATGCGCATCCGAGTAATTGCTTTCATTCATCAATACAACTGATTTTCTCTGCCATTTATTTTGTGGTTCTGAGCCAATTAATTGACCTCGTGGAACGAGCTTTACATATTGTTTTCCGGAGAGCAAGGTTGCAAGATCATCATGCAACCAACCTCCACCATTGAAACGCGTATCGATGATAATTCCAACTTTGTCTGCATGTCTGCCAAGCACTTCGGAATATGCTTCGCGGAAACTTTCGCTATTCATTCCACGCACATGAACATAACCTACTGTACCTTTGGAAAGTGAATCAACCATTTTTCGACAATTCAATACCCATCTGCGATAGAGTAATTCTTCCTGCATGCCAAATGAAATTGCTTTTATGCTTTCATCGAAGCGTTTATTCTTCTCGGGATCGAATACTGAAATCAATACTGTTTTATCCGCTTTACGATTCATCATCATATCGAGATTGGACAAACTAATCGGCATGCCATCAATCTTCTCAATGATCATTCCCGGCTTATAGATGTTCTTTGGATGATCCAGAGGTGATTTCGCGATGACTTCAAGAATCTTGATACCAGGTCCTTGATACTGTTCATCCCAGAATGCACCAAACACAGCAGTTTGATCACGAATCTCATCTGAATACTGCGCTCTATATCCACTTCCCGTATGTGATGCATTCAATTCACCCAATAATTCACTGAGCAATTCAGCAAAATCATAATTGTTGTCTATGGAAGATAAGAATGGCTCATAAGCCTCGCGATAGAAATTCCAATCCACACCATGCATATCTGTCACATAAAATTTCTCGCGCGCCTGTCTCCACGAATGATCAAACATATATGCTCTTTCAGCCGGTGCATTCAGTTCCATCTCTGCTTTGAAGGCGATTGCTTTCTGAGTTCCATTACTTGTATCAATGCGAGTGATCTTTCCATCTGAAATCACATATAGAAATCGACCATCAGGACTCTGTTCTAAGGCTCCGGAACCCGCTCCCAACTTGGCGAGAAGCTTGGTTTCTTTTTCACGGAATTTTTGTACCCAGATATCATATCCCTTTTCAAAACGAGAGAGATAATAGAGTCTTTCGCCATCGGGTGACAATATATAATCCGCAAGATTCGAAGAGTGAATCGTGAATCGCATTGTGCGCTCTTCCAATCTGTCAAAATCAATTGTGATTGGTTCCGAAACTTCAACACTTACATTTCCTTTCTTGCGCTCTTTTTCAAGTGAGTCTTTTTTTCTTTGTTGATCAAAAGACAATTCCTCATCCTTCTCTCTCATCTTCAATAATTCAAATTCATCTTTGCTGAGTTTGAATCGTTCGAATGCATCCTGCGTGAGAAATGTACCATAGACATCACTTTCGGCACCCCAAGATCCATGACTTCTGAATCCGGATTTATCACTGGAATAGATAAAGAGCTTTCCATTCTTTGACCATTTTGGCTGATTATCACTATAACCGCTTTGTGTCACATTTTGTATCGGACCTTTCCCTTGCGCATCGATTATACCTACTTCATCCACCCAGCGATCTTTGTCAATGATAGAAACAAGAAACCATTTGCCATCGGGCGACCATTCATACCATTGATCTCCATCGCTATAGGAATAGTTATATGTGCTATCTACAATCAGTCGGACAGCATTCCCAGCAAGATTCTTCACTTTGAGCACAACGCGGTTTTCCAGGAAGGCGACTTCTTTGCCATCGGGAGAATAACGCGGTTGAAATTCATCCTTTGCCGTTTCTATAATAGCTTTCTCTTCCAAAACCGTTGAACGATAAAAGAATGGTTCACTTTTGCGTGTCAAACTTGTCTGATATACATTCCATGAGCCATTTCTCTCACCGGCATAGAGCAAAGATTTACCATCCGGAGAAAAACTCACGGATCGTTCTTGTCCAGGTGTATTCGTGATGCGTTTTGTGACATCATGATCAACCGCCGTTACAAATATCTCGCCTCGAATCACAAATGCGACTTCCTTCCCACTGGGCGACAGTGCCATCTCTGTTGCACCTTGATTCATCATTTTATAGGCAATGTCATTTCTGCGTGAATCATTGATGATGTCAATCGAAACTTGTATGGGTTGTGCGCCTTGAATCTTGGTATCAAAAGTATAGATTCCACCATGAAAATTGAAACACAAATTACCCTGATTATCTCCGCTCAAAAAGCGAATGGGATGCTTCGTGAATGTGGTTAATTGTTTCACATTGGAAGGATTATCAATCGGGAAAGACCATACATTGAATGAGCCGGATCGTTCTGACAGAAAATAACATGTTTTTCCATCTGCAGAGATAATCGGTTCGCGATCTTCCGCGGGATGTTCTATCAGTGCTTTATGTGTTTTGTCTTTGAGATTCACCATCCAAATATCACGAGCGATGGATGATGTGTGATGTTTTCTCCAATAATTTTCTCCGCCTCTTTTATCTTGATAGACAAGGAAATTTCCCTTGGGATCCACTGCAATTTCTTCCGCCGGTGTTGTGAATACTTGCGACCTTTTTCCATCCTTTACGGATATCGCATAAAGCTCGCCCATGCCACCGGATGGAAATTGACTATTCTTTGGAGAATCTTGAATATGCGTCGAAACATAGATAGAAGATCCATCATGAGAAAATGCGGAAGGCACTTCATTTGATGAATGGAAGGTGAGTCTGCGCGGAGTGCCACCCTTGCTCGATATGATGAAGATATCCATATTTCCATGTCTGTCAGACCCAAAAGCAATATTCTTTCCATCGGGTGACCAAACAGGTGATACATCATAGGCATCATTACTCGTTATGCGATCTGCCTTTCCGCCTTTTGCGGAAACAACCCACAGATCTCCCTGAAATGCAAATGCAATCATGGAGCCATCGGGGGAAATTGCGGGATATCGCATCCACAAAGCTTGTTGAGCGGTAGATATGGATAATGAAACAATAAGAATTGTCAATACTGATATGAAGCGAATCATGATTTACTCGGGTTTTTTTGCGTGTAATTTACGAAGAAGAATTAGTGTCAGGATTTCAATGTTTTCAACATCTTTTTTACTTCTGATTTCTTGATTGTGCGTACTACTTCAGCAAGATGCATATAGTCTTTGAATCTATTGAATACCTGCACCGAAATGCGAATCCATATTTTTCCTTGAAAGGGTATCACGGGGATTTCAATTTTATATTCATTCCACAGAATATCGTGCAAAGCTTGTGCATACAGCAAGGCATCTTCACCATCATATTGCAGATGTTTCGGTGCTTCGATGGAAGCAAGTGAACCAATCATGGAATCAGGTGATGGAATTGGCGTTTTCCATGACTCGGCTATCATATTGCGCATCGCAATTGCTTTCGCATGAAAAGCCTGCATGAGAAATTCCGAGCCCATGGCATTATGCAAGGCCATTCCGAATGGAGCACAAATATAAGCGCTGTGATCCTTGGTTCCTGTCCAATCAAATTCCTGCTTATAGCCCTGCAAATACCCATGAGAAATCACTGTTGGATGCATCATGTGCTGATGCTTCGGATGTGTCCAAAGTATTGCACATCCTTTTGGTGCATAGAGCCATTTATGACAATTTCCAGTATACCAATCAGCATCGAGTTCATTCAAATTCAGAGGTATCATGCCGGGTGCATGAGCACCATCCACGAATACGGGAATTCCTCTTTTCTTACACTCAAGGATCATTGCTTCAATCGGAAAGATGATTCCCGTTGGTGAAGTGATATGATCAATAACCAAAAGCTTCGTTTTCTTATTGAGATGTCGAATGATTGCATCCACGCATTCTTGTTCATCCTGAAGTGGAAATGGAATATGCGCTTCAATGAGTTTTGCACCAATGATCGATGTGGCATGTTGAAGCGTTGTTCGTACGGCGCCATATACATGATTAGTGGTGAGAATTTCATCGCCTTTCTTCCATGTATGCATGAGCGATTGAATCACGCTATTCGCGCCCGTTGTGGCATTGTCCACAAATGCCAAATCATCCGCATTCGCACCGAGAAATGGGGCAATCTTTTGAAGAGATTCTCTGAGTAAAACAGGCAATTGTTGCACCACAAAATTCACGGGTTGTGATTCCATGCGATGACGAATGGCATCCTGATATTCCAGTACAATAGCCGGTGTTGCGCCAAATGATCCATTATTCAGAAATGTGATATTCTTGTCGATCAAAAAAAGATTGCGAATCTCTTTTGAGCCGAAGTCTGGGTATTTGATGGATGAGGGTATTTTCGGGGTTTTGATTGCTTTCATGATTTCCTCAAGAAGTCTGCAAACAGTCTCGCGTTTGCATTGATTGTTGGTATATTTGCAGTGCAATATTACTTGGCAAAACTACGATTTACTCACCGTTTGTATTGACATCCCATGAATTTTCTTGAGATTACTGAACATGAGCGCATTGCTACTGTTCGTTTGAATCGACCTGAAAAGCGCAATGCATTGAGTCCTGCACTTTTAACTGAGATCCATGATGCTTTTGTATCATTGGGTGACAGACAAGACATTTCCGTGATCATTCTTGAGGGTAATGGTAAAGCATTTTGCGCGGGAGCTGATCTGGAATATCTCGAACATCTGTCAGGATTTTCCATTCAAGAGAATTATCAAGATTCTTTGCATCTCAAGAATGCATTTCATGCTGTGTACACATGTCCAAAACCCGTCATTGCAAAAGTACATGGTCCGGCAATCGCAGGTGGTTGTGGACTCGCAACGGTATGTGATTTCGTGATTGCGGGTGAATCGGCAATTTTTGGATATTCCGAAGTGAAAATAGGTTTTATACCTGCAATCGTAATGGTTTATCTCCTGAGAAAAATCGGTGATACAAAAGCGAGAAGACTTCTTCTTTCCGCTGAAAATATCTCTGCTCAGGAAGCCGAAACATTGGGATTAATCACCAAATGCGTACCGGATGGCGAATTGCAGAATGCCGTTGACCAACTCGCACAAACACTGCAAAATAATAGTGGCTCTTCGATGGCATTGACCAAAGACATGCTGGCGAATCTGCATGGAATGTCGCTCGAAGTCGGACTCAACTATGCTGCATCGATGAATGCATTCACCCGCATGACCGATGATTGTAAAAACGGCATACAATCCTTTCTCAAGAAATAATCGAGGTTAATGATGAACAGTATCCTGATCGCCTTTCTGAGCATATTCACCTTTTCTATGGTCAATGCTCAAGAAACAACCGTACTTCTCAAAGGTATCGTAACAGATCGCTTGACAGGAAAACCTGTCGGCGTGAACTATGAAATTTCCGATATGCAAGGCATGAAAGTAGCTGATGCAAAATCAAATCCAAAAACAGGTGAATATTCTTCGGCTGTAAAACCCGGTGCGGAGTATACCATGTTTTTTTATGGCTTTGATATTCTGAAATCCACAAAGTCCATCAGCATTCAACCTGCTTCAAAATATGAAGAAGTCCCCATGGATTTCACAGTTGACAAACTGGTAAAGGGAATGGAATTATATGCAGTTGAAGGTTTTGATCCCGGGGCAATCAAGACAAATATCAGCGGTGAGAAAGTTATGGCCGAAGCAATTACAATGTTGAAAGGTAATCGCAATTTACATGTGAATGTCACATTATATCCCGATATGGCTCCACCTCGTTATGAAACGATTGCTCCACCAAAACAGGACAAAAAGAAGAAAAAGGGAAATGAACCTGTTATTCCACCACAGCAAAAACTCCTGAATCCCACTGAGCGTCAAGCGCTGAATGCAGATTTTCTAAAGCAAAGAGTGGATGCAATCTTGGCATCTTTTCCTGATGCTACAGCCCA
Organism: Ignavibacteria bacterium; assembly: GCA_947491315.1. Classification (GTDB taxonomy): domain Bacteria; phylum Bacteroidota; class Ignavibacteria; order Kapaibacteriales; family UBA961; genus UBA961. The sequence continues at coordinate 21,023 of CANLII010000015.1, forward strand.
GATGAAACGCATGCATTTCATTTTTGACAAAGCATCTGATGCTCAACAAGATATGAAGAGAAGTACACTTCTTATCAGCGTTGGCGAAGTGAAAAGTCTTTTTGATTAAATCAGATGTTCATATTCTTGCGGGACATCGATTTCCATCATCAGTATTGCGGAGGCAATTGTTTTTCCTTGAGCATCAAGTTTGAGTGAGACAGTTCCTCCGCCACCCAGTGTATTATTCAATACAAAATTCACTGCCCATAAATTTGGGATTTCATATCTCTCAACTTTCCCCAAAGTCAATCCCGTAAAATATTCTTTCACGCGTTCGGTGGTCAATACATCACGAATGATCGGGTACCATTCTTCTTTGAATGCAATGACACCGCAATTTGCGGCATCGCCTTTATCGCCACTTCTGGCATGTGCTATTGAAGATAATTTGATTTTCATGTTATTCACTGTTGAATTGAATGTAAAGTTGCAATCAGTTTGCGATTTCGGGCATGATGTCTGAATTCACAGAGATGTATACCCTGCCAAGTCCCAAGCGCCATTCTACCATGTTGAATCGGTATTGTCACACTGCATCCGATGAGTGATGCCAATGCATGCGAAGTCATATCATCAGGACCTTCCGCAGTATGCCGATATAATTGTCGATGCATCGGAACAATGCGATCAAGGATATCCATCATGTCGAGCGTCACATCTGGGTCGGCATCTTCATTGATGGTGATTGCCGCGCTCGTATGACAAAGAAACAAATGAAGCGTTCCATATTCCAATTTTTTCATCAATGCATCAAGCTCTTGTTCTATCAATCGAGTGATGCTGTGAATTCCTCTCGGCATTGCCGGCAAGATCATTGTTTTCTGCATCATGAGATTTCAAAATGGAGTCCATCATAAGCGAGATGACAATTCGCTGGTAATTCTTTTTCGCATTCGGCATGTTTAATTTGATGTGCGATATGCGTATAAAAGGTTTGCTTGGCATCGATTATCTTCGACATTTCATTTGCTTCTTCAATCGTAAAATGCGTCGGATGTGTATGATATCGTAATGCATCAAGAATCAGCACATCCAGACCTCGCAATTTGTCAATCGAAGAAAGCGGTATATGATTCGTATCCGTGCAATATGCAAAATTTCCAAAGCGATAACCATTCACGCGAATCGAGCCATGTTGCATTGGAATCGGTATTACTTCAATATCACCAATCATGAATGGCTCTTCATCAATGATTGTGAAATCAGCGCCGGGAACGCCACCGCCTATTTGTTCGGCTTGACCAAATGCATAGGGAAATGTTTGTCTGATCACATCATGAGTCTGCTTGAGCGCAAAACATTTCACAGGTTGATCATCATTGAAAAATGTGAATGGTCTTGTATCATCAAAACCACTGATATGATCATAGTGATGATGCGTATAGACAATACCATCGATGCTTTTCACGGAATTTGATAGCATTTGCTGTCTGAAATCAGCCGATGTATCAACCACAATTGTCGTTGTTTCTGATTGAACCAAAAGAGATGTTCTGAGTCTTTTGTCTCTCGAATCATCGGACATGCATGTGGCACAAGTGCAAGCAACGCATGGAACACCTGTTGAGGTGCCTGTTCCGAGAATCGTGAATCTCAGCATCAGATATGTCTTTCAGCATGATAGGAACTTCTGACAAGCGGACCTGACTCAACAATTTTGAAGCCTTTTGACATTCCGATTTCACGCAATTCATCGAATTCACTCGGATGCACGAATCGATCGACTGGCAAGTGGTTTTTTGTTGGTTGCAGATATTGTCCCAATGTGAGAATATCCACTTCCACTTCACGCAAATCATCCATCACTGTAATGATTTCTTCTTTGGTTTCACCGAGTCCGAGCATGATTCCAGTTTTTGTGCGCAAGCCCTGAGATTTACATTCTTTCAGCAATGCAAGTGTCCACGGATATTTTCCTTGAGGACGCACTTTGCGATATAATCTCGGCACTGTTTCAGTATTATGATTTAAAATATCGGGTCTTGCATCAATCACTTTTTGCAAATTCTCCATCTTCCCTTTGAAATCTGGTATGAGCACTTCAATGCTGACACCGGGATTCAATTCTCTTGATCGCAGAATGGTTTCTGCCCAAATATCGGCACCGCCATCGGGTCTTTCATCGCGATTCACTGAAGTAATTACTGCATGCTTCAAATTCATTTGCTGAATAGCTTCTGCAACATGTAATGGTTCATGCATATCCACTTCCATCGGGCGACCTGTTTTCACGGCACAGAATCCACAAGATCTTGTGCATGTATCACCCAAAATCATGAATGTTGCAGTACCTGCATTCCAGCATTCAGCAATATTTGGACATCTTGCTTCCTCGCAAACAGTATGCAATGCTTTCGAGCGCATCATTGTTTTGAGTTGTGCATAGGTTTCCCCGCCGGGTGCCTTGACTTTTAGCCATTCGGGCCTGCGATTGCTTGGAAGTTCGATTGGTAAAACTGGTAATTCCAATATGCTTTGCGTATGTGTTTCTATTAACATGTATATATCTATGTTGTGGACTGCAAAATTATCAAATTGATTGTGTTCTTAATCATCTAATGACTGTATATGGCTGATAATATCCTGAATCCATCAATCTGAATGTTTGTGGATATTCTTTTTCATAAGTGGTGTTTGGTGATGTGCCCGCAGCAACAAAGACGGTCTTCGCGGTAAGTACATGAATCGAACCTTTCTTATCATCACTCGTATGCTCAAACTTCACGGCTTCGATTGCTCCATTTGAATCCAGCATGCATTCAATCGGACTAAGTTCTTCATAGATACTTATGCCTTCTTCCAAGGCTTCATTTACTTCTTCATGATTGAGTTTATATGCGGGTGATTGTTTCAATTGTTTACGATAGATCAAAGTAACACCGCCCCATTCTTTCAGATAGGGAAGAAAATTGGGTATCTGATTAGTGCGCTTTGCTTCATTTCTCACTTCATGAATGATCTTTCCATGTTCAAAGAATGTCTGTGCGATTACCTTTTCTTCAGCATCATAGGTTACTTCAAAGTAATCCGGAATTTCTTGAAGCATGGTTTTTGCATGAAGATAAAATTTCTCCACTTGAATCGGATAATATGCAAGGGTTTCTGTAGCGGTGTCAACTGCAGTCAATCCACCACCAATCACGATAGCTGGTAGTGAAACTTGAAGATTGGCCATTGAATCCATTCTTGCTGCACCTGTCAATTGCAATGCCATCAAGAAATCTGATGCTTTTCTCAAACCTCTGCTGAAATTATTTTTCATGCGAATGAGTGTTGGTCTTCCTGCACCCGTTGCGAGAGCCACATGCGTAAAACCAAGTTTCCAAGCATCCTCTATAGTCAATGTTCCACCGAATCGAACACCATCTAGAATCTTGAAATTCTTTCTTCTTTCGAGCAGCAATTGAAGAATGGTGAGGAAATTCTTATCCCAACGCGATGTTATGCCATATTCACTCACTCCACCGAATCCTGATATGATTCTCTCATCCAATTCACGCTCAATCGTATCCTTGAATGAAGGAAGCGGATCGCCTTTCTTTAGATCATAAATATCAAGTGCGGATTCGATTTTTAAACCTTCAACTGCGACGACTGCAAAACCTTCATTGAGCAGATAATGCGAGAGAGTATAGCCTGCAGGTCCAAGTCCTACAACCAGAACTTTATTTCCATTATATGGTAAAGTATATGGTCTTTTCACATTGAGTGGATTCCATTCCATCAAGAGCGCATAGAGTTCGAGTCCATCCTTCAGCGAAAGGATATCCGTTAATACCGATGTTTCAATCTTTGGAATATTCACCGGTTCTTGCTTTTGGAAGATACAACCTTTCATGCAATCATTGCAGATTCTATGTCCTGTTCCGGCGCACATAGGATTATCTAGCATTACCATTGCAAGTGCTGCAAGAGGATAGCCTTCTCTGCGCAGATAATGCATTTCACTGATTTTTTCATCGAGCGGACATCCTTTGGTTTCAACTCCAAGTGGATTCTTCTTTATCAAACCATCCTTCTCATGAATGCCTTTGGAACAGGAATCCTTCTCTCGTTCATGACAAATCATGCAATAATCGATTTGCTTCGTGACTTCTCTTCTTGTCCCACGACGATCTGTTAATGCAAATCCATCACGCTTCCGATGATGATATGCATCATAGGTTTTAATGCCATCATTATCAGAAACAATTGCATGTTCAAGATGATCGAAATCCAATTTTTTTCCGGTGAATTCACTCATCCAATCGGATATCATATTCTGCTCTCGCATAGAGAAATACAGAATTTCCGCTTTATCAAGTAAACTTTTTTGTTCCTGTTCTTGTGACATCAATGCTATGACAATTGCAGAAAAATCCAACTCCTTATCATTGGTCTTGTCAATAGACAAAGCATGCAACAATTCAGAAAATACTGAATCAATATCATTGATAATTTCTTCTCCAAGAGTTTTACCTCTTCTGCGTATCAATGCTTTTTTCGTAAAGTCTGCTTTGGCACGGATAACTAATTGTTCCTTCTGTAATGCTGACTTTATAGAAGAAAAACCGATTGAATCCGAAATATAATCCTGCAGATATGATTCAACAACAATTGCTGTGTCTATCAATATCTGTGATAAGCGAATTCCAGTAATATCTGCTGTTTGCAATTCCTGATATGCCACGAATGTATCAGGATTATGTTCTTGCATATAGCTCAGAAATGCAGTGTGATGATGAACTGCGCTGAGTTGTATATTCATTATTTATAATTCACGATTGATTGAACTGAAGTACCTGTTCGAATGAAAAACACACCAAAGGGCTGATCCTGTAAGATGTTTTTCATTTGATCCGAAGGGATGTTTTTTGCAATTAGGACACCATTTGATGAATACATGTCAGAAGATTTCATATCATATGCTAGATCATCTTCAATTGAACTTATACCTTGTGAGCGATAGACAATCAGATGAAAATTTTCTATTGTAATTGGACCAACACCAAATTCATTAGGGAGAATTGTATAACTCTTCTTTATATCGCAATTGATTCGGAGAGCAACTCCACCTTTGTCTGTAAACACGATAGAGTCAATGCCCGTTCCCAAAGGATAATCCCATGAGAATTTCATCCATTTTTTGTCAGCTTTCCATGGAGATACTTGCACCCAGAATGTATCAGCAATGGATAATGGTTCTGTATTTCGAATATCACGATAAGAGAACATGTCAACACTGCTCGAAAAAGAACCATCTTTGTTCAGATCCAATATCGCAACGATATGCGCACTATTGAAAGGATGTAGAGGTGGTAACTCTTTTTCACCAAGCGCAGCATCTATACCATCAGTAGCTCCCTTGACAAATCCAATGATAACCGCAGGTTTTGTACTGGATGTGTTGTCTTCATGAGTAAAATTGAAAAATTGTCCAAAGACCATTGTAGGCAATAAAAATATACTCATCAATAAGTACTTCACGGCGAACCCTCCTGATAAAAATATAGGGTAACAAAGACGAACTCTGTTACCCTATGGGAATTCAACAATCTAAATGATTATCTGTTGATGATAATACGCTGTGTTGTAACTACGCCATTGACATTAACTGTCATTGTGTATGTACCAGCCGCAATTTCATCTGTATTGATAGCCATTGAGTTGCCATTGAATGTTACATTCTTAACTGTTGAACCGAACATGTCGATAATAGCAACATGTACTGTACCTGCAGTTGCAGTGCGAACATTGATTAATGAAGATGTTGGATTTGGATATACTTCAATACCTGCATTATTAGCATCTTGCTTAGCAAGTCTGATAACTGTAGAATTGTGTACCATCAAATGTTGTGTTGCACTGATTGTTCCAAGAACTGCACCTGTTTTAGCATCGAATGCAGTATATGTGCCATTCAATCCTTGTGCAGTCAATGTCATTGGATATGTAACACCTTGAACGCGAATTGTCATGTCATTGCTATTTGTTGCATATGCGTTGTTTGCAAAGCGAACATCGAACATGTCAGGAGCAATAACCGGAGGTAATTCAAAACGAGCAGGATTTACAGATCCATTTTCTGATACGCGAAGTGTGTTTGTTCTAGCTTCTTTATCAGCAATTGTGATTGAACCAAGATTCAAATCTGACATAGGATTAGCAACAATCTTTGGCAAGCCGGATCCTCTCACACGATAGAAGCCTTCGCCAGTGATTTTGATCCAATAACCTAAACCAGGTACAACTTCTGAAGTTGCATAGTAACCGCGAGCAGTTGTATAACCATATACCTGATCTTTGATTGCTTCTACTGCACCACTTTGCAATTCATAAGAAATATCGTTCACATTTGCGCGTGTTGAAGGTGCACCAACTGTATTCCAACCATCATAGAGATACACTCTTTCGGTTGTCTTGCTGAATTCAGGTACTCTTGAACCAATTTGTGTTGAGTCAATTTTCTCACCAAACTTTACAAAGTAACCAACACCAGGTTGAAGTACTTGCTTCTGCTGATAGGTACCACTTGCAAATGTATAGGGCTCTGTGATTGCATTAGGGAATACTGACTTCCAATTAGGATTGGATGGACGCAATGGCAATGACAAGAAATTCCATCCTGATTGTACAACAGGATAATTTGCTGATTGTGGCAAGCGATATTCAATGATGAATGATTTGATACGAGCATCACGGATTGTGAAGGAACGACCATAATCTCCATCTGGAGTTGCCTCACGCATGTTTACACTGAAGATACCACCATTGAGTGTATCACGGAGATACAAATCTGCGCCTTCAGGGAAATCACGAGTATCCCAATTGATAACAACAGGATAGTTATTAGCACCATTTGCATTAAAGCGGCAGAGATAGACTAATGTTGTGTCTGAAGTAAAGTCACGAATGTCGCGTGATGTTGAACCTCTTCTGAGGTTTTGACCACTGAATGCATCCATTTGGATATCACCAAGACCATTAGGTGCAACTTCGATTCCATTTGCATCTTTGATCCAAGGTGTAAACCAACGAGCAAAGAAACCTGTTGGTGCGCTTAATGCATCATATGCATATTCACCAAAGAGTGAATCGGGACCATCTGTTGCTCTGTGACCTGTACCAAATACAAGGTTAGTCGTATCGCCAATTATTCCTCTGGAGTTGCTTACTGTCAATTTGATGCCTGGATCTAAACCAAATTCAGGTGTCTTTGGATTATTAAAGCTACCTGGTTCAACAGGATTACGTAAGTGTATAAATGTTACGCGTAATCGTACAGGTGAAACTTTTGCGGATGCTGATGAAACTGTAACATAGCCTGTATAAATACCTGCATATTCTGCATCACCACTTCTCAATTCGCCGGTTCTTACAAAGATTCTAAAGCGAATTGGATCTTGTGATTGTACAATTTGATTACGAGCATCTTTCAAGTTTGGAGGAACAGGACCACTGATACCATTATCAATAAAGTCAATATCACCATCACGACCAATATTTCTAATTCCCGGTGGAACAAAACCGGGCGTTACAGCCTGGAAGAATAACCATGGTGAATCTGAGCGAATATTAAGACCTGTGAGTCGGCTACGAGGTGTGAAGTTATAGAGAATAATGTCTCTGAATGCATCATCACCATTTGTTGATGAATCAATCACAATTGGTTTTGTTAATTCCCATACCGAACCATCTGCAAAGTTAGGGTCTTGACGCACTTGGTCTTGACCATTTCCTGCAAAGTCACGGAATGAAATTTGTGGAACAGCGCCCACATTTACCCAAATCAAACCTGGACGGCTTGGATATTCAGGAAGCAAATCGGAAGTCATGCTTATACCACCAAGACCGATTGAATCGCGCTTATCTTTACGATATGTTTGATCACGATATGGATTGTCAGCAGCATTGTCTGCAACAAGTGGGAATGGATTTGTATAACCAATGCGAACATCATTATATGTCAATGAATCATTGGAGATATACAATGCTGATTTATCAGCACCATTATAGATTGTTGGCTGATTTGTCAATTGTGATTGTGACAATGTAACCTTCATGCGAAGGTACATGAGCACTTGATAGCTACCATCTTCTTCTGTAACAGGAAGTGGTTTAGTTGAACGACCTGTGATATACATTCTACGACCATATTTTGTCTCGGCACTTAAAGAGCCACGAAAATATACGCCATAGCGAGTTTCATCACTTACATCGTCAAATTCCAATTCAAATCCTTTTGCAAGTGAATTGGTATCAGATCTTTTTTGACCAGTAAATTGTGCACCAACCGCTTCAAATACACGACCATCATACATTACTGAAAATGTGAATGAATAAATCGGTCCACCACTAAAGCGTTTGTCAACAACATTTGAAGAATCATACCATAGATTCTTCATAAATACCGGTACTAATACTTCGCGAACGCGATCATCCGCATAACCCAACCAGATTCTTCCATCAGAGTATAAATTACCGTTGTAATTATTGTCTCTACCTGTGAGACTTAGCACAGGGATGTCAGCCTTTGGGATTGCAGCAAAAAGGTTCAGTGAACCCATTAATGCAATGCACAAGGACAGAAAAAGAAGAGTCGAATTGCGTCTCTTACATTTTGTGTCGGAAGTTTGCATGTGTAACTCCGTTAGATGATACATTAAAAATTATAATTTGTTATTTACTGTCTAAGTATTGTACGTAATCGTTACCAAGTTTTAAGGCTTTTCTTCTTTTGATAGCCTTCGTTAATTCATCATTCGGACAATCCGATTCAATGAATCGACCAAGAATATCATAGAAATCCGTGCATAGACCATTCACATCTTCTGATTCAACTATTGAACTGATAACTGTATCAGGTTTTGTCATTCTAATAAGTTGTATTTCACTTAGCAATGAATCCATTGTACTCGAACAATCACATGTTGCAGATTTTGTAAAAGTATTCAAAAAATGATTTGAAGTATCATCAGTAGTTTGTATTTCTACATCGTACTTCACTTTTGCAAATCCGGCAAAACCTCTTTGAATCTTAGTAAAATTCAAAGCATTTCCATTCTTCGTTGCTATTATATTATTCGTGCTATCAACTTTTATTGACAAAACTTTCAATGAATCAGTGACATCATATAGCAAAGAAACAGTATCGTTTCCACTAGCTTTCCCAAAAAACAGAGATCTTGAGAATCCATATTTTTTGCTTACTTGATCATAGGATAGTGTATCCTCGATATTTGAATCACCAATTATGGTAATCTTTGTTTCAACTGAATCAAGTACTCTGTTAGACAAAGTTAGATTTGAATCAATTTCAATATATCTTGGACCTATTCCAAATTCAAAACCTGGATCGAAAAATGCAATTTTCACATTAGTCGTGTCTGGGCATTTTGAATCAATCCACTCACCTCTCAGGGCTACAAGAGCTCCTATACCAACTAAATTTGGTGAGTTTTTACCGAGTCCTGTATAGCCAATTATTTCTGTAAAACCCTTTTCAGGATTCTTGAAAAAGAAATTAGCTTGTGGAATAAGACTGCTGATAGTACCTGTTCTTAGTGCAGCCACTATTCGGATCTTGCTTGGATTATATCGTATGGATATATCATATGCTTGCAAGCTGTCAATGCTTTCCAACTTGGTATCAATTGTCAAAGTAAATTCATTTGTATTTGCACCCAGACAATAGTTGCTTTCATGTCTGCTATTTAAATCAAATGAAACAGTGCGTGATATTTGACCCCACATTGCCATGTTGCCCGCAAATAAAGCGAGCAACATAGCGACATGTGAACATATCTTCATGCCAATCAACTATCGTTTGATGATAACTGTATTAGCTGATTTCAATCCATTCTTCATTGTGATTGTGTAAACACCGGATGGCTTTCCTGCGAAAGCATTCAATGTCATTGTTTCTTGATTGATGGAGAATGTACCAATCACCTTACCATTTACATCAGAAACTGTCATCATTCCACCTTTGAAATCAGCAGGAATTGATACCATAATTTCTTGATCAAATGGATTAGGATATGCAGCAACTGAACCGGTTACACCAGATTCTTCGCCGATTATCTCTTTACCAAGATTAACATCATTCACAATCACTTTCTCAGCAATAAGTTCTTCGTCTGAATCAATCTTGATAAACGCGATTGGTTCTTTAACGCTAGTAACATAAGGTGCTGCGAAGTGTACTGTATTGTCATCATTCGTAATCATATTACCTGATTCTGAAGAACCAAGTTCTGAAGTAATGACTTTCCCATTGAATGTAATGGAGAATGCCAATGCTTTATTTGATTTTGCTGTTGCATATACAGGTACGATTTTACCATCATTTGTCATGACAGGTGTACCGAATGCGATTGGTGATTTTGATTGACTGCCAGCTACAACTTTACCATATGAAGGAATTGTATCCCACATCCAAGGAAGTGAAGGAACGCGACCTGCATTATAGTGAAGAATAATCGCTGCATCCAAAGCTGTTGCTTCGAAATAAATCAAACGCAATGGACCCGCATCTGGAGGCAGTGTTGTCAATGTTTCTAGTGAGTCATAAAGGATGCGAATACCTGTTGTATCCATATCGATTGGACGCTTCCAAACACGAACATCTGTCAAATTATCCCATGAGCGTGAGCTGTAATAGTAACGACCATTGTGATTCACATCAGCATGATAGTTATTGCCATACTGCAATGTATCTTTACGAAGTGAATCTGGAAGTGCTGCATCATTTACCAACCAGCGCATAACCAAACGAGCATCATTAACTGTCACAAAACGATTTTGTGGTAAGCCTGCATGCTTGCGTGTACGGAGTTGTGTAAGATCTGCATCACCATCACCCCAAGTAGGAACTACAAAGCGTGGTATGCCACTGAAAAGAATGCGACGACCTTCTGAAGATGAAGCTCCACCACTTGGGCGCCATCCATCTGTCAAAAGAAGTGAAGAGCGTGATGTTTGAGGTGCATTATATGTGAGACCATTCAAATAGTCTGAATATATCGCAGGATTCATAGTTCCAAGATTTCCTTTCACACCTACCGATGCTCCTTTCACATTCACTTCACGTGCTGTTGTCAATGTATTGTTTCCAATATCACCATATGCAAATTCAATTGCACCTGCATAATTGTTTGGATAACGCTCATCAACACCTTCATAAAACACAGCTTGGAAGTTTGCTACTGAATTTGGTAATGTTCTATCCATGACATTTAAGTTTTTCCACTGAACAATCAAGCGACGATTAGGATATGATCCTACAACTACATATGAAATTTCGGAATTCATATAGAAGCCATTTGCTGAAGGTACAGTTGGCTCATTTCCAAAGCGATACATGTGATCACCCCAGAATGGAGCTACTACATTGAAAGGATATGAAGAACTGTTCAAGAACAATCCTTGTGGATCCCAGTTTACGATTGGAGTGAAAATTTGTGGATCAGAGAATGTTGTGAAACCGTTCACATTAATCCACATATTTGTTTGTTTTGAACCACCAAATGTAAAGTCAAAATTCATAGCATTAAAGTCAATTGGATAATATCCATTGTCTCTATCTGAACCAATTTGGAATCTTGAGGTAAAGTCAATTGGACTCATCGGAATGGAGCGCTGATAGGCTTCAAAACGAATAGTCTTAAGTGAAGTACCTGATACAGGCCATGATGTGCTCAAATCTTTTGAAGTTGAAGCAGTTGTTTGATCGGACCATGACAAACCATTGATCCATTTTGCTTTTTCATCATCATTAATACCTACTGCAGCACCAACTGCATCTGTTGACAAACCAGTGAATGCACCATAAGCAAATTCAAAATCTGAATGCTTATTGAAATTCAAAGGATTACGAGATGCATCTCCTGGAAGATTTCTTTCATAAAATGTAACTTGAAAGCTACCTACTCTTCTTTGATCATCTGCATCACCTTTAACATTGACATTCAAATTCTTCCATTGAATGGTCAATCTTCTTTTCGGTGCTGAACCCCAAACTCTCCAAGTAACTGCAGATGGAGTGAACCCTACTTCAGTAGCTGTTCGAACCACATGGTCACCCCAGAATGGAGCTACTATCATTGTGTTAACATCACCTTTGAACAATTCAGTAGCATCTTTTGATACTGCTGAAGTGCTGTTTAAGGCAACGTAGCCATTAGTTGTGATTTGAATATTACTAATGGTATTTCCGGCATAATGAATATCAAAAGGAACATCATTTGTGCCTTGACCACCAACTGACAAGGAGGCATCTCCTTCATCATTTGTACCATTGAAAACCACCGGAGTACCACCTGTCAAATCTTGATAAGGAAGTTCTACGCGATATGGTTTCAAATAATATGAGCTCAAAGAATTTGGCGCAATACCATAATCAATATATAGCTTGCCTGAAACTACTTGTGGAGCATCGAATTCATCAAATACTCGTTGTGCTGTGGCATACTGAGATGCGGAAGCAAGCAGTAGCAGCGCAGCAAGCAACGATATACTTTTCTTTATAAAATTTCTCATTGTTGTTTCCTTTTTTTAACGAAGTATCCGCCTCCCTTATGAGAGGCGGTACTAAGTATTAAAATTATCTTGCTACTACTACATTTCTAATTACGATTTCATTTCCTACAGACAACTTCACTGTGTAAATACCAGGTGCAACAGGAGTTCCATTGCTATCTTTGGTATTCCATGAAACATTGGATGTTCCAAGACCGAGATCTGTAGAGAATGAGTTAACTATATTTCCAAGCAAGTTGTATACTTGAACGCTTACATTCTCTCTTGATGAGGTTACTGCAAAGTTCACGGATTCATTTGCTGGATTTGGATTTGCTTCTGATACAAGTGTCTGACCCATAACTGAAGTCGGTTGATCTTCATTTATGTTACTTGCATGATCATAGGAGATCACGAAAGAATTTATAAAGTCAGGCTTGATTGTAATCTTGAAGTCATCGCCAGTTGCTTCTGCATCAATCAATGCACTTTTCTTACCTGTACCTGTAGCCATGTCATATTGGAAGTAGTTGAATGAACCACCATCCATAATTCTCCATGAACCACCGCTCGGATTGCGTGTTGCATCTGTGCGTGAAGGTACTGTTGACAATTTCCAAGTCAATGTTACTGGTGTTGCTGGGGATGTATTCCCAAGCTCAGCACCTGACTGGAAACGTGCTTTATACATTGTGCGTGAAGAATCACCTTTAATCGCTGTTGGGAATAGATTGCGATGCATACCATTTGTTTTGATGATCGTCCAACGAGCATCGAAAACATCTGTTGGTGGGAATGGAGGTAATTCGAATTCACAATAGTTTGCATCGAGTTTACCTGCATCAGGCTCTTTTTCACCTGTTGTTGCATTGCGAGCTGTACCGAATTGAAGGTCTTGATAAGCACCTGCATTATTCTGTACACGGATAGTTGTGATGAAGTCTGTTACATCAGAGACATTTACCTTGAAGGTATAGAATGTTTGAGCATCACCATCATCAGCTTTGATACGGATAGTAACTTTACCATCAGTGATCAAGCTTGAAGGAATGTCCAAAGGTCCATTTGACTTGATGATAACTTTGTTATTCATTGCTGAAGCTGTATCAACTGCAGTACCATTAATAACAGAAGGTTCAATTGTCAAATTACCAATCGGAGGATCAATGCTGATAGTAACTGATTCTTTTGCATCTGCTGGAATCTCACGGAGAAGATCAATATCACCTACTGTGATTGTGTCTTCATAAGCTTGACCATTAGCAATACAACGAATCGCTGGAGACATAATCGCTCTTGGATCATGATTTGTTTCTTCAACTTCAAGATTAATAACTCTAAGGTCTGTCAATCCACCTGCATCTGTAATGAGAACTGTAATTTTCTCAGCATTTGCACCTTTGCGAGGAGCATCTTTCACGCCAGGAGTACCATAAAGAAGACCACTCTTAGGATTAATCATCAACCATTTTGGTGTAGTCTTAACATTTGTGAGGTCCCAGTTTCCTGCTTCAGCAAAACAAGGATCCTTAGGCACATCATTTCTTGATTCATCTGTATAAATCAATTCAAATGATTGCTCTTGACCAAAGTTTGGATCGAAATATTCAATACGCTTAGTGAAATCAAGAAGTGCTGGATTATAATCCACATCTTCTTTAGCCATTGGAAGGCTTGTTGTTCTGATTTCAGGAGAGACATTGATAAATACGCGCTTAGTCATGTGAGTAATACCGCTATGACCATCATTAACAACGATTGTGATCATTGTATCTGTGTTCAATGCACCATTTACTCTTGCAACTGTTTCTTTTGATGTCATCATTGCGATTGCTTGCGCTCTCGCAATACGAACATTTAGTTGACCAAAAGTTGTAAAGTCATAACCATTTGGATCTACATTAGTATCAGATGTATTCTTATAAAGATATGAATCACCCATCCATGATGGTCTTGTTTCTGACAACTCATCTGTTACTTGATCATCTGAACGAATTGCTTTTGATTCAAATGAATAGGAAGTACGACCATAACGGAAGTCCCAACCTTCATTTGTAGCAGCGTCAAGATCTTCTTTTTCATCATCTGTTTCAAAATCTACAAAAAAGCGAAGCTTGTCTGTAACGTTTGCAACGAAGAAGTTTTGATTTGCACCTGCAGCTGCACAATTTGCACTTGTTTGTAATGTGTTTTGGAATACCGGCTGGCTATCAATTACATGAATTGAGAAGCGATAAGTAATCCTTGTTGCATTACCAAAGTCAACTGTATCTTGATTTGCATAACGAGCATTTTGTGCATCGTATGATTGTGCATGATAATATGAAGGATAGAGATAGATGAACTTCGATACAACATTCTTTGTGAATGCCAATTCAAGTTCAGCGGCATCTAAGATTGATGTACCCATCAAAGTATTCTTCTGAGCATCTGTCAAATTCAAGGAACGGATAGCATCTGTACCTCTATAGTTTGGAGCCCAGTTTTGTGCTGTTACTTGAACATGCTCACCACCTGGAATCACATATGGATTTGTTGGCTTACCAAACAAAGCTACACGACCTGTAGCACCATAGTATGGATGTGTTGTTGTTCTTTCATTTGACCAAACTGTATCTGCTCTCAACCAACGGCGGATACCAGTAAGTTTTTCTGTACTAGAAGTATCAGCTGTGAATGTACCGTTACCGTTAAGGAACAATGGCATCCATGTGTACTCAAGTTGAGTAAATACATTACCGTCTGCATTTGATAGATTCATTGCCCAGCGTGGATCATACATTTTGTTTGAGTCAACTGCTGTGACAACAAAGATTGTATCACGACCAATTTTTTGACCTGCAGTTGATGCACGATTATAGCTTACATCTTCATTGACAAATACTTTGTCTTTGAATGATGTAAAGAACAATGGATTAACATTTGGATTTGCAACGCTAACTGCAGAACCTGTCCATACTGGACCAGGTACTGAGCCATTAATGCGGAAAGAAATACCTTTATTGATAGCTTCATTTACCCCTTCTCTCCAGAGAACAGATCTAGAAACTACGCGGATTTGATCACCGGGACGTACAGGAAGTGAATTGTAATTTTCACCTGCATAATATGTTACCTTACCATTTGGAATGGAAGCAGGCAATGTAGCACGGTTGATATAAGTTACTTTTTCACTACCATAATTATGTGTTCTTTCATCATCTAGTTGCATTTCCCATCTTCTGCTTCCAAGAGCCGCGCTATCTTCTGAAACAGCATTATCAGCAATGAAAGGAAGAAGTGAGTTTGTACCACCATAGTTAGCCAAACCTTCATAGAAACGGCGAACTCTTGAAGTAGTACCTGTTCTTTCTGATGAGTCAGCTACAAAATCTACACGACCACGGAGATATTCACGAGGATATACACCGTCATTATCTGTAGTTGCAACGTCTGTCATTTGTGACATATTAACACGAACATAGTCACCGGTAGAGTCATTGATAACAAAGAATACTGATTCATTTAATACCAATGGATCATCATTGTTTGTATTGATGTCTGCACCGTTATATTCTGCTTTAGCTTCGAGGAACAATGGATATCCAACTGGATGAGTGAACTCACCAACTCTTTGATCTACTGCAAATTCACCTTGAAGTCTGCGCAATTGCTTCCAAAGAATATTCTCTGTGCCAGTTGCATAGTTTACTGAATCTGTTGCAAATGGATCACGAAGAAGTCTTTTTACAACTTTACCAGCTGATTGTGTAGGACCTGCAGGATATGTTCTCAAGTTTGAAGGAATACCTACTGCGAAATCTTCAATTGGAGCCAAACGGCGTACTGAATAATCTGCAGTCTTGATATCTGTACCTTTGTCAAACATGTCATAGACCATTCCTGACATCAACAATGTATCAGGTACTTGACCAATCAAGATTGGTCTATAGCTATAGTCCAAACCTGGTCTATTTTGTGAATTTGTCGCATTGTAGTCAAATGGACCTTGTTCACGAAGATCTGTATATGTTGCTTTATTCAAGAAACGAAGATGTGTTTGTCCATTTCCACGAACAAAGAATGTTTCTTGAATACCACCGCTTGTGAATCCTGGTTGCGCTGTTGGGAGGATTATAGAAACATTTGCTTCTGTACGACCCCAATAATTACCACGAAGTGTATCAACTCCACCACTACCTGTACCATAACCACCTGCCAATGTACCTTTTGTGTTTGGTGCATCTGGAAGACGAATCAAGAAACGAGCATCATTATGATGAATAGCATTACCTGCTGTATGATAACTTGCAAATGGAATTGGACCAACGATTTCACCGTACAATACTGCACCGGCAAGATCACTTGATGCCACATTTTGACCACTGATCATTGGACCACCGATAACATCTTGCGCTCTACCAATTTTGGAATGAGCAATATTACCTGTTATCAATGAACGCTGGAATACAAGTGCCAATGCATAGTTGTCAGAATAGACAGCTGCACCGGTAAATGCTTGATTATTTTGAATACGAACGCGGTTGAAATACAAAGAATCTTTTCTGAAGAATCTGTCTTTTACAACACTGTCTAGGATATAAATCGCACCACCAAGTCCAACACCGTTTTCACGAAGTCCGGAAGGTGAAGGATTAGTTACATAACCTGGGTGATAGCGCTTCACATCAATGAAGTTTGCACCAATTTGTGATGTACCAGTACCCATCAAACGCTCATCAGGATTAATATCCGCTGAGTTATTGATGAATCTTGTCAACATGCGAACATCAGCAGGAACTGCAGATATTTTCTTATTGTCAAAGATTGAATCATTAGAAACAAATGATTCTAGTTTAATTGTACCATCTGATTCTATTGTAAAGTTGTCAGCATCAGAAACAAAAAGACGATCTGATGATGTCAAAGGATTGATCATCGCAATAGCACCACCTGAACCATTGATTACTGCATTGTTTTCAAACAATGTACCTTTCACAAGGTTAAGGTCAGCATTCAATGTATAAAGAGCACCACCACCACGAACAAATCTCTTCTCTTCTACTGTAGGATTGATTCCGATAGAACCAACTCTATTATTGCGGAAGTCTGTACGAACAATCTTTACAACTCTTTGCCATGCAGGAACGGGAGGTTCAATACTTGGTAAATGAATTGCAATAGCACCACCGGAGAATCCCGCTAAATTTCTTAAGAAATTAATACTGAATCCGGGGCCATATGATTGCGCCAAAGGAAGATCATTGATAAATCCACCAGCACCATAAGAAGTCATATTTCTTTTTGTATAAACAGCTCCACCATGTGCTAGTGCTGAGTTATCTTCAAAGTCAATTCTACGACCATAGTCTCTGATTCTTGGGAATGGAGAGTCTGAACCACCAATGATTGGTGATGGACGAGGATCTGTATTACCGTCTACATAGATAGCACCACCGGAACTTGCTCTGTTGTTTTTGAACCTTGTTCCTTGTAATGAGCTACCACGAATTTGCAAACGACCATATGTATTTTCATGAAAAATAGCTCCACCCAATGCATAGTCTGCATTATTCTTTGGTGAGAGATATGCTGTTTCTGCTGAATTGTTTTCAAATTCACCATTAATAATCATGGAAGTGAATGCACCAATGTACAATCCACCACCACGAGCACCTCTAGTACTCAACTTATCTTGAAGATTCAATACTCTATTATTGGTGAACTTGACAAAGTCTTTCTCACCAAAACGAATCTTGTCATTCAAAGGATTAATTGCATTGATACGGATAGAGTCATTGACGCCGAGACCGATTTCAAGTCTTCTATATTCATCATTAAAACGACCACCAATATACATAGCTCCACCAAATGCTTGGTTCTTCCACTCAGTTGGTACGCCATCAGTTGAATCAACTTTTACTTTTGCAGTATCATTGTCTGCAAGAACTTTACGTCCACCAATATTAACCGTATCTACATACGCAACTTTTGTGCGGTTATTATCAAAAGTCAAACGACGAACACGACCAAGATATACAGCAATACGAGGATCATCAACTGATTGACGACGTCCATCATTTGTTGATACCAATGGCTCGCTTGATGGAAGCCCATCTGTATCAAGCATATCTAGTGCAATAATACTGTCATTTTCTCTGATTACTGATCCGTCAGGATTAGTAATATTAGGGTTTTTATCTGATTGATAGAATGCAAGATTCAAACCTGTTGTATCAGGATATGCGCCAACACCATATGGTGCTTGCATCATATTAACAGCACCACCACGGAAGCGTGCCATGTTATTTATGAACTTACAATCTACAAGCCATGTACGAGCTGAGAATGATGACAAAGCACCACCCGCACCATTTGACATCTTGTTAATTTCTCTGTTCAAAGCGATATGAGCTGTTTTAGCAACACCAGTCAAATTCAAAGTATCATACAAATAGCGATTATCTACTGTAGTATCCTTGCGGAAATCTTTGAATGTAACATTTCTGAAATATGCAGCACGAGCACCTGGCAATACGATGATATGACCCCACTCGCGTGAGTAGTCATTTACCGCTTGGCCACGGAATACGATTGGTGCCTGAGTAATGTTAGGTGTATTACCACCTCTTCTCTTCCATGGTTGGAAGCGAACAACATCATCATTTTCAAAAAGGCGGGATGCCATGAACATGATCGCACGCTCAGGTGAAATTACTCTACCACCTGAAACGAGACCTCTCTCGACAACATCTACCGTATTACCCAAATTGGAAACACCGGTCATATTGCCGGATGCATTCTCATTGAGTCTTACATTGAAAATCACATTGCGCTTTCCATCTGCAATGCTCAATTCAGATTTGGTTCCGATTGAAACGACACTATTCCCTGTATAATAAGGACTGTCATTAAAATCATCACCGGCCGCTGGAGCTGTAGTATTGTATGTTGCCGACATAAATCCGTCAGCAATGATACGACCACCGACTGAGTCGATCATCCTACCATTATCCAAAAACACAACTTCCGTTCCCGGCTCTATAAGCAGAGTACCGGCAATCATAAGAGTACCGTTAATCTGGTAAATAGAGTCCTTCAAGAAGATACGCACATCATTTGGTGCGATTCTTCCGGAAACTTGTACGAGCGGCTTTTGTGCATAACTGGTGCCAGCCATCAGCAATAGTGCGAATAGCATGGTACCCAAGCGAAGCAAACGTCGCATAATACCTCCGTTTGTTAAATAATAACTTAAAACTGTATTGTCAAATTTTATCATAGTTAGGGCGCAAAGACATTAATATCAAATAGTCATAATCAATTTTCATGCCAACCAAGACGGGCTAAACCCATTTTTGCCTCTGTTGTATATTCTGAGCCAGAATTTTTATCAGTTAAACCTTTTAGAAGAGCAATTGCTTTCTCTTTTGCTGAAGTTGATCCACCGGCTGATGCCTTTTCATAATTTAATGCAGCAAAGAGAACATATCTTTCATACAGAGGTCCATCCTTTGAACCTGCAGCAGCTTCATACAATGAAGCGGCTTCTTCAAAATTATTTGCTTCTTCTTTACAAGCAGCCAATCCGGCTTTCCCACCTGCGCTCACAGTTGCATCTTTGCTTCCAGAGGCTGTTTCAAAATATGGCATTGCTTCAGAGAATTTGCCAAGATTCATGAGTGATGTACCTGCATACAATGCTGCAAATGAACCAGCAGATGTCCCGCCATATTCACTTTCGATTGCTTTCAGACCAATTACCTTGCCACCACGAATTGATCTTGCAGGATCGCCATCCAATGCTTTTTGGAATTGACCTGACTCATAATAAGAGGAAATTCTTGACAAAGCTGTCATAGCTTCATCATTGCTTGTCTCTTGCATTCCTGTATAGAAATAATATCCAAGACCAATTGCTAGTACAGCAATCAAAGCAAAACCTATATTCTTGATTTTACCAATCAGAACATCTTGTTCTTGCTCTGTTTCGCGTACATTCCAATCACTTTCATTGGATTCGATCATTTTTTCTGTTTCTGACATAGTATTATAACTTGTTTATACTCATATTGTTAATGCGCGCCCGAAGGGAGTCGAACCCCCAACCTTTGGAACCGGAATCCAATGCTCTATCCGGTTGAGCTACGGGCGCAACTCGCTAAGCATACTTCTAGTAGCGTGGCAAATATAGGACATTTTGTGGATAAAACAAGCCTATATTATTCCGAGAAACACTTTCAATACCATCGATATTGTCGCATTATCTCTTCACTTGTTGTGGACAATGGTGTCAGGTTTCTTACACACTGTCATGTATATAACAGAGTGGATTGTCAGGTTTTCCACAAATAGAAAACCCGACCTTCGAATAGATCGGGTTCTTTTTTAATACAGTAATAATGGCATTATATATCAATAATTGACAGTTTTCAATATTTCATTCTTAATATCCTGTATATTCAACAGGATTTCGGCCTCCAGAGATTTAGCAAAACCGACCGGTACATCTTTACTGGCAATTCGCCCAACCGGAGCATCAAGAATCGAGAATAGTTCTGAAGTGATGCTTGCTGAAATCTCTCCACCAATACCCACTGTCAGATAATGCTCATGCGCAATAACCGCTCTATTGGTTTTTCGTACAGATGTAAACACTGTTTGGCGATCCCATGGCTTCAATGAACGCAAATCAATCACTTCGCATGAGATTCCATGCTCTGCAAATAACTCATCTGCAGCCTTCAAAGACAAATGAATGGCATTACCATAAGAAATCAATGTGCAATCTGTGCCCGGACGGCGAATGCGTGCTTTACCAAAAGGAACGATGAAGTCATCACCTGGAAGCGATGTTGAACTTGGACGATAATTGTACAAAAACTTCGGTTCTAGGAACATTGTCACCCCTTTTGAACGAATGGAATTTCTCATGAGTCCAATGGCATCATCAGCAAATGCTGGACATACAACTCTGATTCCGGGTATACCGGCGAACATTGCATCCAAATTTTGTGAATGATATAATCCACCCTGAATATACCCACCACTTGCGAGTCGAATTGTGATATTCGGTGAGAATTGCCCACGCGTTCTCCAATATTCATGTGAACATTCAATCAATTGCTCCATTGCCGGCCAGAAATAATCGGCAAATTCAGCACCTTCTACCACCACCCGAATATCATCACGATAGCGTGTGAAACCATTTGCAGTACCAACGATATAATCCTCAGCAATCGGAGCATTGAAGATTCTTTCATTGCCGAATTCATCCAACATTCCCTTTGGAACATTGAAAATTCCCTGCTTATTCACCGATGCAACATCTTGTCCCCACAAATATGTATGTGGATTCTTCTGAAACTCTTGCTTCATCGCAATATTAATACCTTCACGGAAGGTATACTGTTGTGCATTTGGATCACTTACAAAATCGTATTCGCTTGTATCATCATAAGAAACCACGGATTCAGGCATCAAGAAATCAAGATAACTTGAACCTAAAGGATCGGGAGCAATCTCTGCGATGTCTGCAGCAGCAAATATTGCATTCTTATTCTCTTCTTCGATTGCAAGTAATTCTTCTTCTGTCAAAATCTTCTTTGCAAGAATTGCATTGCGGAAAGCGGGAAGCGGATCACGATCTTTCATTTCCTGAATTTCTTCAGGAGTTCTATACAATTCATGATTATCACTGTTTGAATGCGAACCGATTCGATCACAATCAGCATGAACAAATACTGGACCTGCACCAGACAATGCATATTCCTGAGCTTCCTTCAATGCACGATATGAATCAAATACATCGCGACCATCACATTTGATGATTTTTAAATGCTTAAAACCAATGAAATTATCTGAAACGACAAGATTCGCGGTTTGCTCATGAAGAGGAACGGAAATACCAAATTTATTATTCTGAATCACAAATACCACAGGCAACTTTTCACGAGAAGCACCATTAATCGCCTCATAAAAATATCCCTCGGAACATGCTGAATCTCCACCGGAATAGTACACCACTTCATCGCCATTGAATTTCTTTACCGCTCTTGCCAAACCTGCAGCATGCAATGAGTGATTACCCGTACAAGATGAACCATTTTGAATACCAATGGATGGTTTCGCAAAGTGATTACTCATGTGTCGGCCACCGCCTGCAACATCAGCATCTTTGGAAAGTCCATTCAAAATGATTTCTTCAACCGTAATTCCCGCAGAAAGAGATGTCATCAAATCACGATAATACGGAAAGAGGAAATCCTTGTTCTGACGAAATATTTGCCCAAGTGCAATCTGAATACCATCATGTCCGGCGCATGGAGCATGATAAGACCAACCCTTCGCCATCTTCAAATACAAGGCTGCCTTTATATCCAGGCGGCGTCCCAGATGTTGCATTTTGTACCAAGAAACAATTGTTTGCTTATCAAACCCCTTCATATCAAAAGCACTGAACTGCGCTTTCTGAGCGGTCTTGACCGTCTTTTTTGACACAAGTTTTGTCACAACTGCTTTCTTGACAGTGGGTTTACTCTTGTTTGGAGCTGCAACTTGCGTCTTTTTTGAAGCAATGGGTTTGACCTGTACCTTTTTCGCGCTCGATGCTTTCGGTTGTATCTCTTTTTTTGTGGCGGTCTTAGCCATAGTGATATCTATCCTGTATTTAGATTCTTGAATTTGTTCAATCACACATAAGTCAACCAACCATGATCATTATTACCATCATGAATGATTTCATTAAATGCTTGTTGAATACACTTTGTCACGGGCCCAACTTTACCGTCTCCCACACTGATTCTATCCACCGAGCGAACCGGAGTAATTTCAACTGCGGTACCGGTAAAAAAGATCTCGTCTGAAGTGTACAACATCGCTCTTGGCACGGTTGTTTCACGAACTTCATAACCAAGTTCTTTGGCCAATGTGATTGCCGTATGTCTTGTGATACCTTCCAAAATCGATGATGACATGGGAGGAGTAAATACAATTCCATCATGAACGAAGAAAATATTTTCACCGCTTCCTTCGCCAACATTTCCATGTACATCCAAACCAATTCCCTCGGAATAACCATTTATGATGGCTTCCATGCGAATCAACTGCGAACTGAGATAATTGCCAGATGCTTTAGACACAGCAGGTAATGTATTGTTATGCAATCTTTGCCAAGAGGAAACACATACATCCACACCTTGCTCCAATGACTCTTTTCCGAGATATACACCCCATTCCCAGCACGCAATAGATACTTCGATCGGACAATTCAGTGGATATACTCCGAGATTTTCATACCCACGGTACGCTATCGGTCTGATATAACATGATTCAAGTGAATTTTTTCGAACCAATTCTTTGGCTGCTTCACACATTTCATCAATGGAATAAGGCATTTCGCCGCGATATAATTTCACTGATTGCTCGAGTCTTTTCATATGCTCTCGCAATCTGAAAATGCCAGTACCCTTCGGAGTCTTGTAGGCGCGAATACCTTCGAACCAACCTGATCCATAGTGTACCACATGCGATAAAACATGAATCGTTGCTTTGTCCCAATCGACAAATTCACCATTCATCCATATATATGGGGTTTTTGGAATAGCCATGTTTACCTCACTGTAAATATTGTGTGAGTAATTCATTCACCAATCTTGGATTGGCTTTTCCTCCGGATGCTTTCATCACTTTACTGATAAAATAACCCATTAGATTGTTTTTTCCCGAACGATACTTTGCAATATTATCCTCCTCACCTTCCAATGCGGACAATACAATGCGTTCAACTTCTGTTCTATCGGATATTTGTAATAAACCTTTGTCTGCCACATACTTGGCAGGAGATATACCGGATTGCAAATACTCCGCAAATACATCTTTTGCGATCTTACTGCTGATTTGCTCATCTGCGAACAAATCAACAATCTCTGCTATTCCACTTGGCTTGATATTTTCCGCATGCATGATGCCTATTTTTTTATCTGACAACACTTTCAGGATCTCTGTCAAGATCCAATTGCTTACAAACTTAAAGCGCTCTTTGCTTTTAATGGCAAGCAGGGAGCAAGTGTTTTCGAAAAATAATGCAAGATGTTTATCTTCAATCAATATTCCGGCATCATAACCCGGAATACCATATTGATCCTGTAATCTGAGTTTCATCGCCAAAGGTAATTCAGGCAAATGTGACTGCTGCATATCAATCATATCCTGACTGATTCTCACATAACCCAAATCCGGTTCCTGAAAATAACGATAATCATGTGCTTGCTCTTTCGAACGCATTTCTTTCGTGCAATGAGCAGATGCATCCCATTGCATAGTCACCTGCTGTACTTCACCGCCGGATTCTATCAAGGCAATATGTCTTTCAATCTCATAAGTGATCGCTTTTTCGACATTACGAAAACTATTGAGATTCTTAATTTCGGTTCTTGTTCCAAATACAGCATTACCTTTCAATCGCACAGATACATTCGCATCGCATCGGAGTGATCCTTCTTCAAGATTCCCATCACACACACCAAGATATCGAACCAATTGTCGCATCGTCATCATATAACGATATGCCTCGGATGCAGAACGAATATCCGGCTCAGACACTATCTCGAGAAGTGGCATTCCCGCGCGATTGAAATCAACAAGCGTGTCTATGTCAATATCATGCAGGGACTTACCGGCATCTTCCTCAATATGTATTCTTGTGATGCCGATGTTTTTCATCATTCCTTCTGCCATTTCAATGGTCACTGAACCTTCATAACATATTGGATCATTGAATTGGGTAATTTGATAACCCTTGGAAAGATCTGGATAGAAGTAATTTTTTCTTGCAAATGCTGAAATCGATCTTATCGAGCATTTCGTTGCAATTCCAAGTAATACAGCCATTTCCACATGTCGGCGATTTAGCACAGGCAATGTGCCGGGATGTCCCAAGCAAATAGGACAGACAGTGGTATTTGGTATATCACTATATCCTGCTTTGCAAGAACAAAATGCCTTTGTATCTGTCAATAATTGTGCATGCAATTCAAGACCGATGACCGGCTCATATTTTGCAAGTATTTCGGGAGACAATTCTGGCATGCGAAATGTTAACTGTTTAAATCATGAGAATATTCTTGCTTCTTTGAAAAAGTAGCATGGAAATTTCTGCAAAATTAGTTTTTTTTGCGCATATTTGCGCCCTCACTACGCAATCTTGTCTATTTACCACTAACATAAAACTGATGGATGCCCTATGTTTTGGACACCTGAACTAGCTTATACGCTCGAAGACGCTCCTTGGCCAGCAACTAAAGATGAATTGATTGATTATGCCGAGAGAACCGGAGCACCTTCTCAAGTTCTCGAAAATCTCTATGAATTGGACGATAATGATGAACTGCATGAAGGCATAGAAGATCTTTGGCCTGAATTTGAGAATAATGATGATACATTGTTTTTCGATGATGAAGATGAAAACAGTTATTATGACTGATCGAATGCATCATCATTCAACACAATTCTTACTTCCCGGGTGAGTAGAAAAGAGGTATATGAAGAAGATCTTCACATCAATACGATTTATTATCCTCTTCTGCTGTCTTGCTGCACTCTGTCATACATTGTCAAAAAGCGCGGAAACGCGCCGTTTCGCATTAAAGTCCATACGCATTTATGGGAATGCGCATCTCCCTTCTCCACAAGTACTCAATGCACTGAATATCACGCTTCCAAGCGAATTGGAATTGAATCATTTCCTTGATTGGAATGATGTGTTCACACCCGAATTGTACAAACTCTATTATCCCTCTGATACAAAAGGGAAAATCCGCATTGCTTTGGACTCCGTTCTATTGATGAATAGAATCGAGATACTGCAAAATCTCTATCAACGCAAAGGGTATTTTGATGCAAAGGTACAACTGGACATATCCATTGATTCAACAGGAATCGGTGTCCTCGAAGTGCACTGCAAAGAGGGAAGGAAATATTCGCTATCAGATTTACTCATCACCGATACCGCGCTAGAACAGACCATTCCATGGAATACCATTCAGCATGACTTTCGTTTAATACTTCCTAGGTTTTATGATGAGGATAGTTTGGTAAACTTGCTGAACACTTCATTTCAGCATCTTTTGGAAAAGGGATATGCCTTCTTGGAGTATCGCATTGAACAAGTAATGATTGATACAGTCAATAAAACTGTGATATCAGTCATTCGCATGCAAAACCCTGAACGATATCGCGTGAAAAGTGTTGAGTTTGAACATATATCTTCAGGCGGAAAAACACTACAAGATGATTTGTTGAAGAGATTGCTCTTCATAAAGCCGGATACATGGCTTTCACCACAAACGGTGAATAGATCAAAGAATCAATTGATCGGTTTATCATTCTTTTCAGAAGTATCGGAAAGCAAAAAGAAATTCATAACGGAAACAGACACACTGGCATCTGTTTCTTATATCATGAAATATAAAAAACCTGAAGAAGTTGTATTCTCCGTATTTCTTAATCGTACAACCATGGACAACTTTCTGAACATGGGTTTAGAAGCTTCCTATTCCGATTTGCTTATTTCAGAAACGGGTAACTCTTTTTCCATCTTCTCACGATTGCTCGCACAGGATGTGTCGAATACACTCTTTTCAACGCAGAGAGGACTCGAATTTGAATACTCCATCGGTACTAGTTTTAATCAACCATTCGCTTTTTTCTTGGGTGAACATAGAGTTCCACTGACTTATTCAGCTCAAGTTTCACTGAGAAATTTACCAAGTAATTTAAAATTGCTAACCCCACAACTCCGCATTTCAAATTTCAATACTTTTCCGGAATGGACCCTCTTTTCGAATCTCAATTTTGATGTAACTTTGGATTTCACGCGATTGATTAATTTCACATTGGATGAAACCGATCCGAATGATCCACTCTATCGTTTGATTGCACCCTATGTATCTCTCAGTGATTATTATAAAAATTCTCCTTTCAGTCCGGCATCATTCACACTAGGTCTTACGCTAACCGGAGACAGAAGAAATTCCGTGATCACTCCATCAACAGGATATTTTCTCACACTTCCACAAATCGAATATTCGCCTAATGTTGGTTATTCACATTTCCTTCGATTATTTTCTCAGTTTCACACCTTCACACCGGTGACTAAACAATTGGTTTTTGCTACAAAAGTAAAAGTTGGTCATATCATCAATTGGGGTTTTACTGATAGTGATAATTCTACACCTCCTTTTGAAAAACATTTCTTTGCTGGTGGAGCAAACTCCGTTCGTGCATGGGCTTCTCGCGGTTTAAAAGATGCCGAATCTTCGATCGATGATTCACTTGCCAGCAGAATCTCGCAACTCTCAGCCATCATTGGTTCAGCAAGTCTCGTGGAAGGCTCCATTGAATTGCGCTATTCATTTCCAAAACCAAAAGTGGGGACTGAATTTTGGGCAGACAAAATTGCTCGCTCGGGTGTAGTACTGTTTTTTGATTGGGGTAATTCGTTCAATCGACTCACTCCGAGTACGTATAATTTGGCAAGTATTTCACGCATATTCAATCCCGCAAATTGGGGATATGGATATGGAATAGGTTTTCGATTCGATACGCCTGCAGGACCTTTCCGACTCGACATGGCATTTCCATTATATGATCCAAATAGTGCATCATTCAATACTCCACAATTTTCAACAGCACAATATCATATCGGATTGGGTCATGCATTTTGACACTCATACCACCATTTGCTCACTCATCACGCCTCCGGGATTGAGTGGAGTTGCCATGATTCGACTGTCAGGTTCCGATGCATTCTCCATCATCAATCGACATCTTCATAGTGATATAAAACACAAAGCATCGCATACAATTTCTTATGCCGTTTTTCTTGATACAAATCATCCGATTGATACCGTGACGATTTTCAAGTATGATGGTCCTCATTCTTATACAGGTCAGGATACAATCGAAATTGGTTGTCATGGAGGCTTGATTGTTCCCAAGAAAATCATTGAATTGCTTCTGCAATCAGGCGCACATATGGCTCAGCCAGGAGAATTCACACTTCGGGCTTTTCTCAATGGCAAGTTAGATTTAACACAAGCAGAGGCCGTGAATGATATTATTCATTTGCAATCACCTGCAGCATTGGAAAGTGCTTCAAGACAACTCATAGGTTCTTTTTCGAAAGAATTATCCGCACTCCGTGATGCCACCGAACGCTTATTCAAATACATGATACTTGATTTTGATTTTTCACAAGAAGACATACAGCTTGTGTCTGAAGAAAAACTCATATCGGAATTGCAAGCATTGTCTTTGACCGCTGAACGCTTCATTGAAAGCTATGATACAGCCAAGACTTTACGAAGTGGACATCAAGTGCTCTTACTGGGTTTTCCCAATGCAGGAAAATCAAGCATATTCAATGCGATGCTTGGATATGCGCGCTCCATAGTGAGTGATATTCCTGGTACGACAAGAGATTTTGTGGAGGGTTCCATGATCATTGATGGAATTCATTTCACCTTGATTGATACTGCAGGCATCCATGAACAAACGGAAGATGCGATTGAAATTGAGGGTATTGCATATTCGAAGTCACTCATCAAAAGAGCCACCATCATTCTCATCATCAATGATATCACTTGTGGGGAACAATATTCACAATCATTGATTGATCTTGTTCAGAAAGAACATCCGAGTGTGCAGTACAAACTTGTGCAGAACAAGTGTGATCTTATTGATCATATTTCTACAGATTCTGTTGACCTCTACATCTCCGCAAAAGAAGCAGATGGTCTGCAAAACATCATTGCATATTTATCTTCAATGGCCAAAGAGACTGATACGCATAATGCATTTCTCCTCAATGAAAGACAGGCCATATTGCTAAAAGAATATCTTTCTGCAATTCAAAGAGCGCTTATATTAACAAAAGATGGAATGACCACCGATGTGCTCGCGATTGAATTGCGCTCCGCACTCGATACGATTGGTTTGATTTTGGGAACAGTCTATACCGAAGAATTACTCAATGATGTATTTGCCAATTTTTGTATTGGGAAGTAAGTATAGAACATAGAGAATATTAAAAAAAAGCCCGAACTGTATTGCTCGGGCTTCTTTGTATATGTCATAATGCATCAAAAACAAGCTGTGTTTCTATATGGATTGCCTTCATATGTCGACAGTTCATTATCAATGGTATATGTAAACTTCTTTCCATCCTTTTTTCTGGTATAGTATACATATACCCAATTTCCATCAAATTCAAATTCATACGTTCCATTATGAGAACCATTAAAGTACTCATAATAGACATCCGTATATGCTCGCCCCTTTGACTCCTTGGTTTTGATGAATTTCAAAGGAATGTATTCGGTTTTTCCTTTGTATAATAGATCACTAGCTCTCCCTTCTTCAGGAAAATAAACGCTGAATCCATTATTAGGATTTTTATCATTTAAGAAGCACATAAAATATGGATCTGCATTCAAACCCGAGATTTGAAAAAATACCAAGCATAGACTAATTATAAACACATGTTTCATTGATGATCCTAAATAGTATTGATTGTAAAAATGTTAGAGGAAAGATATACGTTTTACACTGTATTATTCTTGGCAGATAAATCATTTAATCACTACCAAATATATGGAAACTATTGAGTTATGATTAGACCTATTCTAAGTGAACACCCTTGATATGAGTACATAATTTGCCCCTATTCATCCCCGGTACCCATAACCAATGCCTATACTTTCGGTCTCACAAATCGCTTTAGAATCTTCTTTCCTTCCTCTTTGGCTTCATCGGTTTTTCTGATCTTCCACAATTGTTCGGTTTTCTTTCTTGTGTCTTCCAATTGCACGATTGGTTTGGGATAA
>CANLII010000016.1 GCA_947491315.1 Ignavibacteria bacterium
TTTCTACAACCTTCTCTCTGGACCGCTTGTCAATCTCACACCTTCCGAAAAAGGTCATTCGTGCTCCGTCGCGCCGAATGGGAATACAAATCTACGACTCTTCTGCATTCCCACCAAATGGTTTTTTACTATTTCATAAAATTGTTTGTAGCTCTTTTTACTTAAAATACGCCGTTTTGAAGGTCGCATTTTACGCAAATCAATTAAAATCAAGCATCTTTAGGTGGTCTACTTGTTTTTTTGGGAGCTCTCGGATTTGACTTCACATTCTTGGATTTTTTTTCAATTGGCACCAAAACAGTTTCCTGAACAGAAATACTCACTTGCTCACTTGTTACTTTCTGAGAATTGTCTTCACTTTGTTTTTTCTGTTGAGCTTTTATCTGCAATTTTGATTGAGGCTTTTGCTGTTCTCTTGGTTGAGTATTCTGCTGTTCTCTTGGTTGAGTATTCTGCTGTTCTCTTGGTTGAGTATTCTGCTGTTCTCTTGGTTGAGGCTTCTGCTGTTCTCTTGATTGAGGCTTCTGCTGTTCTTTTGGTTGAGGCTTCTGCTGTTCTCTTGGTTGAGGCTTCTGCTGTTCTTTTGGTTGGGCTTCTGCTGTTCTTTTGGTTGAGGCTTCTGCTGTTCTTTTGGTTGAGGCTTCTGAGATTGTAATTGCAAATAATTGATCTGCTTTTCAAGCGATATTGAAATACGCATGATTGAAGATGTTTGCTGAGTCACCTTATAACCATTGTGAATACGATAACCAACAACCCACAATACTTCATCGCCTGAACACAATACAAGCACCTTCCTTTTGTCCGCGACATTGATCTTAGCATTTGTCAAGAAATCGCTCACAGTCATTGAACCTTCCATTCCTATAGGAGTAATGCGATCACCATCTCTCCAATGTCGAATCACACATTGCTCAGGAAAGAGTTCGGCATCGAAATATTCAATAAGTGGGTGCTCACCAAAATTCACGCTTCGGGGATCAGCAATTTCACCATGATACCCAATTCCATGCGAAGTGAATGTACCAATCTTCATAAGAGGCATAAATACTTCTATTCCCTGCTCAGGTCTTGCAAATACCAATTCTTCGCGTTCACGAATCACAAATAAATCCTTTGTGATATCAAGTCTTCCACCGGCAGGTCCTTGAGCAATATGTAGAATTGAATCTATTGCCACCATGGAGATAGGCTGCATGCGCAAGTAATATCGAAGTGATGACTGAATCAATTCTCCTTTTGCAAAATCCTTGATGGTTTGAAACATTCCGATATTGATTGCAAAAGAAGTTTTTGAGATTTCTTTCACACCCTGCTTCATTATATGGGTAATTCTCTCTGAAATGAATTCCTGGGCTTCACGCATGAGTGTTGAAGTTCTATTCAACACTTCCGTCAAACCAGGAGAATATTCCGCTCTCAGCATTGGAAGCAATTCATGCCTGATTTTGTTTCTTGTGAAATTCAATGCGGTATTTGACTCATCTTCACGCCACTCAAGATTGCGAATTTTGGCATAGTGCTCAATATCTTTCTTGGAGAGCCACAATATTGGTCTGATATAGGAAAGCTTTTTGTCAATATCTCTTCTTGGCGGAATGCCAGCAAGACCTGTAATGCCCGAACCTCGCATTAAATTCATGAGTAATGTTTCTGCATTATCTTCAGAATGATGAGCCGTTGCAATAACATCAGCATGACATGCTTTTGCTGCTTTTTCAAAAAACTGATAGCGCATTATTCGAGCAGCTGTTTCGATTCCAAGATTATAATCCTTGGAATATCCCGCAACATCAGCACTGGTATGATGAAAATGTAACCCATACTTACTTGCCAATCGGCGAACATATAACTCATCCTGATGCGATGCCTCACCTCGTAATTGATGATTGCAATGAGCAACATGAATGGTACACCAACCTCTTGTGCTCATCACTGAAAGCAAATCAAGCAACACTACTGAATCGATACCACCGCTTACGCCCACCAAAATCACACTCGGCTTCTTGATTCTGATTTCTTGTTCCATAAAGTGAATCGTTTTCTGAAGAATTGGCTCAAGTTGTTTGGGCAAAGGTTCAACCTTTGCTTTAGACATCGCATTGCCCCAGGTTTCTACTTTTTTCAAAGGTGGGAAATCACGATCAGCTTTATCAAGTGGCAGTAATTTTGATGACAGCTCAAGATTTTTCTGCGGAATTATTTTATCAAATTGTTGTTTTTTCTCAACCTGCTTCTTCTCAACTAGCTTCTTCTCAACCTGCTTCTTCTCAACTAGCTTCTTCTCAATCACTTTAGGGTTATTATCAACAAATAATTCAATCTCTGTCTTCATCTCAACTTCTTTTATAACCGGTTCAACCAAAGCCATTTGCTCCTGTTTTGTCTCGACTTCCTCATTCACTATTGTAGAATGTTGCTTTTCGTGCAAATGTTGCATACGCTTCAACTTCTTTCTTTCCTTCCATTCGCGCAAGCGTCGTTCTTTACGGGATAATTTTTCCTCACCTTTAAGTAATGAATCTGCCATTGATTCTTCAAATCCATCAGCATCAATCGATTCCGGGGCGAGGCCTAACATAGACTGATCAATGAGTGCATTTCCCTTTGGAATGTCATTTTTTGGGCTTATGTCAGGAGTAGAAACAGCCTCATTACCTTTCTTGCTTTGTGATTTTCTTGGAACAGGACTTTTACTCTTAACCTGCTTTAGAGGCAATTCAGTTTTTTCAACCTTTTGCTCAGGTTCTGACTTAGGAACAGAAATTTTGGAAGCTTTTTTTGGAGTTTTTGAGGATTTCTCTAGTATGTGGTCCTTAGCCACTATAATAGTCTCACTTTTAACATTTTTTTCGATTAATGCTTTAGGCTTCGCAATGGTAACTCTTTTGACTTTATTGGGCTCAGGGTTAACCGATGATTTGACTGAAGAATGTACTTCGGTAATTTCTTCTTTGAGCGCAACCTTTTTAGTTGCACCCTTCTTGGGTGTGGTAGATTTAGCCATGTAGATATAATTGTTTACATCAGTTCAAAATGGAAATGCATTAAGCGACATCACTCTGAAACTGATGATTGTGTAAAAACTTGATATATGCCTCAAGTCTGTCTTCAACTTGGGCAAATGATTCATATTGTTGAACATCTTGCTTTACAGCCGAAGCACAATATAAACCACGCAAATAACCTGAATAAAACTTCCGAAATTCGAGTACTGCTCTTCGTTCTGTTTTTTGAAGCAATTGTAGTTTCAAATGCTCCAAACAAGTACGAACTTTCTCCTCAAAATCGGGTTCTGGAGCATGTTCTCCGGTTGCAAGAAGATGTCTTGCCTCACGAAACACAAATGGATTGCCAACCGCCGCACGCCCAATCATGACAGCATCGCAACCGCTGTCTTGGAATGCTCTCAATACATCATCTGAAGTAATGATATCTCCATTGACAATAACGGGAATATCAACAACTTTCTTGATTTTGGGAATCCAAGACCAATCTGCAACGCCGGAATGTCCCATATCTCTAGTTCTGCAATGGACGGTAATTGCAGAAGCACCAGCATCTTGCAATCTTAGAGCGACATCTTCAATGATGATTGAAGAAGGATCCCAACCCAATCTTGTTTTTACGGTAACGGGTAATTTTACCGTGTCAACGATTGCTTTTGTCATGGCCGCCATCAAGGGAGGATCTTTTAGTAATGCTGCACCTGCATTCCGTGCAACCACATTCCTAACCCAACAACCACAATTAATGTCAATGAAATCTGGTCCGGAAGCCTCTGCAACAAGAGCAGCTTCCTTCATGATATCAATATCTCCACCAAAAATCTGAATCGAAACAGGATGTTCTTCATCGGCCAAACGCAATTTTTCCATTGATCTTCTGGCATCCCGAACCAGACCATCTGATGAAATGAACTCCGTATAGACAATATCAGCGCCCATGCGCTTGCATATAACTCTGAAAGGCAAGTCAGTAACATCCTCCATGGGTGCTAAAAGCACTCCATTTTGGACTTTTACATCGCCGATGGTGAGTTCGGCATAGATATGTTCATTGTTGGTGTTTAGAGTATCCATCTATAACAAATTACGACAAAATCCGCACTCAATGGCAAACTCAGTAAATCACTGAGGTTTTCTGTCATATTTACAACATTCATGCAATTCATCATACACAGAATCCTCTGTTCGCATATTTTCAGTATCATAACCAATAACTATTATGGCTTTTTCTATTGTATTTAAGGATGTTTCAGATACATCATATTGAATAGTAAGAATTTTCTTCTTTTTGTCCCATGAAGCATTTTTTACTCCTTTTACTGATTGCGCAGCTTTTTCTATTGCTTTCTTGCATGATGAGCAATTTCCATAAACCGTTATGGATGTGTCTTTTACATCATTCTGCAACAACATTTTGGAATCACGTACAAAAGAAATTTGAGCAATATTGGATGAGCTTGCAGCTTGTACTTCAATTGATGCAAATGTTTGAATGCTTAGAGCAAGAAAGAAGACTGCCATTATGTTTTTCATACTACGTATTCCTGAATTGGAGAAAAGCGAGTCAAATTTTCATAGATAAATTGTATTTTTGGCTTCATATATCTAATGACTCATTGGATTATCTATTGTTTCACAACCGGCCTTTACCATGAACATTCTTGTATTGCGCAGGGCTTTTGGATTTTTGTCCTTTATTGTGGCAACTGTCACATATCTATTAACCGTGCAGGAATCCGTACCATTTTGGGATTGTGGTGAATTTACAGCCGCCGCCGCCGAGCAACAGGTACCTCATCCTCCGGGAGCCCCTCTCTTTTTGATTGTTGGAAAATTATTCCATCTTTTGCCTTTTGGGGATCCAGGCTGGAGAGTCAATTTGCTTTCTGCATTTGCAAGCGCAGTGACGGTAGGCCTTCTTTATTTGGTCATCGTTCAAGTCATCGAAAATTTCCGGGGTAAAAAGTATGAATCATTCGGTGATGCAATTGCCGTTTTTGGTTCAGCTTTTGTTGGGGCCACAGCTTTGACGTTCAGCGATACATTCTGGTTTAATGCTGTAGAATCTGAAGTGTATGCATCTTCCACATTTCTGGTTGCAATTATTGTTTGGCTCATGATGCGATGGAATGAGGAAGCAGATAATCCAGGGCATGAAAAGTATCTTTTGTTGATTGCGTATATCATCGGTTTATCAACCGGTGTGCATCTATTTAGCATTTTGGCCATTTTCTCACTTGCACTTGTTATCTATTTCAGAAAGTATGATTTCAAATTGACTTCATTCTTTGTCATGGGAGCAATCACCGTAGTGAGCTTTGGCCTGATCTATCCAGGTATAGTTAAGGTATTTCCTTCCATGCTTGGCGGAAATCTGTTCAAGACAGAAGCAAGAGACTATGTCATCATGGATTCCCTCTTTCCACGCATTCTTGCGATAGGAACAATTATTGGGGCTGCCTTTGGAACATATCATGCTTCCAAAAACAATAAGCCGATTTTAAATTTGGCTTGTTCATCCTTCTTGCTTATCATTTTGGGATATAGTACATATACACAGATATTGCTTCGCTCGAATGCAAATCCTCCGATGAATGAAAATACTCCGAATGATTTGATCAAGCTTAGCGCATATCTCGGTCGCGAGCAATATGGTGATGCACCATCTTGGCCACGCAGATGGCAAACCGACCCAATGTACACTTCCAGACACATGGATTATGGTCCTTGGTTTGAACCCCCAAGAAAAGCTGTCACACGCCAAGATGGCATGCAGTATTCTGTTCCAGATTTTTCAGCAATGAAAAAGAATATGTCAGGTGAGTTGAGTTATCTCTTCAGATATCAGCTCAATCACATGTATCTTCGATACTTCTATTGGAATTTCATGGGGAGAGTCGGTGATTTACAAGATTCGCCTGCTACGATGTCATCAAACAAAAATTCTCTTGAATTCAAGGAATTCAATTATCTCTCCGGTTATAAGGATATTTTTCCGATCACTTTCTTTGCTCTTCCGCTTTTACTTGGTTTATTCGGCATGATATTCCATTTCAAGAAGCAGCCTAGAATGGCATTGGTGTATGTTACATTATTCCTGCTTACTGGACTTCTCGCGGCTTATGCTCAGAATCAACAAAATCCGCAGCCACGCGAGCGAGATTATTTCTATGTTGGTTCATTCTTTGTGTGGTGCATGTGGATTGGGATTGGTACTTATGGGATCATCTCAACCATATTGAAGCGTGACGAGAATTTCTCAACTGCAGTTGTAGGTGGAGCTATCGCATTGTGTTTCATAGCAGTTCCCGTGAATATGGGTTTGGGTGGGTGGAAAATGCATGATCGCTCAGGTAATTTCCTTCCTTTTGATTACTCATATAATGTTTTGCAAAGCTTGGATAAGGATGCCATTGTTTTTACATATGGAGACAATGACACCTTCCCCCTTTGGTATATGCAAGATGTTGCAGGAGTCAGACGCGATGTCAGAGTCGTCAATTTGAGTCTTGGTCAAACCGGCTGGTATATGTATGAGCTCAAGAATCGCGCCCCATGGGGAGCAAAGAAGATTCCATTGACATTCAGTGACAATTCACTCCTTGCTGATGAAACAAGTAATGAAGCAATCGGTCCGGAATTATCCGAAGCCGAAAGCATCACTATCCCTGTCAGTCAAGAAATACTCAAGCGATTCACGAATGATTCAACAGTATTGGCTAATGGCGTGATGCAATTCAATTTCAATGGCGATGGCAATCAAAGACCCGGCGAAAAAGAAGATATTCCCGTCTTTTATAAAGGCCCACAGCATAAATTGGTTGCCGATATCATGAAGGTCGTGAAATTTGAAAGACCCGTCTATTTCACGCAAGGTGCTGACTCATATATGGGTATGGAAGAATATTTGCGAATCGAAGGCCTGGCACAACGCGTATGCCCTGTAAAACAAGGCACAGATAAACGCTATGCGATTGATATCATGGATAAGTCCTTACTCAATCCAGTAGCTGATGACATGGCTCATTCAGAGCCTCATTATGGTTTCAAATTCAGAAATCTAAACAATAAAGAAGTGTATTATGATGAGGTTCACAGAAGATTCATGGATAGTTATCGCATGACGTTTCTGAATTATGCAAGCTATCAAGCTGAAGAGAAAAAAGACAATGCAAAATGTATTAAGATTCTTGATGCCATGAATCGCTATATTTCACCGGAACAATTCCCGATCACTTATGTTTTGGAATATCAAATCGGTGAAGTGTATGCAAGAGCAGGCGCCAAGAAACAAGCGAAAGAATTCTTCACTAGAGCCATTGGAAGTGCTCGCTATATTGAAGAAAACAGATTGCATGATATTGACAGATTTGCAAGAAATTATCCGCCTCAGGAAATCATAAAAAGAGCACAATCAATGAAAGCTCAACTCTAAATTGCAAAGCCCGCTTCATCAAGCGGGCTTCTTTTTTTCTGATTGATGCAGACCATGTTCATTGATGATCATATCCAATAGCACATCATGCTCCTCATATGGTAATTCAGTTTCTGAAAATTGCTTTGAAAATGCAATGCCCAATGTTAGCATCTGTTGATGTTCCTGTAAGAAAACATCATAGAATCCACCTCCATAACCCAAACGATGTCCGAAAGTATCATAAGACAATAATGGCACAATACATAATGCATTCACTTCATGTGCCAATTCAATTGGTTGACCTATTGGCTCATTGATTCCGTATTTGTTCACAACAAAAGTAGTATCCCGCGTGACCACAATCATTTCTATTTTTCGTGTTCCTATGATGTGAGGAAGACACAATATTTTTCCACTTTTCAGAATCCTGTCATTCAATTGCTTGGTTAATACTTCCGATCCAACTGAAACAAAAGAACATATAATGTTCGATGAATTATATACTTCGGAAGAACATATATGTTCCATGATAGTATATTCACACAGCTCACGCTCTTGGGTTGACAAGCTTGCTCTTAAAGCTTCATACTGTTGTCGGAGCTTTTTCTTTTTTTCAATCACAGCATCATGATTCATCATATAATCGGCGAAATGTGGGAAACTCTCATTGGCAGACGGATATCAATACCATAAATTAACAATGCAGCCATAAAACAATCCACGATTTTTTTTAATGAAAGAAGATTTAGCATTTCAAGGGTCTGGGCAAACCCTTGGGGATATGATTCAATTGCCTGGTATTCATGTGCGTCCACCATTTGCATTTAGGACAGGACAATTGTATTTCTTGCAAAAACTTGCCACAAGATTATTGCTGAATGACAATTTTCATTTGGGCGTTTTTGTACCGGGTTATGGAAAAACCATCACAGCACTTGCTTCTTTCATCATTGCAAGACATCTTAAAAAAGCAAAAAAACTCGTCGTCTTTGTACCTCGCGGGAATCTAAGAGATCAATATGCAGATGCAAAAGAGCTCTCAACGGTACTCCACAATTTAGGAGCGCCACCTTTAACTTTTTGTGTGGCTGATTCAGATAAATCATTTCTGAAGAATACACAAACTGACATCATCATTACCACCTATCAATATGCATCCGGCAAGACAGGAAATACTGCTTTGCAATCATTCACATCTAAAGAAGAATGCATGTTCGTTTTTGATGAAGTGCATCATCTCTCTGATGAAGGTACATGGGCCCAAGCAATTACAAAATTACCTCATACCTGTAGCGTAGCACTTTCTGGTACGCCCGTTAGATCTGATAATAAATCATTATTCGGAGTGCCATTCGAGATTCGTGATAATGAACGCTTTTATACAGCACTTCATGAAGTATTGCTGCGCGATGCACATGAAGAAGGGAGGATTTTGAAGCGTGTTTCGGTCAATATGATTGATTATAAAATCAAACTAAGGAATATTGATACGCAGGAAGAAGTTGAGTTATCACTTAGTCAAATGCAGGAAATGACATCCGGTGAAAAAGATGTGGATGCATTTCTTGCCAGACGCAAAATGCGTTTTCATACAGTATATTTAGAATCTCTTCTCACACCGGCTTTTGAGCGTTTCAAACAGAAAAGAAATACTGCTGTAGAACATCAGTTGAAGCATTCCACCCGAAGCAAAAGAGCTCATCAAATGCTCATCATTGCAATGAGCAATATGCATTCTCAAGCGATTCTAGAGTTTGTATTGGAACGATTTCCTGATTGGAAAATCGCCAGAATTGGACAAGACATACCAGAAAAGATTCGCCTTAAAACGCTAGATGAGTATCGAAAGGGCGAAATTGATGTCATGGTTCAGGTTGACATGATAGGTGAAGGCACTGATATCAAACCAATCAGCGTAATCGTAAAAGCGGATTTAGTACGAGCATTTTCAAAAACAATGCAACAGATATTCCGTGGAATGCGATATTTCGAAGATTTTACTCATGAACAAAACATCTGTGATATATTTGCTTCAAATGATTCAGCTCTAGCCATCATTTTTGAATGGCTCATGAATGAACAACAATTGGGAGTAAAACTTCAACAGAAAAGGATTGAAACTCAACAATCCCGAGAATTCATACATGAACAAGAATCTTGGGTTCTCGCAGATGTTGAACATAAAGCAACAGAAACATTGCACTGGGAATTATTTCCTGATCCAAATAAACCCAAAGAGAATGTTGCAATTCAACAGGAAGAGACACAAATAATTGAGCCGGAACCTCAAATGGCAATGAATATCATTGAACATGAGCAAAGATTGAGACAAGAATGTTCCGCACTTTCACGAAGAATGATGCAATCTTTATGTTCGCAAGGGCTTACATCAGATATCAGAACCATTCATACTGCATCAAAAAAACGATTTGGAAAATCGCAAGACGATATGAATATTCATGAATTAGATAATAAAAAAGAATGGCTATTTCAATGTTTGGAAAAAGGCAGATTATTTTAAAGGTACCTTCACATGGGATATAGAAATATCGGAACAATTAGTCGTACCCATGGCACGGCAGGAGCAATGATTCTCACGCAATGTACGGATGCTTCCCTTGCATTACAATCCGGGACACCTGTCCTTATTGGGTTTTCCGCAAATTTTGCGAAATCATATATCCTGACTTCATGTGAATCGTATAAGCAATCACTCATCATCATGCTGAAAGGAGTAACTATGAGTGATATCGACCAATTGAAAGACAATGGGGTATTCATTGATGAAAAAGAGTTATTGCGGGATAATGAGAACTATTATATCAGTGATTTATTGGAATGCATGGTAATCGATGAACAAGGAACTATCCTTGGAAGAATATCTGATGTGTGGATTATGCCTGCAAATGATGTATGGGTACTTACAACCAAAGATGGAGATATTCCACTTCCTGTGATTGACGATGTGATTCTTTCAACCGACATAGAAAAGAAGCAAATTGTCATACGATTGATAGATGGATTGACCGACCTTCTCCCCGGTGGCGATAAAGATCAAAGCAATTTAGACTGATCCATATGCATCAATGTCAATCGTTACTTTGACCGTTTTCTTTGCATGTGTATCAGCATAGACTTGCATTGCTTTTTTCATTGAAGCACGAAGAATTTCACCTGAAGGATCTTCGTTTTTATTCCCTTTCAACACAATCACTCTTCGATATTGCGATTTTAATTTTGCAATAAATGGTATGCTAGGTCCTAGAAGTAAGAAGGGTTGACCTTTCGTTGGGAGCAACCGAGAAATAATTGTTGCGGATTCATGTACTGCATATTCATCAGGTCCTGCACATTCAATCGTGACAATTCTCGAATATGGTGGATATAATGCTTCTTTTCTGGATTGCAATTCATCATTGTAAAACAACTCATAAGAGCCCGTCATCGTAGCCAATATAGACTGATGCTCAGGATGTGATGTTTGGAGAAACACATTGCCCTGGAGATGTCCTGATCTTCCTGCTCTACCGGCAACTTGAGTCAGGAGTTGAAAAGTTCTTTCCGATGATCGAAAATCCGGCATGAATAATTGATGATCAGCATCGATGATGCCAACCATTGATACATGAGGGAAATCAAGTCCTTTTGCAACCATTTGCGTACCAATCAGAATACCGATTTCTTTTTTTGAAAATGCCGTCAATATTCTTCTATGTTCCCCTTTCTTTGAAGTTGTGTCCAAATCCATTCGTTCGATGACTGCCTTTATACCTCTGGCAAATAATATGTCTTGTAATTCTTCTTCCACTTTTTGCGTTCCTGTTCCGGGTTCTTTGATGTCTGTGCCCCCACAGATTGTACAAGAATGCATGGAGCGTTCCGCATATCCGCAATAATGACATCTCAGCATGCCCGAATGTTTATGCAAAGTGAGTGAAACACTGCAATGTTTGCACATCGGAATATGTCCACAATCAGGACATTCCTGAAACCGCGCAAATCCACGACGATTATGGAACAGGATGACGCCTTCGTTTTTTATTACTCTCTGAATAATTGCTTGCAGCATTTCTTCTGAAAATGAACCATGCAAAGTACCTGATTTTCTATGTTCACGAATATCAATGAGTTGCAATTCAGGTAATGTTGCCCCATCAGCTCTTGAAGAAATATGCAGATAATGGTATTTGCCATGTTGCGCATTGAACATGCTTTCCATGCTTGGTGTGGCGGAACCGAGTATGGTCACGATATTCTCAATATTACCACGAACCACCGCAAAATCCCGCGCATTGTATCGAGGTGCTGGAGCTTCTTGTTTATAACTCGATTCATGCTCTTCATCCACAATGATTAAACCTAATCTACCTTCACGAAAAGGAGCGAAAAGAGCTGATCTGGCACCGATGACTATTCGTGCATTTCCATTTCTAATTGTACGCCAATGTTCATAACGCTCGTGATTGGTCATTTTGCTGTGAAGAACAGCTATTTGATCCCCGAATGTTGCTGAAAATCGATCCACCAATTGAGGGGTAAGTGAAATTTCAGGAACAAGTAATAAGCAGTCTTTATCAAGCGCCAATGCTGAACGAATTGCCTGAATATAGACCAATGTTTTACCGCTTCCCGTGATTCCATGCAGGAGAAATGTTTTTGCTTGAACTTCATGCAAGGCCTCATGTATCATTGCATGCGCATGTTTTTGTTCAAGGGTCATAGTAAGCAAGGACTCATCTCTTTGCGCCAAGCTATCTTTGATAGATTCCGGCACGCGAACATACTCTTCTTTTTTGATAATGAGTATGCCATTTGCAGTCAAAGTGTTGATTGGAGATTGTGATTGAAGTTGTAAATCCTCTTTCACTTGAGAAATTGCTATTCCATTACCAGTTCTTTTTTGTTGTAAGTACACATAACTGAACACCGATGATTGTTTTGGATATTTCTCATCCAATAAATGTAGAGTTTCTCGAAGTTTCTGTTCATCCTGCATATATTCGGGATTCACATACACCATAGATTGTATTCGGGATTTCGAGCCTTGTTCGAGATTTCTTGTTGTTTTGATCACACCGGCATTTTCAAGAGCATCAAGTTGATCTGATATCGTCCCAGTTTTCAGCATTTTTTCGAGATATACTTCAGTCAGAGGACCAGAATGACTCAGAAGAATATCAAGTAAAGCGGCTCTTTTGGGAGCTCTTTTTTTCATAATAATCAATTCTTGTGGATCAATTCTCGTGAGCAATTCCACATGCATGACGCTTTGGGGTGTCATTCCGCGTGGAATACCGGCCTTCAATGCTTCACCCCATGAACACATATAATACTCAGACATCTTCTTTGTGAGTCTTAGCATTGATTGGGTGAAAAATGGAGCATCATCAATCACTTCAATGATATCTTTCATTCCCTGAACCGGTTGCCCCAATTCCACTATCACTCCGGTCAATATCTGCTTGCCAAATGGCACCAATGCACGGCATCCAATCAAATCAGATGGCGACATTTCATGTTCATAACGATAGGTGAACACTTTTTGTACAGGAATCGGCAATGCTATGGATAGATAGGAGATCATCGAACAATTAAACTTTTTGGAAATGTTTTTGGGTTTGATTCGTCAAGACGCCATTCGAAGAATATGGCAGAAGCCCGCTTTTGATCGCATGCAAAGATAATCAACCAATAGTTTATCAGGTGTATTCCAATGAAAACTCGTTCAATTTTAGCCACATTCATATCGTTCCTACTCTCAGGTACTGGAGTTCTTATTGCAGGAAGTCAACCTGAACCGGCATTCTTGAATGAATCAGACAAAGCGCAAAAACCTCGCGCAGATATTGTTCATCGCAATGACGCTGTTTCAAATTCTCGCCAAACAGCCATCACTGAAACAGTTCGCATAGCCAGTCCGGCTATTGTTGGGATAAATATCACGGAAGTTAGACAAGTCAATGACAGTCCTTTCGGCGGTTTCTTCGGTGATCCATTTTTTAATCAATTCTTCAATGGAAGAAGAAGAAATGTGGAAGTTCAACAGGTGGGATCAGGATTTATCATTTCTTCAGACGGATATATCCTTACCAATGATCATGTGGCTGGCAATGCAAAGAAAATTGTGATTACCATGACTAATGGCGAAAAGTATGATGCAAAAATAATTGGTTCAGATCCCGTAGCTGATGTTGCATTGCTCAAAGTGGAAGGAAGCAATTTTCCCTTTTTAGCTTTTTCCAATTCTGATGACATCATTATCGGGGAATGGTCAATTGCATTTGGGAATCCATTCGGTCTCTTTGACAATAATGCCAAGCCAACAGTTACTGTCGGTGTGGTAAGCAACTCAGGCGTGAGTTTCAAACAAGATAATCGCGTCTATAAAAACATGATCCAAACGGATGCGGCCATTAGTTCTGGGAATTCGGGGGGGCCATTACTCAATGCGCGAGGTGAGGTTATTGGTATGAATACCGTAATCTTTTCAACTGCAACAAGCAATAGTGGTTCCGGCAGCATTGGTATTGGTTTTGCTGTTCCGATCAATCGGGTGAAGAGTATTCTTGAGACACTCAAAGCGGAAGGCAAAGTGGATCGTAATTTCACACCCGGATTTTTTGTCCGTCAAATCGATGATCAAGTTGCTCGGTATTTTCAATTGGAGAAGAAACAAGGTGTTGTAGTTGTGGAAGTTCGCAGAGGAACACCCGGGGATAAAGCAGGGATAGAACCCGGTGACATCATACTTGAAATTGACGGGGCCAAAATTGAGAAAAATGAAGACCTTGAAATGGTGATTTTTGATGGTATTGTTGGCCAAACCATGCAGGTTCTGATCAATCGCTCGGGCGAGAC
Organism: Ignavibacteria bacterium; assembly: GCA_947491315.1. Classification (GTDB taxonomy): domain Bacteria; phylum Bacteroidota; class Ignavibacteria; order Kapaibacteriales; family UBA961; genus UBA961. The sequence goes on from CANLII010000016.1 coordinate 14,284, forward strand.
AATCAAGAAAAAATTGTATCTTGAAGGTATAAAAAAATAACTTATTCAAGGCGCTTTCGTGCAAACAGAAGAGAAACAATCGATTAGAGCCGAGCATCTCATCAAGCGATATAATAAGCGTACTGTAGTAAATGATGTTTCCCTTGAATTGAAAGAGGGTGAAATTGTTGGTTTGCTCGGACCAAATGGTGCAGGAAAAACCACTTCCTTCTATATGATGGTCGGCATGGTAAAGCCAAGCGAAGGCAATGTATACTTGAATGATAAAAAAATAACTTCCATGGCCATGTATCGAAGGGCTCGGCTCGGCGTTGGTTATCTCCCCCAAGAAGCTTCCATTTTCAGAAAACTTTCCGTTGAGAATAATATCCTCGCCATTCTACAATTGCAGTCCCTGAAGAGATCCGAGCGCAAGGAAAAACTCGAACAATTGTTGGAAGATTTCAGAATCACGCATATCAGAAAGAGCAAGGGGTATATGCTTTCGGGTGGTGAGCGCCGAAGATGTGAAATCGCCAGAGCGCTTGCTTCAAATCCAAAATTCATATTTCTCGATGAGCCATTTGCGGGTATTGATCCGATAACGGTTGAAGAAATCATGCAACTCGTCAAAAAACTAAAGGAAAAAGGAATTGGGGTTCTGATAACCGATCATAATGTGCATGAAACATTATCCATCACAGATCGCGCATATATTCTGATTGATGGAAAGATTTTCTGTTCAGGTAGCGCTGAAGAAATTGCTGAAAATGAGGAGGTTCGCAAACGCTATCTCGGTGAGACTTTCTCCTTGGAGCGATATGAATGAAACAATACCCTTCCTTTGAACTTAAGGCAGTCAATATCTCTAAGTCATATGACGGTTTCACATCGGTTTTTTCTCCTATTGGCTTATCACTCAAGAATGGAGAGATTCTTGGTATCATCGGATGGAATGGATCAGGTAAGTCCACATTGATAAAAATGCTTTCAGGCACCTTAATGCCGAGCACTGGCTCACTGACATTGTACATTGAAGGGAATCAACTTGAAAATGAATATATACCCATGCAGATTGGCTTCATTGCTCCATATCTCACCGTCTATGAAGAATTCTCACCAAAAGAACATGCGCAATTCTTCTGCGAAATGAGCGGAGTTGATTTCAATATATCGCTCTATGAACAGCTTATTGAGGTTACCGGTTTAAAGCAACATGAATCCAGACAAATCAAAGCATTTTCTTCGGGAATGAAACAGAGAGTGAAATATCTTCTCGCAATGATACGACAGAACCCAATACTCCTTTTGGATGAACCATCGACGAATCTCGATAGCAAGGGTCAGGAGATTTTCAGAACAATCATGCATATGCAAAAAGTTATGGGTGGTGGCACAATTATTGCGACAAATGAACAGGCAGAAACGCATTTCTGTGATCATATCATTTCACTATCTTGATTTTTCATTATGGCTATTTTATTTCATATCAGGCATCTCGGGGTAATTTTACTTTCATCGCTATTACTCATGATATCCATTTCTTCCTGTACAGGTTCAGAGAGCAAGGAGAAGGTATCAATCGATGAAACAAAGGGAAATTATCTTACATATTTATCAGCAATCCCATTTCCAAAAACCCTCAGTTTTTGTGGTGAAATAGTTCCTTTAGATATACTCGAAGTTCGTGAAAGAGCCGAGCGTGAATTCTATTTGAACTTACAATCTCCAGGTCAATTGATTTTATATATCAAAAGAGCCGGTAGATATTTTCCTTTGTTTGAAAGAATTCTCAAAGAGGAAAGAGTTCCGGATGATTTGAAATATCTGGCAGTAGCTGAAAGTGCTTTATTCATGGCGCGTTCCCCAAAAGATGCCGTAGGTGTATGGCAATTCATGGAGCCAACTGCAAGATCAATGGGTTTGAGAGTTGATGAATTTGTGGATGAAAGAAGACATATTGGAAAAAGCACCAGAGCCGCAATTCAATATCTTCGATCTGGATATAATTCCTCAAAAAGTTGGTCACTCGCTGCAGCGGGTTATAATATGGGACATGGAAGCGTGCGCGAAAACATAGCATTCCAAAAAGGAGAATCATTCTATGATTTATTCCTCAATGAAGAGACATCTCGGTATATGCTTCGGATAGCAGTTATCAAGGAATTGATGGAGCATGCCGATAAATATGGTATAGTATTGTCAAAAGATGATGTCTATCCAGAACCTATTGTCACAACCGTAAAGGTTGACAAACCGATCACAGATTTGGCGGCATGGTCAATCAATAATGGCACATCATATAAAGATGTCAAACTATTGAATCCATGGATTTTGAAAAGAGCTTTGCCTGCTCCAAAAAATGGCGCTTATTATATAGATATCCCGAATAAACGATAATGACATCCGTGCAAATAGCATATACTTGCACAAGATTTTTTTGATGGAGTAGTGATTCATGTATCCCATTCTTTTTCACCTGGGACCTCTCACGATTTATAGTTTTGGATTAATGGTTGCCACGGCATTCTTGACAGCCAATTGGCTATTGAATATAGAACTGAAGCGTAAGGCATTTCCTCAACATGAACAATTGGGCTCTTCCATCACATTGCTTGCATTGATTGGTGGGATTTTTGGCGCGAAATTATTCCATCTATTGGAGAATCCTTCATTTTTCTTCGCAGATCCAATCGGCTCATTGTTTAGTGGCGAAGGTCTAACTTTTTTTGGAGGACTCATCACTTCTGTTGTGATGGTCATAATCTATTTGAAAAAGAAACATATTCCTTTTCTTGGTGTTGCTGATGCCGCTGGTCCATCTCTGATGATTGCCTATGGAATCGGAAGAATTGGATGTCAATTGGCAGGCGATGGTGATTATGGAATACCAACAGATCATTCATTCGGCATGAGTTATCCGGAGGGCATGGTTTCCACATTATCCGCGCGCAATCCGGAATTATTGGGGTATTTTCAGCAATTGTTTCCGGGACGCCCTATACCTGAAGACATCATCGTTCATCCAACTCCGGTCTATGAAACACTAACTGCATTTGTGTTTTTTGGAATTCTTTGGGTGCTTCGTAAAAAGGATTTTGCCATGGGACAATTATTCGGTGTGTATTTGATCTTGGCTGGAATCGAACGATTTTTCGTGGAATTTCTTCGCATGAATCCACTATATATTGGATTATCTCAAGCTCAGTGGATTTCAGTGGCGCTGGCAATAACCGGTACAATTCTCTTTTTGAGCAGGAAAAAATCCTAATCAATACCGATGATATCTCGAAGAATGATGTCCGTCATTCCCCTTCTTGATTCAATATATTCCAGAGATTGCTCTCCCGCTTTCTGCATTGCTCCCGCGCAAATTGCATTCATCCATGCGAGTGCATCCTGACTATTCCTGATGATTTCCAAAGCTTCCATTTCATGCAATGTCACTGCATCCGGAGAGCGCTCAATGAAGGGTCCGCATGCAAGTGGCAAACCATAACCTGCTGGTTCGGCACAACTATGAACTCCTGCACCAAATCCGCCTCCGATATATGCCGCATTCGCAATGGAATAGATAGCAAGTAATTTTCCGATAGAATCTATGATGATATGCTGATCTTCAATCAATTCCACCTCACTTTGAAGCAAGCTGTTTGGTAGTAATTCTTTTAATCTGGCACAATGTTCCTGGGTTGGTTCATGAGGAACAATGATCAATCGAATGGGTGTCTGCATGAATTTCAAAGCTTCGATGAATATCCGCTCATCCTCTTCCCATGAGCTTCCAATGACAATACAAGGAATGGAAGAATCAAACAAACCAGGGAGAAATTTCCGAATGATACCCGGACTTTGTTTCATTTCAGATACAAGTGAATAAATTCTATCAATTCTTGTATCATTTCCGGAATGAATCGGAATGGAAATGTTTAATTGTTTGAATAATTGTGTTTCACTTTTACCAACAGTATATATTTCAGAAAACAAACCAAGAATTGAACGCAAAATAGTTGGAATGAATTTCCAAATGACTGAACGAGGAAATGTTGCATTCACTGCATAACAAGGTATTGCTCTTTTTCTAGCTTCAATGAGATAATTCAACCATAATTCATATCGAATGAAGATGATGAGATCGGGATTGATGTTTTCTAAGAATCCATGTGCATTTGCTTTCGTATCAAGTGGAAGATAGATCACTCTATCTGCATATTCATAATACTTTCTAATGCGATATCCGGAAGGAGAAAAAAATGTCACAGTGATGTCATGATTCATATCATGCTTCTTCAAAGCTTCAATGATTGGACGCGCCTGTTCAAATTCACCGAGAGAAGAAGCATGTATCCATATTGACAAACTTACATTGTTATTGTTCCGACTTGTTTTTTGTTGAGCAATCTCTTGTTCTCGTTCTCGAAATTTCACAGAAGTAAAAAGTAGCATTGGTCTTGCAATTTTCAAAAAGAGAGACCATGCAGAACCTAGGAAAAGGAGGATTCCCGGAATGTTACCAGGAGCCATGGACATTCCCTCCGGCAACACCAACAATTGAATCAAAACCACCCATGCCGAATTCGCGATAATAGATGAGCGCTATAAATGGATGACCCCCTCTGGCAGTATTCCCTTCGAATTCTTCTGCAGTCAGGCGAATTGCCTTTCTCGTATCGGCATCAATCTCACCAGTCATATATAAGTAGCCATGGCGTCCGCGTGGCACCCATTGTCTCAAGCGATATAATAGCATTTCTTCATCCCACTTCATGAGCCAAGATGCATCGGGTGACCAATTATTAAATGAACCACTCACGAATACCTCATGCTCTGCTAGTCTATTTTGTGGATTGAGAAGAAATTCCAATTGCACATAGTCTTTGTCTCCCCAACCGATAAATCGTGTATTCATTACTCCACCATCCGATCTTTCGATGAATGATCCATTCCGCCACAGATCAGGAGTCCACATGCGAAGTGGAGCATTAGATCGAGGATACAATGAATAATCACCAAGATTCAAAACTCTATATTCATTTTCCGCGGGAATTCGTTCCATTCTGAATCGCCGACCCGTCATGCCAAAACCCGTAATCATTGTCTGAAGAGGATATGCATGATTGAGTTCATTCAATGACTCATATGAAGATTGTTCCGATACGATGAAAGGCTCATCATATCTATTGAGTCTATAAAAAACCGCTGTATTCAATTGTCCATCATTCAGCATTTCGGTGGATCTTGCATGAGCTTCAATTGTATATGCACCTGAAGTGAATATGGTATTTTTAGGAGAATAAAAATCTCCATATGCATCAAATCGCGTTTCAACTCGGGGATCCACGACAAAAAATTTGGCGATTGCAATCGGCTGACTTGGGTCATCATAGAGGTAAAACTTCGCTTTCCAATTTCCCCCGAAATTGAATTTCACCTGTTCATTCGGAACTTTTAATGTACCGGTATAGGAATACCAAATGGATGCAGGAGGAGCCATTTGCCAATCAATAGAACTTGTTCGAAGAAGCGCGGGATCATTCAAAAAGCTATTTTCATGTTCGGTCCAATCTGCATTGCAATGCGAAAAAACAACGAACATTTGTGGAGGTGTGCGAGATTGAATATCGAGTTCAATCGTGACATGCGGGAAATTATATGAAACATTGGGTCTTCTCTGTTGCGTTGGTCTTGAACACAAGGCAATTGGAGGCATGGTTTCATCATCTCCACCATATACTCTCAAAAATTTTAACTGTGGCGGCATATTCTTTTGCATGGTTTCGTGCATATCATCATCAGATGCTTGAGCATGATAACCAAGCATGATTAAACACATGATATGAGTGAATGCAAAGTACATCAATATGCAATCCTGAATCCATAACCAAAATACTCTTCTCTCTCGGCATGATACATCCCATGTATCGATCTACCTGATGAAGCAATAAGACCGAACCAAATTCCGGTATTATCCTTCATGAGATATTTCACTCCACATTGAATGGAATGTGTGGGCAATATTATTCCTTGCACTTCGCTTATCCGCATATCATAACCGGATTCAATGCTCAAATCATTCCCAATTGAATATCGCGTGTCGACACCAAGTTGAGGAACAATGCGACCGATATTTCTGGGTTGTGTTGACCAAATCCATGTAATGCCGGCATAGAGTCGTATATCACTGAGCTTCACATATCCAGAGACATCGGCAAATTCTCTGCTATAGACGAATGGTTTTCTTTCCGAGAAAACGCCTTGTGCATCAGCGGCTCCATCAACCAAATGGGTAGAAATATGCGCCAATCTCAATCGAGCACCGACTGGTATTTCACCAACATTGCCATGGACGGAACCTTGCAAACCAAAAAAATAATCGGCGGTTTCAACGGGAAATTTAAAATTGCCTTCACTTCTCAATCTCGTGAGAATAAATGCATCTGCTCCAATGCCGGCTTTCCATCCAGATCCAATTTCGAATTGATTGAGATCAATTGTTTGACCAATATCAAGTCGTAGTCGATCCACATTCGGTTGATAGAATGAACCCACGCGAGCTTCAAGTGGATTTGCTATATAATGAGGATAGAATGAATCTTGAGCGCATACATTGATAAAATGCGTACATACAATCACTGACAAGAAAAAAAGGAAACGCATATTAATTGGTAATAAGATTTTTGATTTCAATCAACCAATCGCGAGAAAGTGGATCAATGAGCTTTGTAGTAATTCCAAGGGATTGCGCGATTCTGCAATTCACGGGAGTATCATCCAAGAACAAAATTTCATCGGGAGAACAACCTATTTTCGAGATCACATGATGAAATATTTCCGGATCGGGTTTTTTGAGATTCATTTCATATGAAAGAAACAAATGCTCAAAATATTCAAACAATGACTTGCATTCTTCACGAACATGATCATGATGAATTTCATTGATATTACTCAAAAGTGCAATCGGAAGATATTGCGAAATTTCATGTATGAATGACATAGTATCCGGATATAAACCCAAGAGCATTGCATTCCAAGCATTGATGATTTGCTCATCTGTGGCTTGAATGGAATATTCTTCGCCTAGTCTGGATATGAATTCTGATTTATTCAATATACCTGCATCAAATTCACCAAATATTGCTTCCGCATGTTCAAGAGAAAATGAGATTGGGCTTGCATTGATTGATTGGAGTGTATGAAGGGCAGAGTGTGTTCTTGCATGTTCGATATTATAGAGCACACCTCCCAAATCGAAAAGAATCAAACGAAAATTCATATTAGAATATGCCAATATATTCGATGCCTGCATATCGTAGAAAGCCATTTCCATTTGTTCTGCTTTCCAAGAGATCCCGTGCTTGAATGGAAAGATTAATACCTTTGAAAGGTGAGTATTTCACGGCACAATTCAATAAACCATTCTTATTCATGAATGTCGGATCTTCATTCCATGTACCGGAATATTCCGTCGCGATTGTCACATTCTTATAGAATGACTGTTCGACTCCCACGAAAGCACCCGGTGTATTTGAATATGCCGATGGCATGATTGGATAATTGATTCCACCATGCAATGACAATACACCCGCTTGCCATGTAATATTTTTTGATGCACTCACAAAAATACCAGGCGCATTGAATTCAAATCTTCTTTTATTTTCCCAAGCACCTAGTCCTTGACTGTTTACTCCCAGCACTATAGCTGGTCTATTTTTCTTTTCGGAAAACAACCGTACTCGAACATCAAAAAGCAATAATGGTTGCAGAATTGGATCTCCTTCACCCAAAAATGGCATTGCTGAATAGGAAAATCCAAGATTGACATTTTTTGTGAGACCATAATTGACGTGAGTCAGGATTCCAGATTCCTGCATAATTATGCCGGAAACCCTATAGGCCTTTGGAGGTAATATTCTCGCAGTTGGCATATCAACTATCGACAATCTGGGCATTTTTGCTTTGGAACCGGCACTTCCCTGACCCATAACAGGATACTGTTGACTCATAATGAGAATAGTCATCAGTATAATTAGCCGCAAAGAATTTTGGAACTGATTCATCAAGCCCTTTTTTGCATTTTTGTACAGTTTCAATTGCATAATTAGCATATGCATACCTAAATTACAAAATGCCAAGCAATTACTTAAAAAAGAGATGAATCAAAGCACTGAAGAAGTTTTTTATGCGGGTCTTATTGAGAAGGCCAAATCTAGGCAAAAACGCATTGCCTTTGCAGATGCTTTGGACCACAGAGTACTTGAGGCCACAATAACTCTAGCCGATACATCCTGTATTACTCCCATATTGATTGGAAATACTGGTGAAATAGAACAATTCTCCCAAGAATACAAGATTGACATCAAGGGTATTGAGATTCGCGATCCCCAAAAACACTGTACAAAAGAGCATATAGAAGCTATCAAAGTCAAGCTGAAGACTATTGATTCGGATCAAGATGCCATGGATATGCTTCAAAATCCTCTTTATTTTGCTGGAATAGAAACGCATTTAGGAATTGTGGATGGTACTGTTGCAGGAAATATTTCAACAACCGGTGAGGTGATACGAGCAGGCATAAAAACTGTTGGATTGGCATCAGGTGTAAAAACCGTCAGTAGTTTTTTCATCATGATTCTTCCTGAATCCATCCTATTTTATGCTGACGGAGCCGTTATTCCTTCTCCAACTGCCGAACAATTATGCGATATCGCCGGTATGACCGCATTGAATGCACGATCTATCATGAATATGGAACCGCGTATTGCATTTCTTTCCTTTTCCACCAAAGGAAGTGCCGAACATCCGGATACCATTAAGGTTCGAGAGGCATTTGCATTGTTCACCCAAATGTATCCCGATATTCTCGCAGATGGCGAATTACAAGTGGATGCCGCATTGATTCCATCAATAGCACAAAGGAAAGCACCTCATTCTCCAATTCAAGGACAAGCTAATGTTTTGATTTTCCCTGATTTGGATGCAGGTAATATTGCTTATAAAATAACCGAACGCTTAGCAAATGCTAAAGCAATCGGACCAATCGTACAGGGTTTGCAAAAACCCTATTGCGATCTTTCAAGAGGTTGTTCCGTGCAAGATATCATCGATGTTTCTCTCATTTGTGCCATACTATAGATATTATCCACAGGTATTGAGTTTATGGGGGATGACTAGGTTCAAAATTCTTATCTTTGCAATCAAATTCATCTGAAACATTCTTTTTTAATCCGAACCTTTTTGGCTTTTTTGTGCAAAAGTTGCCATTATTTTCAATAATTCTCATGTCCTTGCTATTTCCATTGAAATATGCTTTGGCAAGTGATGCTACTTTTACTCTTCCTGATACATCTCTCAGGCAGGGGATACGATGGAAATTGCCTGTTTTTTTGCAGTCGAATGGAACTGTCCTGCAGAAAATCTGTACCATTCGCATGGCAATACCCAAAAAGCGCCTCATTCTTCATGATGCATTGACAGAGCCCGGCACATTATACACTTGCAAAAAAACAGACATCACATTTCTCTCCGATGGAGATGAATATAAAGAGTATGCAATTACATGTCCCAATCCACTGTTGGACTCTTCTGGAATTGCTTTTTACTTGGATCTGGAGACTCTTGCAGGAATAGATTCGGCATTGAGTATCAAAGTATTGTCATTCAGCATAGGTGATTCAATACAAGACCTTGAACAAATAGGCGGAAGAATCACATTCAATGATCCTTTTGTTATTCAAGCGAGCACTGAAGGCATGGATATCAATTCACCTAATCCTTTTGCCTATACGACCTCTTTCAATTATTATGTTGGTAAACCCGGTGATGTTCAATTCTTCCTTTATGGTTCGCAAGGGAAATTGATAAAAGAATTTCCTGTTGAGAGAAAAATTGCGGGGCGTCACTTATTCACATTGAATGTCGATAATCCAATGGATTTCTCTAGTGGTGTCTATATCATTCGCATGAAAACCGAACAGGGGTTGTATCACATGAGCATGGTGCATAAAAAATGAGAAAAACCATGCTGCATATTAGTTGCATTCTTTTGCTCCTACCTCTTTTTGCTCAAGGCATAATATATGCTCAGAAGCCGACAAAACTCATTTCGAAAACATCCGAGGGTACAGAGTTTTGGTTGTGTTTTCAAGAGAATTCTTGGCATCACTCCGCAAATCGTGTTGGTAAAATGAAATTGACCGATGCAAGAGGCGGCGATGTTTATATCGAGGATAGAAGTACTCCAAATTTTGAATTATTCATCAGTTCTGATGTCACGACCAAGATTCGCATTGAAATTGAAGGTATTCGGTATAAACTCGATACAACCGTTGTTGGTGGAACCGTAAGAAGAATATCAATTCCCGCGGCGGCTGAAGTAACAGGAGATGGTACTTTACAGCCGAATGCAGTGCGCGTCACATCCAAATCACCTATTTCAGTCACTTGCTTGAATGAAAGAGGAAGTTCCACCGACTCATATTTGGCATTACCTTCCACCGCATTGGGATTGGAATATTATGCAATGAGTTATCATTCAACACCAACGAATGATTTGGTTTCTCATATGGCAATTATTGCAACCCAGGATAGTACATTTGTTTATGTCACGCCATCTGTGATGACATCCCGAAATAAGCCACCGAAAGTTGCATTCCCTGTCATTATGAACAAAGGTGATGTCTATCAAATTGCCGCATTGAATTATCAGCCAATGGGTAAAGCAATGAATGGAAGCGATACCTTGATTTTTCCTGATTTGACAGGCACAAGAATACAGGCATCAAAACCGGTTGCTGTTTTCAGTGGTCATCAATGTGCTGATGTCCCTTTGCGCGTTCCATTTTGTAATTATCTCGTTGAGCAATTGCCACCAGTTCATAGTTGGGGGAAACATTTCATACTTGGTCAATTCGCAAAGAGATCCAGTTATGCGTATCGCGTGATTGCTTCAAAACCCAATACTAAGATTTTCGAAAATTCTGTATTCATCCGTGAATTGCAGTCCGGTGAGATGTATGAAAATTCCTCTGTAGGTTCCAAAAATATCATGCTCACCGCAAATGAGCCGGTTTTAGTAGCTCAGTTTTCACAGGGATTTCTCGGTGGTGCTGGACCGGTAGTTGGAAAAGTTTCAAGAGTACGAGGTGATTCAATCGGTGATCCCATGATGCTTATTGTGAGTCCCACTCAGCAATTTCTCACTGAATATCGATTTGCCACACCCAAGACTAGTTATACAAATTGGAAGCATTTCGTGAATATCATTGTGCCATCTGCTTCGGTTGAATCCTTGCGCTTCAATGGAAGAGTAATTGACACAATGAAATACTCACCGGAATTCGTTGGATTAAGTAATTATGTGGCCATCAAAATGGATGTTCCATTCGGTGTGCATACTATGAAAGCAGATAAACCATTCGGATTATATTCCTATGGATTTGCAACAAATGATGCGTATGGCAATATGATTGGGCAAGGTTTTGAAGTTTTGCAAGAAATTGTTGACACTCTTCCACCTTCTTTTGAAAGACGCAATCTTGAAAATTCGATTAATGTTGTGATTCGTGATGAACGCTCTGAGGATAAGGGATTGGAAAGTGTTAGAGTACTTTCAACTCAAGGATTATTGGCAATTGAGAAAGGTGTTGTTATCACCGAAGCCATAATCATGAAAGGTATACCGCAGTATACACTCTCCATCAAACCGGCAGCGGGTATTACGAAAGGGATGATGGAAATAGAGGCAAAAGATATTGCCGGAAATGTTTCTACATTCATTTTGCAATATGAGGGTACAATTTTTCAATCAAGAGTCGAACAAAAACCAGTAATAATACCTGAAAAGAACGATTGGGAATGGGGAGCTTATGCGATTGCAAGCGCGCAATTTCACGATGTGAATGCACCGAGGACAATTGCAATGATTACTTCACCGAGTGGCTTCCAAGCTGAAAGTAACTCACCATTGGGACTTGGTCTGCATGTGGGCTCAGGAGGCATTTCAAATTTCAAAACAATGTTACGCATGGAATATTTGCCATATTCCGTCATGCTGCGAGGTCAAGACACAAATTCCGTTCAAGTATATGATAGTTTGATCAATAATTATGTACCATTCAGAGAATCAACAGTTCTGCAAGCAGATCTCCCTACCATTGCCATTTCCGGTGGTTTTCGTTGGGACATGCACGAATTGCTCTATCTTTTTGCGATGGGTCAAGCATCGTTCATTCCCAATAAAAATGCAAATGCATTTCGACAAATTGACTCTCCTCTTTCTTTTTCATATGTTGAAACAGGAACAAGAGAATTACCACTTGGTAAAAGAACGCTCGATGAAATTTCTTCCATTTGGTTTTCTGCCAATATAGGAATCGGACTTCAAAAGCAGGTTTCGCAAACGCTTACATTATTTGGCGAAGCACAGTATCAAAGAGTCTTGAATTCAATTGTGAGTCAAGTCAATAATTCCGCAACTTGGAATTTTTCTTCTTTACGATGTAATCTCGGCATCAAAAGTACATTTTAAGGTAATCACTATGAGCTATGGACTAATCACTCCAGAACAATTGCGCCTCAGACTTGATATTGGGGAAACTCCCGTGATGATTGATGTGAGACAACCCGAAGAACATCAGGAAATTCATATCCCGAATTCAATTCTCATTCCTTTGGATACACTTCCTTCCCGCATTGAAGAATTGGAACATTTCAAGGAGCATGAGATAATTCTTTACTGCAGAAGTGGTGGAAGAAGTGGAAAAGCATGCGAGTATCTCTATGCACGCGGATTCAATGTAGTGAACTTGGTTGGTGGCATGCTTGAGTGGAAAGCCTAATGATTGAACAGATCATGTTTCATGGAGAAGATTTTGAGGCAATGCCCGATCGTTATCGCGCCACATTAATCAATTCCATTTCGGGATTCAAGTCCCTCGGATTGATCGGAACGATGAATGATAAAGGCATCACCAATATCGCTGTATTCAATTCCATCGTGCATATTGGCGCTTCCCCTCCATTGCTTGGAATGGTATTCAGACCTGATACAGTTCGAAGACATACACTTGAGAACATACTTTCTAGCAAGTATTATACAATCAATCAGGTACATGCTTCCATGCTTTCAATGGCACATTTGGCAAGCGCAAGATTTGATGATGATGCATCTGAGTTTTCCGGTTGCAATTTTACAGAAGAATTTAGCGATATAGGCAAAGCACCATATATCCAAGAAAGCACCGTTAAAATGATGCTTGAATATCGTATGCATATGCCAATTCCACTGAATGGCACCATTTTACTCATAGGTGAAATCATTGAAATGAAAGTTCCAAAACATATTATCAATCATGATGGTTTTGCTGATATTCACAAAGCTGGAACATTAACGGTTGCCGGTTTGGATGCATATTATTCCACCAATTTCATTGATCGCTTCGCATATGCTCGGCCGAATATTCCTATCACATCTTTGATGAATACATCGGAGGATTCAAGATGAAGTCCATAATAGTCACCGGCGGAGCCGGACTCATCGGAAAGAAACTCATCAAAGTATTAAGTGAGGCAGGATATTCCATCATAGTTTTCAGTAGATCTCCCGATAGAGCTCGAAGAGTATTACCAATGGCACAGGACTTCGTGATTTGGAATGGCGAGGTGAATGTTTCGGCAGAATGCACTGAGAAAATCAATGGTGCTTATGCTGTGATTCACCTAGCCGGTGAACCAGTTGCAAAACGGTGGTCAGATCAGCAAAAGAAAGCAATCTTCGAAAGCAGAAAAAATGGAACTGCAGGAATTGTGAAAGCAATCAGTCAAGTTGCAAATCCTCCACAATTCTTCTTTTCTGCATCCGCAATCGGATTCTATGGATCAGATGGCGGGGATGCAATTTTTACTGAATTTTCTGAGGCCGGCGCAGGTTTTTTGGCCAATGTATGTATTGAATGGGAAAAACAGGCAATGCAAGCAAATGAATTCACAAGAGTGGTGATTGGTCGCATTGGTATTGTTTTCGATGCTCGAGAAGGGGCATTGGCGAAAATGTTATTACCATTTTCTCTGTTTCTTGGTGGCAAAATCGGAACAGGAAATCAATGGATGTCATGGGTTCACCCAATTGACATCATCGGTTTCATCATGCATGCGCTCGAACATGCACATGTAAAAGGTACATTCAATCTCGTGGCTCCCGCAGCCGTGACAATGAACCGTTTCACTGAATTGATGTCTGCTGTTTTACATCGACCTTCTTGGTTTCATGTTCCCGATATTGCATTATCTATCATGCTCGGCGAAGGTGCAGTGATCGCAACAGGCGGACAACATGTATTGCCACAAAGAACCATCGAATCAGGATACAGATTCCAATTCACGGATTGCGATCAAGCGCTTCATGATTTACTGGACTGAAGCAAAGGAATTCCATGAATACGTCAGAATCCTCAAACCCAACCATCATCATTGCCGCCGGCGGAACAGGTGGAGATCTATTCCCTGCCATTGCAGTGATGGAAGAATTACAAAATATCATCCCACAGTTATCCGTGCATTTTACGGGAAGTCCGGACAGGATTGAATCTCGTTATTTACCCAAAAATGGATATGCATTCACACCGATGAATAGTTTGCGTGGCTTCCGCGGACTGTCATCTTCCATCCTAACGCTGCCATTTATTCTTTTAAAAGCAGTCTTGGAAGCAAAATCAATCATACAAAAGCATCAACCGGCATGCATTATTTGTGGCGGGAATTATATCAGTCTTCCGGTTGGAATATATGCGGTATTATCCGGCATTCCACTCATCATCATAGAACCGAATGTCAAGCCCGGAAAAAATAATGCTCTATTGGGTAGATATGCCAAAATCATCATCATAGCTTTTGAAGAAACTAAGAGCATATATCGTTCTCTCTTTGGTAAAATACCGAATGACAATATGAAGCATTGCGGTAATCCCTTGAGATCTGCATTCGTAAAAAGCATTCCTGACAAAGAACATGGTGCAAAAGCATTGAGTTTGGATCCAAACAAAAAGACATTATTTGTCTTCGGTGGATCTCTTGGTGCGCGTTCCATTAATCAAGCGATGATTAAAATAATTGACCGATTGTCTGAAAAAGGTATACAAATTCTTTGGCAAACCGGTACTGATTTCAAAATCAATCGCACTCTTCCAACAGATGTCCATGTGATGCAATTCATTGATGACATGCCCTCAGCTTATGCAAGTGCAGATTTGGTTGTTTGTAGGGCGGGGGGCGGAACGGTTGCGGAATTGGCTGTTTGTGGAAAGTCGGCAATTCTCATTCCATTGCCCGGTGCTTCGAATAATGAGCAATCTCTCAATGCGCAAACATTACTTGAGCATGGAGCTGCATTGGTTATTGAAGATGGTGCTTTGGACACCGAATTGGAATATGCCATTGAATTATTGCTCAGTAATCAGGATAAGTTGAAGGAAATGGGACAGAATGCTCTAAAGCATGGTAAACCAAATGCTGCAAAAGAGGCCGCTGAGTTCATTTCAGCATATATTCCTCATTCCAAAACCTATATCTTAGATTGAAAATTGGTGTATTCAACCTAAATGAGTTGTTTTTTGGTCCATTTGAAGTTTTTGGCATAAAAGTGGGGTATATGGGAGTTGGTACTTAAATCATTTATAATGTCAGTAAAGACATGATCAATAATCCAATGAAATTCATCAAAATGGCTTTGCCAATGCTTCTCAGTGTATTCCTTTTAGGACTATGCTCCTCTCCATTAGCATTAGGTCAGGCATCCATCGTCCGAAACAGACTACAATCTCTTGCAATGGGTAAACTTGACGAGGTTAAAAGAGATTTACCAGACTTATTGGCTGAATTTCCCGATGATCCCGGTGTTCAGTTTTTACATGCCTCTGTTTTGGAGGATATGTCAAAATCTCTTCCCATGTATCAACGGATTGTAAAAGAGCAACCTGATTGCGAATGGTCAGACGATGCACAATGGCGCATTGTTCATTATTATGCGATGAAACGAGATACCGCCAAAGCAAGGGAGGAAATGCAAAACTTCAGATCTGCTTATCCAAAATCAGAATTATTATTGACTGCATATGATCTTCTTCGCGCCACAGTTGGTGGAGCAGGAAGACCTTCGAAACAACCTGTAAAGCCAGAAAACAAGACGGAAAAAAAACCTGAAGAAAAGAAAATCGTTAAAATAGATTCTGTTGCCAAGAAACCAATACCCACAAAGATTGATTCCAGCTTGATTACTCGCGGGAATATGACTAATCAAAAAAACAATCGTGCAGAGACTCTCTTCACATTACAAGTGGGAGTTTTCAAAACAAAAGCCGCCGCCGATCAAGAATTTGAAGACTATAAAGCAAAAAGAATGAAAGTGAATCTCACTGATAGAAAAATGCCGGATGGTTCTTTGCGATATGTTGTGACTATTGGTGAATATACATCACGAAAAAATGCGGAAGCCGGTGTGGCATTGGTCAAAGATGTATGCAATTGCACTCCCCTCATCATTCAAAAACTAGATCAATAAATCATGGCTCTCACTTGAGGGCCATTATTCATTGTATAGAAATTCCCCTACTCCAAGTTTTTGCAATATGATTCACTCCGAAATGATATACCATATCGGAATATGAAGATGTGTCCAATATATTGAAGTCTGCACTTTTCCCGATTTCAATGCTTCCACAATATTGTTCAGCCCCCAGAGCATAAGCCCCATGTAAAGTGGCTGATGTCAATGCTTCTTCGATGCTCATCCCCATATTCATGCAAGCAAGCGAAAGAATAGTCTGCATATTCGGAGTATAACATGATCCCGGATTACAATCCGTTGCTAGAGCAACAATCAATCCTCGATCGATCATTCTTCTTGCTGGAGCATAGGGCAAACGCAATGTATATGCAGTTCCTGGTAACAATGTGGCAATCGTTCCACCTTGTTTTATTGCATCCATTCCTGCCTCGGAACAATACAGTAAATGGTCTGCAGACACCACTTTTAATTCACCTGCCATTTCAGCGGCACCGAAAGAAGACAATTCATCGGCATGTACTTTGCAGGAAAATCCAAGTTCCATTGCTTTTTGCAGGATTCTACGGGAATCTTCAATTGAATAATAACCGGTATCTGTAAACACATCACAGAAATCAACGACATTCAGTTCTTTTATCGCAGGAAGCATTTCATTGATGATGAGATCGATATATGCTGAACGATTATGAGCATATTCCGGAGGAAAATCATGAGCTCCCATGAATGTGCTGAAGATGCGAATTGGGACTTCATTCTTGACTATTTCAATGGCTTTAATTAAGGCAATCTCAGATTCCTGAGAAAGTCCATATCCACTCTTCATCTCAATGGTAGTCGTACCATATTCAATTGCCTTCCAAGCCAGTTCAATCCCCTTCTCAGCCAATTCTTCAATGGATGCTTTACGAACTGCTGAGACAGTACTCAGTATTCCACCACCTTCTGATGCAATCTGCTGATAGGTTATACCACGAAGTCTTCTCGCAAATTCATTCGAGCGATTACCCGCAAAGACGCAATGCGTATGAGAATCCACAAATCCCGGAATGATTGCTCGACCATTTGCATCAATCACTTGATCAATCATGTATTCGGTGGGTATATCTGATGATGTACCAATCCATTCAAATGTATCGGTGAATATCATCGCAGCATCATGAATGATGGAAAGTTCATTCATTGATTCGTGGATATTTCCTCTTGCATCCGTTTTCTGCGAGATGGTGATCAGTGATCCGATATTTGAAATGAGGATTCGCTTCATGATGATATATCAAGGTTTCCATTCAATGTCATCATGCCCTTCCTTGGCATTCACAAAGCGTGCAGCAACAAAGAAATAATCAGATAATCTATTGATGAATCTAAGAACAATTGGATTAATTTCTTCATCTTGTTTCAATGCAACAATTGCTCTTTCGGCTCTTCTGCAAACAGTTCGAGCCAAATGTAAATGCGCTCCTCCGGGAGAACCACCCGGCAAAATAAAATTCCTCAAAGCAGGAAGATGTTCTTGATATGCATCAATCCATTTTTCAAGAAAATCCACATGCTCTTCAGTGATTGCTGGCACAGATGATTTTTGAGATGCATCCTGGGGTGTTGCAAGATCAGATCCAACCGTAAAAAGTAATGAAGAGATATGTTGCAATGGTTCACTGACTTTTGCATGTACATCATGTGTGAGGGCAACTCCGATTACAGCATTCAATTCATCAACCGTTCCATATGCTTCAATTCTCGCTGAGAATTTTGCAACGCGTTTACCACCAAAAAGACCGGTGGTTCCATCATCGCCGGTTTTCGTATAAATTTTCATGTAAAGACTCAAGTATAGTTATAGAATGATACCCAATGCTTTTTCGGCTGCCGTTAGTGTTTGCGACATCAATGTGCTGATGGTCATGGGACCAACACCACCCGGAACAGGTGTAAATGCAGATGAAAGCGGGTATGCATCCGCATGTACATCTCCAATCCCACCAGGATGATATCCTGCGTCAATGATGATGGAACCTTCGCGAATCCAATCTTTTTGCACAAAAGCCGGCTTGCCGACTGCGGCAACAAGAATATCGGCCATGCGAATATGCTCTTGGAGATTGACTGTACGAGAATGACAAATCGTTACGGTGCAATCTTCATTTAACAGCATTGCTGACATTGGTTTTCCTAGAATGGGACTGCGACCTAGTACAACGGCATGTTTTCCTCTGAGAGGAATTTCATAATGTTTGAGTATGGTCATGATTCCGGCAGGTGTTGCCGAGCCATAAGCATCAGAGCCCATGGCCATTCTACCATATCCAAGACAAGTCACGCCATCTACATCTTTTTCTAATGCAATCGAATCAAAACAATGCCTTTCATCTATTTGATGAGGAACGGGATGTTGCAAAAGAATGCCATGAATATCGGGGTTGGAATTCAATTCATTTATAACTGCTTTGAGTTCAGCTGTTGTGGTATGCTCAGGCAACTCAATTGATCGAGAATCCATGCCGATACGCCTGCAAGCATTGCCTTTCATCTTGACATATGTTGTACTGGCAGGATCATGACCAACTAGAATCGTAGCTAAGATTGGAATTCTTCCGGGTGCATGAGCAAGCAATGCCTGCGTTCTTTGAGCAAGCTTTTGCTCAATGTGCTTTGCAAGTGATTTACCGTCTAAAATGAGGGGATTCATGTTGGTCCGAAGGATTACTTATGGTATTCAAATTAACCAATAAATGCATTTCAGGAGGCATGCTCACTTGCAATCAGAACTTTAGCATTTTCATGCAGAGAGTATAATTGTACATTATCCAATCCTGCTGGCAGAAATGCCGAATATGCTTTTGGCAAAGCTTCGATAGATTCATCATGGAGAATATGCACAATATGTTCTCCAATATTTGTAATCAACTTTGCTCGATGATTCATTGAACAATCGAATGGCTGTGATCCGAGAGTGATTGTATCAAGCTTGAAATACTGCTCATTCACCAATGATTGCACGCTATTTCCATGAGCATCTGTATTGATCGGGTATTGATGATAGGGAAATATTCCTGCTCCGGGCCGCGTACATTTCAAACCTTTTTCAATATGTAATTCTCGTGGTTTGCCATCCAAACCCGGTCTATCCCAATCATAAAGTCGATATGTTGTATCACTGGTTTGCTGTAATTCATAGAGAAGTATTCCGGGTCCGATTGCATGCACCGTGCCCGCAGGAACAAATATGACATCACCCGATTTCACATTCATAAACTGCAATTGCTCGGTTGGCTTATCTTGCTCTATGGAATCAGCATAATCTTGAATGCTGATCCCATTTTTTAAATCATATTGGATCTTTGCATCATCTTGTGCAGAAAGTATAAACCAGCATTCAGTCTTACCCCTGGGCTCTCCTTCCAATTCCAAAGCTAGCGCATCATCGGGATGCACTTGAACGGATAACCATTCTTGAGCATCGAGTATTTTGACAAGCAAGGGAAATTCAATTGCTTCACTTCTTCCTGTCAACTCAAGAGGATATGCATCTATTACTTCTTGCAGCGTTTTTCCGGCAAATGCACCATTGCTTATGATATTCTTTGTGTGAATTTCCCAAGATTCACCAATTGCTTCAGGTGTTTTCACACCATATTTCCATTGATGAATGGAATGTCCTCCCCATACTTTTTCGAGAAGCACTTGGTTAAAAAGAAGTGGATATAATTTCATGTCTGCCATCAATAACATTCTCGCAATTGAATGCCATTTTGAGAACAAATGGTGATATAATGAGAAGGACGATCTGTCCAACAACCTGAATTACAGTATAGGATACCATTATGCTCTTTGAGCAAAGGTATATGAGTATGTCCACAAAAGACAAATTGCGCGCCTTTCTTTCTTGCATATGCAATTGCGGATTCGGCACTTGAATCAGACAATTGTAACCACTTTTTACTCGTTCTCTTCACCCATCGACTCAATTGTTGTTGCTCAAAATCAACTTTTTGCAAAAGCAAATAGAGATATGATGCGATATCGGTCAATCTTGCATTTTCAGTGATGAATGAATCAAATTGATGTCCATGCAAAGCCAAATATTTCTTGTTCTCAAACTCCCAGACATATTCTTCTAAGACTTCAATACCAAGCAAATGTGAAAGGATTTCAGCCACACCATCATGATTGCCAATCACCCAAGTGACTTGAGAGTCAATCTTATGTCCTGATATTTTCCTGATATACGATAGAAATTTCCAATCACTTTTACTGAGCCTTTTAAAATTCAAATCATCGAATACATCACCATTCAAAATCAATCTTTTAAAATGGAATTGCTTGATGATGTCCAATAATTGTTTTGATCTGGAAACCTCGGAACCCAGATGAATATCTGAAACAATCAGAGTATCCACCTCTTCAATTGCATCTTCGAATGCAAATTCTTCAGATTCATCTATATTCATGTTTTTGAAGATTATTGAAAGATTGAATGCAAATATACTTTTCAATTCAGGCAGTTTCTATCGAATTATGATTTCTTTATGCATCAAGATGTATACAATGCACCAATTGATGTAAAGAGAGCAAACCAAGATAACACCAAGAGTATCGCAATGATGGAGGCAATCTTTCCATATTTAGGTTCTATATGAGAAAAACCAATCATTGCAAAAGCTGATGCAGTATAAGAAGCGAGTAGGAAGATATTCATTCTTGCAAGAATTGCATAGAGAAATGGTTGTTCAACTGGATTGATGAATACTCCCAAATGTGGTCCCCATTGCAAAGATCCAAATGCAAATGACATAATTCCGGTAATGAAAGTACCGAGGGCATAGATGCCAGAACTATAAGCAGAAATACCCGTGATTTCATAGAGTTTTTTACTCTCTTTTGTCATTGCCCAATGAATCACCCACATAACAAATCCAAAACCCAAGATACCGATGAATGAAATCGTGAGTGTTGAAAGCAAAGCTTGATCAAATGGAAGAGATATAAGCTTATTTTTTTGTATTGCACCGGCATTTTTCATCCATGGCTGCATCATGGCTATATTCTCATTAATCAATGCCGGACTTTTTCTATGCAACCAAGTGACGAACAAAGTAGCTACAGTTTCGAGTATACCCGCAAAAACAATTGACTTGAGTGGTTCGGAATTTCCATTCAATCCTGCTTGATGGGGTTTCGAAAAAATCGTTGCGAATCCTTTAAGCCATGTATAATCTTTGCTCATATCTATGTATTCTTTAGTGATTTCATTTCGATGGGTAATACTGCATTTATGGCAGAATGAACATTATCCTGCAATTGCAGTTCATACTCTTTATCCATGTTTTTCATAGTTTCAAAAGGAGGAAGAACAGTCAGGGTCACTTCACCTGGGTAAAATCTTTTACTTTCCTTGGGCATGATTGTATGAGCACCGGCAAGAGCAATTGGGATAATCTGTTTTCCGGATCTAGATGCCAGCAAAAAAGCACCACGCTTGAAAGCAGCAAGTTTTCCATCTTTTGATCTTGTTCCTTCTGCAAAAATCACGACGGATTCACCAATACTGATGGATTTCACTGCTTCATCAATCCCCTTCATTGCATCTCTTGCTTTTTCTCTTTGAATGCCGATGAATGGAGAACTCGCAAGACCCCAACCGAAAAAAGGAATTCGTTCAAGGTTTTTTCTATACATAAAGCGTATAGTATCCGGGATTGATGCAAGTACAATGGGAATGTCGAAATAACTGGTGTGATTCACCACATATATCCTGCTTTGCATTGGGTAGAGATGTTCCAAGCCATGAACATGGATTGTAACACCGGCGAGTTTTAACATGAAGGAAGACCAATTCTTGGAGCAGAAAAAGTATGCAGTTCTTATACCGATCAAGCTCAACAATAGTGCAACAAGAGAATAAAGAATAGTTGCAATCACTATCAGAAAAGCGCGAATATAGAATACAATATTGGAAACTAAGTCTTTCATGAAATCAGGATTGCATGCTATTGGCTTGCGTACGAACTTCTGATGAAATAACTCCATCTCGAAGCGTTATAATTCTTTCTGCCATTCTCGCAACATCCATGCTATGCGTAGCTATGAGTAAAGTGAGTGATCGTTCTTGTCTGATCTTTCGAATCAATTCCAATACTGCAATCGTATTTGCTGAATCCAAATTTCCGGTCGGTTCATCGGCGATGATGATTTCAGGATCATTCATCAAAGATCTTGCAATTGCGATGCGCTGTTGTTCTCCGCCGGATAATTCCGAAGGTCGATGCTCAATACGATGTAACATCCCGACTTGTTCAGCTAAGGTCATTGCTTTACTCTTTGCCTTCGACATTGCCACTCCACCGATCAATGCCGGCATCATGATATTTTCCAAAGCGGTGAACTCGGGCAATAAATGATGGAATTGAAAGATGAATCCGATATGCTTATTCCTCAACTCTGCGGATGTTCCTTTTTTCATGGATGACTGAGAATATACATTGCCGGACAATGTATATTGAATGGAACCAGAATCCGGGAAATCTAATAATCCGAGAATATGGAGTAGCGTACTTTTTCCAGCACCGGAAGGACCCATGAAAGCTATGAATTCCCCTTGCTCAATTGTCAATGAAAGACCTTTCAACACAGGAGTATCATGCATCGAATGCATGGAATATGATTTTACGATGGCATCAGCAATGATAATGCTCATGTCTAATCCTAAAATTGTTTTAAGATGCGCATATCATTCTCATAGAGTGCGCGAATATCATCAATTCCTGTTGCAAGCATGGTAACCCGTTCTATGCCAAATCCGAATGCAAAACCGGAATATATTTCAGGATCGATTCCGCAATTCTTCAATACATTTGGATGCACCATTCCGCAACCACATATTTCCAGCCATCCTGAATGCTTACACACTCTGCAACCCTTTCCGGAACAGAGATAACATGTGATGTCAACCTCTGCACTTGGTTCAGTGAAAGGAAAATATGATGGTCGGAATTTGAATATTGAATGCTCGCCATACATCTGCTTTGCAAATGAAATCACCGTTCCTTTTAAATCAGCAAAAGTCACGCCTTTATCAATATACAAACCCTCAATCTGATGAAATTCAGCAAGCGAACGAGCGGTAATAGCTTCATTTCTGTATACTCTTCCCGGCATGATCGATCTGATTGGCGGAGCATGATGTTTCATCATTCGAATCTGCACAGGCGAGGTATGGGAACGCAACATAATATCACCGCGCGGATCATCGATGAAAAAGGTGTCCTGCATATCTCGTGCAGGATGATCTGCCGGAAAATTCAAAGCTTCATAATTATGATAATCGTCTTCAATGTCAATACCCTCAGCTACCGAAAAACCCATGCCGACAAAAATTTCATTGATACGATCAAGCGTTTTTCGGATGGGATGCTCATGACCCAATAACGGAATTCTTCCCGGTAATGTCACATCAATTGAATCCACTCCAGTATCTTTTTTCTCAATATCCTCTTTTGCCTGCGCAAATGATTCATCAACAAACTGACGGAATTCATTGAGAACTTTTCCGATTATAGGCTTATCTTCTTTGGGAACTGTACGCATTCCATCAATGAGTGCTTGAATTGTACCTTTCTTGACAAGATGCTTCAGTCTGAAAACTTCCAAAGAAGCTGGGTCTTTGATGCTTTGAAGATCGAGATCTATCACTTTTCGTAATTCGTATATGGTTTCAATCATTGGAATCATGATGTATTAACATAAAAAAAGGCGTTCCTAGGAACGCCTCGAACATACGGAAATCACAAAGATTATCCAATTGCCGAGCGCAAGATGCGCTTGAAAATGGATGGCTGATTTGCTGCCAAATCGGCTAATACTTTGCGATTGATGGATATATTCTTTTGCTTGAGTGCATGCATCAAGCGTGAATATGTTGTGCCATTCAAACGAGCGCCTGCATTAATACGAACAATCCACAGTCTGCGGAATGTACGTTTCTTATTGCGACGATCACGGTATGCATACTGCAAACCCTTCTCGATATGATTCTTGGCAATTGTCCAAACTTTACTTCGCGCGCCCCAATATCCTTTGGCAAGCTTAATAAACTTGCGACGGCGGCGATGCGATGCTACTTTATGCGTGGAACGTGGCATAATGCCCTCCTACATGATTTGTTAAAATAAAGCGGTCAAAGGGGAGCTTCGCTAAGTCCCGATGAACCAACCAAATGCATTTCAAAAGAAATGCAGTGCGCTTTTTAGCGCAGACAAAGCAGACGCTTTATATTTTGCTCATCAGCAACATTTACGAGTGCCGATTGACGCAAATTGCGCTTACGCTTACGCGACTTATGGGTCAGAATGTGATTCTTGAAAGCGCGATTACGACGAATCTTTCCTGATCCTGTCGGTGTAAAGCGCTTCTTTGCACCACTATTCGTTTTCATTTTAGGCATTGTTCACACCTGAAATTGTAAAAAAATATGAATGACTCCATGCAAAGTCAAACCTTGTTTATTCTTCATCAGAAGATTTTTCTTTCTTGGGTTTCTTCACCACTTTATCAGCTGCGAGAATCACTGACAATGTTCTACCTTCAGGATGAATAGCTTGATCTATTCTAGAGCAA
The DNA here is from genome assembly GCA_947491315.1 of Ignavibacteria bacterium. GTDB lineage: Bacteria > Bacteroidota > Ignavibacteria > Kapaibacteriales > UBA961 > UBA961. Next base: position 39,437 of record CANLII010000016.1, read on the forward strand.
TCCTCAAGGGCTGCTACAAAACGCTCTAAGAGCGCAAGTCCAATTCCCTGATGCATGATCTCACGACCTTTAAACATCACAGTGGCTTTTACTTTATGTCCTTCAATCAAAAATTCACGAGCATGCCTTGTCTTGAATTCAAAATCATGGGTATCCGTACGCCATTTGAATCGCACTTCCTTCAATTGCGCATGATGCTGTGCCTTCTTGGCCAATTTTTCTCTCTTTTGTAACTCATAAGCAAACTTTCCATAATCGATGATCTTACACACCGGAGGATTTGCCTGTTGAGCTATCTCAACCAAATCTTTTTCTCTCTCATAGGCTAAATCAATCGCTTCGCGAGTGGCCATAACACCAAGCATGGCACCATCTTCATCAACGACTCTGACTTCCGGTACGCGGATTTCCTCATTGATGCGATTCTTTCGCTGCTTTTCAGGCATTTGGTCGCGATCCCTAGGACCACGAGGACCCGAAGGGCGCGGACCGGGGGGCCTTGAACCTGACATCGGTGGTCTCGTACCACGAAATCCTCCACTGGGTGAAGAAGATTGTGGACGCATCGGTCCACTGCTTTGTGTGGGCCTGTTTTGGGAATCTCCCGCCCCTTTATTCGATGATGTATTTTCCAAATACGACCTATGAGATGATACATTAATAGTGATCACTAAATTGGATCACAGACCTTTCAACGGCCCGCAACTTACGAAAAAACTGTGGTATAATTCCTATGGATTTCATGAAATCCTCTATGAATTATGTAGATTTGAACAGTTTTTTACGCGAAATTTCACCAAGAAAGAGTGTTTTCATGAGTCAGCATAGCAGAAATGATCAGGAACAAAGAAGATTTGAAGAATTACACGAACTGAGAAGCCGTGGAATTGACCCCTATCCACATGTATTCGAAAAGACCCATTCTTCTTTGGAGATTCTCTCCCATTATTCTGATGAATCTCCCGAAACATTCTCAGATGTATCTGTTGCCGGAAGAATCATGGCCATCAGAAAGATGGGAAAAGCAACATTCGCAACCATACAAGATCAACAAGGTCGGATTCAGATTTATGTAAAACAAGATGAATTGCCTGATTTTTATACTTGCATCAATTTGCTGGACATCGGGGATATCGTAGGAATCAAAGGGTATGTGTTTCGTACCCGCATGGGTGAAATCAGCGTGCATGCCCGCGAGGCGGCATTGCTTACGAAATCTCTCAGACCGATTCCGATTGCTAAGGAAGAAACTGATGCAGATGGTAATAAGATTGTGTACGATGCATTTTCTGATAAAGAATTACGCTATCGTAATCGCTATGTGGATCTGATTGTCAATCCCGAAATTCGTCATGTTTTTGAAAAGAGATCAATGATCATCAGTGCAATGAGACGCTACTTTGATGATCATGGCTGGATGGAAGTGGAAACACCCATCCTGCAACCACTGTATGGAGGTGCATCCGCAAGACCATTCATCACGCATCATAATGCGCTGGATTTTGACTTGTATTTGCGCATTGCAATTGAGTTATACCTCAAAAGATTGATCGTTGGTGGTTTTGAGGGCGTTTATGAAATCAGCAAGAATTTCCGAAATGAGGGAATGGACAGAACCCACAATCCTGAATTCACCATGATGGAAATTTACATTGCCTATAAAGATTATTACTGGATGATGGACATGGTGGAAGATCTCTTCCAAACCATTGCTGACAAAGCACTCGGCAAAAGAGAAACCACTGCCGGTGAACATGTCATTTCCTTTGAACAGCCCTTTAGACGAGCCAAAATGTTCGATCTGTTTCAAGAATATGCGGGGATGAATCTTCGTGGATTGAATAGAGCCGAACTCTTGCAAGCCGCACGATCACTCAATGTTGAAGTTGCCTCGGATGCAACGGCCATGAAAATTCTCGATGAAATCTTCTCCCAAAAAGTAGAGCATCATCTCATTCAACCCACATTTGTAATGGATTATCCCGTTGAGATGTCACCACTTGCAAAAGCACATCGCACTGAAGAAGGACTCGTCGAACGCTTTGAGTTATTTATCAATGGAAATGAAATCGCGAATTGCTTCACTGAATTGAATGATCCGGTTGATCAACGCAAGAGACTAGAAGACCAAGCCCTTGACAGAGCAGGTGGAGATGAAGAAGCAATGGTATTAGATGAAGATTTTCTTCAGGCAATCGAAGTCGGAATGCCACCAACCGCAGGACTCGGCATCGGTATCGATCGCTTGGTTATGTTGCTCACCGGTCAGGAATCAATCAGAGATGTTCTCTTTTTCCCAACGATGAGACCCGAAGCCTGATCATTTGCCAGCATAAATGGCAAATTTTGCCAATCCGATGCGTTGCAGGAAATGCTTGAATGAAACAAGTAAGACTCCTATTCCATAAACTGAACTTCGATAGAGATTGATACTCGAGGCTTCAGCGAAATATTTGGTAGGACATGTGATTTCACCAATGGGAAATCCCGCATAAATGATTTGTGAAAGCATTTGATTGTCAAATACAAAATCATCTGAATTTGCCTCAAGATTCAAGGATTCAAGCACTTCACGAGAAAATGCGCGATATCCTGTGTGATATTCACTGAGTTTTTCTCCAACCAGAATATTTTGAATCAATGTAAGCACACGATTGGCAATGTATTTATACATGGGCATACCACCCTTGAGAGCACCTTTGCCAAGTATGCGCGAGCCCAAGACGACAGGATATAAACCCTGAGCAATGATGCTTGCCATCGCAGGAATGAGCATTGGAGTATATTGATAATCAGGATGCAACATGATCACAACATCAGCCTTTAGTTCCAATGCCTTTGCATAACATGTTTTTTGATTGCCTCCATATCCCTTATTCTGCTCATGCCTGATGATATGCTTGATACCAAGTATTTTCGCAACTTCTATGGTATGATCTCGACTGGCATCATCAACAAGAATGACATCATCAACGATGTCGAATGGAATCTCACGATAGGTTTGCTCAAGTGTTTTTGCGGCATTATAGGCCGGAAGAACAATCACGATTTTTTTTGAATGCAGCATGTATTGATTTCAAATGTCTGTATGATTCAGGACAAAAATAGAGTTTATGCAAAAGCCCACGAATAAAATACTCGGATTCTTTGCAAAGTTGGGTCTAGGTTTGCTCGTATTTTTTATGAGCATACTCTTCATTGCAACACTTCCTTATGCCTTCTATACCAATATCTATGATTTCCCTGAAAGAAAACCCTTCTCAGGGAAATCATGGCAAAATCCTTATCAATTTCTCCAAATGTCTGATACCGAAGTTTGGAAGAAATCGAATTTTCATGGTCATACAAAAGCTTGGGGACAATTCACTGATGGCCATTCGGATCATGAAGTATTTGATAGTGTCTATCGCTCTTTGGGCTATCATAGCGTGGGAATATCCAATTATCAATTCATCGATTCCACCTTCAATCAAAAGCCGGGCTATGTTCCATGTTATGAACATGGATATAATATATGGAAAAGACATCATGTCTGTATCGGAGCCAATTCCGTCACTTGGCTGGATTTCATCTTCGGACAAAGCATTCATCATAAACAAACGATGCTTGACCGAATGAAACCAACTGTTGATGTACTTGCAATCGCACATCCAAAATTTCGTGGAAGTTTTGATGCCGAAGATTTTAAATATCTTTCAAATTATGATTGCATCGAAGTATTGAATCATTATCGAATTTCGGATATCCAATGGGATTCCGCGCTTTCAGCAGGATATCCGGCATGGATAGTTGGTGATGATGACACTCATAATGCCAAGGCTGATGGAGAAACAGGAGTTTGCTGGACAATGATTCACGCTCCCGGCAAAGCTAATCGGAAAGAATTGACGCAATCATTGAAGCATGGAAGAGCTTTCGGAGTGACCGGCAAAAGAGGTCAGGTAGGTATATATCCATTTCAGTATTCCATTGAAGCAGATTCCATTTTACGTATTGCCGTGAGTGATACAGCCAAGAATATCGAAGTGATTGGTCAGAATGGCAAACTCATGCAAAGCGATACGAATGTATTGTCCACGCGCTATACATTTCGAGATTCAGACACCTATATTCGGGTCAAAATCTATTCTGACTCTTCAATCCTTTGGATGAATCCAATCATGCGAGGAGATGGAAAGAGCAATATTCAACCCACCATACATACCATTCAAACCTTTGCATATCGAGGCGCATGGTTTACTGGTTATGCCATTATTGGACTCATCATCTTTCGACTCAAAAGAAGTAAAAAGTGATTACTCTTTGGTCCCTTTATAGAGTTCAAATTCCAGCAATCGACATTCAATATCGGCATTGAAAAACGGAATTCTTTTTGAAGTACGAAGTCCGATTGATTTTGCAGCTTGAAGATTGCCCGTGAATATGTATCCTGTCCATCCAGAACATTTCTTTTTGAACATATCTCCGATTTCTCGGTATTCATCTTCCAAGGTCTTTTCGGTCCCAAGTCTTTGCCCATATTCCGGATTCATGATGATGATACCCGGATTTTCAGGTAATGTACTGTCTCGAACATCCTTCACCGACCAATCAATCCACTCTTCAATTCCCGCTTCTTTTGCATTTTCACGGGCAATTCTCACGGCTCCGGGATGAATATCGGAAGCAAAGATGCGAGTAGATTCACAGACTCTTCTGGTATTCATGGCATCAAGGAGTAAATTTCGCCAAAAATCTTTATCGTATCCAAACACATGCATAAAACCGAAATTCTTATGAAGCGAACCGGGTGCTGTGTCCGATGCCATCAAAGCGGCTTCTATGGCAAGTGTGCCTGAACCGCACATAGGATTGACGAATGGCATGGAGTACGGGTCCCATTTTGTGGCGGAAATCACTGCCGCAGCAAGATTTTCTCTCATTGGCGCTTGCCATGGGTTCAAACGATATCCTCTGCGATGTAGAGGAGTGCCCGACATATCGATGTATATCGCTCCTTTATTGTCATGCCAATATAAAAAGAGCACAGTTTTATCTTTCTCCGCACCTGAATCTGGTCTTCTACTACGATGCTTCCGAATGCGATCAACAATTGCATCCTTGCATTTTTGTCCTGCGAAATGAGTATTTGTTATAGTTCTTGTATCAATCGAAGTCACAATCGAGAAATATCCATCATCAGGGATAATGTCTTCCCATGGGATTGAATACACGCTTTTATACATGTCCAAAGGCGTCCGTATATAGAATTCTTTTAATAGCAAAAGCACTCTCGATGCGATTCTTGAGTGCAGACATATTGCCATCGCCTCTCGAATGCTTCCTTTGATGCTCAAACCTGCATCTGAAACCGATATGGGGGTAAAACCCAGTGTGCGTATTTCTTTCTCAAGAAATGGTGCGAATTTTAGGGGACAAGTAATAAAGAGCGTGGTTTGATCTGATACGAGATTCGACAAAGAAAGACTCCGATAAAATGTGAAATGCAATCTACGGTTTTGCTCCACGGAATACTTCCTTCTCCCAGAAAATGGCGACAATTTCCTATTATTGCGCAATCGAAGTCAATCAAAAGTGCCCCTAAATGGATATATCCATCATTATCGTGAATTACAATGTCAAGGATTTCCTTGCGCAATGTCTTTCTTCCCTGCGTAATGCGCTTGATGGCATAGTATCGGAAATCATCATTATTGACAATGATTCACAAGATGGATCCAAAGACTATCTTCCCAAGAAGTTTCCTGAAGCATCTTATACATGGCTGGATACAAATATCGGCTTTGGGGCAGCAAATAATATCGGCATTCAACAGGCCAAGGGCAATTATATTCTGCTTCTCAATCCTGATACTTTGATTGAAAAAGACACTATACGAATGATGATGTCATTCATGGACAAAGAGCCTAAAACCGGCATTGCGGGTTGTAGAGTATTGAATGCGGATGGCACTTTTCAACTTGCTTGCAGGCGAGGATTACCAACTCCATGGGCATCGTTTTGCAAACTGTTTGGCTTGCAATCGCTGTTTCCGAAATCTCCACTCTTTGCACGATACAATCTCACTTATAAAAGCGAAATGGAAACCTATGATGTGGATGCCTTGATTGGCGCATTCATGTTTTGCAGACGCGAGACACTGCTTGCATCAGGAGGTTTCGACACCGATTTCTTCATGTATGGAGAAGATCTCGATCTCTGTCATAGAGTAAAAAAACTTGGATGGGATATCCGATATTATCATGAACCCACCATCATTCATTTTAAGGGGGAAAGTTCAAGAAGAAGCTCCATGAATGAGATTATGGTGTTTTATGATGCAATGGAGATTTTTGCTAAAAAGCATTTTGGAAGCTCCAGATTCTTTCTGTTCTTCCTCAAAATTGGCATCAAATCAAGAGCAATGGTTGCTACTGTTGAAAAACACTTCAGCGATATGCTTCTCTTGTTTTTTGATATCTTCAGCATCATTGGTTCTTTACTTTTTGCAACGGATATTAGATTTGGCAATCCATTTGCATTCCCGGATTATGCCTATCCAACAGTATTCATGGCTATGACAGTAGTAACCATCGGTTCACTCTTAGTCTCAGGAGCATATTTCGAATATGGGGGAAAAGTCAGGCCAATACTCATGGGGTATTTTGCAGCATTTTTTATACTTTCTTCTCTCACATACTTCTTTAATGACTTTGCTTTCAGTCGCGGCGTCTTGCTGATGTCCATGGGATTTGCACTGAGTATTTCAATAATTGTACGACTAGTTTGGCATGCTTATCATACAATCAAGGGAAAAAAGGCAGATAAGAGAGTCATGATTCTCGGTTGGAATGAGCATGAATCCGACATCATTGATGCATTACATACTGCTGACACCCATAATGCCATCATCGTGGGTAGGATTTTGATACATGCACACGATCCGCAGCAGACATATATCCCTTTATTGGGAGAATTCTCGGCTTTGGAGTCAATCATTGCCCATCATTCAATTGATGAAGTCTTGATCATCGATAAGCACATAGATTCGGATCAAATCATGACTTTATCCATGAAATTACAATCACAAAATGTGCGCATTCATGCAGTACATGAATATGATGATGTGATTGTTTCTCATATTGCAGAAGATATTTCAGGTATATCGCCCGACATACCGATTGTCAATCTCAGACTCTTCAGACATCGCCTCATCAAAAGAATCGGAGATATCTCTCTTTCCCTTTTCTTTTTGAGTCTTGGTCTCCCACTCGTATTTTTGTTATCAGACAAGCCGTTTGTGTTTCTAAAAACATTGACGGATGTTATATTTGGTCGAATCAGCATCATCGGAGTGTATCAAAGAGATGCATCATTTCCAGATGCTTTGCCCGGCATGACTGGATTGGCACTGATTGGTAATCCCGAAATGATGTCCAAAACAGCCATTCATAATTTGGATGCTCATTATATTCGCTATCACACTCCCGGTCTTGACTTGGAGATACTATTGAAACATCTTGTAAGGAAAGGTTTACGTGGCTTCAAACTTCGTTCTTGAATTCGAAAAACCAATCATAGAGCTTGAGCAAAAAGTCAGCGAAATGCGCAGTCTTCCAAATGCTCAGGAGATAGAATCGCAAATCCTTGAATTGGAAGCGAATATTGAAGACTTACGCTCCAATATTTTCGCGCATCTCACACGCTGGCAAAGAGTGCAAATAGCTCGTCATCCGGAAAGACCATATACCCTTGATTATCTCAATTTTACTTTTTCTGACTTTATGGAATTGCATGGTGATCGTGGTTATCGCGATGATCCGGCAATTGTCGGTGGATTGGCCAAATTGGATGGAATTCCTGTAATGGTTATTGGTCACCAAAAAGGAAGAGATACGAAATCAAATCTTTACAGAAATTTCGGCATGCCCAATCCTGAGGGTTATCGTAAAGCAAAAAGACTCATGCTTTTGGCTGAAAAATTTAATGTACCTGTCATTTGTTTGCTCGACACACCTGGCGCATTTCCCGGAATCGAAGCCGAAGAGCGAGGACAAGCACAAGCAATTGCAGATAATCTACTCGTGATGTCAGGTCTTCGTACCCCTATCATCATCTGCGTCATCGGTGAAGGCGCTTCTGGCGGTGCGCTTGGCATTGGCGTAGGCGATAGAGTTTTGATGCTTGAAAATGCATGGTATTCAGTGATTGCACCTGAATCTTGCTCAAGCATTTTATGGAGAAGTTGGGATTTCAAAGAACAAGCTGCAGAGGCATTAAAATTAACAGCTCCGGATTTGCAACAATTCGGCATCATTGATAGAATTATTCCAGAACCCACTGGTGGAGCGCACCGCGCACCGATTGACATGTTTGAAACACTCAAGAATATTTTTGTGGAAGAATTAAAAAAACTGATGTCCAAAGACCTCCAGACTCTGGTTCAAGAAAGAAGAGACAAATTCGCCGGAATGGGTGTGTGGACGGAGTCTTGACATCGTGACCTCCAAGACCATTTTATATGTAGTCAATGCAATAGTCCCCGAAGAAATAAGAGCCGAGAAAATATGCTCTGCTCTTGCGAACATGGGACATCGCGTCATCATTGTATGCAAATGGTCGGGCGAGGATAACATTCGCGAAAACTCTCAGGGTTATCTTATCTCTCGGATAAAAAGAAATAAGCACTTAACTCTATGTATCCCCGGCAATCCAATTTGGACAAATGCGATACAAGATCATATTCAGGAATTCAAACCGGATATCATCATCTGCAGAGAGATGCTTCTCATGTTATCCTGCACAAAAGCCGCAAAAGGTCGGAATATTCCCCTTATTTTGGACATGGCAGAGCATTATCCTGCAGCAATGCGTGAATGGAAGAAATACAGCCAAAATCCACTTTCGCGATTCCTCGTTCACACACTTCCACTCCTAGATTTGATCGAATCTCATGCAGTGAAACATGCAGATGCAATCATAACGGTTTGCGAAGAACAAAATCAAAGATTGCAAAGTCAGTATTCATACCTAAAAGAAGCTCTTTTCATAGTTCACAATACCCCTGAGAAGTCAATATTCAATGATGTGATTCCAAGATGCAATATCCCACCCATCACATTTGGTCATCACGGTTATTTGACGCTTGAAAGAAATTTGACGAACTTGGTTTTGGGATTCGACATCGCAGCAAAACATTTCCCTCATATCAAATTACTGATAGCCGGAACAGGTGAAACATTCGATGATGTTTCAAGACTTGTCAATACAGTTTCATCAAGAGATAGAATTCACTTGACCGGACCATATAAAGCCAAGGACTTGTCAGATCTCTACAATAGAACTGATATCGGAATATTACCGTATTCTGAGCAAGAATTCAGACAATTCACATTACCAAATAAGGCTTTTGACTATATGGCCTGTGGTAAACCAATCATTTCATCTGGTTTACAACCTATGAAACGCCTTTTGGATGAAACAGGTGCCGGAATCTATGGTCCATGCTCAAGTCCCGAGGACATTTCACTCATGATTGAGCGCATGATGGAAGCAGATATTCAAACGATGTCCGCAAGAGGTCATCAGGCATTTTTGAGCAAATATCACTGGGAAAATGAAGTGGAGCAATTGCAATCTGCGCTGATATTTGCGATTAAAAAGTAATTCAGCCCATATGCATCCGATTATTCAAGGTTTTTTGTAAATTTGCAGTCAAAATATGAGAATGAATCACATGGAACACCCCGATACTCAAGGCAATTGTGCCGTGCTTATCGTATCATGTGACAAATACAAGGATTTATGGGGACCATGCATAACCTTGTTCAGAAGATTTTGGAATGATTGTCCATATCCGGTTTATCTCTTATCTAATACGGTAAGAGCTGATTTTCCGAATATCACATCCTTAGTAACCGGTACAGATGTATCTTGGTCTGACAATCTTCTGTTTGCACTTGAATCAATACCTTGTAGCCATGTTTTGCTATATATAGAAGATTTATTTCTTGTAAATCCAGTTGCATCGCAAACAATTCATTCTTTGATTGAGCAATGCGTGAGAGAAGATTGGAATTATCTTCGGTTAAATCCAACTCCGAACGGTGATATGCATATTGATGATTTCATTAGTGAGATTTCACCTGGATCAGTATATCGTTCATCCGTGGTTTTTTCGGTTTGGAAGTTGGAAACATTGAAACAAACACTTAAATCCGGTGAGTCTGCTTGGGATTTTGAAGAAATTGGAACTGCAAGAACTGATTCGTATTTGAAGTTTTATGCCTCCAATCAGGAATTGCTTCCGGCATGCAATACAGTTATCAAGGGCGTGTGGGAATTAGAAGCCCTAAGAAAGATAAAAGAGTTAGGCATCGAGCTGGATGTACAATCTAGAAGATCTATGTCTTCATATGAATATCTGATCTGGAAACTCAAACAGCTTAGATCATTGTTATTTCATCTGATGCCACATTCATCAAAAAGAAAAATTAGATCTATTTTTCGATGAAATTGAAATAGAAGCAACGTAGTTAGTATCGAACTTGTCTTTACGTAAGAGATGAATGGGTCGTATCCTCCTATTCACGCGTGATGACACATTGTGGGATGCAGAAAGCCAACTGCATTACTTTTTTATATGCGCCAGGGATAGCGCAATTTTTTGCCATGAGGCAATGTGAGTGTATTATGAGTTATCCAACACCTGATTCGGATAACAATTCTTTTAATGAGAATTCCGAATCACAAAAACCAATCTATTCCTCTGATGGGAATAATTCATCCGCAGGCGATGATGCCTCGGGATTAGGTAATCAAGAAAGGGAGAGAAAACCAAGGACGCCCTATCGTTCCCATGGTAAACCTTCTGATGAGGAAAGACCTTCTGATGAATCCGGAAGTAGTCAACATGTTTCTCGCTCTGAATATCAAGGTCGTTCCGACTATCGCAGACCTTCCTATGGCGATAATCGCTATGAGCGAAGGGATTTCCAACAAAAGCCATATAGTCCACAAGAGAATTATCGCCCAAACAATTATGGCGGTGATCGTCAAAATCGTGATTATCAGCCAAGATATGGTCGCACTCCGGAAGGTGGCTCAGGTGGTTATAGACAAGACTATAGACCTCGTCGTGAATATGGTGATCGTCCGCAATATAGCCGTCCCGGCGCTTTAGATAATCGTGGTAGCGGTGGTGGTGGTTTCGACAATCGTGGTAGCGGTGGTGGTGGTTTCGACAATCGTGGTAGCGGTGGCGGTGGATATGAAAAGCGTGTTGGTGGCGGTTTCGACAACCGTGTAGGCGGTGGTGGTTTCG
>CANLII010000017.1 GCA_947491315.1 Ignavibacteria bacterium
CGAATTTGACTGTGCGTGGAAGACCTGTCATTCCACCAAGTGAAAACTGATACAATCCTGTTTCACCAACAAGTACTGTATCAATTTGCTCATGCAATGGAAGACCACCGAGGGGAGACTCATAAATGCCAACGCGGAATACTTGCTTTCCTTTGAGTGGCGTGGAGCCAAAGGAGGAAGTCAATACACCTTGAATATTCAAAGTTCTGGGAATTTCTGTTTGAGCCGTTAATTGAACAAAGGCTATCACGGACACAAAATATAGCAACGAAAGTCGGTATAAAACGCTCATTCTGCTACCTTCTATAAATACTTAAAAATCTATGTTGAATGAATTAAGAATCGAATTTGATGGGAGTCTAAGACTTAATATTGCTGAAGAATTCCATATAATGTGATAAAAATCTAATGATATGTAACACATTTTTTAAAAATTAACTCCAATTTATAAAACTTAGTATAAATGCAAATTAATACAACAAAAGATCACTACTTTATTAATTGCTTTGCAAATTGTACTTCCCCGTTTTTATCGAGAAATTCCATATACAATACTTGGCTGGATATCGATAAAGCCATGAATCCACCATTTGTGGCTGAGAATATGGTATTGACTCCCCATGAAGTATCTCTGCTTCCCCCACCCGCTCCGGAAATGGCCTGAAAGAATATGTCATCAGGATGCTTGATCAATTGCAAATCATGATCATGACCGGACAGATACATATCCACGGCAAATTTGTCAAGTATTGGCTTGAGTCTTTTCATCATGAATTTTTGATCGCCATATACACCATGCGAGCGAATCATGTGATGTCCAACTACTATCTTCCATTTGGCCTTGGATTCTGATAGTGCTTTCTCGAGCCAAATCAGCATCTCCTTATCCTTTCCTGAAACCATCAAATTGGTGTCAATCATGAAGAAGTCATATAATTCATTGTCCTGTTCTTTGGGAATCACATAATAGAAATCAGGAAATTTCCATCGAGGATTCTTTTGCGCATATTCCAATTGAGCGGGTACATTACCCAAATAATCATGATTGCCAAAAATTGGATACCAATCTTTTTGAATATGTTCACCGGTATAGACATTCTCGAATTTTGTCTTCCATTGGGGGTCATCCACACTCTTCACCCCTTTGCCATAGATATTGTCGCCCGTCGAGATGATAAAATCTATTGGATGTTTCCCGGCATTGTCATTCATGCCCTTTGCAACTTCTTTCTGCAAAGCGGTGCCTGCACCCCAATCACCAATCGCCAATATGCGAATGGGCTTTTCATCTCCAAAGGAATCGATTTTCGTAAATTGCGGCTTCTCTTTTGGTGCATTCTTCACTTCGGAAGCGATGATATTTGCAATCCATTTTCCAAAGGTTGCAAAACCAAGCATGACCGCAAAAAATGTTCTTCTTTTCATGAATTCCTACTTGCTTGAAGCAAAAATATGGATAACTCAATGCGTAAATTACTATATACTGAACTCTTAGAAAAACGCCTCTCACCCAACATGGCGATTTCCACGAAAAAACATCCAATAGTACTCATTATTGATAGTGTGCGAAGCGCATATAATATTGGTTCTATATTCAGAAGTGCTGATTCAGCCGGCATAGAGAAGATTATACTCTGTGGATATTGTCCTATTCCACCTCGTGAGGACATTTCCAAAACTGCATTGGATGCTGATTCTACAGTAGTGTGGGAATATATGAAGCAATGCAAGGATGCAATTCTAAACTGCAAAGAAAAAGGATATACGGTTTTGGCAGTGGAGTTGACTGATTTAGGAATTGCCTATGATGCACTTGAAGCTAGACATTATCCACTTGCTTTGGTTGTGGGCAATGAAGTTTCGGGGATAGATGATGAATGCATTGCAATTTGCGATGGCGCCATAGAAATACCGATGTATGGCGTTAAACATAGCTTGAATGTTGCAGTTGCCTCGGGCATCATCATCTATGAAGCGGTGAGAGCATATCGAAATATCAACGAATGATCGTATCGGCTCTATCGGGGCTGAGTGACACTATTCCGACCTTTGCTCCGGCAATTTTTTCTATGGCTGATATATAGTCCTGCGCCTGCTTTGGTAAATCATCATAGTTTTTGATGCCGGCAAGAGAACTATTCCAACCCTCAAAGAATTCATAATGAGGTATTACTTTTGCGAGATCTTCCACATTTGCCGGGAATGATCGAAGCATTTTACCATCCACTTCATAACCTATACAAATGGCGATGGAAGCAATATCATCAAGCACATCAAGTTTGGTGAGCGCAATAGTATCAATACCATTGATCATCACAGAATATTGAAGCGCGACGCCATCAAGCCAACCACAACGACGGGGTCTGCCGGTGGTGGCACCAAATTCAGCACCCACTTTGCGAAGTGTTTCACCCATTTCATCATGCAACTCAGTGGGAAAAGGACCATTTCCAACTCTGGTTGTATATGCTTTGACAACGCCTATCACAGAGTCAATCTTTGTGGGCGGAACGCCAAGTCCTGTGCAAGCTCCTCCACTCGTTGGATTGGAACTCGTTACAAATGGATAGGTGCCATGATCAACATCCAATAATGCACCTTGCGCGCCTTCCATCAGAATAGATTTTCCTTCTGCAATCGCTTGATTGAGAAATAAAGTCGTGTCTTTGATATAGGGATCGATCTTTATATCAAAATCCAAATATTCACCGATGATCGAATTGATGTCCAATTCTGCTTGATCATAAATTTTCTTGAGGACAGTATTCTTCTCTTCAATATTCGCGCGAAGTTTTTCTTCAAATACGGTTCTATTCAATAAATCCACGATGCGAATGCCACTGCGAGAGAATTTATCGATATATGCCGGACCAATTCCTCTGCCTGTCGTTCCGATTGCCGCACTGGATTGTGATTCACGGGCTTTGTCTAGCATCTTATGATAGGGCATGATGAGATGCGCTTTATGACTTATGAACAGTCTATCTTGCATGGAGATGCCAAAACTTTCCAGCATGGCGATTTCTTCCATCAAAGCCACGGGGTCGATAACCACTCCATTGCCAATCACACATTTAACATCAGATTGCAAAATTCCACTTGGAATGAGATGAAGTACGAATTTCTTTCCTTCGATCACAATGGTATGCCCTGCATTCGCGCCGCCTTGATAGCGTGCTACGATATCCATGGAATCACTCAAAAGATCGACGATTTTGCCTTTTCCTTCATCGCCCCATTGGGCACCAACGACAATTTTGACACTCATGATGTGGTCAAGTAATTTATTGACAAAAGAAAGCCCCCAACAGCCAAGCCGTGGGGACTATTTGATATTTGTTTCACTTTGATTCAAGAGATCTCAAAGAGGGCTTTGAGTCTTGTCATCTCAAGAAGTTTATTCACTTGTTCCGGTATATGTTGAAGAGAACATTGTCCTCCAACTTGCTTCATCGTAGCTTGAGCGCTGATCAGCATTCCCAAGCCGGAACTATTCATGATATTGACTTCCGAGCAATCTATGATGATATTTTTATGCTCTTTGGAAAGTTCTCGAATTGCATCATTGAATGATAGCGCATCGGGTCCGCCGAGCATGGTTTCAGGTGCCATGATAACATGAGGTGATTGTATATGTTCTCCTGCATCATTCATGGCCGATTCCATCAAGCTTTCGCTGCTGCTTTTTGACGATTAAATTCAACTTGCAAATCTTTGTGCTGTACTTTTTCCATGAACCAAACAACAAAAGAACTTGCAATAAAAATTGACGAATATGCACCGGTCACGATACCTACAAGCATTGTGAATGCAAAACCTTGTAGTACTTCACCACCAAGAAGAACCAATGTTAAAAGCACCAATACAACTGTCATGACCGTATTCACGGTTCTTGATAATGTTTCATTGATACTGAGATTCATCAATTTGATGAGATTCATGCCTTTGTGCAATTCGCGGTTTTCTCTGATACGGTCAAAAATAATCACAGTATCATTCACCGAGAAACCAACCACCGTCAAGAATGCGGCGATCATTGCCTGATTGATTTCAAGATTGATGATGCCGAGTGAACTGAATAAAGTCACCATTGCAAGGGTTACCAACACATCATGCAAGAGTGCGATGGCGGCACCAACACCATAGAGAAATTCAAATCGGAATGCGATATAGATCCCAATTGCGAACACTGCAAGTATAACGGCGAGCAAAGCTTTATTTCGAAGTTCTTCACCAACTTTCGGACCTATGGAATCTTTCTTGAGAAGATTGACCGATTCACCCGGAATTGCTTTTTTTATTGCGTCAACAACTGCCGGAGTTGGATCATCTGAATATGATGTTGCAGGAATACGAATCAAGTATTGATTGTCAGCACCATATGATTTAATTTCAGCACCTGTTAAATTAGCTTCGTCAATCGCTGTGCGAATTTCACCAACTTTATTTGAAGCATTTAATTGTACTGCAATTTCGGTTCCACCGGCAAAGTCAATCCCGAAACGCAAACCAAGTGCGAAAGGAGCAACAATACCGATTATGTTTAACACAAGCGAAACCCACACAAGTGTACCGCGCTTGCTCAAAAAATCAATATTTGTTTTTGAAAATAATTGCATGGTTTTCTCCGATTCCTTAAGCCATGGTAGATGGTTGACCGAAATTTATTGTCTTGCCATTTGAAATCATTAATTCAATCATGGCGCGTGATACGATAATCGCTGTGAAGAATGTTGTGACAATACCAACCATGAGCGTTAAAGCAAAACCTTGCACAGGACCTGTTCCAAGTAGGAATAGGATTAATCCTGTAAGGAATGTTGTCACATTCGAGTCCACAATCGCAGTCAATGCTTTGCTAAATCCTTCATCCACTGCATTTCTGAACCCACGACCTTTTAACATTTCTTCACGAATACGCTCAAACACAAGAATATTCGCATCCACTGCCATACCGATTGTCAAAATGATACCTGCGATGCCGGGTAATGTTAATGTACCACCACCTGAAATCACAAGCGGGGTCAAGATTGCTAGAATGAGTAATACATTGATGATCACCGCAAAATTCGCCACCATTCCAGCTGTTGAGTAATATAAACCCATAAACAGAATGACGAGCAAGAATGCAATGCCCATGCCCATGAGACCGCGACGAATGGAATCTTCACCAAGTGAAGGACCAACAAGGCGTTCTTCAACAATTTTAACGGGAGCTTTCAATGCACCGGCTTTGAGCACGATCTCGAGAAGTCTTGCTTCTTCAGGACTATCCATACCAGTGATTTGTGAACTTCCACCTGCAATTTTGTTTTGAACAACCGGTGCTGAATACACTTGATCATCCAAAACAATCGCTACTTTCTTTTTGATGTTTTTACCTGTCACATCCGCCCATTTTTCAGAGCCTTCTTGATCCATTTCCATCATGACGACAGGAAGATTTGTCATTGGGTCTGAGGATGCACGAGCATCTGTCACATACTCACCTGTCAATTCGGCTTGACGCAATACACACCACATTGCATATGTTGTATCTTTAAAATCTTTGGAAACAAATTCAGGTTTTGCTGAACGAAGAAGTTGCAAGTCTGAAGGAATAAGTCTTTTCACATCGGGTCTATCAAGAATTGACATCAATTTAGGATAGATTTTGGATGGGATATACATTACATATTCAACTTCAGGAACTTGTGATTCATTGTAGAAATAAGAAGGTTGACCATCTTTGCTGATGAAACGGCCTTCTTGATCCAATGGGAACATCTGAAGAAGTGTGGTCAACTGATGATCTTTTTGATAACGCTTCCCTTTCTCTTCATCTTTGAGTCCTTTATAAGGATCATCTGCCGTTGCTGTTTTTGCTGAATCTTTCTTGGTTGTATCACCGGCAATCGCTGATGAATCAGCTTTCTTGTCTGTCTTTGCCGCAACTGCAGTCGTGTCTTTCTTCACGGTATCTTTCGCTGTGCTATCTGCATTTGCAATTGCTGTATCCGCTACAGTCTTATTGCCATTGTTTTTGGCCAAATAAGCATCTATGCGATAAAGCGCTTTGACAATATCTGAAGAATTGCGAACGAGTTTGAATTCAAGGCGAGCGGTCGTTGAAAGCAATTGGCGCATTTCTCTTTCATTGTTCACGCCTGGAAGCTCAAGCACGATTCGACGAGATCCTTGCTTTGAGATATTTGGTTCGCTCACACCGAATTTATCGATACGCTGACGAAT
The DNA here is from genome assembly GCA_947491315.1 of Ignavibacteria bacterium. Taxonomy (GTDB): domain Bacteria; phylum Bacteroidota; class Ignavibacteria; order Kapaibacteriales; family UBA961; genus UBA961. Next base: position 6,232 of record CANLII010000017.1, read on the forward strand.
GACCTCAAGTGCTTGATCAATAGCGCCTTCAACATCTTCGCGCAAACGCTCTTTTACTTTTTCATCTGTGACATCCTGAACGCCAGGAACATCAAAATAGGAAATGAGTGATTTTCCTTTTGGGCGAGCGATGCGATCAAAGTTTGCATGAAATGCATCAAGATAGTCTTCGCCTGAAGCTTCTGCTTGTGCATGTGTTGCTCTGATGACGGCTTCGAATGTTTCATCGAGTGTCTCGCGTGCCGCAGTTTCACGAAGCAAAGTGTCAACTGCCACTTCCATCATGACATACATACCGCCACGGAGATCGAGTCCCAATTTCACACGGTTCATTTTTGCGGTGCGATATCTCTCACCCTTGGCATTCTCAAATGCTTTTAATGCAGTGCTGTCTTTGCCATGAATGGCTTGATGCAGGGCTTGCATTTCTTCCTGCTCCAACAAATACGCATCAACGGTTGGCCATAAAATCACGAAGGCCGCAACTAGCGGACCTAAGATCAATAACCAGCGTCTCAATTGTTTGTTATTCAACGCTATTCCTCCGACATTTCAGTATGATTTGACTTCGGCAAAGGCCGATTGAAAAAAGAAATGCCAAAATACAGTATCGATGGCAATTATACCAATGAATTTAGTGAGAGGTCACTCTCTCAAGGATGATTGCAAGTCCTTGGCCCACTCCAATGCACAAGGATGCGATGCCATATTGGACATCATTTTTCTGCATAGTTCTCGCCAAATGTCCTGTAATTCGACCTCCACTCATGCCGAGTGGATGACCGATGGCGATGGCCCCACCATGAATATTCACTTTGTCAGAACTTATCCCCAATTCTCGAATACAGGACAATGCCTGCGCGGCAAATGCCTCATTGAGTTCAAAAAGTCCTATATCCTCAATATTCATTTGAGCTTGTTGCAATGCTTTGCGTATTGCAAAAACAGGTCCGATACCCATGATTCTGGGGTCCACACCTGCTGTTCCGGATGCCACATATCTTGCTATCGGTTTTAGTCCGTATTTCTTCACGGCTTCTCCACTTGCGAGCATCATCGCTACGGCACCATCATTGAGTGATGAAGCATTTCCTGCGGTAACCGATCCTCCTTTTCTGAAGGCGGGAGACAATTTTGCGAGTGATTCAATTGTGCCATCCTTTCTGGGCTGCTCATCCTTGGAAATAATGAGTGGATCTCCCTTTTTCTTTGGAATGGCGATAGGCACGATTTCATCGATGAATAATCCTGCCTCATCTGCTTTTACGGCTCTTTGATGAGATTCCAATGCAAATACATCTTGATCTTCACGGGAAATACCGAATTTCTCCACGAGATTTTCTGCTGTCTCGCCCATTGTCTCAAGCGGAAACATATTTGCCATCGCGGGATTGGGATAACGCCAGCCAAGTGCTGTGTCATAAGCAGTGAGATTACCAAATATCGCGGAACCTGATGCATTTTTTGGCATCGAATATGGCGCGCGAGACATTGATTCCACACCTCCGACAATCATGATATTCGCTTCACCGGACTTAATTGCTCTTGCTCCTTGAATGATTGCCTCAAGCGAAGATGCACAAAGTCTGTTCACTGTTACTCCCGGAACGGAATACGGAAGACCTGCCAGCAAGGCCGACATTCTAGCAATATTTCTATTATCTTCCCCGGCTTGATTGGCACAACCAAAGATGACATCATCAATCAATTCAGGATCGATACCGGTAGCATTCACGACTGCTTTGATTACATGAGCGCCCAAATCATCAGGCCGGATGGATGACAAAGCTCCGCCATATTTTCCGACAGGAGTTCTAAGTGGTTCAACAATAAAGACTTCTTGCATTATATAATCTCCGATTAAGGTACTTCGTCAATTCCACCAGGATGCAAAGGATGACATTTTCCGATGCGTTTAATGGCAAGCCATGAACCTTTCATTGCACCATATTTCTCAATTGCTTGCATTGCATAGACAGAACAAGTGGGATGAAACCGACAATTATTCCCTAAGTATGGGGAAATTGCCTTGCGATAGAAACGCAATAAAAGAAGCAATAGGAGTTTCACGGCTTCATTTCCTGCTTTCCGCTAAAATACTGCATTGCTTGATTCAATACTTCTTCAACTTGTGGTTTGATTTCGGTTGTTTGGGCTTCCAAATGGTGTTTCATGGTTTTTTGCCAGACAAAAGCCAATGTCATAAATGGCAAAAGGGGATGAGATTTCATGAAAGCTCTTGCAGATTCTCTTACGATTCTCTTGATGCGATTGCGGGTGACGGCGAGGGGGACTTGTTTTTTACGGACAGCACAAATAATAAAAATATCTTGATTTCCGCCTTCAGGAGCATCGCTTTCTTTCGCATGCTTTCTGGTTCTGCAATGTACTATCAAAGAATCGGATGCAAATTTCTTTCCTCGACGAAATGCCGAGGTGATTTGAGCTCTTCCTTTGAGTGCGCGGATTTTCATAGAATACAAAGAGGGCCACTAGGGCCCTCACTAAATAAGTCTATTTCAGGAAAATCAACCTGAAACGGTCAAACGATGGCGACCTTTAGCTCTTCTTCTTGCAAGAACTTTACGGCCATTTTTTGTTTTCATGCGCGCACGAAAGCCGTGCACATTTTTACGCTTGCGTTTACTAGGTTGATAGGTTCTTTTCATTGTATTATGCCGAATAAATCATTATCAAAGAGTTACGAAAGTACAAATTTGACTTGAAAAGCACAAATGTTTTTTCGCATTGAAATTCAGGAAGCAAAGGATTGTGAAGCAAATTCTTTCAAATTCACCACTTTTTTAGCAATTCCATTCGCATCGAGTCCGAGTTCGGCCAATAATTCTTCTTGGGTGCCATGATCCACAAATTCATCCGAGATTCCGTGCATGATCACTTGACCTTTATATTGGACATCAATTGCGCATTCTGCGACCGCACTGCCAAAGCCACCTTGAATTTGTCCATCTTCGACTGTCATAACGATATCATGACTGGCAAAGAGATTGGCAAATAATTCTGTATCGAGAGGTTTAACGAATCGTGCATTGACCACCGTAGCATGAATTCCTTGTTCTTCCAATAATACGGATGCTTTCATGCATTCATTGACCATTTTTCCAATTCCGACAAGCGCAATGCTCTGTCCGGTTTTAAGAATTTCACCTTTTCCGAGAGGAATGCTTTTGGGTTCAACAATCTCCACTCCGAGTCCATTGCCTCGTGGATAACGGATAGCTGAAGGACCATTTGTATAATCTTTGACTGCCGAGTAGAGCATATCGCGCAATTCTTGTTCATCTTTCGGTGCCATAACGATCATGCCTTGAATCAAACGGAGATAACCGAGATCGAGTACTCCATGATGCGTGGGACCATCCGCGCCAACCAATCCAGAGCGATCAAGCGCAAAAACTACATGCAAATGCTGAAGTGCGCAATCATGCACGATATTATCGAAAGCTCTTTGCAAGAATGAGGAATAAATCGCACAAACCGGGACGATTCCCTCGCAAGCAAGACCAGCGGCGAAAGTGACGGCATGGCTTTCTGCAATTCCAACATCAAATACTCTTTCAGGAAATGTTTTTGCGAGTATATCTAGTCCCGTGCCATCTGGCATCGCTGCTGTAATTCCAACAATGCGATTGTCCGTCGCACACAATTCCGTCATTGCTTCTCCGAATACCTTCTGATACGATGGTGGAGCGGGCTTTGCGGGAGCGGCTGATGGGAAAGATTTTCCGGTGATTTTGTCTACTTTTCCGATTGCATGCAAAAATTGCTTGTCTTGCTCAGCAGGTGCATATCCCTTCCCTTTTTGAGTGATGACATGCAATAGGGTTGGACCTTTGGCATTTTTCAGATTACCGAGCATGGTCACAAGATTATTGATATTATGTCCATTGATCGGACCAAAATAATTGAACCCCAAAGCTTCAAAGAGCATGCCGGGTGTTAGCAGAGCTTTGAGTCCATTATCAACTTGATGTGCAACTTTTCGAATGCGATCTCCGGCTGTATCTATTCTTCCGGCAATGTCCCAAATACGCGAGCGTAATTTTGTGCCGGTTGGCGAAGAGAAAATCTGAGAGAAATAATTACTAAGCGCCCAAACATTCGGAGCTATTGACATATTATTATCATTCAGAATAACCAATATGTCTCGGTTCTGCACACCGCAATTATTCATTGCTTCATAGATCATTCCGCCTGTCATGGCACCATCGCCAATCACGGCAACAACACGATAATCATCATTCGTGAGATCGCGAGCAGTGGCCAAACCGAGTGCTGCGGAAATACTCGTACTTGCATGTCCTGCACCGAATACATCATATTCAGATTCTTCTCTTTTGAGAAATCCCGAAAGACCATCCTTTTGCCGAATGGTATGAAGTTCCTCTTTTCTACCAGTAAGAATTTTATGCGGATAACCTTGATGTCCGGTATCAATCACAATTTTGTCATGCGGTGTATTGAACACATAATGCAGTGCAACAGTCAATTCCACAACACCAAGTCCTGCCCCGAAATGACCACCAACTTTCGTGATGGTATCCACCATATATTCCCGTACTTCATTGCTAACCTCACGCAATGCGCTTTCAGGCAGAGTCCGCAAATCAGCAGGAGTATTGATATTGGATAGATAGCGGTATTCTGAAGGAGCTGACATAAATATTCTAAAGGTACGAGAAATCTGAATGTAATATTCAGTACTTGATTGTTCAATCAAAGGGAAAACAACGCATTGCAAGCCGAAGGGGTTCCATCAATGCAATTTCATGCCAAGCCAATCCGCACGGTCATAACACGGCACTTTTTGCCTCATTGCGTCGAGCACATCCTCAACATATTCGGGTGTTCTTGCACCAATCAACACAGAACTGATACCGGCAACAGACCTTGAGGCATTGATTGCTGTTTGTGATAAAGGCAGTCCTTTGAATCCACCTGAGAATGCTTTATTCACAACAGAGCGGACATATTCATTTCTACGATAATCGGCATTCGCAATTGTTGCATAATATGAACCAATCATATTCACGATTTTCGATGTCAAAGAAGCCACCTCTACGACCCAGTTGAAAACTTTCTCATTTCCAAGTTGATTGATGCCTGTGAGAGCATAAGCCATTTTGCCAAGAATAGCATCTCTTTCTTTGCCCCAATCATCGATCGACTTATAGGTATTCCAAGTCACCTGCAGAGCATTGATGGATGTAATATATGAAATGAGTGTTTTCTGTATTTCTTCGTCTTCAATGCCAAGCAAATCAATATTCTGGGTAAATGAATATGAAGCATGCGAGATTCGTTCAATTTCGCTTTTTAGTTCTTCGATATTGGGCAATTTCACATCATTTGCATCAGAAAGGCGAATGATTTGTCCATGTCTTATGCCATTCAATGGTCGATTGACCAGAACCACCAAATTATTCTCTTCTGCAAATTCAATGAGAGTAAGGCCTTCATCATCTTGATTCAATTCAGTTGCCGCCTCGGGTTCAACCAAGTTGAATGGGAATTGGATCACTGAAAAATGATGATCTTTTTTGATGGATTTTGCAATTTCAAGACATCTTTCCGCAGAACAAAATTCGGGATGATCCGTGGCAAAGGGAAATGAATTGGAGGAAATCCCATAATACCTAATCAATCCTTTGTCCACCATCTCTTCCATGCATTCAAAAGCCATTTTTATGCGAGCATAGAAATGGTCTCTTTTATCTTGCAGAGATACTTCCTTTGACAATCGGGGATCTTTGAAAAAGTATTCGGGATTATGCAATAGCAGACCATCCATATAGTGTATGGACATTCTTTCCAAACTAAGTCTCAATTGCTCTTTCAAAAATTCGGGATGAATACAGTGATAGAGATCATCACTGATCTTCACCATATCAGGAATTGGATTTCCAAATACTTCTCTTTGTCTTGCTTCATTGAGCGATGGACCTTGCAGATAGCCAATTTTTGTTATGATGACCAAATCAGATCTTTTGACTTGGCTTTCCACTGTTTTAAGAACATTCCCGATCAGTGATTCACTGGCACCGAGTGCATAATTAGTAGAGGTATCAATAAGATTAATACCGCTCGTGATGGCTTTTATTAATGAGATTGCATGTATCATCTCACCCAATTTTACGCGATATGTACCGAATCCTGCCATTGAGACTGTTTGACCTGATGGCCAAATGGTATAGGGAACATCCTGATATGCCAAGGAATATTCTTTTGTGGTGTCGTTCATATGTAATAAGTATGGAAAGAATATTGCCTATCGCTTAGAGGCGATACTGCACCAATACCGATGATGTTAAAGCGCCGATGATCGATTCAACGGATTCTGTCAATGCCGATGGGGTAAATAATTCACCGCGCTCATTATTTCTTCCGAGTAGATTGAAAGCAGTATATCCAATGGAAATATTCACAGACCAGCGCTCTTCAACCAAGCCTTCAATACCGAGTTTGACTCCGGCACCGAGTCTGGATGCTCCTAATTTTCCAAAGTAACGCGTTGTATCCGGAAAATCAGGTTTTTCATAATTCAATTTGACTTCCAATTCTGTTGGAGCAAGCATGGACATTCTCACATCAAAACCTACATAAGCTTTCGCATTAGCAAGCGGCAGATCTGCAAATGCATATTCAAATCCGGCAAATATGGTGGGTATCTGAATTGTGTGCGTGGCCTGAATTGTATAGAAACGATCAGGTACTCTTTGCGCACCACTCATCACAAAATAGTCCAAGCCGAATGGAATTCGTAAATCATTGTTTTTGTCAATACCGACTGTAGCTTTCAGCGTAATACCCGACTGCCAATTCGGGAAACCTCCACCAATGGCTCCTTCGCTTTCCTGTGGAAATATCTTCTGATTCGCAGGGTTTAATCCATTGATTAGGAATGTTGACACACCGAATGCCACAGTTGTGGTGCCATCAAACACCCCTTGTGCCTTTGCCGGCAAAAGTGAACTGATGACAAGTACCAATCCTATAATGTATTTCATGAAATTATCCTTTGTGAATCAGTCAAGAGTTTCGCGAATGCTATATGTTGTTGTTTCCAATGAATTCTTTACAACCAATTCACCAATCAATCCTGTAGAGATCAGTTGCACGCCAACGATGATCATAGCGATTCCGAAGAGTGCGAGGGGTCTTTGACTCAGGAATGTCAATCCCATCGCCCATTCAACTGTGAGATAGACATTGGTTATCAAACCGGCCAATACCATAATTGATCCAATCGTACCGAATAAATGCAAGGGTCTTTTTACATATCGAGTGGTGAACATCACCGTCAGCAAATCTAAGAACCCTTTGAAATATCTGCTGAAACCAAACTTGGAATGACCAAATTTTCTGGGATGATGAAGCACGGGCATTTCGGTCACACGGAAGCCTTCCCAATGTGCCAAGGCAGGCAAATAGCGGTGCATTTCACCATAGACTTGCAGTGTTTTAACCACTTCTCTACGATATGCTTTGAGTCCGCAATTAAAATCATGCAATGAGATGCCACTCATGCTGGAGGTGACAACATTAAAAAATCTTGAGGGGATCGTTTTATGCCATGGATCATGTCTTTTCTTCTTCCATCCGGAAACAAGATCATATCCTTGCTCTATTAATGCAAGCATGCCGGGTAATTCTTTTGGATCATCCTGCAAATCAGCATCCATAGTGAACACATACTTACCTTTGGCTGCGGCAAAACCTACAGCCAAAGCCGCAGACTTTCCACAATTTCTACGAAATCGAATGGCTTTGTATCGAGGATTTTTTTCATGAATCTTGCGAATCACAGAGAATGAACTATCAGTTGACCCATCATCAATGAAAAGGATTTCGTATTGACCATTACTCATTCCGGGAACGACATCTTCCAAGGCTTCATACAGTGGATACAGTGATTCCTCCTCATTCAGCAAGGGAATCACAATAGTCATGAATGGTATAGAGCCATGAGGTCTTCTATGCTGTGGTCTTTCGGACTGATTTGGTTTATCAATGGAATCAATCTCTCTGTCGATATTATCGAGAGTCGGAGACGAATGCTTCACTGTTCCTGCATCGGGTTTATTCCGATGTTTATGTCTACGATGTTGTTGATGTTCCACGGAAGATCAATGCGATTGAAAGAAAATCATGTTTACTATTCCAATACATGTAAGGAATGCTGTTAAATTACCTTTTCTAGGGCTTAGAATCAACAAGTAATACGCTGTTAGTTCAAGCCTTCTTCATACGCAATAATGAGTTGCGCAAAATTCTCATCGGTCAATGTGTAGGTGGAACTGCAATATTGACATACCAACTCTCTTTGTCCTTCGACTTTCATCGACAAAATCTCTTGTTTTCCAAGCATAAGCAATTTGCTCATGAAGCGCTCAAGAGAGCATCTACAGAAGAAGTCAACGGGTGTATTGTTTACGACTTCAATCTCAAATGGCATGACTTGTCTTAGGATTTCTTCGGGTGAATAACCGCTATCGAGCAATTCCTCCACAGGTGGCATTTCTTCAAGCGATCTCTGCACTTCGACTATTGATACAAGGTCCGCGCCTGGCATGGCCTGTACGATAATTCCCCCGGAATGCTCGATTGCCCCTTCATCATTGATGGTCACACCCAAATTCACAGCCGTGGCGATTTGCTCTGATTGCTCAAAATAATAGGAGAGATCGGAAGCAATGTCTCCATGGAGAAGTTCAACAATGCCGGTAACGGGTTCTTGTTTTTCATAGAGTATTTTGGATACTTTCAGAAATCCTTTGCTCAAAGCAACCGATAGTGATTCAGGCATGGGATGAGTTTCGTCAGTCACCACAAAACCCCTTACTTCACCCACCTGCATGGCTTCGGTGAAGATGAGTTTAACTCTCCCAGTACCTTCAGCTTGAACAACTACTCTTTCTTCGCCTTTGAGAAAGGAGGATAAAAGAATCGATGAAGTGAGAGTTTTTGCCAATAGATAGGATGATAATGGATCAAGACCATGCTTGATTCTAGCTGTCTCGGTGGCATTTGTGGTTTTTGCAACTGCCACTCTAAACATGCCATTACGGGACATTGCTCGAACCACTCGATCTCTTTGTTGATATGTTTTTTTTAACTCATTCATGAATTGTTATTGCTTACTGTGGAGAAAACTGGCATAATTCCTGCAATGATATATCTATGCAATATGCTTCACATAGAACACGACTTATAATCAGAATCCTCTTTGGATGTTGTCTGACGCTCTTTGTTTCAGGGTGTAGTACATTATTGAAAACACCCACAAATGGCTTTGTCAAGAATGGCATGCCTCTTTATTCCATACCTGAATATCTTGAGCCCGAGCGCAAAATTGTATTGGAAGAGGCATTGAAATTCATTGGAACTCCGTATTGTCATGGCGGAAAAACACCATTTTGTTCGGATTGTTCCGGTTTTGTGCTTCAGGTGTATCGTAAAATCGGCATCAAAACTCCAAGAACGGCGCATGACCAATATCTATCATACGCTTCCGAAGATGTGATTCCTGAACCGGGAGATTTGATCTTCTTTCGCTATGCCGAACAAGGTAAAATCGCGCATGTCGGGATATATGCCGGCGAAGATTATATCATCCATGCATCTGAAAAGAAAGGCATCATTCTCACAACCCTTCACTATATGCGCAAACACATAGTGGGTTATGGTAGAATGCCCATTCAGGAATTCTCTTCAAAATAACCGATCGAACAGAAGCTCACTGCCGATGAAGTATCCGGTTGATCCCACCATTGATATGCCAATAACTGAGCATTTTTGGATTCTATGCTCTTCATGAGCAAATAATTCGGCGCACAACCGCAAATGCGAGAATGATCATGTGTCTCGGCTATTTTTTTGAAGAATCCTTCCGCATCATGAGCACACATCAATGCAATCACATCCGAATCATGCATGGTAATGTCCGTGACCAATGAATGAGCTGCCTCAGCATCACCGAATTTTCTACCGATATGAGAAAGATCACCACTTGATACGAATAATACTCTTTGATTGGTTTGCTTCACATAATCGTAAATGATGGCAAGGAATTCATCGATTCCTGCATCATTGATTTTGTCGAGTGAAGAAAACCTATCATGCATTGAATTCACCAATACGGGAAGTAATGTGAATTGCTCGGCACCATATGCATATTGCAAAAGGAGCAGGACCATTTCAATGGAATGATCATAACGATGTTGTGCATCATTGTGAGTCAATGCTTGCTTTGATGATGCATGCAGTGCATTAATCAATTCAGTATTGGTTTCTGTTCTACCCAATGGCGTAGAATAATCCTTTTCCGTCATGATGAAGCGACCTTCTCCGCCATAATGCGATGTCCCAAACATGATCACGAGATCCGGTTTCGGACTCGCCTCAAGGGCACGAATGGCAGAAGAATATGCATGCATTCCTTCCGATAATTCAACATGCGGAATGATGATCCCTGAGAGAGAAGCATTTTCTCTTTTTTCGGTCATTTCCTTGATTTCATCCAACATGGAAATGGCCGCCTGTTTTGTTTCAGGATAAACAGTTCCAAGACAGAACGGTTCACGAACTCTAGCAATTCGGAATGCCGTATCCACATCTTCTTTTCTTCTGAAATACTCATCATCTAGCAAAAAACATCGTTCGCTTAATTGTACAATGACATCCAAAATATCATGCGGATTGATCTCCCCATTGTAGGTGGTATTGGAAATTTCAACACATGTTTGTTGATCTTCTCTACCCAATTTGTCGATCAATTGCAGACCGGATAATCCCAATATCACAGGGGCAGGTGAATATCTCAATGGATCATAAATCAAGAGATACTCCTCTTTCATATGCACATGTTTCATCATGGAAATATCAGATCTGAGCCTTGGCAATACGGTTGTTATGGTATAGTTCATTTCATCCCCTCAATTAGTTCAAAGATTGAGTTTTCTTATACAATTTGGCTTCTTCAAGCCACTGTTTTTTATTGTCAAGTAATAGTTGTTTCGCCGCTTGATAATCATTCGGAATAATTCCATCCAAAATAGACTCTTCAATCATATGCTTGATATAGCCAATCGCAGGCGATGGTTGCAATGAACATAATTCCATGATTTCTTCACCTCTGACAGGTGATTGAAATGCACGCAATTGATCGCGTTCACGAACATCAAGTATTTTATGATATACCTTTTCATAATTCTTGAGATAGCGCTCCGCCTTCTTGGAATTTTTTGTCGTAATGTCTGCTTTGCACAGTAGAAACAAATCATCCAATGAATCTCCTGCATGCACAGCAAGCCTGCGTATGGCTGAATCTGTTACGCCATCATCGACAAGAACCATTGGTCTTTGATGCAGCCTTACCAAGGTTTCAACATATGACACATGCTCGAGAGGTAATTTCATTCTCCTGAAAATTCCTGCCTGCCATCTGGCACCCAATTCTTCATGGCCATGAAATGACCAACCGATGCCCTGAATGAATTTCTTTGTTTTCGGCTTGGCAATATCATGCATCAATGTTGCAAATCGGAGCCATACATTGTCTGTCATCTCACAGAGATTGTCAAGAACTTGCAATGTATGCAAAAAGACATCTTTATGGGCATATCCATGCTCACCAACTTGCATGAGTTCTATTCCGGAAAGTCTTTCGAGTTCCGGAAAAACATATGCCAATAAACCTGTTTCATGTAATATCTTCAAACCAATACTTGGCTTTCTGGCTTTCAGCAAACTAATAAATTCATCGCTGATACGCTCTTGCGAAATAATGGAAATTCTCTCAGCCATTAATGACATGGCTTTTTTTGTTTCCGGTTCAATTTCGCATTCGAGTCTGGCTGAAAATCTGGCCGCCCGCATCATGCGAAGGGGATCATCGCTGAATGTGATCATTGGATCCAGTGGCGTGCGAAGTATTCTATTCGCAAGATCTGTTTGACCATCATTCAAATCAATGACTTCGCCAAATGATTCTTTTTTCAAAGAAAGAGCCATGCAATTAACCGTAAAATCACGACGATTGATATCATCTTCGAATGATCCTTCGGTGACAATCGGCTTTCTTGAATGCTCAAGATATTCTTCTTTTCTGGTTCCCACAAATTCCAAAAGATAATCACCCACCGGAACAAGTGCTGTTCGAAAGCGTTCATATATGACTGCTTTGGAATGTTTTGCAGCAGCAACCAATCGAGCAAATTCCAGTGAATCACCCACAACAGTGAAATCAATGTCTTTGGAATCAATGCCCAAAATTCGATCACGAACATATCCCCCAACCACATAGATGGTATATCCATGATATTCGGCCAAATCTGCCAAATCATGAATGATGTCAGGGATATCACCAATGACGAGCTTATTCATATTACCAAATCCATGAAGAAGCGGCTGAATATGCCTCTTTTGCGGCTTCTTCCAGTGATGGTCCGCAAGTGGTGAGATGACCCATTTTCCTGCCTTTTCTGCATTCCTTTTTTCCATACAAATGTACGATTGTATGGGGATATTTGAGTGTGTCAACGGGACTATCTGGCATTCCTGGACCACTCCTCGTGCCGAGTAAATTAACCATCACGGCAGCTGGCACCTTCATTTCGGGGGATCCCAAAGGCAGATTGAGTATGGCTCTGATGCCATTTTCAAATTGCGATGTATAACAAGCTTCTATGGTATAATGTCCGGAATTATGCGGTCTGGGTGCTATCTCATTGAATAATAGTTCTCCCTCTTTTGTAAGAAACATTTCAATGCCAAAAACTCCAATGCCACTGATTGCTTCGATGCAAAGCCTCGCCATCTCTTTTGCTTTGGTGGCAATTTCTTCATCAACTCTGGCAGGCGCAAGCACATATCTGCAAATATGATGTTCTTGAATGGTTTCAACACAAGGATATACAGCAATTTCACCGCGTCTATTTCTTGCAACCATCACTGCCAATTCTTTGGTGAAATGTACGAATGCTTCGCACATAATTTCTCGCGGAGCTTCCGGATCACGAAATGTATTCCAAGCATGTTCGATGTCAGATGCTGTTCGAATGGTTGCATTTCCATATCCATCATACCCAAGAGTGCGGGTTTTCATGACAAATGGATAGCCATGTTTTTCGCCAAAAGCATGCACATCTTCAATTGCCTGACAAGCACCGAATGGCGTGATTGCAATCCCGGCATTCTGCATGGTTTCTTTTTGCGTGAATTTATCTTGCACGAGTGCTATTGTTTCAGGCAAAGGAAAAACAGGTCTTTTTTCAGCGATATATTGAAGAATTTCAGGTGCAATGAATTCATTTTCCAAAGTGATGATATCCGAAGCTTCTATGAATGCATCCAATGCCTCACGATCATTCCATCCGTCTCCCCAGGACAATGGCGTCATCAATCCAGCAGGAGAACCCTCTCCATGTTCGATGATTGCGGTACGCATGCCCATCTTAAACACTTCTTGTGAAAGCATTTTGGCTAATTGTCCGCCACCAAGAATTCCTATGATATGTGGTCTTGGCTCATATTCCGCATACAGCGATGGAAGCATAGTATCATCCGATTATGTGGATGCAAAGATACGGATTTGAACAAATAACAATCCGCCGTGAATCCTTGAACTCACGGCGGATTGCATATGTAATTGATAGTATTATCGATTGATTGTGAACGGTTTCACTTCTGTATATGGTCCTGCATTGATTCTGCAGAAATAATTGCCATTTGGAAGTGCATCCATTGGAATGGAAAGGCGATAATCACCGGATTCCAATGCTTCATTCACCGCAAGAGATACTCTTTCACCTTGTGCATTATAGATTTCAATCGTGGTATTCACTTTGAAACCTATGCTATAATCTATGTGAATATCACTGCTATGTACAGGATTCGGACTGACTCCTTTCAGCGCGAATGAGGAACCTGAGAATGAAATCAAACGACCATTGACAAAACATGCATCAATGCTCACTGTTGCATGCTTGGTTGTAATCGGCGTACAGATCTCGCGATCTTTGGTGGTTGCATCCGCGATATCAATCGTATAGGTTGCAGAATCACTCAAGAGGATTTTGAATTTCGCATTGAACAAATCACCATTTGTCGGATTGGTTGTACCAATTGCTTTTACAATGAGTCCATCTGTGAATTCACTTGCTGTTACAGTCCAATTCGGAAGACCGGGTCCTGCACTGATTGAACCAAGTTCATATGCCATCATGTCGCCATCATATTTGACTTTACATTCGATGGTTCGAACATTTGCTTCTGCCCATGAGCCATTTGCAGTACCTTTGACCGCAAATTGTTGAATTGTGCCTGCCTTGACTTTTTCGACTTTATTTGGAGATATTTCCAAAGTCAATGGAACCACAAAGCCAGTACCTTTTAGATCAATTGTCGCAGTAATGATATTGCCTTGCGCATCTTTAAGATTTGTTGGCGTGACAAGTACACCTGCACTGAATGCACGCACTGCATCAGGAGAGAATGTAACACCAACGGTATATGTCTCATTCGGCTTGATTGTTATTGGATATGTTTGTGGATCGAGCGTGAATAATCCTGCATCAGCACCTATCACTTGCATGTCACCAATGATCAAATCATCTGTTCCGGGATTTGAAATGGTTGAGGTCAAGTCTTTATCATCACATGTGATCACATTACCATAATCAATCGGAGTGACTTTTATATCCGGATAGCGGGTTTCAATTCCTGTACCAATCACATCTACATTTGTCACGATGCGGGGTTCTTCAACTGTTCTTGTACCCGGCGCTGCATCATTCATGATATCGACAGCCGTGATTCTACGGCCAATCGCGGTTGGTTTGAAGCGAATAGGTATCTTGATTTCTTCACCAATTTTGATGGAAAAATTCGCCGGTAATGTGGCCGGTGATGTCCACTCAAAATCGTTTGCATTTGGTCCTGCAGCACTAAAATCAATGCTTTCGATCAACAATTCGGAACTTGTGCTTGTATTCTTGATGAGTACTTCACCGTCTGTTGCGGCAAAACTTCCAACAAGAACTTGTACGGGGAATTCATAGCCTGTTGCTTCAATTTTTGGAAGGAAGCCATAGCCTTTCAATGTCCCGGTTGCAATGCCAGCATTATTGGCTGTTGCTATGATTGTTGTTGTATGATCAAATTCGCCTACCGGTTCATATTCAATCTGCATCGTGATTTTATCACCATTATTGCGAAGTACGAATGGTGCGGCATCACTCACGGGAGGATTGATATTGATGATGCGGAAATTTGGGTCTGCAGGTTGTGCGAGTTCAACTTTTGTCACATTAGCAGGAGCTGATCCGGAATTTGTGACATAGACTTCTTTCACCAACACTGTACCTTGACGACGCTTACCCCAATCTTGATCGGTAATCACCAAACCGGGCTGAATACCGGTTCCATACCATTTGGAATTAGGAGAGCAATCATCACCATAAGAATCTGATTGGAATCCAATCAAGATTGTATCTGAACGCTCAGATGTCGGATTGAAACAAACTGAATTAAAAAACAATGATTGCTTTGGAGCAATTTTGAATGGAAATGCCGGAACAGTTGGATTAGAAATCGTAAATGGGGCAATGACACCGGTTATGCCGGTAATTGTCAATGTATCCGTTCCATTATTGGTGATTCTCAAACCGAGAGCACCACCTTGATCTTTGCAATATGATTGATTGATTGGAACGCGGCCTGCATTCCATTCAGGTTCAACCGCAATACAAGGTCGAACGCCTTGACCACGAAGAGGCCATGTGAATTCAGCGCATTCTGTTTTCGCCATGAGTGAATCGATGTCGAATGTTTTTTCATCGGGCATTTCACGAACAGGCGTATATGCAATCGTGATTTCACGACTTTCACCGGCTTTCAATGGTGTGGTATCTGCGCTTATGATTGTATACACCAAACCAAATCGTGTTTTGATTTCCTTGAGAGTAATTTCATTCTTGCTTTCATTCTTGAGCTGCACTTTCATCTCTTTGGTTGTACCCAAGCGCACTCTGCCAAAGTTTACGGGGCTAGGATTAAGCGCAAGTTTATCGACGACATATTTCACACTATCGATGGTATAATTTCCTGCTCTGTCCAAAACCACAAAGATTGCAAATGCATCTTTGGTTTTGTCTTTGACCTTGAACTCGAACTTGAATTCTTTCACCTTTGGATCTACAACAATTCTATCCGCTGTCAAAAATTTCAAATCATAATTATATGAAATTGAATCAATCATCTCGATGGAAGAGATACCTTGATCAACTTGTGCAGTATCCGGTGGCGGACCAAATGTTCGAACTTCGGTTGCAGTATATGAAAAGTCACCACAATCTTCTTCAAATGTCAAAACAGGTGGCAATGTATCCACTTCATCCAATTTCCTGATTGCCATTGCAGCCGGCCAGCCATAAGAATCAAATGAACTGAACCCATAAATATACCCACCGAAGCGAGTTTGACTAGTCACTCTATGTGGGCCGGGAGCAACATTGACATTTTGCCAATACAAATTGGTTCCCGGTATGCGATTGGAAAGAAGTGTAGGCTTTGTCACCCAAATAGGTTTACCATCCAATGCGACTGATTTGAGTTTCTTTTGTTCGGGGTCATTTGGATCACCTTCTGCAATGACATTAAACCAATTTGTACTAAATGCACTATTGGCCGGTGACTGAAATACAGTCGCTTGAATATATTGCTCTTGAGGAGTCACAATGATCATGAATGGATCGAATATATCCCCCTTGTCCCAATTGGCTGAATATGAATATTGCATGACAAAGATTGGCTTATCTGCTTCCCATACTGAAGTGCCTCGAAAACCTTCCACCAAACCTCGTCCAACATATTGATTGAAGTCTTCATAAAATTCGCCTGCATTCAATACGCCTTCTCTTTGGCCAAGCAAACCACCTGTGACTTTATCATAATACTTCATTTTCCAACGAGTTTGATTCTGGGAGGCAACAACTCTGAAAAAGTCACCCATATCATCGCGCTTGTATTCGACGGTAACATACCGTTTACCCCAAGCTTGAACGGGAGGGATCATTTCAGAGATATGATCTCGGCCATTGACATTCGTCGCGGGGATCATCACACGCTCAACATATGATATAAGTCCAATTGGCTTATTGGAAGTGATCTTCGTGCCGGTCATGTCGAATATACCACGAGTGGTAGCTTCTCCTTTCACATTGAATACTTGACCTTTCATCAAAGTGGCTTTGATGGTTTTGCCCAAGCGATTACCTTTTACAGTTTTTGCACCTGCATTTGCACCTCCTCTACCTCGAAGAAGGATCGTAATTTCAGTGTCATCTTCGGAAGCAACTACAGTAAAGCCAGTTGCCCATTTACCGAATTCCAAAAAGTCATAATAACTGCAGTGAATATATTCAGTACCCCAAACACTTGTGGGCAATGCAAGATATCCTTCAGAAGTCACGGGCTTTGCATTGAGCACATACACTGAGATTGGTGCATCAGCAAAAATATGAATACCCATATTGTCAGGAATTTCACTGGAGGTAAGCTCCCAACCTGCAGAAACAGAACCATCTCGAGTACTGAATGTAACAACATCAAGTGCTTTCAATGTCTTTTTACGACTGAAACCTTGACCCGGTACTTCCAATGTAACAACAGTATTTGTGCTTCCTGTCACATAAATTTCAATTGCATTCAGCGGAGCCGATGCATTATCATTCATCGGGATTGCAAACCAGAAGTCTTTCCCTTGAGCGGAATTATTCAATACTGCTTCAGGAGCCGGAAACTTTTTGGCAACTTCCGGGAAGTTTTGTCTGTGAGATTGAGCGCTTGCACCAAAAACATGTAATGCAAAACCAATCAGCAAGAGGAGAATTCGTACACTACTATTCATTCTCATCGCTCTCCATATATATTTTTTTAAATTCGAGATTAGTCAGGCAACAAAATACCGTAAAAAAATGAGCAGTACAATATGACTGTGGAAATGTGGATATCTCTTTATGTGACTCACTAACTCTTTGAAAGACATAGCATATTGTCTATCAATCGAGTCTTCCCTAGAAACCCCGCCATCAATAACACTAAGTCTTTGTTTTTATTGAAGATATCTGGAGTTTCAAGTGTCTCGGCCTCAGCAACTGATGCATATTGTATCATAAAATCCGGACAAGTAGCAAGAATATCATTCATTGCTTGTTCAATTTCCGCTCTGACTCTTGTGCCGGTTTGTATTTTGGAATGACCCGCCATGAGCGCACTATGTAACACAAGTGCATGTTTTTTTTCTTCATCGCTGAGATACACATTCCGCGAACTCATCGCAAGTCCACTTGATTCGCGGAGAGTTGGAACAATAGAGATATTGATTCCCATATTGAGATCTTTCACCATCTGCTTGATGATGAGCGTTTGCTGATAATCTTTTTGTCCGAAAAAGGCGGTATGTGGTTTTGTGGCACCAAAAAGCTTTGCCACAACGGTTGCCACGCCCTCAAAATGCCCCGGCCGGAATGCACCCTCAAATCTTTTGCTTATGTTCGAAACGGAAATCGTGGTTTGATAATCAGGCGGATACATTTCATCAACCGAAGGATAATATAAGATGCTTCCACCGGATGCTTCGATGATTGACATATCTCTTTCGGGGTCACGGGGATAGCGCTCAAAATCTTCATTCGGACCAAATTGCATTGGATTCACAAAAATTGTTGTGATCACTTCATCATGATTCTTAACCGCTTCTTTGATGAGTGAGGCATGTCCATCATGTAAATAACCCATGGTTGGAACACATGAAATTGTCTTCCCTTTCATGCGAAGCGAATCCGACAAAGCCTGCATTTCCTGCACTGTATGAATAATTGTTAGGGGCATATCATGAAAGGAAAAATTGGAATTCTATTCTGCTGTGTATTCTGCTGTGTATTCTTCTTGCTTGGGGAAATTGCAGCCCAGAAGACACGCAAATATACCACCAAAAAAGACATACAGCATACGGCATTTGACAGCATAGTAAAGCATTCATTCAAGAATAAGATATTGATTGCTTCCTCATGTGATACTTCGATGCTTATTGGGGAAATGTCCGCATTCAAGAAGTCAATTGAACTCAATGACAAAGATCCGATGCAGTTGATTTGTGATTTGGGGAATTTCTATCATGCATGGATGATATTGACATTATGTAGGAATCAATCACTCATTCGCACCGGAAATGATGATGAGTTTTATTTGCGCGATACTCTATTAATCGATAAAGTACCATATACCCTGAAGTCACTTCGCGAGTCGATTATCAGACTTGGCTTACAATCGAAACTCCAACTTGCTTTTTCACTGTGGAATGGGACAAAATCAGGTGCGAATCCTCCAAAAAAATCTTGGTCCAAACAATCGCTAAAGGCGATAATATTGTCAGCAGGAAAAGCATTCTTCAAGAATACCAATGATGAATTCACGGCTGATCTTGCTGTGAATACACTCTGTATTTCTGAACACATCATACAAGAACTGGATATGAGTTTTTCGGCGAATGGCATTGACATGAATGAATTATTACCCCTTATTTCCCAATATCTCCCTGATCATATATCTGCATACTGTGCATTGAATAAAGCAAAGATAAAAATGAGAGTCATTCCCGTCTCCGATATACTCGCGCGAAGTCCATGAGAGTTCATTCAATAAGATGGATGATTTGTTCCAATCCGGCGGCAATGGCTTCTTTTTTTATATATATATATTGCATTGCAGTTGATTTCCACTTGAGTCGCATTCTCTGCATGATTTGGTCTGCATCAAAACCCGCGATAGCAAGCAGGCAACCTCCAGTATGACGCAAAGTATATGCAGACAGCAATACTCTTCTTTCTTGTGAGTTTGTGACTTTTGAAATTCTCTGATGTATTGCATTACGAATGCCACGCATGCTCATGGCTTGTCCTTTTGTTCTATTGCTATTGCTCTCAAACAATGGAGTTTCAGGTTGTGGTATGGACTCACCAAATCGCATCTGCATATACGATTGCATGGTTTGATGCACGCATTGTGGAATAGAGAGTGAATCACCATTTTTCAGTATACATTTTCCATTCTCCGAGATGTCTTTCACCTGAGCTTCATGTATTTCTTTCTCGGTCAAAAAGCAAGAAAGAAGCAGATACATGATCGTGATATCACGGAGTTCAGTGACTGTTGGTGTTTTTCCGGGATAGAGTAAAATGTCTAATTCATCTTGCGTGAAATATATTGGAAGTTTCTTGGAATTACTTATGCCTTTAATCCGCTTTGCGGGATTTCTTGGTAATTCTTTACATTCAACCAGATACTGACAAAATCTACGAAGCGCGGTGAGATAGGTTGAAACTGTTGCGGGTCTCAATTGTTTTTTTTGACCCAGATAAGCAGCATATCGTTCAATATCTGTGAGTCTGAACTTGAAATTTCGATCAATCAGAATAAAAGAAAGGAAACTTTGAAGTGCCTTTGAATAGGTCTTCACAGTTTCCTTTGCATACTGTTTCATGTGATATGTAATGAACACCTTGATATGCTCATCCATTGCGGCATTTGGAATTGTCACCGGTTGGAACAGATCCTCATTCGGGCGAGGCATGATTATTTCGCAATAATGATGATTTCAGTTCTTCGATTGAGCCTTCTACCAAATTCTGTTTGATTGCTTGCAATTGGCTTGGAATCGCCTAAGCCGGCAGATTCGAGTCTGCTTTGATCAACACCCTTTTTGATGAGATATTGTCTTACTGCTTCGGCTCGCAAAACAGACAATCTTCTATTGAGAACTTTGCTTCCTCTGGAATCTGTATGTCCCTCAATTCGAACGGAAACTTTGGGTCGATTTATGAGGAATTCTTTCAATAATTCCAATTCATAGACTGAATCTGGGAGTGTAGAACTATTAGTTTGAAAGAGTAGATTCTCGATTATCAATTTTCTACCTAACTCAACGATTGGGATGATTTTTTTAACAATCTCTCTTTTTTGCTCGTCGATGATTCCAACGCTGAGTGAATCAGGAATTGCTGTTTTGTCAGAACGATATGTAATGGCAAAAAGACTGGTTAACTGTGTAGAATAATCATCAAGAATGGTAGCGAATGGTCTGGAAATGTCAAACATTGAGCCACGAGTACCTTCGGTTATTGTACGATAATCCTGCAAAACCGGAGGGACAATTGAAAACAAGCGAATGGAGTTGTCTTTCATTGTTTGAATGATCGACTCGGTTGATTGCATTGTTCTACCCTGCCCTCTTTCTCCTTTTTGGTGATATGGTGCATCAGTAATAATGATGGCAACTTTGTTTGCAGCTTGTCTGAATTTCATTTTAGACATATCGGATAATGCCTCAAGTGCATTTTCCTTGTCATCACCACCGCCGCTTGCATAGACACCCGTTAACCACTTATTGAAATCCTTCACATTATCCGTGGGATTATACACCTTCTCAACAACATCAGAGAAAAGTACTAAACCTACTCTATAATCAATGCCTTTTGCAGTGACATTTGCAACAAACTTTTCGATATTATTTCTGATGGCATTGATATACGAGCCCATCGTTGCAGTGACATCAAGAACAAACACGAAATCAATTGGGATACTTTCTTTGACTGAGATCTTTTCAATGGAAATCACTCTCTTGGTAACCCCATTTTCCACTACGGAGAATTCATTGGGATTCAAGGTATCCAATACGACGCCATTAGCTTTTACTGCTTCAACAATCAATTTTACTTCAGGGAAACGAGTGACATCAATGTTCTGAATTGCCATTCGTATATTACCCTGACCCATTTTCAAACGAGCCGATTCAGCAGCTTGCTTTGCTTGAGCTTTAACCAAATCTGATTGCGCCTGAATATTTTCAGCGGAACACAAGAAGATGATTGATATGATGAAACTATATATTTTCATAAATCGAATTGTACCTATAAAAGAAACCCCCTGACAAGAAGTACCTGCACAGGGGGAAACACTGTTTTCGGTATTACAACTTAGATATTGAGTCGTAATACAGGTGATACCATGAACACGGACTGATCAAATGGTCTCGATTCACTTCTTAAAGGAATTGAATATCGAGCATCCAAGTACAACCATTGTCCAAGTAACGGTAGATATAATCTTCCTAAGAAGATTTGATTCGAGAACTGTGCACTCAAACCAAATGGAAAGGTAGATTGATTGCGATATTCAACTTTTGCATATAACCAATCCAAGAATTCTGTTGGATGGAAGAATCGCAAACCTTCAGTTTTATCATTCAATGTGAATGGACCCGAACTACCACCCAATTGATTGACAGCTACTTCTCGGACTTCAGTATAATTCACACCAAGGTCAAAGCGAACATAATTTTCAGGACTCTCAGGATCCAACCACCAATTATAAAATATACCGGTGTTTCCTGTAATTCTTAGTAAGGGCGCCACAATCATAGGATCGCGTGGAGTAAGTGGATTTTCTCTGAAATATGCTGCATAGGTTGAACGCTCAATAGTCTTGAGGGTATCTATACCTTGCAATGGAACTTCAACGTGGAAAGTTATTCCAAAATTAGGTTCAAACGGTGCATGGAAATCAAAGCCGAAAATCCCTTTTCCGCCATATCCGGCATTCATGCGACGCTGTGGAACAAAGCTCAAAGCACCATTAGAAGTATCTTGCAATCTATAACCCATTCCAATATGGAAATGAAGCAGATTCGGAATCGCCTTACGAGTTGCAGGATCTTCATTCACATATAATGGATGCTGAACAACAACTTTTGCTTCACCTGCAGAAACGAAAGGCATACCTGCGCCTTCGGTTCCGATTTGTGAACGAATCCAATATCCATCTTCTTTACCGATTTTGAGGGTTTGCTCAAATGCAGACAAAGAATAGGAATGTGTAGCATTTGTAGGCATTTCAAGATAATTGGTAATTGCTTCTATTTGAGCTTGTGAAGGAGCAGAAGCTACCGGAACATCTTGATGACAATAAGGTCTTTTGGGGTTAATCAATAATGGTATCAAAGACTTAAGCTTAGATTCCACCTGATCTGCGGTCATTTTTTCTTTACCGCATTCCACAAGCAAGATATTATACTCTGGATTCTTGGGGTCTTTGATTGGTGCAGATGTTATCTGAATACTACGCATATCAAGATTATCTGCAGATCTACCATCCAATTTGAAAACTTGGAAAATTTGCAATTGCAAATTCGGCTCGCATACACTCCAACGAGGGAAATAAGGCAAAAGACCAGGATCGACTGATTTCAAATTCGCAAGTGCAAGTGAATCACTTGTTTGCGCTTGAAGTGTCATAAAACCTGATCCAGTCATCATGAAGATGGATAGGAAGAAGAGATGCAAGTATCGTTGTTTGATCATGGTTTTCATCACCATTTATATCGTAAGTTATCACTCAAATTAACAATGGCAATTACCATTGCTTCGCACTGAATTAGAAATTGAACAACATCTGTAATGATGGTAGTACAATTGTTTGCTCTTCCCATGGCTTTGGATCGCGTAAAGCAACCAGAAAATATTGTGCCATAATTCTTAGATCGAAACCATTTACGACAGGAACTTGCGCCCAAACATCTCCGGACATAGATCCATCGAAGAATTGCAAGGAAGCTCCCCAAGGTACAGTGCGAGATCTATTCATGAATTCGATGCGTCCGGAAAGACCTGCCACAACCTCTGAGCCCTGAAGTCCATTCATCGCAGCTATTTTCAATTGATCGAAACGATTCAATGTTGAAAGATCTTCATATGAATATTGATCGACTTGACGATTCTTCTTTTCATAAATAGGACGCCCGTTTTCATCATTGCCATTTTGCTGCTCAAGCTCGGCAAAACGCTGAATGACATACATTGTTGCGCCAAGTTTGAAACGGAAGAAAGCTGTTCTGTCAATGTCAATTGCAAAGGAATAATGTGCCTGCGCATGAAAGCGTGGCAAATAACTCAAATCGAGTGAACGATAAGACGCTGAATCAGATTGACCGCTTGTATTACGTCCGGCAAACATGAATTGTGTCGAAACTGGATTGGATGCCGCAGAGCCAAATACATAACTACCGTTAAAATTAAATACTCCACCTTGATTCACTAGCTTGATAGGGAAATCTAATGAGCCATAAATACCAAGACCAGCATTTGTCAATTTACGCTGTGCACTAAACACATCTGTTGCAAGTGAAGACCAACCATTTGTTGGAAGTACAATACCGAACTTATTTGATTGCCACATCACATTGAGCGTCATGCGCTCACTCCACAAGGAAGGATAATTGATTTCAGGCATGCCATAACGCAATTCAACGCCATAGAGAGGAAGATTCTTATTGTATACTCTTTTAACAGTAGAATCACCTTCAGCAGCATCAGGAACGAGATTGCCTTCTTCATCAAACTCTTCCAATTTTCCATAATGGCGGAAGCGAATCAAATCGAACAATCCAATTGTCAATTCATTTGGTGAATCATATTCTTGTGGCTGTCCATCAGTGATGCGAAGATATTGCTGAATATCATCTTCATTTATTGAATATGTTGTGCCATATTTTTGAGGAAGAAATGTTGCGTCTTCGCCAATTCCTTGTGCCTCTGCAGTCACATTCTCAGCATCATTTTGAAGAATCTTTCTTTCCAGATATTCATAGAGAGTCTTAGCAATTCCCATGGTATCTGGTGAACCAACTTTTTGTAAATCATTCGCAAGAAAAATACCTTTCGGTGGATCGATGTTTTCATCAATCTTGGAAACCATTTCTTTGTTGCCGGAAGTCAGTAAACCAATAATTTCAAACGGTTCACCTGTGCGAAATCTTGTTGTGACAATATACGCACGGCTAAACAATTCATCTTGCCATTTTGTATAAAGACGATAGTACTTTTCATATTCTCTGTCATCATTATTCATAGTACCACCACCATTGGCCTTAAAAAAGGCTACAACGTCAACTTCACCTTCATCAATGGCTTCCTGAACTTGATCTTTTTTCTTTGATCTATTGGCAGCAGCATTCATCTTGGGTTCTGGAACACCCAATAATGGATTAATTGCCGATACTGTACCATCATCCACTTGGAATATGAACACATTTGAGTATCGATAACTCTTGAATTTTCCGAGAATTGATCGGAGCTGCGCAGTTTGTTGCGATTGCAACTGTACTGCAGTAATGACCAGCATGAACAGTAAGGGAAGTACTGTCATAGGTCTAACAAATCTTGAACTCATTATCTGCTTTCTCCGGGATTACTGGGGGATAGCATGAAAAAAATTAAAATACAATATTGAACTTGCAAGACTTCGTCGCTTCGGGAGATGTTTCTCCATTTGGCAACTGAGCAGCAGCCTTTGCAGTTACTTTGACGGAGCCACCCGTACCTCTTGGAACAGGAATCTTACCATCAAGTTTATAACTTTGTGTCCACTTGCCAGCTGTTAGTTTTGGCTCACCGACAGGAACAACCTTATAACCTTTTATGTTTTGTTCCTTCAGTTCGAACTTCACACCTTTGATCGTCGGGGTGATATCTGTGTAAGCAGGAGCTTTAATCTCAACATTAACAAAAAAGACAGGTGTTTTTGCATCAGTGATTCTGGATGCATCTCCACATACAATTCGAGGACGCTTAGGACCAGGTTGTGTCTCAACAGCAAGCGAGCCGTCTGTTGGGAAAATTTGAACTTGAATGGATTGATCTTTTGGATCCTGCCATATAATTCTGAGGCTCACTTTGTCAGCATCGAGTGGAACAGTATAACCATCATTCGATCCAACTTGCAAGCCAACCACGGGTGATTTCTTGGTAGTTCCTTCAATGATTGTTCTAAACTGGCTTCCTGGTATTGTGCTTCCTGAATTTGGTACAGCCGTGAACTCAAGAGCATCACCCTTGGATAGGGATTTAACTAATCCTGTGATTTCCTCCTCATTCCGAACATCCTCTCCATCCTCAGTTTTTACAGTAGCCAAACCGGTTGCGAATACTTTGAGATTACATTCTTCAACAACAGTTTTACCTGCAGAAGCAAGTGATGCCGTGATCTTATATTCACCGGGAGCAAGATCTCTGTTTACTTCAACTTTATAACGGCCTGCTTTTCCATTTGTACTTGTTGGACCTACTTTCGTGATTGTCACACCTGAGTTAGATCCATTAAATTGAATAGAAGGAGTTGCTTTATCATAAAGATTAGCAACAAATGTTGCCACATATTTTCCTGCTTTGTCGAATGAGTAGATTTGAGCATTGTCATCCCATGTAAGAATTGGATCTTCTTGTTCAATTTCAGGTTGCTGAACAAAAATATCAATCTCGATACTACCTTTATTCTGATCAAATGTGGTATATCTACCGGGTGACAAAAGCTTGGCGATATATCCAAACAAGTCAATGCGACTTGAACTCTGACTAGATTTTTCACCATCACTACCCTTCGAAACTTTTTCCTTTGCAAGCTCCAATGCATCATTGAATTTGTCTACATCAAGTGATCCATTCGCAAATGCATCAGCCGAAGGAATTCCTGTACCTGCCAATTGCCCAGCCAATTGGCGCTGAACACTTCTCAAATCTTTTACTTTCAATTGAACCGTACCAATGTTCACCTTCTGATCATCCTTCAATGAATTGAATTTTTGGTCAGCGGAAATACCCATGATACGATTTGTTTGAGAACTAAATCGAAGCTTATACCAACCCGGTTTGCTCGGTGGTTGGAAATTACAAACGAATGCACGCTTCGTGAGTTTTTGATTGTTTGATGTACGAAGTCTCTCAGTCTTTTCTACGGAATAGCCAAAAATACGATTGACTCGCGCAGAATCCGGAGGTGCAAATTGGACAATGTCACCAGTTTTCACAGATGCTTCTGAATACACTGGATCTTTGTAATCTTTCATTGAATTTGTATTCAATTCCAATTTGCGTGTTACCTGCAATTCCCAAGAATCAGGAGATGTGGCATTTGGCGGATTCGCAAGCTTCATCCCAGCTTGGGGTGACAGCATAACTTTTTTGAATTCAGATGGAACAGGTGATGGTGGGACATCAACCTCTTTACTGGAATTATAATAGATTTCGTATTGAATCTCTTGCACATTGGCAAGCTTCTTCAATGTTTCAATTTTCTCTTTCTTTTGAGCAGCATCCATTCCTTCCATATTCAATGCTGAAGCAACTTCCGTTACACCAACTTCGATATAATATGTACGAAATTTCTTAAAAAACTTTTGTTGTTCAATTGGAAGCTTTTCAGATAGAACAATAGCATCCTGCGGTCTTGTATTAATACCCTCTGTTCCTGCCCCTGACTGCAACTGAGTCAAAATACTCTCTACTATCCGCATGGATTCTTGCTGCTTCTTCAATAGATGCTCTTCAGCTTCATCGCGTTCCACGATGATGATGAGAAGCTCCAGAATAACTGCAAGATAGAGAACGAAATAAACCTTTCCGGCTCCGCCTTTTGACATATCTTGACTCCGCTTGAAGACCTAAGACAAAAAATATAGAATTACGTGGACCGCTCGAAAGCAGTCGGCAAACAGTTTGGTTTTGTTATTGATACTATAAGCCCTGCGAATCATCACAAGGCTTATCTACTTCGCACCATGGACGTCGAAGCATGTGCACCACGGATGAATCCGTGGTTTAGACACTATTGGTCTGGACGCTCATGTTTTTGCCCATGGATGAATCCATGAGTTATTAGTTTTTAGGTGCTACTTCTTTCTTTGCATTATCTGCAGAAGTCTTTGAGCAATTGTCGCCTTTGGCTTCTTTTGAACTCATTTTCTTCTTACAACAAGCCATACCATCTTCTTTGGAAGCTTCTTTCGCACATTCTGCTTTTGTTTTTGTTCCGCAATCTGCTGACATCATTATAGGAGCAGCAATGAATGCACTCAAAACAAATGCCATGATCATGTTTTTCGATTTCATGGTACACTCCATATCAAAATATGTGGATAATTTCTTACAAAGAACAATATGCTCTTAGTAATCGAGGCGCAATATATTGATTAAGAACCCTATGGACAAAGGAAATTTCGATTATAATGCGTTCAAAATCTTTCCTCTTACTTATAAGACAATGTTTTATTTCCGTTCCTGACTATGTAAATTCAAAAAGTTATCAACATCACTTAATCGCTTGATACATCTATATATATGCGATTTTCCCCATAATTCCATAGATTTGTCATTGTTTCTAGATGTGAATAAGTTATCCACATACCTTCTCCTATGATATATTTAGACAACTCGGCCACCACCAAAATAGACGAAGAATTTTTTTCTGCAATGATGCCCTGGATGCAAGAAAAATTTGGAAATCCATCATCTCCCTATGCATTGGGTAGACAATCAAGGGTAGTAATTGAAGAAGCAAGAGAAGAAATTGCATCCTCAATCAATGCTCATCCGGCTGAAATCATCTTCACTAGCGGTGGAACAGAATCCAATAATGCATTACTCAAAAGTGCATGCATTGAGTCAGAGCTTATAGACTCTTTGCTCATCTCCGCAATCGAACATCATGCTGTCTCTCATACAGCGGAATGGCTTGCCACACAAGGATTTGCGATACATACTGCCCCAGTTGACACTATTGGAAAAGTTGTGGAACATTGGCCTGAATTGCTCCCGAGCTCACGATGCCTCATCAGTTTCATGCATGCGAATAATGAAATCGGTATCATTCAAGATATCTCCAAAATAAAAGCCAGAATACCCGATACTTGTTTTGTTCATACAGATGCAGTGCAGAGTTATGGGAAAATCCCGATTGATATCGCGCAATTAGGCGTGGATTTTCTGTCCATTTCCGCTCATAAAATTCATGGTCCGAAAGGCATTGGAGCCATGTTTATACGCAAAGGCATTGATTTTAAGTCGCATCAGCATGGCGGTGGACAAGAAAGAAATCGTCGGGCAGGAACAGAATCACCAGCTCTCATCGTGGGCTTTCAATATGCAGCACGAAAAGCAATGAAGGAAATGGAGCAAAGACATGTCCACATGCGTGCTTTGCAAGATCATATGCGCTCATTGATTCGTGAATATATACCCCAAGCACGCATCAATACCACGGAATCTCATGCAGATTGTCTTCCTTCCATTCTGAATGTCTCTTTTTCCGATATTCAAGATGGAGAGTCGATTCTACAATTGATGGATATGGCCAATATCGCCGTCTCAAATGGCTCGGCATGCGTGTCAGGTAGCCAGCAACCTTCGCATGTACTTCAAGCAATTGGACTGAGCGACAAAGAAGCCAAAGCTGCCGTGAGATTTTCTTTTTGTAAAGACAATACCAAAGATGAAGTGGAACAAGCTGTATCACAACTCAAAGTAATTATTGATTCGATGTCTTGACGGACTTCTTCCCAACTTTGAGCCATTGTTTCATCTTTTCAAATTTTTTCTCGCCAATCCCTTTCACATTCATGATGTCTTCAATATTCATGAATGTATTCTCTTTTCTATATTCCAGAATCTTCTCTGCAGTGGAAGGTCCAATACCGGGTATATTCATCAAAGCGGATTTTGAGGCACTATTTATATCAATGATTGCTGGTGATTTTTCTTCTTTCTTGGGAAATCTTACACCTACATCTTTGTCCAATAGTGATGGCATGGAGTCATGAATCATGCTGCCAGCCAACACAGAATCAACTCTTGCATCTTCAGCTTTGAGAATACTGTCAATGATGTGATTTGCCCTTTGAATTCCCTCTTGTGCCCTTACACCAGTAAGTGAAATTGTACCCGTTCTCCGCAAAATCATACCGGTGATACCTCCCGAAAGGAAGATCAATAGAATGATCACTTCTTGTTTTGTAAAACCAAATGCTGTTTGCAAGAACAAATGAAATTGTTCTTTTCTTGATATCTTCTGCATGTAATTTCCCCTGAATCAACTACTCATTTTCAACCTGAAAATGCTCCCTTCATTTTATCGAAAAACGCTGATTTCCTCGCTGATTCTGAATGATCATCACCAAAATCTCTCACAGGATTGATATGATCTGACTGCGCAAGGTCTTTCAGCATCTTCTTTTCTTCAGAATTCAGCGAAGTTGGTACATGCACATTGACATGCACATGTTGATGCCCTCTTCCACTTGATTGCAAATGCTTGATACCCTTTTCTCTAAGTGTGATAATAGTACCGGGTTGGGTACCTGCTTTGATGTTAATTTCTTCAAAGCCATAGAGCGTGGGCACTTCAACTTTGGCTCCCAAAGCCGCTTCCGGATAGCTCATCACCAATTCAAAGAGGATGTCATCTTGCTCTCGGATAAAAAACGAATGTTCTTTTTCTTCAATCATGATCAATACATCACCCGCATCTCCGCCTCTTTTGCCGGCATTGCCTCTACCTCGCAAAGGGATATAATTACCTTCACTCACGCCTGCGGGAACATCAACAGTTTCAGTGTTTTCACCGGTAATTCTACCTTCACCATTGCAAGTATTGCATAAATCCTTGATTATCTTACCGGAACCCGAGCAATTTGCACAAGGAGCGATATTCACGAATTGACCAAACATCGAGCGTGAGATTTGTCTAACCTCACCGGCTCCATTACATGCTGAACATGTGGAATAACCTGATCCACCATTAGCACCGGTTCCGGAACATGCTGCGCAAGTGCAAAACTTCTTGATTTTAAGTGTCTTTGAAACACCTTTTGCGATTTCCTCAAGCGTTAACTGCATGCGAACGCGCATGTCTTGTCCGGGTTGTCCCATGGAAGGAGATCTTCTTTGCTGTCCACCAGCAAAAAACTCATCGAAGATGGAACCCCCTGCTGCACCACCAAAGAATTGATTGAAGACACTAAACACATCATTCATGTTTTGTGATGAGTGGAAGTCTTGTCCACTCTTCATCCCATCATGACCGAAACGATCATATCGAGCGCGTTTATTGTCATCGCTCAATACCTCAAATGCCTCGGTTGCCTCTTTGAATTTATCTTCCGCTTCTATGTTATCCGGATTGCGATCAGGATGATATTGCAGTGCAAGTTTGCGATATGCCGATTTGATTTCATCAGCACCTGCTTGCTTCATTATGCCAAGGACTTCATAATAATCTCTTTTGCTCATATTGGTCTTCTGTATGATTATTCGGGATTACCCGCTGATGTGACAACTTTTGTGTGGCGGATCACTTTTTCACGCAATGTATATCCGCGCTGTATCTCCTGAAGAATATGTCCTTCGGGAGCATCATTGGATGGCATATGTGCCAAAGCTTCATGCATTTCAACATTAAATGGTTCACCAGGACCAGTTTCAATCGGAAATACACCGGCATCTTCAAAAATCTTGATTGCTTTGATATAAATCATTTCAATTCCTTTCAAAAAGCCCGCGGGATCCGTAGATTTTTTGGCCACTTCCAATGCCGTATGCAAATCATCAACCACAGGAAGTATTTTTATGATCAGATGCTCATTGGCAAAATCAATCAAATCCTGCTTTTCCTTCATTGTCCTTCTGCGATAATTCTCGAATTCCGCTGATTTTCTCAGCAATTGATCCCTAAAATCATCTCTTTCTTTCTCCACGCGTTCCATATCAGTCAATTCATCACTTGAATATTCCATGGATTCCTCATTGATGGATTGATCCTGCATCTCTTCATTATGTTCTTGACTCATTATTATATACCTCTTAATGAACTCTCTTTTGGCTTTTTTTCAACAAATTTACGCTTATTTATGTCGAAAAACAGACCCGATTGACGATAATTTTCATCATTCATTTTATTTCGGTGGGATTTTCCGAGATTTCATTTGGATATTGGACTTTCATTGTCGAATTTTAAGTAAATTTGCCATAGACAATAATGTATCAGGCGATTGCCATAATGGTCTCACGAAAGGATTGAATGAAGAAAGAAATTTTAATATCCTCTACATTGAATGAAACAAGAATTGCAATCACCGAACAAGGTGAATTGGCTGAATTGTTCGTTGAAGTGCCTGATAAAGAGCGCTATGTAGGGAATGTTTATATGGGTCGTGTTGAGAAGATCATTCAAGGGATGAATGCAGCATTTATAGATATCGGTTTGAATCAAGGCGCATTTCTTCATTTCTCGGATGTTGATTCCTCGCTTGAAGAATCATTCAGTACCGATGACGAAGATGAAGATGAAACTCCAAAGCATCATGCAAAGCATATTGAAAAACATGATAAGGGTTTTATTCGTATGGACTTTGCACCTCCTCATGGAGTGCATATTCCTCCTTCGGACATCGTCGAAGCCGACATTCAAGAAATGATTGCCGAAATGCTGGATAAACCAACGGTGGGCAAACCATTGGGCTTTAAGGCATTCATTGAATCCATGAAAGTGTCGCAAATAGTCCCCGTGATAGAAGAAAAACCTGTGATTTCCGATGCTGCGGCAATTGCTTTGCGCATCAAAAAAATGCCTGAGAAGCAAGGAAATGTCAAGCCACTTCCAACATTCAGCACCAAAAGAAGTGGAACGATTAGTATCAATTTGCAGCCGAAGCAAACCATCATCGTGCAAGTCGTACGCGAAGGTTATTCTTCCAAAGGCGTACGGGTCACCACAAAAATCGGACTTCCCGGCAGGTATATGGTGCTTCTTCCATTTGAACAATTAGTGGGTGTTTCCAAAAAGATTCCTTCACTGAAAGAACGCAAAAGACTTCGTTCTATCGCAAAAGCATTCGTTCCTCAAGGTATCGGTTGCATCATTCGTACTGCCGCGGAGGACAGATCCGAGATTGAACTACAAAGAGACTGGGCATTGCTCATGGAGCAATGGCGTGAGATGGAAGCAAATGTCATGAAGGCAAAAGCTCCTTCCCTACTCTATCGTGACAAAAGTTTAGCGGGCAGCGTGATCAGAGATTTATTCTCTGAAGATGTGCAAAGAGTCGTATTCGATTCCATGCATCAGCATAAAGAAACAATGAATTATCTCGGCATTGCAGATCCAGATTTACAAGCAAAGATCGCTTTGTATCAAGGTAAGAAGCCATTATTTGACTATTTCGGGATTGAAAAAACCATTCGCGAGACCTATGAGCGCACAGTTAAATTACCGAATGGTGGCTCTATCGTCATTGATCAGACAGAAGCATTGCATGTGATTGATGTCAATAGCGGTCGATCATCAGCCGGCGAGGCAGAACAAGAAAAGATTGCATTCAAAACCAATATGGAAGCACTCAAAGCGGCGGCCACACAATTGCGATTGCGTGATATTGGTGGAATGATCATCATCGATTTCATTGACATGCAGATGGAAGAAAATCGCAAAAAGATTTACAATGAAATGAAGCGCGAATTATCAAGAGACAGAGCCAAGACTGTGGTATATCCCATTTCACAACTCGGACTCTTGCAGATCACGCGACAAAGGATTCGTCAGGCGATTTCAGAAAGACTCTCAGATACATGTCCTACATGCGATGGTGCAGGACGGATTCATTCTCGATCACTCATTTTTCAAGAAATAGAGCATTGGATACGATTATTCCGTGCTCAGCAATTGGATTTTGGCATAGAATTGCATGTGCATCCTGATATGGCGGCCTATCTCACAAAGGACCCTATTTCAAGAGTATCCAAACTCATGATCAAATATCTCATTCGCTTACGCATACATATAGATGAACGATTAACTCCGGATGATTTCCGTTTTTATTCGATGAAAACTTTTACCGATATTACCGCTGACTATTTGTTGTAAGAGGTATAGCATGGCAA
This sequence comes from Ignavibacteria bacterium, assembly GCA_947491315.1. Classification (GTDB taxonomy): domain Bacteria; phylum Bacteroidota; class Ignavibacteria; order Kapaibacteriales; family UBA961; genus UBA961. Next base: position 40,071 of record CANLII010000017.1, read on the forward strand.
CAGAACATTATCAGGAATTGCTAAAGCTCGTGCAGAGCTTTGAAAAGGACTTTGACAAGTTCTATAATGCACGTAATAAAGAGGCAGGCGTTCGACTCCGCAAGCATATGCAAACTTTGCGCGAGGCTGCTCGAAATATTCGTGATGATGTGCAGAATGCGAAAACATCCTTCCCTATCAAAAGAGAGGATCTTTCGCTTCGAAATGCACAACGCAATCCTGCTTCAAAAAATCCTGATCAAGAACAGGAATGATTTCTTTCATTTGCTTTGCAGAAAGCAATGAATCATCGTGAATTGAAGATTAATGAACATGGACTTACGGCTCATTTTGATCCTGATAGGGATTTTTGTCAGTTTTCTCACTCTCGCTTTGATCGTAACATTGCAAGTTCGAAGAAGCGTGAAGAAGGGCATTCGCACTCTACGCGAAATGTCGATTGGCAGTACCTCTCATGTATCGATCGAAGGGGCGATTCAATCATGTCCTGAGCCGGTAAAGTATTATCTCCGAAAAGCAATCGGGGAAAATACACGCATGATTCATTTTGCAAGTATCAAACAACATGGGGAATTCCGCACTTCGCCAGATGCCGATTGGTCACCTTCCAGAGCAGATGGGCATTATCTTGCAACAAAACCCGGATTCATTTGGAAAGCTCGTTTTGGCGGAAATATCATCCCCTCCAAAATTGCATGGCTCGAACTCCTTGATGGAAAAGGATCTGGATCTGTGAAATTTTTTGGATTATTTACGCTGCTGAATCCATCAGGACATGAAGCAGATACCTCATTGCTTACGCGATATCTCATGGAAGCTATCTGGTTTCCAACGGCTCTCATACCAACAAATCTTCTCACTTGGCGAGAAATTGATTCCCATAGAGCAGAAGCCGTTTTGCATAATGGTTCGATTCATGTTTCCGCAATATTTGTGTTCAACGATGATTATGATATCGTTGAAATCATCACCGAAGATAAATACCGCGATTTCCGAAGCTCTTTCGAAAAATCAAAATTCACGCTGAAATGCTCTTCCCACACCCTCGTTGAAGGAATGCGCATTCCAATGTCGGTTGAATTTGTATGGAATCTCTCATCCGGTGATTTCTCCTATGGGAAATACAATATCACGAAGATTCACTATGAATTTTAATGAAACTTTTTCCCTTGATTAAGACTTATCCTCATGGGCATTTGCTCCGCAAAAAACACTATATTTGTCCATGTTTTTTCAATGAAGTTTGAAGGCCGATAATTCATGTATACTATTCCTCATCTTGTTCTTCCTCAGGTCAAAGATCTGCACAGGATCGATGTGTACACATCCAATGGCGGATATGATCAAATCCGCAAAGTACTCTCCGGAATGTCACCCGATGATGTCATCAATGAAGTGAAGGCCTCCGGTTTGCGCGGTCGTGGTGGAGCATGTTTTTCCACAGGCTTGAAATGGAGTTTCATGCCCAAATCCAATGATAAAGTAAAATATCTTGCGATCAATGGCGATGAATCCGAACCAGGATCATTCAAAGACAGACAAATTCTAGAATATAATCCGCATCAATTGATTGAAGGGATTCTCATTGCAGGCTATGCAATGGGCATAACAAAAGCATTCATCTATATTCGTGGTGAATATCACAAGTGGGTTCGATGCGCTGAAGATGCGGTAAAAGAAGCATATGCGAAAGGTTTTATCGGCGAAGGAATGAAATCAGCTTTTGGTACTTCATTCAGCATGGACATCATTGTTCATAAAGGTGCAGGCGCATATGTATGCGGTGAAGAAACCTCTCTGATGAATTCGATTGAAGGCGAAAGAGCATATCCACGCTTTAAACCCCCATTTCCGGCGAATAAAGGTCTTTGGGGTTGCCCGACAACAATCAACAATGTTGAAACACTCGCGGCCGTACCCCCAATTTTGGCAATCGGTTCTGATGCTTATAGCAAAATCGGTGCAGCGAAGCACCCCGGAACATTGCTCTTTGGTTTGTCAGGTCATATTAACAAACCGGGTGTTTATGAATTACCGACAGGTATTCCACTCAGAGATGTGATTTATGATATCGGTGGTGGAATTCCCGGTGGTAAGAAAATCAAAGCAATTATTCCCGGCGGAAGCTCCATGCCTCCGATTCATCCGGATGAAGTTGACAGAGTATTGATGGACAATGAATCACTCAAAGAATTTGGTTCTTATATCGGTACTGCAGGCGTGATGGTGATGGATGAGGACACAGATCTTGTGAAAGTACTTCTCAGACTCGCACATTTTTATCATCATGAATCGTGCGGACAATGCACTCCATGCCGCGAAGGATGTGGTTGGATGGAAAAGATTTTGAAGCGCATGGTAAAAGGTGATGCAACTACACATGATGTGGACTTGCTTTTCAGTGTCGCATCCAATATCGAAGGCAATACCATTTGCGCATTGGGCGAAGGCGCCGCATGGCCAGTAAAAGGTTTCTTAAAAAAATTCAGAAGTGAATTCGAAAGCAGAGTCAAGCCAAGTCGTGAATTCTTTTCACTCAATGTCGTTCACGGCAAAGAGTCAACACGCAATCAATTGATCTTGACGCAATAGATCTACTTCTACATGAATATAAAGGATGTTTCGATTGCGAGGCATCCTTTTTCCATATCTTCCAAAGCAGCAGAGGAAACAATGGTAGAACATCATTCAACGGTATTGGTATTCATAGCATCCGGCGTCGAAGAAATGGAAGCCGTGACAGTTTGTGATATACTTCGCAGGGGCGGACTCAATGTGATTGTGGCCGGTGAGAGTGAAATCATCACTGCATCGAGAGGCATGAAATTCTTGCCTGATGTTACATTTGAACATATCGCCGAAGATGAAGAATATCTTGCCATCATTTTGCCGGGTGGTTCCAGAGCCGCGGATACATTCTCAAATCATCCACATATTGAGCGCATTCTTCGCGCTCATGTGAAACGCAATTCCATCATTGGAGCCATGTGTGCCAGCCCAAGCGTATTAGCAGCCTATGATTTATTACCGCAAGGTACGCCGATGACATCGCATAAAGGCGTCAAACATCTCATCGAACCACGATATGAATTTGTTGATGAGAAGATTGTGATCAATGAGAATGTAATCACATGTCAGGGAGCGGGTTGCAGTATCGACTTTGCATTGAATCTTCTTTCAATGCTCGCGGGTGAGGATATGTCAAGACATATAGCAAAAGAAATCGTGTATTGATTTTACATTTTCTTTGCAATGACGATGCAATGTTTCAGGGGAAATTGATCGAGTTCGAGATGTCTCAAGTGACATTCATTTTTTGAGAGAATTTCAAGATTCTCTTCAATACCGATTGAGCTATAATAGAATGATCGATCATGCCAATCAGAGATATGTTCACCGATTTCATCACCGATCGTATAGATGAGTATTCCATCCTGCTTCAGCATTCCGCACATAGAATTCAATATATCTTCCTGCTTATCGAAGGGTACATGAAAGATACTGTCCCAAGCAAGTATCAAATCAAATCGTTCACTTGTTTTCCAATGCATGATATCGCCATGAAGCCATGTTCCGGCAGGATGTTGATCATGCGCAATAGCGAGCATTCTTTCTGAGCAATCGAGTCCTGTCACTTGAAATGCATGTCCCTCCAGCAATCGAACCATTCTGCCACCGGAACCGCAACCGATGTCCAATGCATTTCTGCGTATATGTTCCGAGCCACACATAGTGATTGCTCTCATCAGCGCTTCTGTACCATAGGTGGAATCCTTTTGTTCGGCATTCCATACTGCAGCTATTGCATCATAGTGTTCTGCAATATCCGAAGCATGATCTCTACAATTCATTATTATTCCTGTGACTTATCAGAGTGTTTCTGCATTGCCTGATCACTCAACTCATAAGCATGGATAATGTCGGCAACAAGGCGATGTCGTACAACATCTGCTTTATCAAAATACACGAATTCAATGCCTGGTATTGATTGTAGAATTCTCTCAACATCCACCAAACCTGAATCTTTCTTATATGGTAAATCAATTTGAGTGACATCACCTGTTACGATGCATTTTGAATCTTTACCGAGTCGAGTCAAAAACATTTTCATCTGCGTACGGGTGGCATTCTGCGCTTCATCCAAAATGATGAATGAATTATTCAATGTTCTTCCTCGCATATAGGCAAGAGGCACGATTTCAATGATGCGTTTTTCGCTCATGCTTCGAAATTTCTCTGCAGAAACCATATCTGTTATTGCGTCAAGAAGTGGTCTCAAATACGGGTCCACTTTTTCCGATATATCACCAGGCAAAAAACCCAATGATTCACCGGCTTCAACGGCAGGTCGAGAGAGGACGATGCGATTGACTTCATTATTCTTCAATGCGGCAAGTGCAAGCGCGACGGCAAGATATGTTTTGCCGGTTCCCGCAGGACCGACTGCAAAACAGAGATCATTATTCATCACTTTGGAAACCATTTCCGCTTGATGCTTATTTCTCGGCTTTATGGTCTCTCTTTTACCGGACAAGACAATGGTATTGAGTGAAATTTCATTGGATTTTGTTTTACCTTCTTGCGGCATCGTTGAATCTGCAAATTGCAAGACTGAGCTGACATCATCTTGCGTCAACATGCCTTTTCTACCAAGTATATACTGCAATTCACTCAATGTTTTTTCAATCATCTTCACTTCAGCCGGTTCACCACGAATGATGACAGTATCACCTCGAACTGTGATGCTGGATTGAAATCGTGATTCAAGCATGGTGAGATAGAGATCATTATACCCCAAAAGTGCGGAAAGATCGGTTTCTCCAATCTTGACTTTCTTTTCGATGCTATCCATGTATTGGTGAGTAAGTGGAAATAAAAAACCCCTCGCGAGTCATTCGCGAGGGGCACAAGTATTCAATGTTCAAGCAGGTGAATTGCATTACTGCAAGTAGACATTACTTGACTGTTCCGGGATTTTGCACAGTTGTTTGCACAACAGCTCTTTGAGCACGCTTTTTCTTCCAATATGCACGCTCAGCTTTCATCTCATCAGATGTTTTAGCAGCCGCTACAGGAAGATTCAAACGCTGGCCAGGGAAAATAACATCAGGATTACGAATGATTTCAGTATTTGCTTGCCACACTTTTGGCCACATGAGAGCATCATTGTAAATCTCTGCCTTTCCTGCGATATTCCACAAACAATCACGATCATCAGACCATGTTCCTACGACATAATCTTTTGTAGGCTTGGTTCTGTACAATGAACGGATATCACGAGCAAGATCAATGATGCGATTGAAATAAGAAGGATATAATGCGATTTTTTCACCACGCATTTTGTTCAACTCACTTTCAAGTAAGCTCACATCCTCATATTTCTCGGCTAATTGTGCATCATTCATGCCTTTCATGGAACGAGTTTTGCCATCCAGAACGCCGAGTCTTTGACCAAATTCTTCGATTTGTCTTTGTGTTGCATTGAGCAATTGAGCAATCTCATCATTGCTTGTCTGCAATGATGTATTAGCATCACTGAGATTTTTATTCAATGAACCAATGGAAGTATTGAGCGCATTCAAGCGATCTTGCAACTCTTTTACTTTTTGTTCCCATTCTTTGATGCAATTATCGCCTTGCTCTTTTGTATAAGGCTTGGCTTTCATTTGCGCTTCTGTTGCATTGCAATCAGGCGGTGGGTCTTGAGCAAATATTGGTGTTGCCACTGTTAAGACGACAAGCACAAGTATTGAATAGATATATTTCATTTCAGTCTCCAAATTCAAAATTCATGGATGGATTATTTTTTGCCTTTCTTCTTTTTTACCGGAGGTGCAGGAGTCATTTCTATGACACCCTCGGTTGAAGGAGGAACAAAGTCAGGCCATGAATTCGGCCATGTTTGAAGTTTTTGTTGAATGAACTCTTTATTCTGCTGAGACTGCTTTGCTTCAGCTTGACGAGCGGATACCTCTTTTTCAAGTGCTGATTTTTCAGTTTCTTTCTTTTTGATATCAGATTCCAAACGGGCTGCTTGCTCCTTGAGTTCACGGAGTTTCAGTAATTGTTCATCGCTGATTTTTGGTGTACAACCAGTATTGGTCAATGCGAATGCAATGACAAATATGCCAAGAATCAACGAGGTCATATTCCACGATGTGCGCATATTGCTCCTTACAAAGAAGTGGAAAACAAAATGGTATATTTCTATAATCACTAACTTACGGCTTGTAAAGGCGATAGACAAAGAATTTTTTTGCAATCTTCATCCTAAACAATGAATAGTACACCTCTAAGCGAAAATAGAAGAAAAGTAATCCACATCGTGCTCTTATTGAGCATGTTTTTGTGCAATTCCATCCAAACACTGAATGGCAGAGAATATGTGGCTAAAATTGACCAAACTGTCAAGAATAGAGTCATTTCATTGCTTCAGGAAAAGAAGATTTCTATCCGCTTCCCATTCGAAACCATTTCCATATCATCAAATGATAAAGGCGAAAGCGTCTTGTCAGCCAAGAGCAAAAGCGCTCTTGAGTCGCTCAAGAATTTCCTTATCATAGATTCTGAAAGTGAAATAGATATCCTGAAATTGAATATTCCTGGTCTCATCCTGCATGGTCCGATGATCTCCTATGCACTCGATGAGCAAGCTCCGAATGATTCTTTGTGGCCCAGACAATGGGCTTTGCAAGAACTCAATATCACCAAAGCATGGGATATTGCTCGCGGGGATAATGTGCTTGTATCCGTGATTGATACGGGTTGTGAAATCGAACATCCGGATCTCAAGCAAAATATCTATATCAATCCCAAAGAAGATATCAATCAAAATGGTCGCTTCGATGCTTGGCCCTCCACCGAAATTCGTGATGGTATTGCGGGTGATATCAATGGCATCGATGAAGATGGCAATGGGTGGACAGATGATGTGACGGGCTTTGATTTTGTCGATCAATCATTCACCAATATCGGTGATGATAGAATTACGGACCCGATTGTCACTGATGAACAAGGACATGGCACAAGTGTCGCTGGCATCATCGGCGCACAAATGAATAATGCAATAGGTATCGCGGGAATCGCGCCGAATTGCAAACTCATGACTGTCCGAGCATTTGATGCAACGGGCAATGCAGAGGAAGATGATGTCGCTCTCGCAATTGTATATTCGGCTCTGGCAGGCGCGCGCGTGATTTGCATGAGCTTTGGTGATGCGGTATACTCACCCATGACAAAAGCGGCGATTGATGTGGCACATTCGCTGAATTGTGTATTGATTGCTTCTGCAGGAAATGATGGAAAAACTGGAAAACGCTATCCTGCGGGCTATGAACATGTGATCTCGGTTGGTGCAACGAATACCTTCAATAATCGCGCGCCATTTTCCTCCTTTGGCTCAAGAATCGGCATGGTTGCTCCGGGAACAGGGATCATGACAACGGCAAGACGCGGTGGCTATCGCTCATTTCAGGGTACATCCGCTTCAGCTCCGATTGTCGCGGGAACTGCGGCTCTGCTACTCAGCGTGAATCCTGCTTTAAACAATGATGATATCACCGGCATGCTGCTTTCATCAGCAAAAGATTTAGGTGAAATTGGTTGGGATATTGAATATGGCGCAGGACTTGTCAATCCACTGAATGCGCTTGACAAAAAGGGTCGCTATGAGGCGGGTATTTCTTCTCCAAAACGCGATGCAATCATCAATGTCAAGAATCAGAAAGAACTCGCGATTATTGGATCGACGATGATTCCATTATTCACTTCTTGGTCTTTGGAATTTGGTATTGGCGATGTACCCAATGAATGGTTTCCGATTCAAAGCTATATGCAAGACCGCATATTACGAGATACACTTGGAGTTTTGCGGATCAGTGATTCTCTCTTACACAAGAATCTTGTATTACGATTGATATTTTCACATGATGGTCAGAAAAAAATTGAATATCGCAATGAAATCATGCTCATTTCTCCGGATTCTTCTCTTCGATTGATTTCCTCTCGCATTGATTCCGTGTGGCGTAATGATCGCATGGTTTCGATGATCAGCACTGAATTTTCACATCCATGCAGAGCTTCGGCTCGCATACTGCATGAGGGTGACACACTGTTTCTTAGTGATGATGACAAAGTGAGTTTCAAGCATCATTATCTTCTTCCCTATTTGAAAGGCGATGCATTCTCGGCTGAAATTCATGCGGGATTTTTACATGCGAGCGACACACTTCTTGCCACGCTTCAAGGCAATGCGCCAAGCGGAACTGGTAATCCTTTTTCAGCGGCAAGAAAGCAGTATTCCATGCCGATGACATATCTCTTTGAAAAATCTATTAAAGATAATTTCGGTAATTCAGCCATCATTGGCACGGATTATACCACGGGTACTTTTGGTAATACGCGCATCTTTTCTTTCAATGGAAATACATTTCAAATCACGGATTCCATCGCTGAATCATGGATTGTGAAAGGCGTTGCAGATGTGAATGGCGATGCTGAACCCGAAGTCCTCGCGCATTCTCTCGGCGAGATGCGACTCTTTGGCAAAGCATTCAAGGATAATGCACTTTCTGCTTTTGGCAAAGTATTGCTCAAGGAAATTCTCATTCCCGGCATCAGAGAATTTTGGAGCGCGGGCCTTGCAGATATCACGGGTGATGGCATCTCGGAGATTTTCGGTTTCAGTGATTCAAATTGTGTGGTACTTACTTATGCCGACACTACATTCAAGATTCTCGGCATCATGCCGAATTCTTCAAGGCGAGGTCCGACAGGTTCGGCCAATAGCATGCGACCCCCCGCGATTTCAATCACGAATATTGATGGCGACCAAAATCCTGATATCATCTTTGGCGATACCGATAGCGATGTGATCTATTATGAATATGAAAATTCAACTTTCGCTTTGAGACACATCATCGAATCCGATGAAGCGGGTGCCACGGAATTCACACGCGCGGGCGACCTTGACGGTGATGGAATTTCCGAAGTGATCGTCGGAAGATATCGCACTCCTGAATTGAATGAGCAAAGAGAATATGATGCGCCTTTGTGGTCGCTGACTGTGCATAAAGTCGTGCAAGACACACTCCAAGCCATTCACAGGGAATTGCTCTATGGCGCGCGCGTTGGACTCGAATATCGCAATGGCATCAGCATGGGCAATCTTGATGAGAAGCCCGGCGAGGAAATCATTCTATGTGCATTCCCGAATGCCTATGTATTTGGTTTTGAAAACAATACACTCATCAATCGCTTTCATTATCCGCAATGTTTTTCGAATAGCGCGGTGATTGGTGATATTGATGGCAATGGCAGAAATGAATTCGGTTTCGGCGATGGCAATGCGATTCGTTTTTTTGAAATGCAGTCCAATGATGGCAGTGATATTCCGCGAGGACTCACCGCGATTTCGCTTGGCGCAAATAAGGCAAGACTCACTTGGTCAGGCAATGCGGATTCTTATGAGATTCTGGCGGTGGAGAATCCAACATTCGTGAATGATACTATTCGCTCACTTGCTTTCACGGATTCCAATCATATTGAGATTACATCACTCAAAGATCGCACGCTCTATGAATTCTATGTGATTGGCATTAAGGATGGAAATACTAGTGAACTTTCGATTCCCGCCTATGTCTTCACGCATGAGCGATTCGCTCCGGGAAGAATGCCAAAAGATCTCGCGATTCTGCAAGATGGAAATGCGCTGAAGATTCGTTATACAGGTCCACTATCAAGCATCTATCCTGCTCCCAAAGCATTTCATTTTTCAGGAAATGAACCAATCATTCATACCGCGATTCCGGCAGGAGATTCTTCCATCATATTGACATTTTCGGAAGTTTTGAAACCCAATACGATGTACACATTGCATTGCGGAGAAATAAACGATGCCTATGATTCACCGACACTTGCGGACAGCATTTCATTCATGACCGATAGCACGCTTCGCATTCAAAAGGCATTTGTACTGTCACAGATATTCCCCAGTTCATATTCACTGATGCTCACCTATTCAGAACCCGTAAATATGGAGCAAGCAACAGATAAGAATTCCTATATCCTTGAGCCGGTGGGTGAAATCATCTCCATTGACAGTATGAGTGATCGTTCGGTAAATCTCATCATCAATCCCGAAAAGCCACTGAGATCCATAGGTAGGGAATATTATATCGGTGCAAAGCAGATTACATCACGCTTGGGAGAAAGTCTTCATCCCAAAGGATCATCATTCACATTCCTTATCTCAACATATTGGAATGATATGTTCTGTTATCCGCAGCCATGGAAAACACAAGAATCTTCGATGCTCACATTTGCAGGTGTGCCCAATAATGCAACACTGATCATCAGAAGAGTGAATGGTGAAATCATCGCCACACTCAAAGAGAATAATGGCGCGGGTGGAATCATGTGGGACGGAATACTTTCAGATGGAACATCCATTCAAAGCGGAGTCTATCTCTATTCGATTGACATGGGAGGCAAACAAC